>NZ_LT827010.1:8493444-9240166 GCF_900119315.1 Actinoplanes sp. SE50/110 | reverse complement strand
CGGATCGTCGCGGCGGTCGTCCGGACGGCGCTGGTTGTCGCGCAACTGGGCCGGGTCGGCCGGCAACCGCAGGATCGCGGCTTCGTTCGGCGCCGGGTCCGCGGTCTTCTCCGTCGGACGGGCGGCGGTCGGCCGCTGCGGCTGCGCCGCCGGCGGCATCGGGTCGGCGAACAGCGCTTCCTGGCCGTCGCTGGCCGGAGGAACATTGCGGACGTACGGTGCGGCCGGCGCCGAGTGCTGCGCGGAACCCGTCGGATACGGCTCCGGCGCGCGTTCCGGGGGGCCGAAACCGGGCTGCTGATAGTGCTGTTCAGCCGGATATGTGGGCAGCTCGGGCTGGTACGGCCTAGGGTCGGGGGTGCGCGGCGGGTCGGCGTAGTGCAGCGGCTGCGCGTCACGCGGGGCCGGCTGCGCCTCGGCCTCGACCGGCGTGCCGTAAACCGTGCCGGGGATGCCGCTGCCGTCCTCGGGCGGGCGGACCGTGACGGCCACCTGGATCGGCCGGCTCAGCCTGCGGGTGAGCGCCTCGGTGATCGCCGGGCGCAGGCGCAGCTCGATCACATCCCGGGTGTACGCGTCCGGAACTGACAGCAGCGCGGTGTCCTCGACGATCGCCCGGAGCCGGGTGAATCGGAGATAGGCACGCTGCTGCCGGGAAGCGATCTCCTCGGACAATTCGCTGAGCGTGTCCTGCCACAGCTTGCCCAGGTCGACCTGATCGGCCACCGCCGCGCCACCCCCATCGCCACCGACCCCCGGTGGACCTTGTGTCCGGCCTTCCCCTGCCTGTCGGCGTCCCCGAGTCAAGCACGGTGCCATCGGCTATCCACAGGTTATCCACAACCCGTGGTGGTGCCGAACGGCGCTCCCGCCAGAGCCTGTGGCGGCGCGGTGTGAAACAGGCTCGCCGAGGGGAACGATCCACCCGCTTGTCCGGTTTTGGCCGCTGCTTCGCGGTATGCGAACGGCCGGGAAAGACCAGCAACCGGGCACGCTAACAGCGGCGGGCGGGGTACTACAACCGCCGTCCCGCGTGCGCCCCAGAAAAGATCCACTTTGTGCGTGTTCCCTGACGCGCGGTCAGGATATGGTTGACCGCTGTAACCGCCCTGCGTAGGGTTGAGCGGTTGCTCCGCGGCCCTCTGATAAAGTGGCTTCTTGCAGCGGATGCCCCCTGACGTAGTTGAAGACGGAGTTCTGACGTGAGCAAGCGCACCTACCAGCCGAACAATCGCCGGCGCGCCAAGACCCACGGCTTCCGGCTGCGCATGCGCACCCGTGCCGGCCGTGCCATCCTGTCCGCCCGCCGGGGCAAGGGCCGCGACAAGCTGTCGGCCTGAGCCGGCGCTTAGTCGGGTCGGAATGTCCAGGTAGTCGTGCTGGCCGCGACGCAGCGACTGCGGCGTAGCGCGGACTTCGCCGCAGCGATTCGCGGTGGCCGTCGAGCCGGCCGCGGGACCCTGGTCGTTCACCTGCTTATCGAGGAGCCGGCGCACGCCTCCGAGGCGCGCGCCGGCTTCGTCGTATCCAAAGCGGTGGGCAATGCGGTGGTCCGTAACAAAGTGCGGCGTCGGCTGCGGCATCTGGTCCGGCCGCTGCTCGCCGACCTCCCGCCGGGTGCTCTGCTGGTGGTCCGGGCACTGCCCCCGGCCGCGCAGGCGGGGTACGCCGAACTCGGCATCGACCTGGACGGCGCGCTCGCGTCCGCCCGGCGTCCCCGGCGGCCGCGATGAGCCTGGCTGCCCGGCTCCTGACCGCCGCGGTCGTCGCGTACCGTCGATACTTGAGTCCGGCGTTGCCGGCCCGCTGTCGGTTCTACCCTTCGTGCAGCGCGTACGCCCAGGAGGCTCTGGCGCGACACGGTGCGGTGCGGGGGACGGGCCTGGCGATCTGGCGGCTCCTGCGTTGCCATCCCTTCCACCCTGGCGGGTACGACCCGGTGCCTGACCCGATCCGTCACCGTCCTGCCGATGTGACTGGAGCTTAGATTGAGTCTCGACTGGATCTACTACGCCATTTCGTGGATCCTCCTCCGCTGGCATTCGCTCTGGGACGCGATCGGTATTCCCGACGACCGCGTGCTCGGCACGAACTGGTCCTGGGTCCTCTCGATCTTCTTCCTCGTGGTGACGCTGCGCGTCATCCTCTTCCCGGTCTTCGTCAAGCAGATCAAGAGCCAGCGGGCCATGCAGGCGCTGCAGCCCAAGGTGAAGGCGCTGCAGGAGAAGCACAAGGGTGACCGGGAGACGCTCCAGAAAGAGATGATGGAGCTCTACAAGACGGAGAAGGCGAACCCGCTGATGGGCTGCCTTCCGATGTTCTTGCAGGTGCCGGTCTTCATCGGGCTCTTCCACGTGCTGCGTCACCTCAACCCGAACCTGCCGGAGCACCTGAAGACGATCTACGGCTGGAAGCTGGAGCAGTTCAACAGCGCGACCGCGGCGCACCTGTTCAACGTGCCGATCAGCGCCAAGTTCGGGTCGACCCCGGCCGAGCTGGCCGCGATGCACGCCAACGGCACCACGGTGAAGGTGCTGGCCGGTGTCCTGATCCTGGTCATGATGGGCACCACCTTCCTGACCAGCCGGCAGATGATCCTCAAGACCGGCTGGGCCGAGGACCCGCAGCAGAAGATGGTGCAGCGGCTGATGCTGTACGGCATCCCGTGCTCGCTGCTGATCTCCGGCTCGCTGTTCCCGATCGGTGTGGTCATCTACTGGGTGACCAACAACCTGTTCACCCTCGGCCAGCAGCAGTGGGTGCTGCGCAAGTTCCCGCCGCCGAACATGGCCGGCAAGGGTGGCGCCACCACGGCCCGCCCGGCGAACGCGACCGCCAGCGACGTGAAGAACCCGGTGCAGCCCGGCCGCAGCGGCGGACTGTTCGGTCGCAAGGCCGTGGCCGAGGAGGCCACCCCGGTCGTTGACACCAAGGCGCTGGCCCCGAAGCCGGGCGCCAAACCGGTGAATCCGAAGAAGGGCGCCCGGCCGGCGAACAAACCCAAGGGATGATCGCGGCGCGGGGCCGGTTGATCGTCAGGCCCCGCGCGCTCCCCTTGCTACAGACCTCCCCGCGATACGTACGCATGTCGGCGGCGCGGGAAACAGCGGACCGATCCCGGTCGGTCCGGCCCGAGTGACAACGGAGATGAGACCGTGACCGACACCAGTACTCCCCCCGCCTCCGAATCGCCGGCGCCCTCGGCGGTCGCGCCGGAGACGGATGCCGCGCCCTCGGAAGCGGTATCGGCGGAGGGTAAGAAGTCGGAGAGCGTCGCGTCGGACAGCGACCTCTTCCGGCAGAGTGAGATCGCCGCGGACTACGTCGAGGGGCTGCTCGACATCCTCGACTATGACGGCGACATCGACGAGCTGGTCTCCGCCGGCCGGCCGATGGTCGAGGTCGTCGGCGGGCGGCTGCAGCCGCTGGTCGGGCAGCGCGGCGCGACGCTGGAGGCGCTGCAGGAGCTGACCCGGCTGGCGATCTTCCGGGCGACCGGGTCGCCGAGCCGGCTGCTGCTGGACATCGGTGGCTACCGGGCGTCGCGGCGCAAGGAGCTGGCCGCGGTGGCGCGCAACGCGGTGGAGAAGGTCAAGGAGCACGGCGAGGCGGTCCGGCTGGAGCCGATGTCGGCCTTCGAGCGCAAGTGCGTGCACGACGTGGTGAACGCCATCGCCGGCGTGCAGAGCGAGTCCGAGGGCGTGGAGCCGAACCGGCGCATCGTGGTTCGTGCGGCGGAGTGAGATGACGGACCCACGCTTCGGCGCGGGTGAGGGCGGCCCGGGCGTTACGGCGCCCGGGCCGCCCTCGTCTCGCGGCCCTTCCGGTTCGTATGCCGCCCGTCCCGGCCTTCCCGGCGCGGCCGGGGTGCCGGTGCCCGCCGAGGAGCCTGCCGACGTCGACGTGTTGCAGCCCCCTGCTGTCATGGAGATGGCTGCTCGTGAGGTTTTCGGGGACCGGCTGGCGCTCGCCGGGCGGTTCGCCCAGCTGCTGGCGACCGAGGGTGTGTTGCGTGGCCTGATCGGACCCCGGGAGACGCCGCGGCTCTGGGAGAGACACCTGGTCAACTGCGGAGTTATGTCGCAGCTGTTCCCTATCGGCGCTTCGGTGGTTGACGTCGGCTCTGGCGCTGGTTTGCCCGGTATCGTGCTGGCTGTGGCTCGACCGGATCTTGAGATCACGCTGGTCGAGCCGCTGGCACGGCGTACCGCCTTCCTGACCGAGACGGTGGACGAGCTGGAACTGCACAACGTCACGGTCGTACGCGGACGGGCATCCGAGGTGATCGGTCAGGTGGCCGACGCCGACGTGGTGACCGCACGAGCGGTCGCGGCGCTGGACGTGCTGGCCGGCTGGTGTCTGCCGCTGGCCCGGGTCGGGGGCACGCTGTTGGCGCTCAAGGGGGCGTCGGCGGAGGAGGAGATCGGTGAGCACGGGGCGCAGATCGCCCGGTTGGGTGGCGGCCGGCCGGAGATCCGGTTCTGTGGCGCCGGGCTGATCGAGCCGCCGGCAACGGTGGTGGAGATCGTGAAGGAACGGGAAGTGGCGGCCGGCCGAGGCCGTGATCGTGTCGTCCGGGCGGCTCGTCGTGAAGGCCGCGGCGGCGGACGGGGGAACAAGCGGAGGGGTTAGATGGGCAAGCGGGGCGCGCGGAAGCGGAAATCTTTACCGGCAGGTGGTGCGGCTGCCGATGAACACGCTGTGACCCTCCCTCCCCCGTCGGGTCGGGGCCCGCTGGGCCGCGGACTCGCTATGCGGCTTGTGTCGGGTGTGATGGAGTTTGTCAGCCCGACCGGCGATGACGATGCGGCGTTGCGCTCGACTCATCCGGTGCGCGGACATGGCGACGTGCGCCCTCCGGCCGTAGGCTGGCCAGGCGTCGATAGTGTGGACCGGATCTCCCCCGCCGAGACACACGTTTCGCCGGCCGACCCGTTCCTAGCCAACAGGGATAAAACGGTGCATGAGTACGGTGTTTCACGTGAAACCGAGTCGCCTCTTGACCGGCCGTCGCGAGTGAACGCTGGTGATCAGGGCGTTCCGCAGCCGCGTCCTAGTGGTACCACTTATGGGTACGGTGTGCCTGCGCCCAGGACTGATGCGCCGCTCCCCGCCGCTCCAGCCGCCGTGGCGCCCGTTTCCGGAACGCCGGTTCAGCCGGTGGAGCATGTTTCACGTGAAACGCCGGGCGGGGATGAGGACGATCCGCCCCTGGCCATGGAAGCGTTGCGAGCTGTGCAGATTCTCAACCCGAGTGGCGAGATCATCATGCCGCGCCCGGATCACCCACGGGTTATCTGTGTCGCCAACCAGAAGGGCGGCGTCGGAAAGACCACCACCACGGTGAACCTGGCGGTGGCTCTGGCGCTGCACGGGAACCGGGTGCTGGTGGTTGACCTGGACCCGCAGGGCAACGCCTCCACCGGCCTGAACGTGCCGCACCACGCCGGCGTCCCGGACGTCTACGACTGTCTGATCGACAACGTGCCGTTGGCCGAGGTGGCCCAAGCCGTCGAGGGTATTCCGAACCTCTTCTGCGTGCCCGCGACGATCGACCTGGCCGGTGCGGAGATCGAGCTGGTGTCGGTGGTGGCTCGTGAGTCACGGCTGGCACGGGCGATCGCCAGCCACCCGGAGAAGTTCGACTACGTCTTCATCGACTGCCCGCCGTCCCTCGGACTGCTGACGGTCAACGCGCTCTGCGCGGCCCAGGAAGTGCTGATCCCGATCCAGTGCGAATACTACGCGTTGGAGGGCCTCAACCAGCTGATCAACAACATCAACCTGGTCCGGCAGCACCTGAACCCGACGCTGGACGTCTCCACGATTCTGCTGACCATGTACGACCGGCGGACCCGTCTAGCCGACGCGGTGGAGCAGGACGTGCGGAATCACTTCGGTACCAAGGTGCTCAACGCGGTCATTCCCCGGAACGTGCGAGTCTCGGAGGCTCCCAGCTACGGCCAGTCGGTGATGACCTACGATCCGGGATCAAGGGGCGCGACCAGCTACTTCGAGGCTGCGCTTGAGATTGCGGTGCGTGGGGTCAACACGGGAGGCGCGGCATGAAGAACCGTCCGCGGGGAGGTCTGGGCCGCGGCCTGGGCGCGCTGATCCCCACGGCGCCGGCGGCCGAGCCGGAATCTCCGGTCGCGGTCGCCGCTGACGGTTTGCCGTCGTCGGCTCCTTCGGTAGCCCCGGTGTCCATTCCGGCGCCGTCACCCGCATCCGCTCCCCCGGCCGTCGCGGTCCTCGCCGATGACGAGTTGGCGCCGGTGCCTGGGGCGCGATTCGCTGAGCTGCCGGTGTCCTCCATTGAGCCGAACGCCAAGCAGCCGCGGCACGTCTTCGACGAAGAGGCGCTGGAGGAGCTGAAGATCTCGATCCAGGAGGTCGGCTTCCTGCAGCCGATCGTGGTGCGGGAGCTGGGCGACGGCCGGTACGAACTGGTCATGGGCGAGCGCCGGTGGCGGGCGGCCCAGGCTGTGGGTCGGGAGTCGATTCCGGCGATCATCCGGGACACCCCGGACGATGTGATGCTGCGTGATGCTCTCCTGGAGAACATTCACCGAGCGAACCTGAACCCGCTGGAAGAGGCGGCGGCGTACTCGCAGCTGCTTGAGGAGTTCGGGGTTTCGCACGAGGAACTTGCTCGGCGGATCGGTCGGAGCCGGCCGCAGATCTCCAACACCATCCGGTTGATGAACCTGCCGGCGCCGGTGCAGCGGCGGGTGGCGGCCGGAGTGCTCTCGGCCGGGCATGCCCGGGCATTGCTGGGGCTGGAGGGTTCTGAGGCTCAGGAGGAGCTCGCCAAGCGGATCGTTGCGGAGGGGCTTTCCGTCCGGGCGACCGAGGAGATCGTGAAACTGGCCGAGTCGGAGGGGCCGGCCCGGAAGGCGGCGCCGGCGCGGCGGGCGAAGGTTCACGCGCCGGCTCTGAATGATCTGGCGGAGCGGCTGTCCGATCGGTTCGATACCCGGGTGAAGGTCGACATCGGTCGGAATAAGGGCAAGATCACGATTGAGTTCGCGACCGTGGATGACCTTGAACGGATAGTAGGCATGATCGGTGTGGAGGAGGAGGGGGCTCGATCCTCGACTCCGTCCGGGGTGGACAGCGACGAGTAAGGCCTTCCGGTGCTCCGGTAGCAAAGGCGCGCGTCAGAGACGCGTGCCTTTCTCATTTTCCGGTTCTGTCAGCGCCATTCTCCTGGGGTTTTGGATCGGGGCGGAAGCGCGGCCCGGTGCCTTCGAAATGTCGCTGTATGTGGCATTTTCGGCTTTCCGGCGGACGTTGTCCATCGACCGGTGGACAACCGGTCTCCACGACTCGGTCGTCCCGGTAGGAGGGGCCCAGCGACGATGATTTGTTCATCGCCGCCGACGAGGAGCGGCCCACCGCAAGGAGAGCCCGATGCGACTCGACGCCGGAATGACCGCCATGATCCGCTCGATGGCTGCAGACCTCGGACTGCCGTTGGTGGGCTACTACGGGCTGCACGCGCTCGGTGCTGACGACACGACCGCCCTCCTCGCCGGCACGGTGGCGGCGGCGGTCCGGATCGGGTGGGTGGCGATTCGCAGCCGGTCGCTCAGCCCCTTCTCCATCCTGATGGGGTCGGTGTTCGGCATCGGGCTGGTGTTCACCCTCGTAACCGGCGACCCGCGGTTCATGCTGATCAAGCATTCCATCATGTCGGCGGTGATCGGGATGGTGTTCCTGGCGACCGCCCTCTGGGGGCGGAAGCCGCTGACCCTATCGGCTCAGCAGAGCTTCATGCCGGCCAAGGCGGCGGAACTTGCGGAGCAATTCAAAACCAGCGCGGCGGTACGGCGTGGGCATCGCACCGCTTCGACGGTGTGGGGGGCGGGTCTGCTCGTGGAGGCGGCGGTTCGGGCGGTGCTGGTTTTCCTGCTGCCGGTTGATGTGATGGTCGGGTTGTCCACTGCTCTGACGGTGGTGACCTTTACGGTGCTGCTGGGGTGGAATGCTCGCTACATCGCCGCGCACAGGCGGGCTGCGGCGGCGGTGCTGGTGGCGGCCTGAGCCTGATCGGGCTGGGCGGGTGCTGGGGCTGGGCGGCGTGGGGCGTCGGGCGTCGGTCGTGGGGCCTGGGGCGCGGGGCGTGGGGCGCGGGGGCGACAGCTCGGCGGTCGTTTCTGGAGCGGTCTGGATTCTGGTCGGTGGGGATTGAGCGGTTTCACGTGAAACGGTATGGCTGGCTGCGTAGCTGATTACAGGCCCGTGGCCGATCTCCCTAATCCGGCGTTGGACCCGCCAGGCAGCCCGCGTTCGTGAGCCAAGTGGTGTTTCACGTGAAACAGCCCTCTAGAGCTGATGCGGGCGGGATTGGCCGGTGAGGGACGAGCAGCGAGCCGGTGGTGCGAAGTGCCGCCAATCTGGCGATTAGCTCAATGGACGCAGAGTCCGGCCAATCGCGTGCCATAGTCCCGACAGATTGCCGTTCCCGCGCTCTGTCGGCTCCCGGCAAGCCAGCCGAGCGGCCGGTCCACCTCTAGGCGCCCGCCGACCGAGGAGCCTTGCTCATTGAGCGGCCCGTCCTGTCCACCGAGGCGCCCGTCCGCCAAGCGGCCTTTGCACCGAGGCGCCCTTCCACTGAGTGGCCCTTCCACCGAGTGGCCCTTCCACCGAGTGGCCCTTTCCACCGAGCGGCCCGGCGCGACCGGCTCGTTGGCGGCCCAGCCCCCGAGCGGACTGCCCGGGAGCCAACCCGCCCGCGCGACGACCGCTGACAGGCCGTCTTCACACTGACTGGCCATTCCGGTAGCCGTCTGATGGGGGCGACCTCCGTTTCACGTGAAACCTGACTTATTGGAATGAGGTCGTGAAGGGGGCAACCGGCGTTCAGAGCAGTGGCGGCCGAAGTCCAAGCTCGGCGCTTAGCCGACCGAAGATCCGCATTCCGCGAAGTCTCGCTCGGGCCGTCCGATTGGCTTGTCACGGTCGTTTGCCTGCGGGCTCGGTCGAGATCGGCTCCCGAACCCTTCGCCCTTCTTCGTAGAACGCCGTCACGCTCTCGGGAGACGTTGAGGGTCGCTCAGCCCGCCACGTCTCTCTGGGCGCCGCTTCAGCGCTGGGTCCTGGTAGTCAGGCATCGCGTGCTTCTCTAACGCAGGTAGCCAGATTCGTGGACGGGGGCTGGGCGGCGGAGCTGAGCGGCAGGGCTGGGCGGCGCGGCTGGGCGGCGCGGCTGGGCGGCGCGGCTGGGCGGCAGGGCTGAGCGGCGGCACTCGGCGGCGGATCGTGGGCATTGGGTAGGGCGGCAGGCCCGGGAGGCGGGGCCACGGTGGCGTGTTCCGGGCGACAGGCTTCAAGCGGCAGAGTGCTCGGGTGTTGGGGCGGCGGGTACTGGCCCGCGAGATGTCGGGCCACAGGGCACCGCGCTACAGAGTGCCGGGCGCCGGGGTGCTGAACGTCGGGTGCTGGACGACGGAGCGCCGGGCCGCGGGGTGCGGGACGGCCGGGTTGCGAACGGCGTATGACGGGTGTCGGGGCGATGGGAAGCGGCGCCGATGGTTGATGGCGAGTGCCGAGCTCTGTGGCGAGTTTGCTGGTGAGCCTTCGGTCCCGGTGTGTCCGCGGGGGCGCTGATGTTTGGATGCGGCTTGGCGGTGTTGATTCCGGTGCGGGATCGTGTGTGCCGCGTGCATCGGCTGGACGCGTGAAGTTAGATGTCGGCCATGAGAAGTTGGATTTAGCAGTCGTCTGCTGTTAGCCGGGGCGGTTGGCTGTATAGCTGTTAACGACCCCCTGCTCCTCGAAGGGTGGAAGTCGACGACGAGGGCTGGCCGGCCCATGTCTGGTCGAACCGGAGCTCGGCATGGCGTAGCAGAACGGCGCTGGATGGCGTGGGGACAAGGCGGCGCTCGGGTGGCTTGACGATCGAGGCGGGAGCCGAGTTTGGACCCGACCCTGGGCGGCGCTGGGGTGGGTTGCCGATCGGGTTGGGCGCCGAATTTGGGCCGACCCTGGGCGGCGCTGGGGTGGGTTGCCGATCGGGTTGGGCGCCGAATTTGGGCCGACCCTGGGCGGCGCTAAATTGGGCCGGGTCGGGTCGGACGCGGGGTCGGGTCGGACGCGGGGTCGGGCCGGACCCCGGCGTCGCGGGATTGGGCCGGACCTGGGCGGCGCTGAAGTGGGCCGGGTCGGGTCGGACGCGGGATCGAGCCGGGCCCGGGCGGCGCCAGGTTGGGCCGGATCAAGGGCGGGCGCGGGGTTGGGCCGGATCTAGGGGAGCCGGCCGGATAGTGCCTAAGTAGAGCCGAGCTGGGCCGGGCTGGATCGACTGGATCGGGTCGACAGGCTGGACCGGTTGAGCTGAGCGGTTTACCCGAGCGGCATAGGTCGGAGCGGTCAGCACCGAACGACGGATCTACAGCGTTTACATGAAGACGCTACGTGTTAGCCGCGATCAGCGAAGTTGATACGCGACGCCGTGGTGATCACCTCGGCAAGTGCGGCCTTCGATATGGCGTTGCAAAAAAGACTTGTTCAAGGCGTAGCCGAGACGGCCTCCTGGTATGGGTGACAGCCACTATCCACACCCTGTGGGTTTTGCTGCTGAGGTTTGACGGATCTCCGTTTCACGTGAAACGACGCCGATGGGATGGGGGTTGTCCACGGGGCTATCCACAGGGGGCGCAAGCGTTCTACGTCGTGTTTCACGTGAAACGCATGGGCCTGTGGATAACTTCTGTGGATAACTTGGGGACATGTGTGTGGAGAGACACGTGATCACCTTTGTCGACTTGTGTGGCCGCCGGCGGGACACACCGGAGGTGCGTCGTCCTCGATCCGGCACAGCGATGACGACCGCTGTGCCGGCGGGCTGTTGAGCGCAGGGCGAGCCAGACCAGAAGCTATGTCGGTCAACGCGAACAGCGAACGGCGCCAGCTGGTAACCGACGCCAGAGGCGGGGAGTTGCGGCTGGACCGAACCCATCTGCCGGCAACATCACCCGCAGACCGACCCGCGGCATGGTCCCGAGACACCAACTGAAGTACCACCGAGAGGCGGGACTGATAGGGCCCACGGATGGGGCGTGACGAGGGTAGGGCTACCGACGGCACGGACCGACGAATACCGGTAGCGCCATTTTTCGTGATCGCTGTTCTCGCTGGCCGAGCGTCGAAGTGAACCGTGGCGGAGTGCAAAAGCGCCGACAACATGCGCCGGAGGGCCGCCCGCACCACGGCGCGAACCCGTCTGCACGATCGTGCGAAATTGGGTCGGGACAGGCCGTCCTGGGCTGGGCTAAGGTCACGACGTGTCTGAGAACACCGGCTCACTGCCTGACTTCACCCGCTGGCCCTCCTTCCCGTTCGAGGGTGACATGCGGGTCAAGAAGCTCGCTCCCCCGGTGGAGGTGGAGCCGCCGCGCAGCGGCGAGGATGGGGCCGACTGTGTGGCCTGCACTACGCCCGATGACGCGTACATCTGGGTGTCGGAACGATGGCGGGTGCGGGCCATGGACCGACCTACCGGGCTGCCGGCCGTGCTGATCCTGGAGTGTCGGTCGCACCTCGACCTGGGGGACCTGCCGAACCTTCTGGCGGCCGAGCTCGGCGTGATGACGGTCCGGCTGGAGCGCGCGATCCGATCGCTCGACGGGGTGGCCCGGGTGCACGTGAACCGATGGGGTGACGGATCCGCGCACCTGCACATGTGGTTTCTCGCCCGGCCCTATGGCCGGCTGCAACTGCGAGGCACGTTCCTGTCGCTGTGGGACGACATCCTGCCGGTCATTCCGGAGCCGCAGTGGCGAGAAAACCTCGCGCTCGTCGCTGCCTGGCTCGCCGACTTCGGTGGCCAGGCCAACGCCGCGCCGGCCCCGATCGAATGGGAGTCGCCCTCGACGCTCAACGTCCCGACCGGCACCGGTGACGGGCGCGAGGAGACCCGCCGGCCGGCGACGCTCGGCGACATGCAGGCCGCTGCGACTCCGGCGACGGACTCCTGGGTACGTCACACCGACGCCCCGTCCGCCGGCAGTCCACCCGCCTCGGCGGCTCCGTCGCCCGCCGCAGAGGCCGGTATCCCCCACCAGTCCACCGTGCCCGCCCCAGGGTCGACCGGCGTGATCGCGTCGACGGAGAACGAGCGGATCCCGTTCGGCACCGGAATTCTCAGCACCGGGGCCGGGGCCGCCGCAGCCGGCGCGGGAAACACCGACGGATAGACCCGTTTCACGTGAAACGAACGGGCGCGACCCTCCCCGAGGATCGCGCCCGCTTCACCAGCACCCGCCGCTAAAGAGCCTTCCGATCAACCGCCCGTTCCACCAGAACCCCCAGGATCTCTCCCAGGTCCGCCCCATCAGCCTGAACCGCCAACGGCAGCAACGACGTCTCCGTCATCCCCGGCGAAACGTTGCACCCCAAGACCTGCGCTTCCCCGTCCTCCCCCACGATCACGTCGATCCGGGAGAGGTCCCGCAACCCCAGGGCCTGATACGCCGCCAGGGCCGTCTCACTCACCCGGGACGCCACCGCCGCCGACAGCCGGGCCGGCACATGCCACGTCGTCAGCCCCGCCGTGTATCGGGCCGCGTAGTCGTACACCCCGTCCCGCGGCACGATCTCCACGATCGGCAGCGCCCGTGGCCCCGACCCCAGGTCGACGATCGACACCGCCAGCCGGGTTCCGCTGACGTACTGCTCGACCAGCGCGGTCGAGTCGTACGCGAAACAGCCCACCATGGCCGCCGGCAGGTCCGCCGCGTCCCGGACCACCGCGGCGCCCAACCCACTGCCGCCCTGCGCCGGTTTCACCATCAGCGGCAGACCGAGCCGGGACACGATCCGGTCGAGGACCGCCACCGCCCCCAGTTCGGAGAACCGGTCGTGCGGCAACGCCACCCAGTCCGGCGTCGGGATGCCCGACTCCCGCAAGCGTGCTTTGGCGGACGGCTTGTCCCAGGCGAGGCGGGCGGTGCGGGCGTCGGCCCCCACGTACGGCACCGCGCACAGGTCGAGCACCCCGCGCAGCGACCCGTCCTCGCCGGTGGCCCCGTGCAGCGCGATCACCACCGCGTCGGGCGGGTCGGCCTGCAGCGCCGGGAGCAGGGACACGTCGGCGTCGTGCAGTTCGGCCTCGATGCCCCGGGACCTGAGCGCATCCAGCACCCGGCGCCCGGACCGCAGCGAGACGTCCCGCTCGTAGGAAAGCCCGCCGGCCAGAACCAAGACTCGCAACTCCATGGTGGTGATCATGCCAAGTCGGGGCCGGGCGCGTCGGCGGCGGCCGGACCGCGCCGGCGCTGGGACGACAGGGCCGCGGAGCCGCCGAAGACCGCGCGCATCGCCAGGTCCTGCTCCATCACCCCGGACAGGCGCCGCACGCCCTCACGAAGCCGTTCCGGTGCCGAGAACGAGAAGTTGAGTCGCATGTTCCCCCGTCCGGTGCCATCGGCGTAGAAACCTGTTCCGGGCACGTAGGCGACCCGCGCCGCGATCGCCCGCGGCATCATCGCCTTGGAGTCGAGGCCGTCGGGCAGGGTGGCCCAGACGAACAGGCCGCCGGCCGGACGGGTCCAGGCGGTGCCGGCCGGCATCAGGTCGGTGAGCGCGCTCAGCAGCGCGTCCCGGCGCTCGCGGTAGATCTCCCGATACACCTTGATCTGCTCGCGCCACGGCATCGTCGTCAGGTACTGGGTGACCGCGCCCTGGGCGAACGCGCTCGGGCAGAGCACATTCGCTTCGCTCATCATGACCAGCTTCTCCCGTACGGCGTGGGGCGCCAGGATCCACCCGACGCGCAGCCCGGGAGCGAACGTCTTGGAGAACGTGCTGCAGTAGAAGACCCCGTCGCGCCGTCGTGCCCGCAGCGGCCGGGGCGCGTCACCCTCGAACGCGAGCATCCCGTACGGGTCGTCCTCGATCACCAGGAGCCCGGCCCGCTCGCAGATGTCGAGCACCCGCTCCCGCCGCTGTTCGCTGAGGGTCACGCCGGCCGGGTTCTGGAAGGTGGGGATCGTGTAGAGGAACTTGGCCGGTCGGCCGGCGGCCACCCCGGCCGCGATGGCCTCCTCGAGTGCTTCCGGGATCAGCCCGTCGGCGTCCATGGCCACGTGCCGCACCTGTGCCTGGGCGGCCTGGAAGACGCCGAGTGCGCCGACGTAGGTCGGCCCCTCGGCGAGCACCACGTCGCCCGGGTCGAGGAACAGCCGGGCCAGCAGATCGAGCGCCTGCTGCCCGCCGACGGTCACCACCACGTCGTCGGGTGACGCGCCCTGGATGCCGGAGAGCGCCATCACCTCGCAGATCCGCTCGCGGAGCTCGATCGTGCCCTGGCCGATCCCGTACTGCAGGCTGGTGGCGCCGTGGTCGACGGCCAGCCGGCTCATCATCTCGCCGACCGCGTCGAGCGGCAGCGCGGCGATGAACGGCGACCCGCCGGCCAGCGACACCACTTCGGGCCGGCTGGCGACGGCGAACAGCGCACGGATCTCGGACGTCGTCATCCCGCGGACCCGCCGGGCATAACGATCGGTGTAGTCGTCCTGGGTAGTACCGGTCATGCGGCTCTCACCTCAATCACTGAACGTGTGAACGAAACTGTCCATAGATTAGTCGCCACGGGCACCATCGAGAGCCGTCCGTACGGGTCGGGCATCGCCGGACACGCTCCCGCTCATGGGTGCGGCGACGTACGATTTGCGAGGCGCGACCGAGCGCGCCGGTCCGGTGTCCGAGTCGAGCGCAGGGGGTCCGCATGTCGCGACGCCTGGTCAATCTCACCCTCGACACCCTGGAGGACCTGCCGCGACCGTGCCGTCAGTGCGTGTACTGGGAGCTTGATCCGGTCTCCGCCGAGCGGGCCTGTGCCTCCGGTGACCCCGGCCTGGAGAAGGAGGCGTGGGTCTCCCAGACGCTGCTGGAGTGGGGTTCCTGCGGCAAGCTGGCCTACGTGGACGGCATGCCGGCCGGGTTCGTGATGTTCGCCCCGCCGGCCTACGTGCCCCGCTCGATGGCCTTCCCCACCTCGCCGGTCAGTGCCGACGCCGCGCTGCTGACCACGGCCAAGGTGGTGCCCGCGTTCGCCGGCGGCGGCCTGGGCCGGATGCTGGTGCAGGGCGTCGCCCGGGACCTGACCAAGCGCGGGGTGAAGGCGATCGAGGCGTTCGGCGACGCCAAGCCGGACGAGGACGCCGAGGGCGCCTGCGTGGCGCCGGTCGACTTCTTCCTGTCGGTGGGCTTCAAGACGGTCCGGCCGCACCCGCGTTACCCGCGGCTGCGGCTCGAACTGCGTACCGCGCTGTCCTGGAAGTCGGACGTCGAATATGCGCTGGAGAAACTGCTCGGCTCGATGAGCCCGGAGAAACTGCTCCGCCCGATGCCCGCCACCAGTTCGATCGAGAACTGATCAGGTCCGGTCGGCCAGCGCCATCCGCAGCGCCCGCACGTCGATCGACCCGGTCGGCACGTCCCGCTCGACCGGGAAATACATCCGCTGCACCGCGGCCAGGATCGCCTCGACGATCTGCTCCCGGAACATCGGGTTGACCAGCCGCTCCCGATCCGCCGGCGAGGTCAGGTAGCCGAGGTCGACACGCACCGCCGGCATCCGGGTCAGGCGCAGCAGGTCCCAGGTCTTGGCGTGCGTGCGGCAGTCGTGCATCCCGGTGCGGACCACGATTTCGCGTTGCACCAGCGCCGCCAGCCGCTCCCCCACCGTGCTGCTCAGACCGCTGCCGGTGCCGTAGTGGTAGGTCGCCACCCCCTCGGCCGCCTCCGACGGATGACCGTCGAGGTGCAGTGAGATCAGCAGGTCGGCGCCGAGGCTGTTGGCCAGCGCGGCCCGGTCGGTGCCACTCATCGGTTCGGCCGGCTGCGGGCCGCGGGTCAGGTGCACCCGCATGCCGGCCGCGGCGAGCCGACCCTCCAGCCGGGCGGCCAGGTCGAACACCAGGTCGGCCTCGGTCCAGCGAAGCGGGCCGTCGGGCACCAGCACACCGGTGTCGGCGCCGCCGCCGTGCCCGGGGTCGATGACGATCGTCTTGCCGACCAGGTTCGGTCCGGACTGGCGGAACGCCTCCGCCTCGCGCAGCCACTGTGGGCGGCCGCCGACCACCTTGCGGCCGAGGCGGCGCAACGCCTTCATGGTCTGCGGGCCGACCGAACCGTCCGGGGCCAGGCCGACCTCGCGCTGGAACTGGGCGACGGCGCGGGCGGTGCGGGCACCGTAGATGGAGTCGGGGCGACCCGGGTCGTACCCCATCTCCAGCAGCCGCTCCTGCAACGCATGCACGTCCTCACCGGTCAGCGCGCCCGGCACCGAGTGGAACAGGGTGCGCGAGCCGAGCCGCCAGCGGGCCCCGTCCAGGGCGCGCCACGTCTCGTCACCGACCATGCCGTCCACGCCGAGACCGCGGCTCTGCTGGAACTCGCGCACCGCGTTTTCCAGCGGCTCGTCGAAGACGTCCGGCTCGGGCTCGGCGAGCAACTCCAGGCCGATCAGGATCGACCGGATCTCGGAAACGGCAGGGCCGGTGTCTCCGCGTCGGATGGACCGCACTCACGACTCCCTAGGGGCGAGAAAGGGACGACCTTCCGGAGCGTACTCCGGCGGGCAAAAAGTGCCCCGCGTCCAAGCGCGGACGCGGGGCACCGAAAAGTGGGAAAGCCGGAAGCGGAGGATCAGAGCGCCGACTCGATGAAGTTGACCAGGAAGCTCTTCGGCTTGGCACCGGTCACCAGGTTCACCCGCTCGCCGTCCTTGAAGATGGCCAGCGTCGGCACCGACATCACCTGGTAGGCGAGCGCCGTCTGCGGGTTCTCGTCGATGTTGACCTTGACGATCTCCACCTGCGAACCCAGCTCGGACTCGGCGATCTCGGCCAGCAGCGGGTCGACCTTCTTGCAGGGCACGCACCACTCAGCCCAGAAATCCACCAGCACTGGCTTGTCGGACGCCAGCACGTCGGTGGCGAACGACTTGTCGGTGACGACCTTCACGAGGACCCTCCCGGTCTTACAGCTCGACGAATGAAGCGATGAAGCGCTCGGCGTCCAGCGCCGCGGCACAACCGGTGCCGGAGGCGGTGATGGCCTGCCGGTACGTGTGGTCGACCAGGTCACCCGCGGCGAACACGCCGGGGATGTTGGTCCGGGTGCTGGGCGACTGCACCTTCACATAGCCCTCGTCGTCCAGCTCGACCTGGCCCTTGAACAGCTCGCTGCGCGGGTCGTGGCCGATCGCGACGAACACGCCGGTCACGTCCAGCACCTTGGTCTCGTTCGTCTGGACGTTGCGCAGGCGGACACCGACGACCTTGCCGTCCGCGCCCAGGATCTCCTCGACCACCGAGTTCCACTCGACCTTGATCTTCTCGTTGTCGAGGGCGCGCTTCTGCATGACCTTGCTGGCCCGGAAGCTGTCCCGGCGGTGCACGATGGTCACCGTCTCAGCGAACCGGGTGAGGAAGGTCGCCTCCTCCATCGCCGAGTCACCGCCGCCGACCACCACGATGTGCTGGTTGCGGAAGAAGAAGCCGTCACAGGTGGCACACGCGGACACCCCGTGGCCGAGCAGTTCCTGCTCCCCCGGCACGCCGATCGGGCGCCACGCGGACCCGGTCGCCAGGATGACGGCGCGGGCGAAGTACTGCTGGTCGCCGACCCAGACGGTCTTGAGGCCCTCGGTGCCGGCCTCGGTCGGCTTGTCGGACAGCTCTACCCGGCTGACGTCGTCGGTGATGAACTCGGCACCGAACTTCTCCGCCTGGGCCCGCATGTTGTCCATGAGCTCGGGGCCCATGATCCCGTCACGGTGACCGGGGAAATTCTCCACCTCGGTGGTCGTCATCAGCGCACCGCCGGACTGCACGCCCTCGATCACCAGGGGCTTGAGCTCGGCACGGGCGGCGTAGAGCGCCGCCGTGTAGCCGGACGGCCCCGAACCGATGATGATCAGATTGCGGACCTCGTCCACTGCCGACTCCTCAAGGTTTGTGTCCACGCCGATAGAACGCCATGCTAGGCATTCACCATTCCCCCCGGTCCCGCTCGTGTCCGACCTCACGCCGGGGGTGCCGTTCAGCGTACCGGGACCGAACCGAGCGTGTCCGCGCCGCCACCGGGCAATCCGCAGTTGACGCCACTCGCCCACGCCCACTGGCCGTTGGCCGCGCTGAACCGCACCACCAGCGCCGATTTGCCGTTGAACCGGGCATAATCCAGCGATTCGGCGGTCAGCCAACCGCCACCGTTCTCCCGGGCGATCGCGTCCAGGCAGTCCTGCAACGCCTGCGGGGCGCGCAGCCGGGCCAGCTCGCCCAGCCACCGGTCACCGGCGGCCGGGCCGTTCGCCGCGGCGTCGGTCGAGGCCCTGTCCGAGGGACCGGCCGAGGCGCCGATCGCGCCGCCACCGGGCAGGCCGGAAGCGAGGCCCGAGTCGCTGTGCGGCTCCACGGGCTCGATCGCCCGCTTCGGCAGCTGTCCCAGCGTGGCCAGCGAATAGTCCAGCCCGGAGGTGAGCACGGCCGGCGCCCCCTCCGGCGACATCGCATCAGCGGCCCCGGCGGCCGCCTTCGATGCCGCGCTGTCCGACTCGGAATGCTGCTGCCCGGCCGTGTACCCGAAGAAGGCGACCGCCCCCGCCGCGACACCGATCGGCGCGGCGATCCGCAACCACCGTTTCGCCCCGCGCCGCCGCCGCTCATCAAGATCAACAACAGACTTGTGTACGTCGGTGGCCCCGCCCGCCTCGCCGGAGCCTTCGACGCGAGGCGCCCCGGAGACAGGTGTGGGGGAAGAGGCCGTCGTGGCATCCGCTTCGCCGGCGCGGTCCGTGGTGGTGGAGTCCACGGATGTGCGGCGATCCGCGGTGATGCGGTCGGCGATGGCGGAGTCCGTGGTGGTGCTGCGATCCGCGACGGTGCCCTCGACAGTGGCGGACTCCGTGGTGGTGAAGTCCGCGGGCGTGGAATCCGCGGTGGTGGCGTGATCGACCGGCGTGGCGTTCGCCGAACCGGTGGTATCGGTCAGGTTGAAGCCGGTGCCGACGGTGGCCTCCGCGAGGGCCGCGTCCAGGCGGGCGACGACGTCCACCGGCATCGGCTCGGCCGGCAGGCCGGTCAGCAGCGCGCCGACGGTGGCCATCTCCGGGGCGAGCAGCTCATACGCCTCCTGCCAGGCGGGGTCGGCGGCGAGCAGCGCGGCGACCCGGTCGGCGTCCGGGGTGCCGTCCAGGGCGCCGCCGACGAAGTCGGCGAGCAGGTCGATGTCGACCCCGTGGAAGTCCGCCCCGGTCACCGCTGGTCCCTCCCCTCACGCCCGGCCGGCTGCGGCGTCGCGCCGCCCGACCTGGATGGGACGCCGGCGGCGCCGGTCCGGTTCCCATCGTGCCCCGGCTCACTGTGAGCCTCCCGCAAGTCGCGGAGGGCGAGCGCCATCCGGGCGCGCCCGCGGGCGCAGCGGCTCTTCACGGTGCCCTCGGCGATGCCCAGCATGGCGGCTGCCTCGGCCACCCCGTAACCCTGCACGTCGACCAGCACGATCGCGGCCCGCTGCTCGACCGGCAGGGCGGCCAGCGCCTCCCGGACCAGCAGCACGGTGTCCTGGTCGGGGGTGGGCGCGACGGGTTCCGGGGCGGACCGGCGGTCGTCGCCGGAGTGGTGGTCGGGCAGCGGGACGGTCGGGTGGGCCTGGCGGCGGCGGATCCGGTCGAGGCAGGCGTTCACCACGATGCGGTGCAGCCAGGTGGTGACCGCCGAGTCGCCGCGGAATCCGGCGGCCGCGCGGTGCGCCGACAGCAGCGCGTCCTGCACCGCGTCGGCGGCCTCCTCCCGGTCGCCGGTGGTGCGCAGGGCGACCGCCCAGAGCCGGTCCCGGTGCCGGCGGACCAGCTCGGCGAACGCCTCCCGATCGCCGGCCACGTGGGCACGGACCAGCTCGGCGTCACTCGGCACGGGATCGCCCGCGCCGAGGCCGCCGGGCGGTACGTCCCGGAGTGTCACGCCAGCAATCTATGCCATCGGGCCGGCCCCCGGCGTTCCCCCACGTCACGTTCCGGCATCCGCCCGCCGGAAACGCTCACGGCACTCGTGAGCGGGAGCCGGGACCGGGCGCGAGGGAACGCGTGAGGGGCGGCTCCCCGGCAGGAAACCGCCCCTCACTCAGCGCTGTTCAGCGGCTCAGTACCCGTACAACTCAATCTCGTTGACGTTGACCTGGTAGCCCGGGGTGTCCTCGTTGCGCGGCAGCTTGGTGAGGAAGACCAGCACGTACTGATATTTCTTGTCCGGGTCGAAACCGTTCAGGATCGGCTGGTCGCCGGTGCTTACGTCGGTGCTGTCCGCGTCACTGAGCTTCTTGTACGTCTTGACGATGGTGTCGTCGCCGGCGCTGTTGTCGCCCGGGTCCTTGTCACCGACCCGCAGGTCGAGGACCGCGCCGGGGGCGGAGAGCGAGACCCGCACCTCGGACAGCGCCCGCGGCTCCTTCAGGTGGATCAGCACGCCCATGCCGGGCTTGCGGCCACCGAAGTTGGGCTGCAGGTAGTACGAAAGCTTCCAGGCGGTGTCCGGGTTGCCGTCGACCACGGCGTCGGACTCGCCGGAGTCCTTCCGCTCGCCCTGCGGCGGGTCGACGATGCGGACCATGTCGGCGGTCAGCGGGATCTTCTTCGGCTGGCCCAGCGGCGCGCCGCTGGCCGTGCCGGCGCTGCTGGGCTGGGCGCCCGCACCGGCCTGGACCGGCGACGACGGCGACGCCTCGGGATGGCTCGACTTGTTGATCGCGCGGATGCCGAAGACCAGGCCGACGATCGCGATGATCACCAGCGCGCCGACCCCGACCAGGATCTTGCGGGTGCTCCGGGCCGGCTCGGTGGGTGTGCCACCGCCCTGCACGAAGCGCAGCGGCCCGACGTCCTCGAAGTCCTCGTCCTCGGCGGCGGCGTCGAGCCGGCCGAGCTCGGCGGTGAGCGCCTCGGCCGGCGGGGCGGCGATCCGGCCGTCCAGCAGGTCCATGGTGAGGTCGTCGAGGTAGGCCGGGACGCCGGCCCGGGCCTGCCGCGGGGCGGCCGGCGCGCCGGAGCCGTCCCGGGTGGCGTCGGGCAGCGCGGACCGGCCGACCTCGGCGTGCGGCCAGCGTCCGGTGAGCGCGAAGTAGAGCAGGCCGCCGACCGCCCGGACGTCGGCCTCCGAGCTGTCCGCGGCGTCGGCGCGGGCGTCGGCCAGCACGACCCGGCCGTCGTCGCCGATCAGTGTGGTGCCCGGGTGCACATTGCCGTGGATCATGCCGGTGGCGTGCACCGCGGCGAGCGCGTCGGAGACCGAGTGGGCGATCGCGATCGCCCGGGCCGGGTCGAGCGGGCCCTCGGAGGCGATCAGATCGCGCAGCGACTCGCCGTCGACCCACTCGCGCACCACGTACGCCCGCTGTTGCTCGTCGATGGCGTCGTAGACGCCGACCAGATTGGGGTGGATCACCCGGCTGGCCGCAACCGCGGCCTGCAGCATCTCGGTGGCCGAGTCGCCGCCCGGGTGCCGGAGCACGACTGCGACCGGCCGGCGCAGCACCACGTCGATCCCGCGCCAGACCTGCCGGCCGGCGCTGTCGTTGTTGACGTGCTGCTCCAGCTGATAGCGCTCGGCCAGGATCTCCCCGACGGCGGGCTCACCGAAGGTCAAGACCGGTCCGGCCTCGTCGGCCGCGGTCTCGTGGCCTTCGCCGACCTGGGTCACCAGTCCTCCCTAGGTGGTACATGACTCGGTGCTCGGGGCAAGGGTGCTCCCGAGCACATGCCGACAACGACCATACCCGCACTCGGCCATGGACCGGCAGGTCGTCCCCCGGCGCGGCATTGGCGCGGCCTTGTACGAACGGGTGGTTTTCCGGGCAGCTCGGTGGAATCACTGCTGTTCCGGGCGGTGCGTGGCGGTGCGGCGGAGAAAAGGGAGTGGGATCAGCGGCCGAGCTTGCGGCGCACCATGCCGATCACCTGACCGACCTCCGGCACCCGCAGCAGCGTCGCGGCGATCACGAACGCGCCGAGGCCGAGCACCCCCTCCACGGCCAGCACCACCGCGGTCAGCGGGAAACTGTCATGGAGGTGCGGGGTGACCGTGTGGTGGATCAGGAACACCACGAGCAGGGTGGCCAGGCTGGCCAGCCCGGCCTTGGAGATCACCCGGAACAGCGCCCCGCCGCCCAGCCGGCCGAGTCGCCGGCGCAGCACGACGACCGAGATCACGCAGCCGCAGGCCCACGCCACCCCCTGCGCGCCGGCGATGCCCAGCACGACGTCGGCGGTCGGCAGGACCCGGGAGAGCAGGAAGGCGGTGAGGCCGCCGACGCCGGTCGAGCCCAGCGCGATCATCGCCGGGGTCCGGGTGTCGCCGAGCGCGTAGAAACCGCGCTGCAGCAGCTGCAGGACCGCGAACGGGGTGAGCGCCACGGCGAACACCCGCAGCACCCCGGCCACCATCGCGGCGTCGGCCGGCGACGACTTGCCGTGCGCGAAGACCACCAGACAGATCTCGCCGGCCGCGCCGAAGAGCACGGCCACCGCCGGCAGCATCAGGGTGAGCGACAGGCCGAGCCCCTCGCGCAGCTCGGTGACCAGCCGGTCGAAGCGGCCCTCGGCGGCGCTCTGGGTCATCTTCGGCAGGATCGCCGTGATGATCGAGATGGCGACCACGGCGTACGGCAGCTGGAAGAACATGTAGGCGTTGGTCCACGGGGTGAGGCCGACGCCGTACCTGATCCCCTCCTTGACGCCCTGCGCGCCGGCCGCGTTGGCCAGGTTGGTGTAGACCAGCAGCGCGACCTGCTGGGCCAGCACGTAGACCAGGGTCCAGCTGGCCATCCCCCAGATCTGGGTGAGCTCGGCGCGGCGGAAGTCGAAGCGCAGCCGCCAGTTGAAGCCCATCCGGTGCATCGCCGGGATCAGGCCGAGGGCCTGCACGGCCACGCCGGCGGTCACCCCGATGCCGAGGTAGGTCACCTGGCCGTCGGTGATGTTGTCCGGGGTGAGCTTGCCGTGCGTCACCGCCATGAAGGCGCCCAGCACACCGATCACCACGACGTTGTTCAGCACCGGGGTCCACATCGCGGCGGCGAACCGGCCGCGGGAGTTGAGCGAGGCGCCGGCCACGGCGCTGAACCCGTAGAAGAAGATCTGCGGCAGGAAGAAGAGCAGGAACATCGACGCGACCCGGTGCTGGGCCGGCGGGAACCTGCTCGCGTACAGGTCGATCAGCCACGGGGCGGCGATCATCGCGCCCGCGGTGATCAGCGCGAGCAGGCCCAGCAGGATGGTGAACAGCCGCTGCTCGAACTCCTCACCGTACTCGGCGGACCGGTTGCGGGCGCGGATCAGCAGCGGCACGTGCGCCGCGGTCAGCACGCCGCCGAGCAGGATGTCGTACACGATGTTGGGCATCGTGTTGGCGGTGTTGAACGCGTCCCCGAGGGCCGCGCTGCCCAGCGCCGCGACCAGCAGCGTGGTGCGCAGGAAGCCGGTGACCCGGGAGGCCAGCGTGCCGATCGCCATGATCGCGCTGGAGCGCAGCAGGCCACCACCACCCGCCTCCGGCGCCTCGGGCACCTCCGGCTCGGCGACCGAGCCGTCGGCCGGCATCGAGCTGTAGCCCGCGGGGCTCGGCGGGACGGCGTCCGCGGACGGGGGCAGGCCCGCGGAGTGGGCGCTGCGGTAGAGACCGTCGTCGCCCCGGGCCGTGTCGCTGCCGCGGTACAGGCCGCCGTTCACTGATGCCTCCAGAGCCGTACCGAGATTGTTGGAAGCCACCATAAGAGAAAAGGTCACACGTGGTGCTGCTGGAGGGTGCCCGGTTCAGCTCCGGCGAGGGTCTCCACCACCCAGCATGCCTCCAGCGGGACAAGGGGCTCACTCAGCGCGTCGAGGATCGTCGGATGATCACAACCGGCCTCGGTCAGCGCCGCCAGCAGATCGGGCACCGCGTCCAGGTGCCCGGCGTGCACCATGCGGCGGGCCAGCGGGCTCACGGCGGCGTACCAGGGTTGCAAGGGGAGGTGGGCCAGGTGTGTGGTGGCACGGCGGATCAGGTCCGTCAGATCCTCATGCGGGAACCGTCGGTCCGCGCGGACCTGGTCACCGATCTCCCCCGGGCCGCTCAGGGCCGCGATGGCGGCCTCGTCCAGCACCTGCGGTGACGGCACGGGCGGCGCCGGCCACCAGCGGTCGTCGGTGAACAGCGGCAGCGGCGCCTGCTCCGGACCGGACGGCGGCGGCGGTGGCACCGCCCGGCGCAGCGACCGGTACGCGGTCTCGCGCATCGCCGCGATCAGCGGCCCCTCGTCCGGCGCGGCGGCCGGGGCGAACGGTCCGAGCAGCGCGACCACCAGCCCGGGATGCGGCAACGTCGGGTCGGCCAGCGCGATCACCCGGGCGCACACCTCCAGCTCGGGCCAGCGCAGCGCGGCCGGGAACGGGCCGCCGCCGGGCGCCGAGCCGAGGTGGACCGGATCGCTGGCGGCCGGCCGGCGCAGGCCGAGGGCCCGCTCGTCGCCGGGCAGCTCGATCTCCAGGACGAACGCGTAACCGTCGAGCACCGGCAGCGACACCCGGAGGAACTCGGGTTCGGTGAGTTCACCGGTCCAGAACAGCGGGTCGAGGCTCAGCCGGCTCAACGCCTCAGAAACGGGCACGGGCCCCATCGTGCCCGGCGGCACTGGCGGTCACCAAGCCCGATACCCTGGTAATCCCATGTCTGTGTTGAACAATGCGTCTGTGTTGAACGAAGCCCAGCAGAACGCGGTCGCCGAGTTGCTCCGCGTCTCACCCGTCGCCGACGAGCTGGGGCGCCGCTTCGGCGCCGCCGGCCACGAGTTGCACCTGGTGGGTGGCTCGGTACGGGACGCGCTGCTCGGCCGTCTCGGGGATGACCTCGACTTCTGCACCGACGCGCACCCCGAGCAGACCCTGGCCGTGGTGAAGAGCTGGGCCGACGCGATCTGGGAGACCGGCCGCGAGTTCGGCACGATCGGCATCCAGAAGAACGGCCTGCGGATCGAGATCACCACGTTCCGCGCCGAGGCGTACGACGGGGTCACCCGCAACCCGGTGGTGTCCTACGGCACCTCGCTGCTCGACGATCTCTCCCGCCGTGACTTCACGATCAACGCGATGGCCGTGTCGGTGCCCGGCCATGATTTCACCGACCCGTTCGGCGGGCTGGCCGACCTGGCGTCCCGGGTGATCCGGACGCCGGCCGCGCCGGAGCAGTCCTTCGGCGACGACCCGCTGCGGATGCTGCGGGCCGCCCGCTTCGCGGCCAAACTGCAGTTCACCGTCGCCGAGCCGGTGATCGCCGCGATGCGCGACATGGCGGCCGACCTGGACCGGATCACCGCCGAGCGGATCCGGGACGAGTTCACCAAGCTGATGTGCGGCACCGACCCGATCGCCGGCCTGCGTCTGCTGGTCGACACCGGGCTGGCCGACCGCTTCCTGCCGGAGATCTCCGGGCTGAAGCTGGAGATCGACGAGCACGCCCAGCACAAGGACGTCTACGAGCACACGCTGATCGTGGTGATGAACGCGATGCGGCTGGAGGGCGACACCGCGCCCGACTTCGCGCTGCGGATGGCCGCGCTGATGCACGACGTCGGCAAGCCGGCCACCAAGGCGGTGGGCCGGGACGGCCGGGTCAGCTTCCACCACCACGAGGTGGTCGGCGCGCGGCTCACCAAGCAGCGGATGAAGGCCCTGAAGTACCCCAAGGACGTCACCTCCGAGGTGGTCGGGCTGGTCGCCCTGCACCTGCGGTTCTACGGGTACGGCCGGGGCGAGTGGACCGATTCGGCGGTGCGCCGCTACGTCACCGACGCCGGCCCGCTGCTGTCCCGCCTGCACAAGCTGACCCGATCCGACGTGACCACCCGCAACCGGCGCAAGGCGGCCCAGCTGGCCGCCGACTACGACGCGCTGGAGGAGCGGATCGCCCGGATCGAGGCCGAGGAGGACCTGGCCAAGGTCCGCCCCGACCTGGACGGAAACGCGATCATGGAGCTGCTCGGTGTGCCGCCGGGCCCGATCGTCGGCCAGGCCTGGCGCCACCTGAAGGAGCTCCGCCTGGACCGGGGGCCGCTGGATCGCGACGAGGCCGAGGCGGAGCTCTTCCGATGGGCCCGCGAGCGGGGCCACATCTCCTGACCTACTCGACGCCGAAGGCGACGTCGCGGTCGGCGAAGTCGTCGGGCAGTCGCATGCCGGCCAGCTTCTTGCCGGTCAGGTCGTAATAGTTCAGGTCCAGCCCCTCGGCGGTCAGGATCCGGTCGTTGCCGATGAATCGGATCTGATCGCTGACCGCCGGGTAGTCGAACCGGAAACCGGGGATGGTGCCGACCACCCGGCCGGTCGCCGTCTCGATCACCCGCAGGCCGTCCGGCTGGCTGGCGTCGGGCAGCACGACGACGTATCGGCCGTCCGCCGACCAGGCCGCCGAGCCGGCCGGGACGCCGTGGACCGGCAGCGTGCGCGACAGCTGACCGGTCGACGCCGAGTAGACCTTGACGCTCCCGACCGTGTCGGGCCGGTCCTCGGACTGCGGGACGGCCGGATCCACCTGCCCGATGGCGACCTCCTTCTCCCCCGGCAGCCAGGTGTAGAAGCAGTAGTCCGGGCAGCCGGTGTCCGGGATGGTCACATCGGTCTCCTGGCCGGTCTTCGCGTCGATGGTCCGGATGCCGCCGGCATTGAGCGACAGCAGCATCCGCTGGCCGTCGGCGGACCACTGCATGGCGCCACTGCCAGTGCCGTGGTGAAGCTGCCGGACGCCGCCGGTCTGCACGTTCAGGATGCCGACTCCGCCAACGGTCCCGTCGACCCGCACGTATCGACCGGTCGGCGCCGCGACGAACTCCTGATAGTCGATGGGGTAGACGCGGTAACGGCCGGTGGCCCGGTCCAGCGCCACGTTCCCCTCGTGCACCGTCCGGCCCGCCGACGCGGGGATGCTGTCCAGGCTGTTGAACGAGCCACGCCGGCTCACCGAGGTGATCACCACGCCGCCGGGCAACGTGATCGGCGCCTTCCACCAGTCGGTGCGGATCGCCGCGACCGGCGGCGGTGTGCTGCTCGGTGTCACACTCGGCACGACGGCCGGCGGGGCCGGCTCGGCGTGCCGCCGGAAGACGGCGAACGGCGTGATCGCCAGGCCGGCCAGCACCAGCACGGCCGCGCCGAGCGCGGTCTGCCGGCGGCGGCGGATCCGGCGGCCGCGGATCCGGGCGACCATGGCGAGGTCGTTCAGCGGTGGCGCTCCGGCGGCCAGGTCGGCGACGGTGACGCGCAGGTCACGATCCAGGTTCCTCATCGGGTGGCCTCCGTCCAGTCGTCGACGCCGAACACGTCGCGCAGCTTGGCCAGCGCGCGGGACGCCTGACTGGCCACCGTCCCGGGCCGGCAGCCGAGCACCTCGGCCGTCTCCTCGACGGTGCGGTCCTCCAGGTAACGCATCACCAGCACGGCGCGTTGCCGGACGGGCAGTGAAAGCAGCGCGGCGCGCAGTGCCAGGCGCGAGGTCACCTCCTGCTCGTGCCGTCCGGCCTGCGGCCGGTCCGGCACCTCGGCGACGGTCACCTCGTTGCGGTTGCCGGCCCGGCGCCAGGTGGAGATCCGGTCGTTGTAGATGATTCTGCGTACGTACGCCTCGGCCTCCCCGTGAATCCGCGGCCACCGTGCGTATGCCTTGGCGAGCGCGCCCTGCACCAGGTCCTCCGCGGCCTGCCGATCCCCCGTCATGGCGTGCGCGATCCGGAGCAGGGCCTGCCCCCGATCCGCCACGAACGCGGTGAACTCAGCTTCGAGCGCTTGTTTCACCGGTCACCTCCCCCCCGAATAGACGCCGACGCCCGCGAAAACCTTGCATGAGTTTCAGATCACAGCCAGTGACCAACCGGGCAGCCGTCCAGCAACGGAGCAAATGCCGTCGGGTAGCCGGGCAGGAATAGCAATAATTACCCCTTAATCGGCTCATATTCGATGTGTCTGAAAGGTTGATGCAATGCCGTTCTGAGCCTCCCTAACCTGCACTCCTGCCCGCGTCACCTGCTATTTCGCGGCGCGGGGGAAGAGGGGGGTCGAGCGGCGTGGCGGAAGAAACGGTAAGCACCGCCGCGAGACTGCTGAGCACCGGGCAGAAGGCGCTCGCCGGTGCGGCCCTGGCCGTGCTGACCGCCGGCCTGGTCGTCGCCCCCCGGGTCACCGCGGCCGTGACGGTCGGCGCCTGCGTGCTGTTCTATCTGCTCTTCGCCCTGTTCAAGGTGCTGGTCACGACAGCCGGGCGCGGGCACCGGATGCTGCTCACCGAGGTCCTGTCCTCGTCGACCCGCCAGCTGCCGCACTACGGCGTGCTGCTGCCGGTGCACCGCGAGGCGAACATGCTGCGCCGTCTGGTGGCCCGGGTCAGTCAGCTGGACTATCCGCGCGACCGGCTGCACGTCTATCTGCTGATCGAGCACGACGACGAGAAGACGCTGGCCGCCGCGGCCGCGATCGGGCTGCGCGTGCACGGCGACGGCACGGCCGCCGAGGGCCCGCTCGGCCACGTTGTGGTGGTGGTCGTTCCGCCGGGCGGCCCGAAGACCAAGCCGAATGCGATGAACGTGGCATTCCCCATTCTGGTTGCGGACGGTTGCCGCTACGTCACCATCTATGACGCCGAGGACCGGCCCGATCCGGAGCAATTGCGGCTGGCCGTCGCGACATTCCGTCTAGCCCGTCGTGACGTTGTGTGTCTGCAGGCCGAATTGGTCTTCTGGAACGACGACACGAACTGGGTCTCCGCTCTGTACTGGGTCGGTTACAAAGTGCATTTCCGGCACTTCCTGCCCGGCCTCGCCCGGCTCGGCCTGCCCGTGCCACTGGGCGGCACGTCCAACCATTTCAAGGTCAACGCGCTGCTCGAGGTGGCCCTGCCGGGCGGCCTGATCTGGGATCCGCACAACCTGACCGAGGACGCCGACCTGGGCGCCCGCCTGGCCACCGCCGGATACCGGGTCGACCTGATGGCGTCGGTGACCCTGGAGGAGGCCCCGGTCTCCAGTCGGGTGGTGGACAAGCAGCAGCGCCGCTGGAAGGGCGGCTATCTGCAGACCGCGCTGGTGCACAGCCGCCGGCCGTGGCGCGCGGCGGCCCGGATGGGCGTGCACCGGTGGCTGGCGTTCCTGCTGATGACCTACGGCACGCCGCTCACCTTCCTGCTCAACCCGCTGTTCCTGGCGCTGGCCGGGGTGTGGTTCGCGAGCGGCTCCGAGGTGATCGTCGACCTGTTCCCGGCGCCGGTCTACTACACCGCGACCGGGCTGCTGGTGGTCGGCAACTTCGGGATCATGTTGGAGCTGGTCCAGACGACGCTGGCCGAGGCGTCCCGCACCAGGGGGCGCTTCGGGCTGCTCAAGTACATGTTCATGGCCCAGGTGATGTGGCTGTGGATGAGCTTCTCGACCTACGTGGCGGTGTTCGAGATGGTCACCGGCAAGCGGGGCTGGCACAAGACGCCGCACGGGCATGCCGAGACCGACGACGACCTGGTGCTCGTGCTGCAGGGCGCGTCGTGAGAGCCCGTACGCGGATGATCGCTCTCGTTCTCGGGGCGACGCAGCTGGCGGCCTGCGGGCGGCTCGCGCCGAGCATCCCCGCGGCGCCTCCCGTCACCACGGCGGCGGCGCCGGCGGCGTCGGTCTCCCCGGCGGTGCGGACTCCGGCGCAGCTGGGTGTGCAGATCTTCTGGCACGACGTCAAGCCGGAGCAGCTGCGGGAGAACGCCGGCCGGCTGCTCGACTACGTGGCCGGGCTCGGCGCGAACAGCGTCGGGCTGACCTTTCCGATCTACACCGACGGCCCGAAGCCGACCCGTGTCTACATCAAACCGGGCAATACGCCGACTCCGGCGGACATCGCGGCGCTGACCGCGGCGGCGCGCGAGCGTGGCCTGCGGGTCCTGGTCCGGCCGCTGTTCGACGAGGTCAACCTGCGTCCCGCCAAGGTGTGGCGCGGCTCCATCAAACCGTCCGATCCCGACAATTGGTTCAAGTCGTATTCGACCGTGTTGGCCCCGTACCTGACCGCGGCACAGACCGCACATGCGGACGGCTTCGTCATGGGATCCGAACTGGACTCGATGACCACCCACCCGGCGCAGTGGCGGACCGCGATGGCGGCCGCCGGCACCCTGTTCCGCGGACGGCTGATGTACGCCGACAACTGGGGTGCCTGGATCGCCGGCCGGGGCGGGGTGCCCGGAGCGGACCCTGGCGTCGACGCGTACCCCCGCTTCGATCTTCCGGACACGGCCAGCGTCGCCCAGCTCACCGACGCCTGGACGAACTGGCTGCGGACCCGGCGGGACGGCCGGCTCGGCGAGACCGTGATCCAGGAGGTCGGGATCACCGCCACGCCCGGCGCGTACGCCAAGTCGAACGCCTGGCCCGAGCCGGGCCAGAAGCTGGTGCCGCAGATCCAGGCGAACTGGTTCGCCGGCGCCTGTGCGGCCGCCCGGTCGCTGGGGATGGCCGGAATCTACTTCTGGACCCTGGGCGAACCCGGCCGACGCCACCGGGTACGACGCCGGCTCCTTCATCGGCCGTGGCGATCAGGCGATCAAGGAGTGCTTCGCGTCCGGATGGCCGGGCCGGTGAGCACCACCGAGCGGCACCTGTCGCTGACCCAGGAGATCCGGATCCGCAACGTGCAGCGGCTGCGGCGCGTCGAGGACCGCCGGACCCGCCGGCGCGCCGACCCGGCGATGATCGGCGTCGGGCTGGCCGCGACCGTGCTGGCCGTCGCCGCGTGCGTGTACTTCTACCGCGCCGGGCGAATCCTGGGATACCACGACACGTACTCGCACCTGGAGATCAGCCGGCGCCTGCTGGTCGGGCGGACCACCGGCATCGCCCAGCTCGGGGCGATCTGGCTGCCCCTGCCCCACCTGCTGCAGGCGCTGTTCGCCTGGAACACCTGGCTGTACACCACCGGGCTGGCCGGCTCCATCGTGTCGATGACCGCGTACGTCGCCTCATCGGTGCTGATCTACCGGATGGTGCGGGTGTACAGCCCCGGGCGGGCGGCACCGGCGGTCGCCGGCGCGGCCGTCTTCATGCTCGGCGCCAACGTGCTGCACCACCAGTCGACCTCGATGGACGAGCTGCCGTTCTACGCGTTCGCGCTGGCCGCGACATACGGGCTGATGCGCTGGGCGGACAGCCGGCAGCCGACCTACCTGCTGCACGCGGCGATGGCCAGCATGCTGGCCATGCTCTGCCGGTACGAGGGATGGTTCCTGGCCGGGGTGTTCACCCTCGCGGTGCCGGTGATCGCCCGCCGTCTCGGCCACTCCTGGCCCGATACCCGGGGCCTGACCGGCATGTTCGCCGCCTTCGGGCTGTTCACCTCGGCCGCCGGTTGGATGCTCTACAACTGGATGATCGCCGGCTCGCCGCTGAACTTCCTGACCGGACCGAACTCCAGCGCCGACCAGATGTCGCGACGCACCACCGACGTGGAGACCGGGGATCTGGGCAGGACCCTGCACGCGTACGCGGGGGCGCTGGTCGCCGACCACGGATTCGTCGTGTTGGGCCTCGCGGTGGCCGGACTCGTCGCCTTCCTGCTCGGCGAACGGCTGTCGGCGCGATCGCTGCCGGTCTTCGCGCTCGGCTCGGTGATGCCGTTCTTCCTCTACACGATCTATCGCGGGCAGGCCCCGATCGGCATGCCGCCGGTCAACGAATACGTGCTCAACGCGCGGTTCGGCTTGATCGCGGCGCTGCCGGCGGCGGTGCTGGCCGGATATCTGATCGCCCGGCTGCCGGGGCGGACGGCGCTGGCGGCGTCGATCCTGGTGATCGCGGCGCTCGGTGGGCTGACCACGGTCACCTTCCGGCAGGACGCGCTGGTCAGCGTGCGGGAGGTGACCGACGACCTGTCGTCGCAACAGGACCAGGTGCGGGTGGCCGCCTTCCTGGCTGGGCACACCAGCGGGCCGATCATGCTGGACCTGGTCGGGAACGAGCGGGCGGCGTTCCCGGTGCTGGACCGGGTCATCTACGACGGTACGAAGGTGGGGCGGCGCAATGTCTGGCGGGAGGCGCTGACGTCGCCGCGGTCGGTGGGTGCCGAGGTCGTGCTGATGCGCGGATCCGGGGCGCGGGGCCGGGACGCCGTCTACAACGCGCTGCACGACGCCTCGGCGATGCAGGGATACCGGGCGGTCTACGAAGCGGACGGATACACCGTCTACCAGTTGTCGTGACCTCGAATCTGTCGTACCGGCGAGGCAGACTGGGGGCATGTTCGTCGTCGAGTCACCGATCGGGCCGCTCGGCGTCGCCGTCGAGGGCGATGTCGTGGTCGGGGTGCGCTTCGGCGCGGCGCCCGGGCCGGCCGCCGAGCATCCGGCTGCGGCCCAGCTGACCGCCTATTTCGCGGGCGAGTCGACCGCCTTCACCGTGCCGGTGCGGATGCGCGGCGGATCCGATTTCGAGCGCGCCGTCTGGACCGAGATCGCGAAAATCCCCTACGGCGAAATGATGACGTACGGCGCGATCGCCACCGCCCTGGGCGACCCCGGTGCGGCGCGCGCGGTGGGCACGGCCTGCAACCACAACCCGGTGCCGGTGATCGTGCCGTGCCATCGGGTGGTCGGCGCCGGCGGCAGGATGGTCGGCTTCGGGGGCGGGCTGGAGCGAAAACGCCGGCTGCTGGAGCTGGAGGCGCGGGTGGCGCTGACGCGCGCCTGGAGCTGAGGGAGCGGGGTGGTGGCTTGCTGACGACGTACAGGCAAGCAAATGTTTTGATCTTGCCTCGGATAACCTGCTCGGGTGCATAGATCCGTTGCGGGGGCCCTGACGGTGGCGATGATGGTGGTGGCCGTCGCCGGATGCGACGGCGCCAAGGGCAAGCCACCGGCGGCGGTGCAGCAGGATCCGGCACAGCTGATCGCCGAGCTGACCAGGGGGATCTCCCCGTCGAACCCGTATCGGGATCCGAAGGCGGACGAGCGCACCACGATCCGCCAGGCGGCCCGGGCGATCGCCGATCAGGACGCGAACGGCAACCGGGACAGGCTGTTCAGCGATCTCGGCTTCGTCGTGCACCGCGGGACGGACCCGGCGACCGGCCGCGCCTTCGACATGTACATCGCGACCGGCACCGACAAGCGCACCTGGGGCGCGGTGCTGATCGACACCACCAGGAAACCCGGCATCGTGCTGGAGGTGCCGCACACCGGCTTCGACCTCAACACCGAGAAGCTGGGGCTGGCCCTGCACCGCGAGGTGGACAGCAGCGTGCTGCTGGTGGCCGGGGCGCACCGGCAGGCGGCCGGCGGCCTGGGCGACGTGGCCCACAACGACAAGTCGCTGTTCCACCTGTTCGCCACCGAGCTGGCGGGCAAGGGGCTGGAGCAGTTGCAGCTGCACGGCTACGCCGACAAGAACCTGCCCGACTCCGAGGCCGTGGTGTCGACCGGAAAGGCCCGAGTCGGCCCGCTGGCGCGCGAGGTGGCCGACGCTCTGGCCGACGCCGGCGTCGACATCTGCCGGGCCTGGAAACGCAGGTGCGGTGAACTGGAGGGCAAGACCAACGCGCAGGGCAGGGTGGCCTCGCTGGAGGGCGACCAGTTCGTGCACGTGGAGATGAGCTACTCGATCCGGCGCGACCCGGGCTCCTGGGACCGGCTGGTTCCGGACCTGGCCGCCCGGATCAACGAAGGCTGACCCGGGCGGCCGGGCGTCAGATGCGCCGGGCGGTGCGCCAGAGTTCGGCCCAGTGACCGGTGCCGTCCAGGATGGACTCGCCGCCCGCGTCGCCCATGGTCGGGCCGTTCGCCTTGGTGCGGCTGGAGATGAAGCGGTAGTGCCCGCGGTCGTCGACACCCAGGAACATCCCGGAGTGCTCGATGTGCGTGCCCTTGATCGGACCGGCGTTGAAGAACACCATGTCACCGGGGAGCAGCCGGTCCAGGTTCACCGCCCGCTTGCCGGTGTTCGGCATCAGCAGCGTGCCCGGCCCGACCGCGGCCAGCCCGGCGGCCTGACGCGGCAGACCCGGACCGGGGTTGTTGGTGCCGCGCAGCGGGTAGCCGAGCCGGTAACCGTAGACCATCCGCAGGAAGCCGGAGCAGTCCAGGCTGCGGATGTGGCTCGCCGACGGCTTCTCCTTCTTGTCCGGGAAGGTCCACGGGACGCCCAGGTAGTCGTAGAAGTCGGAGTTCTCCGCGCGCCCGTCCGGGTCGATGTCGGACAGCGGGCCGAACGCCGCGTCCCCGGAGTACTGCCGGCCGGTGGCGTCCTTCTTCGGCTTCGCGGTGTACGTGTACTCGAAGGCGAGCGCCAGCACGTCCGGTGACCGGTCGGTGCGCGCCTTGGTGAACCAGTCGACGAACCACTTCTCGGTCTCGGCGCCCTTGTGCCAGGGTTTCGGGGCGAGCCGCACCCAGTACTCGGTGACCAGCTTGGCCTTGGTGAACCGGGCCTCGGCGAAGGTGCGCTCCGGCCCGTTCAGGTGCACGGTCCGCGAGGTGTCGGTCATGGTCGCCATGACCTTGCCGGTGGCGTCGAGGAATTCGGTGCGGGCCGGATCCACGCCCCGCCGCACCCGGTAGCCGAGTCCGGCCGCGACCGAGCCCTGGTCCTCGGAGCCGAGACTGATCTCGACCGCCTCGGGCATCGTCGAGCGGGCCGCCGCGTACGCGACGGAGCCACCCCCGACCAGCACCAGCAGGATGGCCAGCGTGACCAGGGTGGCCTGGCTGCGCGTATAGGTCTGGTAATTCATCTCGTTCCCGTCAGGTCGTCGGCACGAGACCGGCCACGATGCCGCTGAACGCGACGCCGTAGGTCATGGCGGTGACCAGGCCGGTGGCCAGCAGTGTCGCCTTGGGCGGCTGCCGGACCAGCTGATAGGTGATCAGGCCCGGGGCGACGAAGCCCAGGGTCTGGTGGGCGAACAGCAGTGGCAGGTCCTGCTGGACCAGCACGAAGAGGGTGAGCTGCAGGAAGACGCTGAGCAGCACGATCGCCGCGAACAGCCGCTTGCCGTAGAGGATCACCATGCGCTGCAGGACCTTGGTGAGCGTGTAGGTGACCACGGTCATCCCGACGATCACCGCGGCGTGCATCTTGTCCTCGATCAGGGCCAGCGCGATCCACCCGGGGGTGATCATTCCGCCCGGGGAGAGGTTGGTGGTCAGGTAGCAGAGCAGCGCGAAGACCAGACCGATGCCGAGGCAGGCGGTGGAAAGCTGGGCACTGAGTTCTCCCCCGAAGGTCACCGGTGGGTCCTTTCCAGAAAAACTGTCTCGGCGAGCACGTCGAAGCCGGGCGTGGTGGAGACCCGCAGCATCGAGTCGGAGCGGCCGCTGCCCTGCGGCTCCCAGCTGGGCAGCGCCGCCAGCTCGTGCAGCAGCACCTCGCCCTGGCCGTGGATGTTGCCGACCGCGACGATCGACGCGTCGGGGCCGACCACCGCCATCAGCTCGGCGAGCATCCGGTCGCCGGGCATCTTGCCCAGATCGGTCACCCGGTCCTGCAGGCCGGCCGGGACGGCGACCTTGGCGCTGCGGGTCATCTCACCGATCAGCACGATGTGCTGCGGTTGCACCCGCTCGGCCAGGGCGCCCATCTGCCCGTTGCGCTCCACCCGGTCGGGCCGGCAGTTGATCACCATGGTCAGTGGCCGGGAGATCAGGCCCTGCTTCTCCAGTTGCGCGATGTTCATGAACGTCGACTCGGGGTCGTTGGCCGCGAAGATGTTGGCGAACCGAACCCGCTTGTCCCGGTACAGCACCCGGGCCACCGACAGCACGCCCGGGTCCGGCGGTGCGGCCCACATGCCGGCCAGCGCGCTCTGCCGGTCGACGCCGAGCTGCGCGGCGACGGCCAGCGCGATCGCCACGTTCTCCTTGAAGGTGATCCAGCCGAAACCGGCCATCTCCCGGTCCGTCACCGACTCCGGGTCGACCGCGATCAGCCGGCACTTCCGCTTGTCCGCCTCCTCCTGCAGGATCGCCAGGCGGTCCTTCTCGGCGGTGATGCAGACGCCGCCCTCGGGCATCGAGCGGCTCAGTGAGCGGGCCACGTCGTCCAGGGTCGGGCCCATCTCGGCCAGGTGGTCCTCGCGCACGTTGCAGAGCACCCCGATGTTCGACTGGATCAGCTTGCTCTGATTGATCTCCTGCAGTGCCGGCATGACCGCCATGCACTCGATCACCAGCGCGTCCGGGTGGTACACGGCGGCCCGCCGGACGATGCCGATCTGCTCCACCACGTTGGCGATGCCGAACTTGCGGTGCACCGGCTCCTCGCTGGCGTCCGGGAAGATGAAGCGGGCCGCGGTCCCGGTCGTCTTGGCCACCACCACCTTGTTGCCGCCGCGCAGCGCGCCGGCGCAGAGCCGGGTGATCGAGCTCTTGCCGCGGATGCCGTTGACCAGCACCCGGCTCGGCATCAGCTTGAGGTTGCGGTAGTGGTTGCGTTGCTCGATCACGCCGGCCGCCAGCAGCGCCAGGCAGCAGACCGAGAAGACAGCGTAGAGATACAGCACGATCAGCCCTTCGACGAGCGGCTGTGGGACCGGACGGCGCGGTCGGCGAGGGACAGGACGGTGGTGCGGTCCGGGCCTTCGCCGCGCAACCGGAGCGCGCCGCCGAAGCGGGCCGAGCCGGTGTGCCGCACCTGACGGCAGATCTCCAGGCAGATGGCGACCGCGCCGATGTCGTCGTGGCGCTGCGGCGGCACCGGGTGGTCCAGGTCGCCGCTGCTCATCTTGTCGGCGAAGAATGCCAGGCGGCGCAGCGGCACCACGAAGATGTAGAACTGCCACATGTGGGTGACCAGCACGATGCCCACCACCACGGCGGCGACCAGCAGCAGCCAGCGGTGCTCGACCATCTCCGGCAGCCGCACGCCGGACACGTCCTGCTCGACCACCACGGCCCACTCCAGGTGGGCGACGCTGGCCGGTTCCACCATGCCGACCGCGGCGGCCAGCTCCGGGTGACCGTCAGCGGCGGCGCCCCGGCCGACGGTCACGCCGGGCAGCGCCTCCACCGCGACCTCCCGGGCCAGCCGGCCGGTCAGCGGCTGGTAGGCCACGTAACCCCGGGAGTCGAGCAGCGTCCGCAGCTCCGAGTCGACCACCCGGACCCGGCCCTTGACCCGGCCGATCTGTCCGAGCAGACGGTCCGGGTCGAACTCGCCGATCACCGCGTACCCGCTGGGCAGCTCGTTGTAGGCGTAGACCACCGGCAGCCGGCCGATCGCGTCGTCGAGGTGGATGCCCACCTCGCCGGGGACCGGCACCGGGGTGCGCAGCGGCTGCCGGCCGGTCTTGCTGAGCACCTCGCCCTTCTCGTCCACCAGGTACAGCGCGCGCAGCCGGTCGTCGTCGGCGAGGGCGCGCTGCAACGTGTGGCCGGTCGCCGCCAGGTCGTCGGTCTTCACCAGCCGGGAGGTGCGGGAGACGGTGGCCAGGCCGTCGTCGAGGAAGTGGCCCAGGGTGAACCCGGCGCTCTCGGCCCGGGTCTCGCCGTCCCGCACCAGCTGCGCCGGCAGTTGCGGGTCCGGGGACCGCCAGACCATCGCCACCGCGGCGGCCGGCCAGAGCAGGGCGATCACCGCGGCCAGCGCCAGCCCCTGGGTCACCGACGGCCGCCACCGGCGGCCCTCCGGGAACTCGGCGCCGACGGTGGTGGCGAGCGCCTTGGCGATCCGGTGCGCCTCCCGGACACCGAGCGGCCGGCGTTCCCTGGTGGTGGCCCCGCTGGCGTCCTCCTTGGCCTGGTTGAGCAGCTCGCGGACCGGGCGGACCAGCGACTTGCGCATGATCAGGAAGCTGAGCAGGGCCACGGCGAGCAGGCTCGCCCCGATCAGGAGGCCCTTGGTCACCGTGGTGCCCTTGGCGACCGGGGCGGTCAGCAGGGAGACCACGACCAGCCCGGTGCGACCCACCGGGGCCGCCGCGGCGATCAGCCGGGTGTCCGGCCACTCGTCGACGATCACCTCGCGGACCTTGGACGAGGTGATCCCGTACAGGCCGTCGAACACCTTCGCCTGGTGCGCCACGTCGATCGCGTGGGCGCCCTGCAGCAGGCTGCTCTTGCCGTCCCCGGTGAGCAGGTGGATGCCGTGCTTGGCGTCCGGGTTGAGGCGCAGCGTGCGCATGAAGATCGGCTGGACGGCCAGCAGCGACTGCGTTCCGTCCAGAGCCGCGCTGTAGACCAGCATGGGCCCGTCGGCGGTGGTCACCGCGACCGGATGGCCGGACGGCAGCGGGTTGGGCAGTGCGTCCAACGGCACGGCGTCACCCTTGGCGACGACCGACTTACGCGTTGTCATGTCCACAATGGCGGCGCCGGTCACCCGGTTGCCGTCGGCGATCGCGCGCACCAGCAGATCGGCCTGCGAGAGGCTGCCACGGCTCTGCAGGATCCGGTCCAGCACCGTGGTCTCCTGGTGGATCTCCGCCTCGAAGCCGTTGGCCAGCTTGATCGCGATGTCCCGCTGCGAGTCGGCGATCGCCGGCAGGGCGCCGGTGTGCGCGTTGACGGTGAGCCCCAGCACCGCGGCCACCACCACGAAGAAGCTGGCCCAGAGGTACGCCAGAGACGGCGCGCTGGTGCCGGCCGGGAAGGCGGCCGCCGGCAGTTGCTGAGTGAGCGCGCGGCGCCGCCAGGCCAGCAGCTCTTCCTGCTCCTGAGCGAGCTCCGCCGCCCGGGACGTAACGGTTTGAGCCGACCGGCTTGACACGAATCCCTACCATCCCCGCTGACCTGGCGCTCGCCCTGACGAGCCGCCAGATGCTAGCAACCTTCGGCTTTCCCGGGGCTCAGGAGGATTTACCGGTTCCGTGGACGATCAGCCCTGCGGCACTGGCCCCATGGGTCAGGAGATTACCGTCGATGCGATCGACGGCCGCCTCGTAGATCTTCCGCTGCGGGGCCGAAAGATCGGGTTTCGCCAGTTCGCGCGGCAGGTCGACGAGCCGGATGTTCGGATTGAGGTCCACAAAGGTGGGAATCGCCTCCAGAGCCATCACCTTCCACCGGCCCGGAACCGAGGATGGGCCGAATGTGACCTTCATCATCGCTCCGTCTCGATTGGAGTTGATCGGCTCGGCATGCCGGGCGATCTGGTTGCCCATGCCATAGATGATCCAGGTATTTCCGATCTTCTCGACCGGCTGTACGACGTGGGCATGGTGACCGAAGACGATGTCCACGTCCTTGATCTGGGCGATGGCCCGGGCCCAGGTCTGCTGGTCCACGTCGGGCTCGTGCTCGTACTCGGTGCCCCAGTGCATGCTGACGATCACGATCTGTGCACCGGCCTTGCGCGCCGCCGCGGCGTCCTTACGGATCTTCGTGACGTTGATCTGGTTGGCCACCCATGCCTTGCCGGCCGGCGGCTTCAACCCGTTGAAGTCCTTGGTGTAGCTCAGATGCGCGATCTTCACGCCCTTGGCCGTGTAGATCTTCGGCTTCGCCGCGTCGGCCGCGGTCCGGTAGCTGCCGGTGTGCCCCAGGCCCGCCGCGTCCAGCGCGTCCAGGGTCCGCTGCACGCCCTCGAAACCCTGGTCGATGCTGTGGTTCGACGCGGTGGAGCAGCCGTCGTACCCGAGGCTCTTGATGCCCTGCACGACCTCCCGGGGGACGCTGAACTTCGGGAAGCCGATGTACGGCCCGCCGGGTGGCGCCACCGCGGTCTCCATGTGGCACAGGGCCAGGTCGGCCCCGGAGACCGTCTCCTTGGCCGAGGCCATCATCGGCGCGAAGTCCATCGTCCCGTTGCCGTCCCGGCGAGCCTGGTCCCACAGTTCCGGATGGGCCAGGATGTCCCCCGCGGCGAGCACCGACACCGTACGGCCGGGCACCGACACCGGCGGGTCCAGCGGGCGGGCGGCGCTGGCCAGGTCCGGAGTGTCGGCTGACCAGGGTCCGAACGCGTAGAGCGCACCGGCCGAGACCGCCACCGCGGTCAGGCAACTGAGGACCGCTTTGAGCGGAGAAGTCGACTGGGGGTTACTCGCCACCGCGACAGGTTAGATGGATCATGCCGGGAACAGAAAAAGCCGGCCCAGGGACGGGCCGGCTTCCGCTGTCGGGTCGGAGAGCGGGTCAGCGCTCGGTCTCGCCCTTGATGAACGCCTCGACGGCGTTGTGCGCGTCGTGGTCGCTGTACTGCACCGGCGGGGACTTCATGAAGTACGACGAGGCCGACAGGATCGGGCCACCGATGCCGCGGTCCTTGGCGATCTTCGCGGCGCGAACCGCGTCGATGATCACACCGGCCGAGTTCGGCGAGTCCCACACCTCGAGCTTGAGCTCGGCGTTCAGCGGGGTGTCGCCGAACGAGCGGCCCTCGAGCCGGATGTACGCCCACTTGCGGTCGTCGAGCCACGGCACGTGGTCCGACGGGCCGATGTGCACGTCGCTCTTGATCATCTCGTGCGGGATCTGGGAGGTGACCGACTGGGTCTTCGAGATCTTCTTCGAGACCAGGCGGTTGCGCTCCAGCATGTTCATGAAGTCCATGTTGCCGCCGAAGTTCAGCTGGTACGTGCGCAGCAGCTCGACGCCGCGGTCCTCGAACAGCTTCGCCAGCGCGCGGTGCACGATGGTGGCGCCGACCTGGCTCTTGATGTCGTCACCGACGATCGGCACACCGGCGTCGGCGAACTTCTGCGCCCACTCCGGGTCGGAGGCGATGAAGACCGGCAGCGCGTTCACGAACGCCACACCGGCGTCGATCGCGGCCTGCGCGTAGAACTTGTCGGCCTGCTCGGAGCCCACCGGGAGGTAGGAGACCAGCACGTCGACCTCGGCGTCCCTGAGCACCTGGACGACGTCGACCGGCTCGGCCTCCGACTCCTCGATGATCTCGCGGTAGTACGTGCCCAGACCGTCGAAGGTCGGGCCGCGCTGCACGGTGACGCCGGTCGGCGGCACGTCGGTCAGCTTGATGGTGTTGTTCTCGCTGGCGACGATCGCCTCGCTCAGGTCCATGCCGACCTTCTTGGCGTCCACATCGAACGCCGCGACGAACTTCACGTCGGAGACGTGATAGTCGCCGAAGGTCACGTGCATGAGACCCGGGACGCGGTCGTTGGGGTCGGCGTTCTTGTAGTACTCCACGCCCTGCACGAGGGACGAGGCGCAGTTACCCACACCGACGATGGCGACGCGGACGGAGCCCATCGCGTTTGCCTCCTTGTTGTTCATCACGGCCGGTCCAGGTGCGGACGCGGTGGTTCCGAGGGGGATTCCGCAGCCGGGTGGGCGGCGGAGTCGGGGTAAGCGCCGGCCAGGCCGGCGCGTTGGCGGAATGCCGGGGTGCGGCCGGAGCGCTCGTTGGTGATCAGCTCCTCCAGCCAGCGGACCTCGCGCTCACACGCGTCCAGTCCGTGCCGCTGCAGCTCGAGCGTGTACGCGTCGAGGCGGTCGGCGGCGCGGGCGAGAATCTCCCGCAGCCCCTCCCGGCGCTCCTCGACACGCCTCCGCCGGCCCTCCAGGATCCGCAACCGGGTAGCCCGGTCGGTGCGGGAGAAGAAGGCGAAGTGCACCCCGAAGCCGGCGTCGTCGTACGTCTCCGGTCCGGCGGTGGCCAGCAGCTCGGAGAAGCGCTCCTTGCCGTCCGCCGTGATCTTGTAGACAACCCGGCCCCGTTTGCTGGTCATCGGGGGAACAATTTCGTTGTTGTTCGCCACGGCTTCGCTGATCCAGCCGGCCAGCTTCAACCGCTTCAGCGTCGGGTACAGCGTCCCGTAGCTGATCGCGGCGCGCAGCGTGCCGAGTTTGGTGGCCAGCTCCTTGCGGAGCTCGTAACCGTGCATCGGGGCTTCCTGCAGAAGCCCGAGGATCGCCAACTCCAGCACCTCGACCCTCCTCCAGTGTGTGCCCCGATGTATCGGCCCGATACATCGTCACCGTAGATCGGGATCCGGTGAGGCGCAACTCGGCCATCCCTGCGCTGTCGCCACGCCACGCTCAGTGATGACGGTCGCCGTGCGAGCGGGGACCGCGTACTCTCTTCGCCATGCGCACGCAGCGACAGGTGGTGGACTACTCGCTTCAGAGGCGAGCTGTCCTGCGTGACGTGCGCAATGGCCGGATCAGTCCCCTCGAGGTCTGCGACGCCTCGCCGTACCTGAAGAACGCTGCGACGTTCCACGGCGAGCCGACCGATGAGCGGTGTCCGATCTGCCGCCGGGAGAACCTGACGCTGGTGCACTACGTCTATGGCGACGAGCTCAAGCAGTCGGCCGGCCAGGCGCACAAAGCCGCCGAGTTGCCGGTCCTTGCGATGACGCTGCGTGAGTGCCAGGTGTTCGTGGTGGAGGTCTGCCGCTCCTGCTCGTGGAACCACCTGATCGAGCGCTACGTCCTGGGTAGGGACGCGCTCGATGCGGACGAGCCGCCCATGCAGTGGAAAACAGGTTCGGTGTCACACGTCGGGGAGGGCCGGCGGTGAACCGGATCGATGCCAGTAACGTGGACATGTTCAGGACCGACTCGGGCAGCCAGCGCCGCAATCGGTCATTTCAGACGAACGCCCGCTCGTGGCACGGTCGCCCGGGAGATTTCCCGGACAGCCCGGCCGCGCCCCCGCGAACGGTAGGTGTGAAGGAATGAATCCGTACGGCGAACCGCAGAATCCGCGTGCCCGGGCCCGAGTGCCCGGGCCTTCCGCTGCTTCCGGACCGGACGAGCAGGACCGCCCCGCCCCGGACGCGTACCGGCGGTCCGCCGGTTCCGCGGCGGTCGGTGGCCGCGCCTCGGTGGGAGCCGCCTCCGTCGGTGCCGCTTCGGTCGGCGCCGCGTCGGTGGGTTCGGCCGCGGTCGGTGGCCGCGCGTCGGTCGGGTCGGCCTCGGTGGGTGCCGCCTCCGTCGGCTCGGCGGCGGTCGGTGGCCGCGCGTCGGTCGGATCCGCCTCGATCGGCGGGCGTGCCTCGGTGCCCCCGCCGCCGCCCCCGGGTGGCGGCGGCTCAGGCGGGTCGGGTGGCGGTGACGGCGGCGGCGGCAAGCGTCCGCGCACCAAGGCCGACAAGAAGTACCGCCGGGCGAACATCCTGACCGCCGCGGCCGCGGTGCTGGTCATCATGATCGGCGCGGGCATCGTCGGCGGCACGTACTTCTTCGACGACGTCGAGCTGCCGGTCCCCAAGCCCGAAGCGCAGATGAACCTCATCTACAACGCCACGGGCGGTCTCCTGGCGCAGGAGGGTGACCCCCGGGTCAACGTGCCGTACCAGGACATCAGCGACAACATGGCGCACGCCGTCGCCGCCGCTGAGGACAAGAACTTCTACACCCACAACGGCATCGACCTGAAGGGCATCGCCCGCGCCGCCTGGAACAACTTCACCGGCGGCGACAAGCAGGGCGCGTCCACCATCACCCAGCAGTACGCGCGGCACGTCGCCGACCTCAAGGCGATCAGCTACAGCCGCAAGCTGCGCGAGGCGGTGATCGCCCGCAAGCTGGAGTCGAAGTACAACAAGGCCCAGATCATGGGGCTGTACCTGAACTACATCGACCTCGGTGAGGGCCGGCTCGGCGCGGAGGCCGCGGCCCGGGGCTACTTCAACGCCACCATCAAGAAGGGTGGCGACGGCAAGCTCAAGGAGATCACCCCGTACCAGGCCGCGGTGATCGCCTCGATCATCAAGCAGCCGTACCCGAACTCCGTGCACAAGGGTTACGACCCGCTGGTCAACGAGCCCGCCTCGCGGGACCGGTGGGAATACACCATGAAGAACATGCTGGACATGCACTGGATCAACCAGCAGCAGTACGACCAGCGGCAATACCCGAAGGCCCAGGCGAAGACCCCGGCCTGCAAGACCTGTGCCGACGGCAAGCCGGTCGGCATGATCATGCGACACGTCACCTACGAGCTGCACCAGCTCGGCATCACCGACGACATCATCCGCAAGGGCGGCCTGTCGATCACCACGACGATCGACCCGGACATCCAGGCCGCGGCCGAGGCGGCCGGCTCCCGCAACAGCGCGACCTCGCCGTTGCACACCCGGCCCAGCACCTACCAGTCCGCGGTGATCGGCATCGACCCGACCGACGGTGAGGTGCTCGGCTACTACGCCGGTGACGATCCCGAGGGCATCGACTACGGCGGCTACATGGCCGGTGACGGCAGTGGCGTGATGGAGAGTGGTGGGCAGTCCCCCGCCTCGTCCTTCAAGATCTACACACTGTCCGCGGCGCTGAAGGCGAACTACTCGTTCAACACGCTCTGGGACGGCAACAAGGAGCGCGTCGGCGGCGGCAAGATCAGCAACGCCGGCCAGGACGGCGGCAAGACCTGTAACGACAACGGCCACAGCGTCTCCAGCTGTGACCTGGAGCAGGCCACCGTCAAGTCGTACAACTTCCCGTTCTACTGGATCGCCGACCAGCTGCACCCGGACAAGGTCGTCGCGGCCGCCAAGGCGGCCGGCATCCACTACATCTGGAACAACGACGGCAAGCGCATCGACCTCGACCACACCGACGCCTCGACCTGGGACAAGTACTTCAGCGACGAGATCGGCTTCGGTCAGTTCCGGGTGCTCCCGCTGGACCACGCCAGTGGTGTCGCGACCATCGTCGCCCAGGGCGTCCGGCACCAGACGCACTTCATCAAGGCGATCAAGTCGGTCGACCCGACCAGCGGCAAGCAGACCAACCTGAAGACCATTCCCAAGGACGGCACCCGGGTCTTCGACGCGGCCCAGATGTCCGACCTGACCGCGGTGCTCAAGAGGATCCCGGGGCACGCCAACCACACCCTCGCCGGTGGCCGCGAGGCGGTCGGCAAGTCGGGTTCCTGGGAGCTCAACCAGAAGGAGAGCACCAAGAACGGCGACGCCTGGTTCGTCGGCGGCATCCCGCAGCTGGCTGCCACGGTCTGGGTCGGCGGCAAGAAGAACCGGGTTCCGCTGGTCAACGGCAACGGCGGCAAGATGTTCGGCGCCAACGAGCCGGCCGCGATCTGGAAGAAGTTCATCGACGCCGTCGCCGAGAAGAAGAATTGGGAAAAGAAGGACTTCCCGCCGCGGCAGCCCGGTGGCGACGACAGCCTGGGCAACGGCAAGCCCCTGCCGGTGCAGCAGCCGACGCAGGACAACAGCCAGGTCTGTGGTGCGCTGTCGTTCCTCTGCGGTGGCAACAACAACGGTGGCGGTAACAACAACGGCGGTGGCAACAACAACGGTGGTGGCAACAACGGCGGTGGCAACAACAACGGTGGTGGCAACAACGGCGGTGGCAACACCGGCGGCGGCCCCGGCACCGGCCCCGGCGGCACCGGCACCGGGACGACGAACAACGACGGGACGACGACCAACAACGGCGGTTGATGTCCTGACCGACTGACGACGGCGCCCACCTCATCGAGGTGGGCGCCGTCTTCTGTTCCGGTCCACTCGGTGCGCCGCGTCCGGGTGAGGTCCGATCTCCGGGCTTCATGCGGCATGATGCCAAGACATGAGCGCGCAACCGTCCACCGACCGGCCCGACGTCCCGAGCGCGACCTCGGACGGTTTCGTGCGGGGACTGTCGCAGATCATCGGCGGGCCGCTGGGCTCGCATGCGACCCGCCCGGACGCCCGGCCCCACCGATTCTGGACCGCCCCGCGGTTCGTCCTGGCCCTCACCTGCCTGATCCTGGCGCTGTCCTGGGTGCAGAAGTCGCCCTGCATGAGCGGCGACTGGCAGAAGAACATGCAGTACACCCGGTTCTGCTACACCGACGTGCTGGCCCTGTACTACGCCGAAGGGCTCAGCGACGGCCAGGTGCCCTACGTCGGCCATGAGGTGGAGTACCCGGTCGTCACCGGCTACTTCATGGGCGCGATCGGGCTGCCGGTGCACTGGTACGGGACGACGCAGAACACGAAGATCAATCAGGGCAGCTGGTTCTACAACATCAACGCGCTGATCCTGTCGATCCTGGCGGTCGCCACCGCGGCGGTCCTGCTCGCCCTCCGCCGGCGACGACCATGGGATGCGGCGATCTTCGCGCTCTCCCCCATCCTGCTGGTCACCGCAACGGTCAACTGGGACTTCCTGGCCATCGGGTTTGCCGCCGTCGGGCTGTACCTGTGGGTGCGCCGGCAGCCGGCCTGGGCCGGCATCCTCCTCGGGCTGGGCGCGGCGGCCAAACTGTGGCCGCTGTTCCTGCTCGGGCCGCTGCTGGTGCTGGCGATGCGCAGCGGACGGATCCGGGCGTTCGTGGAAGCGGCGCTCGGAACGGTCGCCGCGTGGGCGGTGGTCAACTTCCCGGTCTGGTACTGGCATCACGAGGCCTGGCTCAAGTTCTTCCGGCTCAACTCGGAACGCCCGGTGGACTGGGGCACACTCTGGTACGTCGGGCGATACCTGGACGGCAAGTGGAAGAGCGGGGCGGCCGGCGACCAGGGCCCGTTCCAGTGGCTCAGCGACCACGTCCCCACCCTGAACTGGGTGACCTACGCGCTGTTCGGGCTGGCCTGCCTCGCGCTCGTGGCGGTCGGGCTGCTCGCCCCGAAGCCGCCGCGGCTGGCCCAGATGGCGTTCCTGGTCGTCGCGTTCTTCCTGCTGACCAGCAAGGTGTGGTCGCAGCAGTACGTGCTCTGGCTGCTGCCGCTGGTGGTGTTGGCCCGGCCCAAGTGGGGGGCGATCCTGGCCTGGACGGTGGCCGAGATCGGGTACTTCGCCGCCTTCTACGCCGAGCTGATCGGTGCCGGCGGCAAGCCGGTCATCCCCGAGGGCACGTTCGTGCTGGCCTCCGCGCTGCGCCTGATCACCGTGGCGGTCCTGTGCGGCCTGGTGATCCGTGAGATCTGGCGGCCCGAGCTGGACGTCGTCCGGCAGACCTACGGCGGGGCGGATCCGGACGCCGGCGAGCTGGACGGGCCGGACGCGCCGTGGATCGAGCGGATGCGGCTCGGCTTCGGCTTGATCAAGCCGACCGGGCCGGTCGAGCTGGTGCCCCCGGACGACCCGGTCGTCATGAAGGCCTAGCAATCCTCATGGAGCGGGGCGCACCGTCAGGTGCGCCCCGTTCTTTTCGTCCTGCGGCGCCCGCTCTCTCGTTGTGTGGCGCCCGCTCTCTCGTTGTGTGGCGCCCGCTCTCTCGTTGTGTGGCGCCCACTCTCGCTCCGGCGGAATCCGGTCGTTCGGTTCTGCGGCGCGCCGGTCCGGCTCTGCCGGGGCCGGTCAGTCCAGGTGGAAGACCACGGCGTCGGGCAGGTCCTCGCGGCGGATGCCGAGCGAGTCGACCGGCAGATCGCCGGCCTGCTCCCATGGCGTGCCGGCGACCTCGGAACGGATCAGCAGCACCGTGCTGATCTTGTTCGACCGCAGATATTCGATGCTGGTCAGATCGGGGAACGAGGCGACCTTTCCACGCATCTCCGCCTGGCGGACCGCCGCGACCCGGCCGCCGCCGTTGGCCACCTGCTGATAGCGCGAGGTGGTCCAGAGCTGCACGGTCTGATCGGTGACCTCGGCCGTCGGCAGCACCAGCAGGGGGCCACCCACGGTCCGCATCGCGGCCGGCTGGGCCGGGGCCACCGGGTGCGCGGTCGCGTTCCAGCCCTCGAGGATCACGAGCAGCAACGGTACGAGGGTGGCCAGGCGCAACCAGGGGCTCGGCCACGGCGGGGTCCGCTGCGCGGCGAAGTGGTCGATTCGCCGGACGAACTCGTCGACCGCCCCGGCCGCCAGGATCGCCAGCACCAGCGTCACCCAGATCATCAGCCGGCCGGGCACCAGCAGGTCGAACGAGGCCGGCAAATGCCCGAACAGCGGAAGGTACGTCCAGCGGCCGGCGAAGAATGTCGTGCCCAGCGTCAGGATCATCGCCACGGCCAGTCCGAGGATCAGGAACAGCCGCTGCCGCCACCGCCAGATCGAGAAGATCAGCCCGGCCAGTGCCAGCGCGTACAGCATGAACCCGGGAAGCAGCGACATCTCCGCCGCCGCACCGAGCGAACCGCGCGGGGTGGCGTGCGCCGTCCCCCAGATCCGCGACTCGGCGGGCCCGATCAGCAGGCTGCGCACCGGCGGCGAGAGCAGCCCGATCTGCTTCCACCGCTCCGGCACGTCCGGCACCCGCAGATACGGGATGGCGAGGACCACACCCATCCCGGCGAACAGCAGTACGCCGAGGAAGTCGGCCAGCAGAAGCCGCCATCCGAGCACCGCGTGGCTGGGCCGGGCATTCTCCTTCCGATGCCGCGCCCCCCGCCGCCTGCGCCGCCCGCCCGCTCCAGCCCGCCTACCGCGACGCTTACCGACGTCCTTCGTCCCGGCTCCGGCGTCCTTCCCGGCCCCGGCGTCCTTCGTCCCGGCTTCAGCGTTCTTGCCGGCTTCAGCGTTCTTGCCGGCTTCAGCGTCTTTGCCGTCCTCAGCCGTCTTCCTCGCGCCGCCCGCCTCAGCCCCGGTGTCTTTCTTGCCCTCCGCGCCCGCCTCCGCGGCATTCCCCGCCTCAGCGCCTGTTGCCGCGCCTGCGGCCTTCTCCGCCCCGGCAGGCTGCTTCGCCTCCGGGGCCTTCTCCGTCTCGGCAGGATTCTCTACGCCCGGGGCCTTCCCCGACTCACCGGCGGTCGTCGAGCCAGCGGCCTTCTCACCGACAGAGCCTTTGCCGGCGTCATCGGTCCTGCCGGCGTCATCGGCCTTGGCATCCGAGCCGGCCTTGTCACCGCCATCGGCCTTGATCTCATCGGCGGACGCGACCTTGACCCTGCCGCCCGCTGCCGTGTCCTCGGCCCCCGGCTGCTCCCTGTCGACCGCATCCGCCTTGACGCCGGTTTTCGCGAGTGTCACACCCTCGCTGGCAACCGCGCCCTTCTTGTCATCCGCGGCGAAACCCGGAGCTGCCGGAACCTCCCCGCCCTCAACCGGATCTTCTCCCGTTTCGGACTTCTCGTCGGCCGCGGGCATGTCGGTGGCCTTGGCGGGTCCCTTCGCGGTCGCGGGATTCTCGCCGCCCGCGGCCTCGGAGCCAGGCAGGGCATGTTCGCCGCCAGCGGAGTCCTTAACGCCGGCAGGGTCCTCAACGCCGGCAGAGTCTTTGGCACCCGCAGAGTCTTTGGAACCTGCGGAGTCCTTGGCACCGGCAGAGTGTTTGGTACCGGCGGAGTCCTTGGCACCGGCAGAGTCTTTGGTACCTGCGGAGTCCTGGGCACCTGAAGGATCCTTGCCGTCCGCAGCGGTCTTGCTGACTGCGGCCTCCGCACCGGACACGGCGGGTTTGCCGGTGTCGACGCCGCTCTCCCCCGCCGCCGTCGCGGTGGCTGCCGCGAGCGCCGCCGCCTTCTTCCGGCGGCGCCGCTGCACCAGCCGTCGGATCGGCACCGCCACCAGCATGAACAGCACCACAGCCGCCAGCACGAAGGCGAACGGCAACCCCAACGAGAAGCCGAGACTGAGCTGCCAGACCGCCACCAGCCAGCCCAGCGCCGCCCACCCGGCGTGCCGTTTCCCCGGCCGGAACCCGTACCGGATCGACCATCCGTGCCCCCGGGCCAGCAGCGCCAGCGCCAGCGGGATGGCCCCCGCCGACACGATGTCGAGGTGCCCTTCCTGGGCAAGGCGCCACGGCGCGTACGCGAAGGCGGCCGCCCCCACCGCCGCCCCGGTCGGCCGGGCGCCGAGCTGCCGCACCAGCGCGTACGCCCCGAACAGCAGCAGTGCGTGGGCCAGCACGAAGAGGATGTTGTAGCGCAGCACCGCCGACTCGGGCCCGGCGCCGAGCAGCCCGGCCGGCGCATAGCCCAGCAGGCTGTCGCCGTAGGCGAAGCTGTCCCCGGTCGGGAAGTACGCGTTGGACTGCCAGATCTTGACGGGATTGGTCCGCAGCACGTGCCCCAGCCAGGCGACCTGCCACGCCTGCCGGGACGGGTCGCCGAGGTCGTGCGGCAGGGTGTGCAGCGGATATCGCAGGGTGGGCCAGGTCAGCCCGACCGCCAGCAGCGAGCAGGCGTAGATCGCCAGCCGGTATTCGTGGATGAACCACCGCCCGGTCGCCCGCAGTCCGCGGCGGATCCGGCCGGGCGGTTTCTCCGGGATGGCAGCGAATGCGCGCCACGGGTCCTGGGGCACTCCGGGTGGGCGCGTCTCGGGCAGCTCCTTACGCTTGCGCGTCCCCTGTGGAGTCGCGGCGGCACTCTTCGCGGCCGTCCCGTCCGCTTCCTGCGTACCGCCGCTGTGCTTGTGGTCCGTCGAGTCCGCGGACCCGGCGCGTTTTTCGTCGGTCTTGCCGTCCCCGTCTTTTCCGGCGATCTCGGCCCCGGCTTCATCGGCGACATCGGCTGAAGAAGCACGCTTTTCGGTTTGTCCGGACGCCGGCCCGTCCGGAGCCGGTGCATCGGCCGATTTCGGATCGGAGGCCTCGGCGGCCGCCGGCACCGCTGCGCCGACGGCTTTCCCGTCCCCCGCCGCATCGACATCCTTGATCGCCTCGGCGCCACCCGAAGTGGCCGGCTCCGACGCGATCGGGAGCGGGGCCGGAGCCGGTTTCCCCTCCGGTGCCGAAGCCGGTTGTGCAGGTGGCGACGGAGTCACGCCCTTTTCGTCGGCGCGCTTGGACCCGAAGATCCCGAAAAGTCGCTTCCTCCTCGGCTTCCCCGACCCCGGCGTTTCCGCGCCGTCGTCAGCGGATGTGGTCGAGAGCGGTTGCGGCTGCTCGGTCATGACCCTCCCCGGACCCAGGTATCTCAGGAGCCCGACCGCTCCCGCAGTAGGGCGATGTCGGCGCTCTGCCCGGCCACCCCGCCCGGAGTCTCCACAATGGCCGTGGCCCCGGAGGCGCGGATGGCGGCGACCACCAACTCGGGGTCGATCTTCCCACTCCCCAGGTTGTCGTGCCGGTCCTGGCCCGAGTCGAAACCACCCTTGGAATCGTTGGCGTGGATCAGGTCGATCCGCCCGGTGATCGCCTTGACCCGGTCGACGATGCCGGTCAGGTCCTCCCCGCCGGCGAACGCGTGGCACGTGTCCAGGCAGAAACCGGCCCCGAACGAGCCGACCGCGTCCCACAGCCGGGCCAGGTCGTCGAACCGTCGGGCGCACGCGTTGTCGCCGCCCGCGGTGTTCTCGATCAGGATCGGGAGGGGGAGGCCGCCGTCCTTCTCCGCGTACTCGAAGGCTTTGCGCCAGTTGTCGAAGCCGACGGTGAGATCGCCGCCCTCGACGTGGCCGCCGTGCACGATCAACCCTTTCGCCCCGATCTCGGCGGCCGCGCGGGCATGCGTCATCAGCAGCTTGCGGCTCGGGATGCGGATCCGGTTGTTGGGCGAGGCGACGTTCAGCCGGTAGGGCGCGTGGATGTAGATGTCCACCTCGGAAGCGCGGAGCTGCTCGACGTCGGCACGGGGTGCCGGGTTCTTGTAGCTCTGCGGGTCGGACAGGAAGAACTGCACCGCCTCGGCGCCGCGGGCGGCGGCCTCGGCCAGCGGGTCGGCGGAATCGACATGGGCTCCGATGCGCATGGGACGAGCCTACGACGCGGGTCCGACACTTTCCGGCGAGCGTCACCGGGCTCCGCCACGCGTCGTTAGCCCCATCGATCACGTTTGACCGATTCCGGTCCCGGCCGGTGACGTACTGGGGAGATGGTCGATGTCGCGGCAGTTCCGATACCGGATGGCGGCGCTGGTGGCCAGCGGTCTGATCTTCGGCGTGCCGCTGCTCACCAATGGCACGGCGAACGCCGACCAGCTCGAACCCGGGGCGCGCCGGGTCACCTTTGACGGTGGCATGCTGGGCCTGTCCTGCGGCTCGAAGCCGAGCGTGGAGAGACTCCGGGTGCCGGCCGAGAGCACCCTGCACGTGGTCAACCGGACCGGGCACAACGCCCGGCTGGAGCTGGCCGGCGCGCCGCGTGGCGTGATCCCGGAGAACGGCGCCGCCGAGGTGGTGTTCCGCCGCGGCACCACGCCGGTGGTCCTCGACCCGGACTGCGCCGGCTCGGACGACCCGGTGCCGATGCTGGTCACCGCGGTGCCCTCGACCCCCTCGGCGCTGCCTGACCCGGCGCCCGGCGGCTCGAACGCCGGCACGCTGCCGGCGATCGTCGCGGGCTCGGCGGGGCAGTCGGTGGCCGGCTCGGCCCTTCCGGACGACGACGCCACCGGGTCCCGGCCCCCGCATCAGGTAGCCGGCCCGCGCGGGGTCCGCGATCCGGACCGGCGCCGGACCGCCAAGGTGCACGCCGCCGGCGAAACGCCGCGGCAGGATACCGATCAGAAGGTCAAAAACGATGGATCGCGTACGTCGGTAGCGGGCGGACCGACATTCGCGGGCATGCCGCCGGGGGAGCGCAAGACCGTACTTCCGGCGGACCGCGCCGCGGTGGTGACCGCCTCCCCGGCCGGTACCGCCCCCGCCGCGGAGTCTCCCGCGGCAGCCGAGCCGCCCATCCTCACCGAGCCGGCGGCGGAACCGGTGGCCGCGATCCGGCCGATGCGGACCACCCATCCGATCGGTCTGCTCGGACTCACCGCGATCGTCTGCGTGCTGGGGGTACTGACCGCCGCGATTCGGGCAATCGTGTCGCAACGTGCATCTCGGTCAAATCTGGCGTAAGATTCTTGTCGTAAGGCTCCGCGGGGCGACCGCGTCCACCTCATCGGTGTGGTCGTTCCTCCCCAGGTCCCACCCAACGAACCGGACCGGACGCCCCGCGGCTCTGCGTCACGAAGACCCCGTCCACCCGGACGGGGTCTTCGTTTTGGGCTGTGCACCCGACCTGGGTATGCTGGCTCGGTTCGCAGACTGTTCGCCGTGGGGCGTGATGGTTCCCACGGCTTTCTTCTGCGTGCGGCACAAGACCTCCTGCCACGGAAAGACCGTGGCCGTATAGCCCACAGGAGGTGAATGTCTTGCGTCATTACGAACTCATGGTGATCCTCGACCCTTCGCTCGAGGAACGCACCGTGGCCCCGTCGCTCGACCAGTACCTGAACGTGATCAGGACCGCGGGTGGCTCGGTGGAGAAGCTCGACGTCTGGGGCCGTCGCCGGCTCTCGTTCGAGATCAACAAGAAGGCCGAAGGCATCTACGCGGTCGTCGACCTGCAGGCGACGCCCGAGGCCGTGGCCGAGCTGGACCGTCAGCTCCGGCTCAACGAGTCCATCCTGCGGACCAAGGTCATCCGTCCCGAGACCCGCTGAGGCGTTTTTGTCAGAGGGTCCTGAGACCCTTTGCGTCAACGACTTGAGCGGCGAGGAGAAGTTTCATGGCTGGAGAAACCGTAATCACCGTTGTTGGCAACCTTGTCAACGACCCTGAGCTGCGCTTCACCCAATCCGGGGCGGCGGTCTGCTCGTTCCGCATCGCCTCCACTCCGCGGACCTTGGACCGGCAGTCGGGCGACTGGAAAGACGGCGAGCCACTCTTCCTCTCGTGCAGCGTCTGGCGTGACGCGGCCGAGCACGTCTCCGAGTCGCTGCAGCGCGGCGCCCGGGTGATCGTGCAGGGCCGGCTGCGTCAGCGGTCGTACGACACCAAAGAGGGAGAGAAGCGCACCGTCATCGAGCTCGAGGTCGACGAGATCGGTCCGTCCCTGCGCTACGCCACGGCGAAGGTGCAGAAGGCGAGCAGGTCCGGCGGCGGCGGGGGTGGCTTCGGCGCCTCCGGCGGCGGTGGCGGCGGCAACCGGCAGTTCAGCGGTGGCAACAACAGCGGGGGCGGCGGTGGTCGGGGCAACAGCAACGACTACGACGACCCGTGGGCCACGGCAGCACCGGCCTCCAGCGGCGGCCGCTCCGGCGGCGGCAACTCCTCGTTCGACGACGAGCCTCCTTTCTAAGCCCCACCAGGCTTCCACTGCCGGCGGTCCGCCGCCGGCAAGGATCACCACTTCAGGAGTTCTGAGCAATGGCTAAGGCTGCTGCGCTTCGCAAGCCGAAGAAGAAGGTGAACCCGCTCGACAAGGACGGGATCACCTACATCGACTACAAGGACACCGCGCTGCTGCGCAAGTTCATCTCCGACCGCGGCAAGATCCGTGCCCGCCGCGTCACCGGGGTGACCTCTCAGCAGCAGCGGCAGATCGCCCGCGCGGTCAAGAACGCCCGCGAGATGGCGCTCCTGCCGTACACGGCGACGGCGCGCTGAGGAGGATCACCCAAATGAAGATCATCCTCACGCAGGAGGTGTCGGGCCTCGGCACCCCCGGCGACATCGTCGAGGTGAAGAACGGCTACGGCCGTAACTACCTGCTGCCGCAGGGCTTCGCCATCCAGTGGACCAAGGGCGCCGAGAAGCAGGTCGCGGTCATCAAGCGGGCCCGCGAGGCGCGCGAGATCCGTGACCTGGGCCAGGCCAACGAGGTCAAGGGCCAGCTGGCCGGCCTCAAGGTCACGCTGAGCGCGCGGACCGGCAACGGCGGCCGCCTGTTCGGCTCGATCACCCCGGCCGAGATCGTGGACGCCGTCAAGACCGCCGGTGGCCCGTCGCTGGACCGCCGTCGTCTCGAGCTCCCGGGTCACATCAAGACCACGGGCTCGTACAACGTCCAGGTCAAGCTGCACCCCGAGGTGACCGCCACGTTCCCGGTGAACGTGGTCGCCGCCAAGTAAGTCCTTCCGCACCACCACAACGGCATGCCGGCCCGCCCGGCATGCCGTTCGTGTTTCTCCACCCCTTTCGTATCGCCACGCTCCGCCTCTCCGCCCTGCCGCCGCGGTCTTGCGGGGGTCGCTCCGCTTGTTCTCGCGTCGCGCTCGCTGGTGCCGGCCCGCGCCTCCTGCTTCACCCGCGCCCATCCGCGCTGATTGCCCTGCCGGCCCGTACCCCGGCGCCCGCCCCGCGTCCGCCCGGTCCGGCGCTCGCGGCCTTGTGTCGGTCTGGTCTTGTGTCGGTCTGGCCTCGTGCCGGTCTGGCCTTGTGTCGGTCTGGCCTCGTGTCGGTCTGGTCTTGTGTCGGTCTGGCCTCGTGTCGGTCTGGTCTTGTGTCGGCCTGGTCTTGTGTCGGCCCGGCCTCGTGCCGGCCCGGCCTTGCGCCTGCGACCATGTGGGCACTCGGCCCCCGACGCCTGCCTGACCTTGCGGCCCGCGCTGGCCGGCCCGGCCCGCGGCCTCGCGCCGGCCCAGCCTCGCGCCGGCCCAGCCTCGCGCTTGTCTGGCCTCGCGCCTGTCTGGCCTTAAGCGCGACCGGACTCGCGCGCCAGTCTGCGCCGAGGTGGTGCGAGAAGTCGGTCTGCGCCAAAGTCGGGCGCCGGCGAGGTGTGCGTCGAGGCGGTGCCCCTGAGGCGGGTGTATTCCAGAGAGGGTGCACCAGGGCCGGTCTGCGCCGCGGCGGGTGCGCCGAGCCGGCCTGTGTCGAGCTGGGTGCGCCGGAGCGGTGTGAGCCGAGGTGGCTCAGTGGGGCCCGCGGCGGAGCCGGTGAGGTGGGGTCAGCTGAGGCTGTTGCCGGTGATGGCGGAGCTGAGGACGGTGGCCAGGCCGCCGCCGACTACCGCGGCGGCCAGGCCGACGCTGGCGGATTTCCATGAGCTGGTGGCGAAGCGGAGACCGAAGGCCACGATGATGCTCAACGTGAGCGAGATGCCGAATTCCGGGGCGGCGTTGGCCAGGGTTTGCAGGGCGTGGGCACGCTGGCCGCTGTTGAGCAGGAGCATTCCGGCGATGAACAGGACGACCGGGACGCCGTACCAGACGACGGTGTAGCCGACCGCGGCCAGCGGGCTGCTGGAGGTTTCCGGCTCGTCCTCGTCGTCCGGGTTGAGCAGGTCGTTCTGGCGGCTGGAGAGCACGCCGCTGCTGACCGGACGGCGCTCGTAGGAGCCGGTGTTCTCGAACAGTGCACCGCTGACCTGGCGGCGCGGCGGCCAGGAGGTGTCCTCTTCGACGGCTGCGGTGCCGGCTTGGCGGCGTGGCGGCCAGGAGGTGTCCTCTTCGACGGCTGCGGTGCCGGGCTGGCGGCGTGGCGGCCAGGAGGTGTCCTCTTCGACGGCCGCGGTGCCGGCTTGGCGGCGCGGCGGCCAGGAAGTGTCTTCCTCGGCGGCCGCGGTGCCGGGCTGGCGGCGTGGCGGCCACGGGGTGTCCGCGGTGAGGGGAGCCTCCGCGGGGCTGGCCGGGGGGACGGCGATCACCGAGGTGGCGCTCAGCGCCAGGTTGGCGGCGCCCTCGACGGCGGCGGAACCGCTCGGCCGGAAGGGCGGGAAGTCGGAGGTGCTGAAACGCTGCGGATCGCCGTCGGCGGGGGCGGACTCGCGGGCCATCTCCCGGCGCCAGTCGTCGGCCGCGGGAGCCGGGGTGCCGGGTGGGCGGTAGCCGGTGGCGCCGGAGACCGGGGCGGTCGCGCCCACGGTCGGAGCGGCGCCCATGTCGGCGCGCCAATCGGTGCCGGCCGCGGCGGAGGCCCGGTATCCGGCGGCGCTGGACGTGGGGGCGGCCGTCGAGCCGTTCATCTGGGCGCGCCAGTCGGCGACCGGAGCCGAGCCGGCACCCGGAACACTCGACGTGGGGGCGGCGCCGTTGAGCTCGGCGCGCCAGTCGCCGGCCGGTCCCGGGACGGAGGCGGCGGGTGGCGTTGCGGCGGCACGGTAGCCGGCCGTCCCGGAGACCGGAGCGGCGGTGAGCGAGGTTCCCCCTGCGGGGCCGGTGGTTACGGCGGCGCCACCATCATGGCCGGCGCCGCCGTTGAGGTCCGCGCGCCAGTCACCGCCCGGACCGGCGGGGCGATAACCCCCGCCGCCAGTGTCGGGGCCGGTGCGGTAACCGGGGGTTCCGGGGGAGACGTCCCGGCGATAGCCGCCGGATCCGTCCCAGGACGAAGGTTCGGAGCCGTTCCAGGCGGACGGGCGCCGATCGTTCTGGCCACGGCCGCCGGTGCCGCCGTACGGCGGGTCGTCACGGTCGTCGCGGCGACGCGGATCGGCGTACCGTCCGGGTTCGTCCTGGTAGTCATCGGTGCCGGGCCAGGGGGTCGGACCGCTGGGAAGTTCGCGCTGCGCGCCGTAGGCGGGTTTGCGCGGATCCCGCGGCTCGCCGGACGGCGCCCGGTCCCGGGTCGGCTCGCCGTAACCGTTCGACCGCCAGGAGGTGTCGTCGTCCCGCCGCTCCGGGGCCGCGGGCAGCTCTCGCATGCCGTAGGACGGCTCGACCGGCACCGCCCGCGCCCCGCTCACCCGGCGGGTGTCGGACCAGCCGTCGCCGTCGGGCGCACCACCGCGGCGCGAGCCACGCCCGGACGCGTCGTCGGGCCGGCCCGCGCGGCGGGTGCCACCCCAGCTGCCGGTATCCGCACCGCCGCGACCCGCGTCGTGCCAGCCGCCGGTGTCCGGGCCATCAGCACGGCGCGGGTCGCCCCAGCTGCCGGTGTCCGGTGCGCCGCCGCGACGGGAATCGTTCCAGCTGCCGGTGTCGGAGCCGTCGGCGCGACGGGAGCCGGGCCACGCCGCGTCGTCGGGTCCACCGGCTCGGCGGGCGTCGCTCCAGTCGCCGGGGTCTGCTCCACCGGCACGGCGACGGTCCCTCCAGTCACCGGTGTCCGATCCACCGGCACGGCGTGAGTGGCCCCGCGAAGCCTCGTCGGGCCCGCCGGCACGCCGCGAGCCATCCCAGCCGGGCCCCTCGCCACGGCCGGAGTCTCCCCAGCCGGCGAAAGCCGCACGCCCGGGGTCGTTCCAGGAGGCACCGTCGCCACGCCCGGACCCGTTCCCGGTGGCACCCGCGCCGCGGCCGGGGTCGCTCCAGGAGGCACCGTCGCCACGCCCGGGGTCGCCCCAGGTGGCACCGTCGCCACGCCCGAACCCGTTCCAGGAGGCGCCGTCGTCGCGGCCGGAGTCACCCCGGCTGGCGTCCGGCTGCCCGGCGCGCCGGGCGTCGCCCCAGCCGCCGGCATCCGGACCGTCGGCGCGGCGCGGGTCGGGCCGGCCGCCGGGCACGTCGCCGCGGCGCGCGTCGGTCCAGGCGGCGTCAGCGGGGCCGGTGGACCGCGGGTCGGACCAGCTGTTGCCGACCGGGTCAGCGGACCGCGGGTCGGACCAGCCGGCGTTGCCACCGGTGGCCCGACGCAGATCGAACGTCCCGTCCGTCTCCGGGGCGCCGGTCCGGCGCGGCGTCTCGTATCCGTACTGCCGGGCGCCGTAGCCGGCCTGCTCCTGGCCGCGATCCGGCCAGCTCTGCTCCGGGGTGGTGGAGCCGGACGGCCCGGCCGGAAGCTCACGCGGGCCGGCCTGCTGCGGCCAGCCGGAACGCCCGGCGGGAAGGGCGCGGGGCGGCATCGGTCCCTGCCGCCGGCCATCCGCGGCGTAGTCGTCCTCCGGACCCGTGGGGCGGCCCTGCCGGGCGTCCCAGGACCCGCTGTCGGCTTCCGGGGCGCGCCGCCGGCCACCGCTGTCGTACTGCTCGGCACCGAAGCGTCCGGGGCCCTGATCGGCCCGGATCCGCCCGGAGGTGTAGGCGTCGGGCTGGTCCGCGTGGATCCGCCCGGACGAGTAGGGATCGGGCTGGTCGGCGCCGTTCCACGGGGCGCCGCCGGCCGCCCACCCGGCGCCACCGCTGGACGGCGTCGCGCTGCGCTGCGACGGCATCGCGCTGCGCTGGGAGGGCATGGCACTGCGTTGAGACGGCATGGCGCTGCGCGGCGCCGGCATGGCGCTGCGCGGCGCCGGCATGGCGCTGCGCGGCCGCGACCCCGGCCCGTCCGGAACGGCACTGCTCGGCAGCGGCCCGCCGGGCACCCCACCGATCGGCCCGCTCGGCTCGTCGTCCCACTGTCCGCGCCGGCCGCCCCAGCCCACCGCACCGTCCGGCGTGGGCTGCTCGCCCCGGCCCGGCTGCTCATCGGCGTCGCCCTGCCGCATCTGGTCCCGGCGGGCCGCCTCGGCGCGCCAGGCCAGCACGCGCGGATCGTCCTCGGCCCGGCTCCACTGCCCGGTGTCCGGGTCGCGGGTCCAGTTGCTGGTGTCCGGTTCGGCGTCCCAGGACGCGGTGTCCTCGCGCCAGTTCGTCGGGTTGGCGTTGTACCGCTGCGGGCCGCGCCCACGGCGGCTCTGACCCCGCTGGCGTTCGGGCTGACCCGCGGAGGCGGCGCCGGTGTCGATCGGGCCGCTCGGGCCCTCGTCGGGCGCGGCGCGGCGTGACCCGGGTCGTACGCCGAACTGAATGGGGGTCTGCCCACGCTGCGCAGCAGCGGCGTCGTCCGGCGGCGGAGGCTGCGGGCCGCGGCGCACCGACCGGCTGCCGAAGGAGGGTGCCGAGGTCGGCGCGTACGAGATGTTGCCGGTGTCGGCGTGGCCGGCCCAGTTGTCCGTCTCGTCGCCGCTGGACCAGCCGGAGCCGCCGGAGGGCTGCTCGTCGGGCTCGGGCGCGCGACGACGGCCGCGCCGGGTGGACCACTCGGTGTCGGCCTGCCGCCACGCCGCCCGGTCGTCCTCGCGGACGTAGTGCCGGCCGTCGTCGCGCGGACCGCTCTGCCAGCCGGAGCCGCCGGAACGGTCCCAGCCGGCGACGTCGGTCGTGTTCTCCCCGGGGGTGCGGCGGCCGCTGTCCCACGAGGTGGCGGGCTGCTGCCAGGACGGGGTCCCGGAGCTGCTCCAGGTCTGCTCGACCGGTTTGGTCGCGGACCAGCTCGACGACACGTCCCGGGTGTTGTCCTCGGGGGTTGGCCAGGCGGTGCCGGAAATGGTCGGCTGCTGCTGTTCGTCGTCGTCGCCGGGCTGCCAGGCCTCGGTGGTGGAGCGCCAGACGTGTGAGCCGGTCGACGAGCGCCACTCGGTGGTCTGCCGCCAGCGCGCCCCGGTGGCCCGCCACTCCGAGGTCTGGGTGCGCCAGCCGGTGCCGTCGGCGGGGAAGGTGGGCCGGCCGGTGGCGGCCACGTCGGACCACCGGTTGGCCGGCTCGACGGCCTGGCCGCCACCGCCCGAATACGGCTCGATCTCGCTCTGCTGCGCCCAGGCGTCGGCGCGGCGCTGCCAGGTGAGCGCCTCCGGGCTGGGCGTCATGCTGCCGGTGTCGGTGAGGGCGGACCAGCGCGGCTCGGCGTCGTCGATCTCCGCTTCCCGTTCACGGGTGAGCCAAGGGTCCGCAGCACGCCTCTCGCGTGACATGCGGGCACCGTAGTCCCACTCCCGTTGGTCCACCTGAAAAGGGTGACGTGCCGGAGGCGGAATCGCAACGCCTCACAGCGACGGCCTGCTCACCCGACCAAGTATTTCTGCAGATCCATCAGCTTTTCTGCCCTCCACAGGAAGCGGCTGGAAAAGTGCTGCTGAGGCTCTTTCCCCAAGAGTTGTCCACATGCTGTGCACAGGCCTGCCCACAGGTTCCGGGCCCCCTGTCCACAACTTGTCCACGACTCGTCCACCGCGGCAGTTGGGCAGGTGGCGGCCAGGTTCGTAGAGTGGGCGAGCCCGCTGATCGACCGCTTCTGCTGAAGTCGTGACGGGACCGGCCGAAAGGTCGGGTGAGGGCGGTCCGATCGTGATGGCGGCATGGTCAGTTTGGGGGGATGTCCCGGTGTCGATCACCGATGACGCACGACCGGATCCGCGGCCACCATCTCAGCCGTCCGGGGGACCCCAGAGTGGCGGATCCGGCCGGTCCGACGCGCCGACCGGCGGTTCGTTCGATAAGGCGCCCCCGCAGGACGTCGCCGCCGAGCAGGGCGTGCTGGGCGGCATGTTGCTGTCCAAGGACGCCATCGCCGACGTCGTGGAGATCCTCAAGACCGGCGATTTCTACCGCCCGATCCACGCCACCGTCTTCGACGTCATCCTCGATCTGTACGGGCGCGGTGAGCCGGCCGACGCGCTGACCGTCGCGGCCGCCCTGGCCGACAGCGGTGACCTGCAGCGCGTTGGTGGCGTACCCTATCTGCACACCCTGATCGAGAGCGTGCCGACCGCGGCGAACGCCTCCTACTACGCCCGGATCGTCGCCGACCGGGCGATCCTGCGTCGCCTGGTCGAGGCCGGCACCAAGATCGTCCAGTTGGGCTACGGCGCCGGCGGCAACGGCGGCCGCGACGTCGACGACATCGTCGACCGCGCCCAGCAGGCGATCTACGACGTCACCGAGAAACGGGTCAGCGAGGATTTCGCGGCGCTCGGCGACATGCTGCAGCCGACTCTGGACGAGATCGAGGCGGTCGGTGCCTCCGGCGGCGTCATGCAGGGTGTCCCGACCGGCTTCCAGGATCTGGATCGCCTGCTCAACGGTCTGCACCCGGGCCAGCTGATCATCGTGGCCGGCCGTCCCGGTCTCGGTAAGTCGACCGCGAGCATGGACTTCGCGCGCAATGCGGCGATCCGGCACGGGTGCGCCAGCGCCATCTTCTCGCTGGAAATGAGCAAGATCGAGATGGTGATGCGGCTGCTCTCCGCGGAGGCGCGGGTGCCGCTGCACACGCTGCGGTCCGGCCAGCTCTCCGACGACGACTGGACCAAACTGGCCCGCTGCATGGGTGAGATCAGCGAGGCCCCGATCTTCGTCGACGACACGCCGAACATGAACCTCATGGAGATCCGCGCGAAGGCCCGCCGCCTCAAGCAGCGGCACAACCTGAAGCTGCTGGTCATCGACTATCTCCAGCTGATGTCCTCGCCGAAGAAGACGGAGAGCCGCCAGCAGGAGGTCTCTGAGCTGTCCCGTGGCCTCAAGCTTCTGGCCAAGGAGGTGGAGTGCCCGGTGATCGGCGTCAGCCAGCTGAACCGTGGCCCCGAGCAGCGCACCGACAAGCGCCCGCAGCTGTCCGACCTGCGTGAGTCCGGCTCGATCGAGCAGGACGCGGACGTGGTGATCCTGCTGCACCGCGACGACTACTACGACAAGGAGTCGCCGCGCGCCGGCGAGGCCGATTTCATCGTCGCCAAGCACCGTAACGGTCCCACCGACACGATCACGGTCGCGGCGCAGCTGCACCTGTCCCGGTTCGTCGACATGGCGATCTAGGCGAGGTCCGCCGCTGGTCCCGGCCCGCTGCCCGGCGCGGCGCGGCGCCGGCTCCGTCAACTGCTTGCGGCGTACGTCGATAGCCCACCCTGCCGTGACCAGGCTCCGCGCCGTGGGCCGAGCCCGCCTGCCTGCCCGCTGCCGATGGCCGTGGCGTGGCATGGCGTGTGGTCGGTGCGGCTGCTCCGGGAGGGTTGGTGATGCCCGGCACGCCGGGTCGCGGTCGGTGCCGCGGCCCCCGTCCGGCGTGCGACGGGCATCGGGATGAGCCGTCGTGTCCGGCGGCTCGCGGTGGGGTCAGGCGGTCTCGTCCGGCGGGCGGTGCGTGGTGACCAGCTGTTCGACCTGGCGGTGCTTGCCGGCGGACGCGTGCTGCACCGTCTCGACGATCACCCGGGCCAGCGTCTCCACATTCCACTCGCGGCAGGCCTGCTGGTCGAGACGCAGGTCGACGAGGTCGCCGTCGGCGTTCACGGTGGCGCGCACGAGGCCGTCCGGGGATGTGGCGCTCACCTGCATCGTGGCCAGGCTGCGCTGTAGTTCGTCCACTCCGGAGCGTAATTCTTCGTAGCGGCCGTAGACGTTTGCAAGATCGTTCCGCAGCGCCTGGTCAGCCGCACGATCAGTGGTTTCAGTCACGGTTCTTCCTCCGTTCGCCGCGACAGGGGGCGACGTGACAATACCCAAGATCCGCGACGTTGCGTATTCCAGCGACTTCGTAACGCGAACGTAAAGAGAGCCTTATCGAAATAGCTCGCTTTAAAGTGACGGGATGACTCCGGTTTGTGGTCACCGAGCGTGACGAATGCCACTGTGGCTGGTCGAGGTGCTCATCAGCGTCGACCCTGCGCTGATCAGTAGTCGCAGGTGACGGCGCGAGAACCGGTGGCATCGGGACGGGCCGCCCGCGGCGCCGCGCCGTTGCACTCCGTCAGTGCCGCACGGCTCGTTGGTCTCAGTGACATCTCGCGCCCGTCCCCATTCGCGGGCAGACGAGTCCCGCGCGGCCCGGCCGGAAACTGTCGAATGGGCTGGTGAGTGGCCTGTCGGCCGATCCGTGCCGATTCGGGTGACACGTCGGCGCCACGGCCCGTACGGCCGATTCGATGATCAGGGCAGTGAACGGTGAGCGGGGGTGGCCCGAGGGGCTGGCCCCGGGCGGCCAGGTCCGGATGGCACGAGGGGCCCGCGCCGAACCCGGGCCGTCGGTGGTCACGACTCGGCGAAGCCCGGATGGCCCGAGGGGCCCGCGTCGAACCCGGGCCGTCGGTGGTCACGAACTTCGGCGAAGTCCGGATGGCACGAGGGGCCCGCTCCGGATGGAGCGAGCCCCTCGTGGAGGATCAGCAAATGAGCTAGCCGTCAGACGGAACGGATCCCGGCGCCGGCGACCGCGCCCGTCAGTCGAACAGATCGTGCAGGAAGCTGCGCCGGTGGTGGTAGTGACCGTGGTAGCCGTGATGCCGGTAATGACCGTGATGTCCGTAGTGCACCACCGGCTGGTGGATCACCGGCGGCGGGTAGTGCGCGGCTGGAGCGTGGTGCACCGGGGCGCCGTAACCCGGCGGCGGCGGGGGCGGGGGCGGCGGCGGGTAGCCGTGACCGCCACCGTGCACCGGCGGCGGCGGGGGAGGCGGCGGCGTGTGGGCCGCCGGCCCGGGCGCCTGCGCCGGACGGTTGTTGTAGGTTGCCTCGGCCGCGAAGAGCTTCTCCAGCTCGCCCCGGTCGAGGAAGATGCCGCGGCACTCCGTGCACTGGTCGATCGTGACGCCGCTGCGCTCGTAGACCCGCATCTCGCCGTGGCACTTGGGACAGGTCATCTGCATTCCATTGACGGTACAAGGCCATGTCATGCCATGGGGCGGAAGGACCTGTGCGTCTCCTGAACGGGATCGGCGGCGGCGACCCCGGCGTCGGCGGTGGCGCCGGGATCGGCGGCGGTGGTGGCGGCGGTGGCGCCGGGATGGGCGGTGGTGGCGGTGGTGGCGCCGGGATCGGCGGTGGTGGAGCCGGGATGAGCGGTGGTGGCGGTGGTGGCGCCGGGGTCGGCGGTGGTGGAGCCGGGATGAGCGGTGGTGGCGGTGGCGGCGCCGGGATCGGCGGTGGTGGCGCCGGCATTGGCCGTGGCGGCTCCGCGATCGGCCGTCGCATCGCCGGGCCGCAGGGTATGTGCCCACACCAGGAACGCCGCCGGATACAGCAGGTAGCCGAACCGGGTCGTCGGCATCAGCAGGATGGCCGCGAGCAACCCCCACCCGCAGTATGCCGCGGCCGCCCCCGCATCCCGGGGCGGCCGCCGCAGGAGCAGCCATCCGATCACCAGCACCGCCCCGCCCAACAGCCCGGCCGCCAGCACGTGACCGGCCGGCAGATGCTGCGCCACCAGATATCCGGGGAACGGCGACTGCGCCGGGCTGGTCACCAGCCCATGCCCCAGCGGGAACCGCAGCACGTTCTCCACCAGCGAATCCGCGTTCACCAGCAGCGGCGGCACCAGGGCCAGCAGTGGCAGCCCGACCGCCCCGGGCAGCAGCCGGCGGCCGCGACCGCTGACCAGGGCCAGCACGGCGAGAACCGCCACCACCGGGAAGGCGAACAGCTTGGCGCCGGCCGCCGCGCCCACGGCGATTCCGGCCCACCCGAACCGGTCGGTGGCGGCCAGTGCCAGGGCGAGCAGGCAGAGGGCGAGCACCGGAATGTCGTCGCCGCCGGTCGCCAGGGTCAGCGCCGTCACCGGGAGCACGGTGGCCGCCTGCAACCCGCGTACCGGGAAAGGGTGTGCGGCGCGGAGGACCGCGACGGCCGAGCCGACCGCGAGGATCGCGGTGATCGCGAACCAGACCCGCGCATCCGTCCACCAATGGTCACCGGCGATGGCCCGCGGAAGCCCGAAGACCGCCATGCCTGGCTGGTACGGCCGGTAGCCCAGCAGCCGCTCGTCGACCGGCAGCGCGGCGATGCCGGCCCGGCTCAGATACGGCGTGCCGTGGTCGAGCAGTGACCTGCCCATCGCCTCGACGACCAGCACCTCGTCCTGGGCCCGGTCGGTGCGCCCGCCGGCCCGCTGCACCGCCTCCACCACCAGGGGCACGAGGGCGACAGCGGCCCAGGTGAGCCACGCCTGCCAGGTGCGGAACCGATCGGACACCGGCCGGCCGGTGAGAAGTTGCCCGGCGACCATCAGGGTGGCGGCCAGGTAGCCCCAGAAGGCGGTCAGGCCCCATCCGCGATGCGGCGACAGTGTCGAGGTCAGCCCGGTGACCAGCGCGAACGCCGCAGAGATCAGATAGAGGCCGAGGTCGGCCGTGAGTCCGTCGGCGCGTTTGGTCACGCCGGCAAGTGTGGCAGAGATGATCCGGCGACCCGGCGGGCCGGCATCCGGACCACCGCACCGACCTCGTGCAACGCCGTGGCGAGCACGCCGGGCCGGCCGCCGGAACCGCGCCGCAGGGTACTCAGGAAGCGGGCCGAGGAGAGCGGCCGGGCGAACAGGTGGCCCTGCCCGGCGAGGCAGCCGAGCTCCCACAGCGCCCGCCGCTGCGGCTCGCTCTCGACACCCTCGGCGACCACCGTGAGCTGCAGGTTGCGGGCCAGGTCGACGGTGGTCCGGATGACCGCGGCGGCCTCGGCGGAGGTCTCCACCGCGGCCACGAACCCGCGGTCGATCTTGAGTTGGTGCACCGGGATCCGGGAGAGCACGGAGAGCGACGACACCCCGGTCCCGAAGTCGTCGACGGCCAGCCGCACGCCGGCGTCGCGCAGCTCGGCGAGGGTCCGCTCGACCACGTCGATCTGGCTGAGCGTGAGCGTCTCGGTCAACTCCAGCACCAGCTGCCCGGGCGGCACGTCGTGGCGTTCCAGCCGGGCCAGCACGGTGGCCGGGAAGTGCGGGTCGAGCAGGCTGCGCGGCGACACGTTGACCGCCACCGGCAGGTCGAATCCGGCCGCCCGCCACGCCTGCATGGCCAGCAGCGATTCCTCCAGCACCGCGTCGGCGAAGGCCGGCAGCTGCCCGGAGCGTTCGACCGCCTCGAGGAACCGGCCAGGGGAGAGGTCGCCCTGGTCGGGGTGCCGCCAGCGGGCCAGCGCCTCGGCCGAGACCACCTCGCCGCTGCCGAGGTCGACGATCGGCTGGAAGTCCACAGTGAACTCGTGCTCGCTGACCGCGCGGCGCAACTCGCCGGTCAGCATCAGCCGCTCGACGTCCGCGGTGTCCCGCGCGTGTGCGTAGATCGTGGTCGGCTCACCGGCGCGTTTCGCCTGGTACATGGCGATGTCGGCGCGGCGCATCAGCTCCTCGACGCCGCCCGCGCCGGCGGCCAGTGCGATCCCACCGGCCGCCTCGACGGTGATCATCATGCCCTCGACCTCGATGCCCGGCTCGAGTGCGCCCAGCATGGCGGCCGCCCGGTGGCTGGCCAGCGCGGGCGTGGGCAGGGCGGTGAGCAGCACCGCGAACTCGTCGCCGCCGAGCCGGGCCACCAGGTCGCCGGGCTCGGCCGCGCCGCTGAGCCGGCGGGCCACCTCGCGCAGCACGTCGTCGCCGGCCGCGTGCCCGAGTGTGTCGTTGACCTCTTTGAAGTGGTTCAGGTCGATCAGCAGGAGCGCGGCCAGGCCGTCGTGACCGCCGTCGGCGAACAGGTGGCCGGCCTGCTCGTAGAGCTGGCGCCGGTTGGGCAGGCCGGTGAGCGGATCGTGGGTCGCGGCGTGCGCGTTCTCCGCGGCGATCCGGGCGAGTTCGGCGTACGCCTGCGCGTTGCGGATCGCGGTGCAGACGGCCGACGCGAAGGTACGCAGTTTGTACTGCTCCACCTCGGTGAGCCGGACCGTGCCGCCGAAACGCAGGCGCAGCACACCGACGCGCAGCCCACCGTCGTGGGCGACCAGATCCACAGTGGTCTCGTCGGGCAGCGTCGGGCCGGCCGTCCGGGGGCTGTCGGTGAGCACGTGCGCCCCGGTCGCGCGTACCGTCCGATCGGCTCCTCCGGCCGTCAGGTCGATGGCGGCCTCGGCCGCCGAGAAGATCTGCGCCGCGCGGGTCGTCGCGGAATGCAGCACCTGGGTCAGGTCGACCGCGTTCAGCTCGTCGGTGGCCTTGGCCAGGCGTTGCCAGGACTCGCGCTCCTGCCGGGTGCGGGTGGTGCGCGACTGCCAGAGGTGCATGCAAGCCACAACGAGCGGGACGACCAGCAGAAGCATGACGTTCGCGTCGGTGGCCAGCACCCAGAGCACGAGCAGGCAGGCGACGAACTGGCCGAGGTGGCTGATCACCTTGCCGAGCAGATTCTGCCGGGCGGCCTGCAGGATGCCGATGTGCGAGTTGGTGGCCACGATCGGGGCGAAGACCAGGTCGTCGACGAACGCGTAGGCCAGCAGGCCGGCGGTGATGGCGAGAATCGGCAGGGCCGGGGCGGTCAGGTCGGGCCGGATCCCCAGCGCCAGAAAGGCGGCCGCCGCCGCGCTCACCGCGAGCGTCTCCTTGGCGACCGCGAACGCGGTCTTGCGCAGGCCGGCCCGCACCGCGATCCGCAGGATGGCGTGCCCGGCGGCGGCGCAGAGCAGCAGCCACACCGGGGGGATCAGGGTCAGGCCGACGAGGACCGGAACCTCGTCCCAGGCGGTGCCGAAGAAGTTGGACCGGATCCGGACGAAGACCCGCAGCTTGTTGGTGGTCACCACGGCGGCCAGCAGGAGCGCCAGGACGAAGAGCGGGGGGCGGGGCTGCGGGGCGTGGTACGCGTACACCGCCCAGATGGCGCCGACGCCGGCAGCCAGCATGACGACGAGACCGACGAGCAGCTGGAGCCGCTGATCGGTCGCGTCGTCGTTGGTGCCAGTCTCAGACATGGTGTCCCCGTCGCTCTGTCCTGCCGGCTGGGTCCTGATTGCCGACCGCGACTGAGTGGTAGCTCAGGGTTCAAGGCTATTCATGCGCGCCGCTCCGCGCATCCCCGTCTTTTTCAGCTCCAGTCGTTGTTGCTGCGCATGGCGCTACTCCTCACCGTTGGCGTCAGGTGGCTCCCTCGTCCCCCAACGACTCTTGATGCGGTCCGTCGCGACAGGGCAGAACGCTAGGCCGCGTTCATTCCCTTTTCCAGTGGATCGTGTCGTTATGAGCATAATGCGGGAACAGATTCGAGGATGGTCACTGACGGTTTCCGAATGGCAACTGAATGCGATCAAAATGTGCTGCCGGATACAATTTTCATTGTCATTGCAGGGGCCCTGGCCAGTGCGGGAACCCTGCGGAGCCGGTATGGACAAAGTGTGAAGCCGATCTGCCGGAGATGCGAACGCGTGTCCCCCGATCGCTCGATAAGCTCCCGATATGCCCCAGGAATCGCATCTGACCCACGTCGACGAGTCGGGCGCCGCCCGGATGGTCGACGTGTCCGGCAAAACGGTGAGCGACCGCCGTGCCGTCGCCGCCGGCGCGGTGCACACCACCGCCGAAGTGATCGACCTGCTCCGGGGTGACAACCTCCCCAAGGGCGACGCCCTCGCGGTGGCCCGCCTCGCCGGGATCATGGGCGCCAAGAAGACCCCCGACCTGATTCCCCTCTGTCACCCGATCGGGCTGCACGGCGTCAAGGTCCAGCTGGAACTCGGTGCCGACGTCGTGCACATCACCGCCGTCACCAAGACCGCGGACCGCACCGGCGTCGAGATGGAGGCGCTCACCGCGGTCGCCACCGCCGGCCTCGCGATGATCGACATGATCAAGGCGGTGGACCCGGCCGCGAGCCTCGACGCGGTCCGCGTGCTCCGCAAAGAGGGCGGGAAGACCGGCGACTGGGTGCGACCGGAGAACCGCCCGTGACCATCCGGGCCCGGGTCATCGTCGCCTCCAACCGCGCGGCGGCCGGCGTCTACGCCGACACCAGCGGCCCCCGCCTCGTCACCGGCCTGCGCGAGCTGGGCTGCGAGGTCGGCGAACCGGTCGTCGTCCCGGACGGCGAGCCGGTCGCCGAAGCCCTGCGCGCCGCCGTCGCCGACCGCATCGACGTCGTCCTGACCAGTGGCGGGACCGGGGTCACCCCGACCGACCGCACCCCGGAGGCGACCCGCGGCCTGCTCGACTTCGAGATTCCGGGCATCGCCGAGGCGATCCGCGCCTACAGCCGTGACCGGGTCCCGGCCGCCGCCCTCTCCCGAGGTCTTGCCGGGGTCGCCGGCCGCACCCTGATCGTCAACCTGCCCGGCTCCACCGGCGGCGCCAAGGACGGCTTGGCCGTCCTCGGCCCCCTGCTGGCACACACCGTCGACCAGATCCGCGGCGGCGACCACTGAGTCCTGTCCCGCGCCGGGGTGCTGTCCCGTGCGGATTAGGCTCGACCGGTGAGCACTCCTGCGATTGGCTGGGACCGGGCCCGCGAGCTCGCCCACCAGGCCGGCCTGACCGCCGCCACCGGCGTCGAGCGGATCCCGCTCGCTGACGGCGACGGACGCACCCTGGCCGAGCCGCTGCGCGCCCTGACCGCCCTGCCCGCGTTCGCCACCTCCAGCATCGACGGCTGGGCGGTCCGCGGCGACGGCCCCTGGCGCCGGGCCGGTCAGGTGCTGGCCGGCGGCACCCCGCCCCCGCTCACCGAGGACGGCACCTGCGTCGAGATCGCCACCGGTGCGATGGTCCCGGCCGGCGCCGCCGCCCTGATCCGGGTCGAGGAGTCGGAGATCGGCGCTGACGGCACGGTCACCGGCACCCCTCGTCCCAGCCCGGAGTGGCGCCTGCCCGGTGAGGAGGCCGCCCTCGGTGAGGAACTCCTGCCGGCCGGCACGCCGGTGGACCCGGCGGTCATCGGCGTCGCGGCCACCTGCGGTCACGAGCTTCTGGCGGTACGCCGTCAGCCCCGCGCCGCCCTGCTCGTCTTCGGCGACGAACTGCTGACCTCGGGCCGGCCCGGCGACGGCCGCGTCCGCGACTCGCTCGGCCCGCAGGTCCCGTCCTGGCTGCGGCGCTGCGGCGCCACGGTCACCTCGGTCAGCGGCCCGGTCAAGGACACCCTGGACGCCCACGTCGAAGCCGTCCGCGCCGCCCTGGACACCGCCGACCTGATCTGCACCACCGGCGGCACCATGCACGGCCCGGTCGACCACCTGCATCCCGCCCTGACCGAGCTCGGCGCGGAGTACGTGGTCAACACGGTCGGCGTCCGCCCCGGCTTCCCGATGCTGCTGGCCCGGATCCCCGGCCCCGACGGCCGCCCCCGCTTCCTGGCCGGTCTCCCGGGCAACCCGCAGTCCGCGGTGATCGCCCTGATCAGCCTGGTAGCCCCACTGCTCACCGGCCTGGCCGGCCGCCCGTTCCGCGCCGACCTTCCGCTGGTGACCGCGGCCCGGCCGATCCCGGGCCGCGGCCGCGACACCCACCTGGCCCTGGCCACCCTGGATCACACCGGCCGCATCGCCACCCCGGCCGGCCACGTCGGCTCCGCGATGCTGCGTGGCCTGGCCACCGCCCACGGCTTCGCCGTGATCCGGCCCGGCGTCCGGGTCGAGGCCGGCGACGACGTCCCGTTCCTGCCTCTCCCGCTGCTTCCCGGCGAGCGCCCGTGACCACCCTGAACCGCCGATTCCTTCCTGGAGAGCGCGCATGACCAGTCCCGCAGCGGCCACGCCGGAGACCGGCCCGGACGTCGAACCGGTGGACACCGCCGAACGGCGGTCACGGGTCGTCCTCGCCGAGGTGCTGGACACCCCACTGGATCTGGCCGCGCACGAGGCCGCCGTCACCGACCGCCGCGCCGGCGCGGTCGTCTCCTTCCAGGGCGTGGTCCGGGACCACGACCACGGCAGGGGAGTGACCCTCCTCGAATACGAAGGTCACCCGTCAGCACCCGCCGTGCTGCGCGAGGTCGCCGAGGAGATCGCCGCCGACCCCGCCGTCTACGCGATCGCCGTCTCGCACCGCATCGGCCCGCTGGAGATCGGCGACGTGGCCCTGGTCGCCTCGGTCAGCACCGCCCACCGCGCGGCCGCCTTCGCGGCGTGCGCCCGCCTGGTCGACGAGGTCAAGGCCCGCCTGCCGATCTGGAAACGCCAGCTGTTCACCGACGGCGCCGAGGAATGGGTGAACTGCCCGTAGGCGGGTCAACCACCCCGAGGCCCCGGGATCGCCGCCGCCCGGCGCCCCGGCCCGGGCCGATCCCACATCGGCCCCGGCCGCCAGGGCAGCATTCCCACCAGCACGAACAACGCCACCGCGTACCCGTCCCAGCGGAGCAGCACCCCCGGCGTGGCGATCAGCAGCGCGTATCCCCCCACGGTCAGCCCGCCGAGCACCGCCCGCCCCGCCCGCCCACACCCGGTCCCGCCCGCCATGCGGCGGCCCACCACCCGGTCGGCCATCACCAGCACGGCGGGCAGCAGCCACAGCATCTCGGCCGGCGTCGTCATCGGTCCGAAGCCGGCCGCGGTCAGCCCGATCAGGGTGAAGGCGGCCACCTCGTCGCCGGCCAGGTTCGCGGTCCGGGCCCGGATGAGGCCGACGGCGAGCAGCATCGCGCCGAAGGAGAGCCAGACCAGTACGGGTGGCGCCGGGTAGCCGTAGATGCGCGCGAGCATTCCGGCGAGTGCCTGGTTGTCGGATGCGTTCAGGGGTTCGGTGCGGTTGAGTTCCCACAGGGTGTCGCCGAACCAGGTGACCGTCTCGCGGGGTGCGAAGAGCAGCCCGGCGAGGGTGACGGTGATCGTGGTGGCCAGCGCGGTGACCGCGGCCCGGCGTTGGCGCAGCACGAGGAGCCCGGCGAGGAAGAACAGGGGGGTCACGGAGAAGGCGGCGGCGAGTCCGGTCCCGACGCCCGCCCATGATCCTTCGGTCCAGCCCTGGCGCAGCCGTTCCGGCAGGTGGTCGGGTGGGTGCCGGTCTGCCGGGGTGGGCCAGTGCAGTTGCCGGCGCAGGGCGACGAGGTCGGCGACGATCAGGCCGAACAGCAGCAACTCGGGCCGGCCTTCGCCGAGGGTCGCCCGGACGGGTTCGGTGAGCAGGGCGAGGGCGGCCGCGGTGAGGGCGATCGGGGTGCGCCGCCGCCGGTGTCGCCGGGCGATCGGGGTGGTGAGAACGACGGCGGAGAGCAGTAGTGCGGCGACGCTGGTGAGGGCGAGTAGCCAGCCGGCCGCCTTCAGCGGCAGCAGGGCGAGGGGCGCCAGGATGATGGCGAGTCCGGGCGGCAGCGCGGCACCGGCCTGTGTTCCGGGTTGGCGGTACGTGTACAGCCCGCCGCCGCCGAGCCAGTCCCGCACCGCCGCGTGGGTCACCGCGAGGGTGCTCAGCCCGTACCGGGAAAGCGTCAGTGAGATGAGCGCGAGGGTTCCGAGTGCGCCGACGGTGACCAGTGCGGATCTGGTTCTGGTGGCGCGTGGAGCGCGTCGCTGGGTGACCGGCATGGCGCGACCCCCGTCTCGTCCTCCGGGCATGGCACCGCCTGCCTCTGGTGCACGGTGGCCGGTGGTGACCGGGCGGGTACGAGCCGGCCGGGTCGGGTGATCCGGCCAGCTCGAAGACCGTCCGTGCGGCCCCTCGTCCGCTTTAACGCAAAGGTCGGCTCAAGGTTGTTTTCCGGACAATTTGGACATTGGGTCGTACGGGTCGAGGGCGGGGGTGTTCAGCCGGGCAGCTTGCGTGCCGCGCCGGCGGAGAGCGCCGCGATCTTCGCCTCCCGCTTCGCGGTCCGCACCGCGCGACGCACCTCGCGGCGTGACCGGTCCACCGCATGGGTGAGCGTCCGCTGTCCGCGATCGACCGCGTGGGTCGTGCGATACCGCAGACCCGGCTCGCCCTCGGTGTCGGCCGCGGCGAGCAACAACCCGCCGAGCAGCCCCAGGTTCTTCAAGAAGTGCACCTGCTGCTCGGCGCGCTGCTCCGGCGGAGCCGCCCAGAACGGATGACCGGCGTACGTCGTCGGCAGCAGACCGGCGGCCAGCACGGCCGCCGCGGGCCGGGTGAGCCGGCCGGTGGCCAGGGCCAGACCGGCCAGCACGTCGGTGCCGGCCTTGAGCCGGACCAGGGTGGCCGGGTCGGTGGGCAGGCGCGGGTCGGCCTTCTCCAGCAGCGGCGTGAACCGGTCGGTGACCCGGCGGGCCGCCTGTATCCGGCCCTCACCGGGCTTGATCAGCACGCGGACCCCGCTGATCACGAAGATCGAGGCGAGCATGGCTCGGGCGGCGGTGCGGACGGGCTTCATGAACTCCCTTATACCCGTCCGGGGCCGATCACACCGGCTGTGTTCGGAGGTACCGGCCGAAGTGCGGGACGGTGAAGGCCACCGTGCCCCGCTCGCCCGAGTAGATGAGTCCTTTCTTGATCAGGGCGTCGCGGGCCGGCGACAGGCTGGCCGGCTTGCGTCCGAGCGAGGTGGCGATGTCCGAGGTCGGCACCGCGGCGTCCATGTCGTTACCCGGGTCGCCGGAGAGGACGGCCATTGCCCGCATGTACTCCCGCTCGGCCGGGGTGGCGCGCTCGAACCGGGAGCCGAAGAAGCCGACCGCCAGTTCGCTCTCCGCCTCGGGCGCCGCCATCTGCACGTCGCCGGCGGTGATCGGGGACTGCGGCGCGTGATCCCAGGTGGCCTTCCCGTACGCCTGCACGAAGTACGGGTAGCCGCCCGACTTCTCGTAGAGCAGGTCGAGCGCCTCCTGGTCGTAGTCGACGCCCTCCCGTTCGGCCGGCACGCCCAGGGCCAGGTCGGCCGCGTCCCGGTCGAGCCGGTCGATGCGCTGGTAGCGGAAGAGGCGCTCGGAGTAGGACTTGGCCGCGGACAGCACCGCGGGCAGGTGGGGCAGCCCGGCCCCGACCACGATCAGCGGCGCGCCGAGCTGGGACAGTTCGTGGCAGGCGGCGCAGAGCGCGGACACGTCGGTGCCGCTGAGGTCCTGCATCTCGTCGATGAACAGGGCGATGCCGGTGCCCACGTCGGTGGCCAACGACGCGGCGTCGGTGAAGAGCTCGACCAGATCGATTTCGATGTCGCCGGAGTCGGCACGACCCCGAGCCGGCGGTACGTCGATGCCGGGCGCCCACCGGTCCCGCAGTTTCCCGGTGCTGTCGTTGGCCCGCAACGCGAACGCCTTCAGCACGCCGAGCACCTCGTCGACCCGGTCCGGGTCGCGGTGGTGCGGGGCGAGCTCGCGGATCGCCATGTGCAGGGCGCCGGAAACCGGGCGGCGCAGCGACTGGTCCGGCCGGGCCTCGATCTTGCCGGTGCCCCAGAGCCGGCCGATCGCCGCCGAGCGCAGGGTATTGAGCAGCACCGTCTTGCCGACGCCGCGGAGCCCGGTGAGCACCAGGCTGCGTTCCGGGCGGCCGCGGGCGACCCGCTCCAGGACGACGTCGAAGGCGTCCAGTTCGCGGCCGCGCCCGGCCAACTCGGGTGGACGCTGGCCGGCGCCGGGAGCATACGGGTTCCGCACCGGATCCATGACGTAGCACCGTATCGGGCCATCTAGGACGAACGCTAGAGTCCGCTCGATATGTCGCTCTAAAGCTGTCTAGCGCCTCCGCTAGACAGGGCTAGAGCGGGTCATAGTCACTCCGGTTGGTACTCGCGCAGGCACAGCACGAAGTCGACATCGTCGTACTCGGTGTCGTAGTAGTACCACTTGGTGTACCCGGGAACCTTCGCGCACTTGGCGATCGCGTCCTTTTCGCCCGTGGTCCGGCCGTCGACCCGCTTCAGCACCTCGTAGGTGTTCGCCGCGCAGGCCACGATCCGCAGCTGAGGTTCCGCGTTGGTGCCCTCGTTGCGGATGCACTGCCCCCGGTTGGCGAACCGCGCGTCGGCGCTGGGCTGCACCCGGGGCACGGTCACCCCGGCCGGCGGCGTCGAGGCCGCGGTGCCCGCCCGGTCCTTGCGGCCCAGCACGTACCAGACCGTGGTGGCGAGCCCGCCGCCGACCAGCACGCTGAGCACCGCGATCAGGGCGCCGACCGCGAAGCCGCGCCGGCTCGGCCCGGACCTTCCGGCGGCCGGCCCGGGCGCCGAGGCCGCCGGGGAACCGGAGAACTGCTGGTGGGGGATCTGCGGGGAGCCCCATGCCGGATCGTTGACAGCGCGGCTGCTCTCACCCCAGGGATCGGAGGGTTCCGCATACGGCTCCTCGGGCCGCCCGCCGGACCAGGGCGGACCGGAGTATGGGCCGTTGTGCGACATCGGAAATCCTCCAGAAGCGGGCAACGCTGCCTGTCACGGTAGCGTGCGCCGCCTGTGGAAACCGCGCCGGAATGCGGGTCCGGTTGTCCACAACCCGACCTGCACCGAGCCGGCGCGGCCGTTACCTTCCCGGGCTGTGTCCCCACTACTCGTGATCTCGGCCGGGGCGGCCGGCGGTGTGACGGCGTACCTCATGACCCGTCAATTCTATGGTGTTTTGTCGGGTTTTCTGGTTTCCGCCCTACTGGCTGCACGCTGTGGCCCGGTTCCCCAGCTCGCGGTGCTGCTGCCCGCGGCCGCCATCGGCGTGCGGCTGGCGCTGACCGACCTGCGCACCCTCCGGCTGCCCGATCCGCTGGTCGTCGCGCTGGCCCTGGTCACCGGGCTTCCGCTGGCCGTGCTGGCGCCCGGCCGGATCCTGCCGGCCCTGGCCTCGGCCGTGCTGGTCGGCCTCACCTACCTGGTGCTCGCGCTGCTGCCCGGACGCGGTCTCGGGCTCGGCGACGTGAAACTCGGCGCGGTCCTCGCCCTGCTGCTCGGGCTGTTCGGCGGATGGCCCGCGGTGCTCACCGGCTTCGCGGTCGCCCACCTGGTCGGCGGGCTGACCGCGGCCTACCTCATGATCACCGGGCGGGGCCGGGTGTTCCCGTTCGGCCCGGCACTGCTGCTCGGCGCGCTCGCCGCGATCACAGCAGCCTGAGCTGCCGATCCTTCGGTTTCGCCGGGGCTGCCTCGCCCAACCGCTCGAACAACCCGGAGTCGATCACGTCGAGGAACGGCGTCGGCTGTTGCTCCCGCTCACTGCCGTGCCGCGACCGCTTCGCCGAGTGGCTCACGTAGAGCCGGTCCTGCGCCCGGGTCAACCCGACGAAGAACAACCGCCGCTCCTCGGCGATCTCCTCATCGGTCGGCGTCGCACCGGGCCAGCGCAGCGGCAGCAAGCCGTCCTCGCAGCCGACCAGGAACACCACCGGGAACTCCAGGCCCTTCGCGGCGTGCAGGGTCAGCAGGTTGACCGCCTCGGCGCGCGGATCCAGCGCGTCCACCTCGGCGCCGGTCTCCAACTGCTGCAGGAACAGCGGAAGGTCGTCGCCGGCCCGCTGGGCCAGCGGGGTGAGCAGGTCGGCCGCCGACCAGATGTCCTCCGGGGCGATCTGGCCACCGTCCAGGGTCGGGGCGGCATACCGCTGGGCCAGCCCCTGGGCGGCCTGCCTGACCCGGGCGGCGAGGGGGCCGCTGAGACCGCCGGCGTGCCGCAGCTCGCGGGCGATCACCTCGACGCCGGGCCGGTCCCGCAGCCGGTTGTGCGACCGCTTCTGTACCGGGATGCCGGCCCGGGAGAGCGCCTCCAGGATCGGCCCGGACTGCGCGTCGGTGCGGTACAGCACCGCCACGTCGGAGAAGGACAGCGCCCCGGCGGTGGCCGCGCGCGAATCCACCCGGCCCGAGTCCAACGACCGGTGGGACAGGCCGCCGACCAGCTCGTCGATGGTGCGGACCACGAAGTCGGCCTCGTCCGAGACGCTGCGGGCCGGATAGCGGCCGACCAGCTGCGCCTCCGGGTCGAGCCGGGCCGGATCCAACCGGCGGCCGCTGACCAGTGACGACGGGGCGATCGCCTGCACCGCGGCGGCCAGGATCGGCGCCGACGAGCGGTAGTTGCGGGTCAGCCGGACCAGCCGGGCGTCGACGAAATCCTGGTTGAAGCGCAGGAAGTAGCGCACGTCCGCGCCGCGGAACGAGTAGATCGCCTGGTCCGGGTCGCCGATCGCGCACAGGTTCCCGTCCGCCGGGGACAGCAGCCGGAGCAACTCGTACTGCAGTTCGTCGACGTCCTGATACTCGTCGACGAAGATCCATTGCCAGCGTTTCCGATACCGCTCGACCAGGGCAGGATCCTCGCGCAGCAGCGCCACCGGCACGCTGATCAGATCGTCCAGGTCGACCAGATCCTGCTGGCGCAGCAGCTTCCGGTATGCGCTCTCGTCGTCGCCGGCCTGCTCCCGCGCCTGCTTCTGCTCGGGCTCCTCGGCGATCCGCCAGCCGGCGGTCAACCCGGCCGCCTTGGCGTTCTCCTTCAGGATGGTCAGGCCCAGCGAGTGGAAGGTGCCCACGGTGATGTCCTCGGCCACGTCGCCGAGCAGGCTCTCCAGGCGCTCGCGCAGCTCGGCCGCGGCCCGCCGGGTGAACGTGATCGCCAGGCAGCGCTCCGGGAAGACGCCGAGCTCGGCGCAGAGATACGCGATCCGGTGGGTCAGCGTGCGGGTTTTGCCGGTACCCGGGCCGGCCACGATCAGCAGCGGACCGCCGGGGGCCGAGGCGGCCACCCGCTGCATCGCGTCCAGCCGGTCGAGCAGGCCGGTGCCGACCTCCTCCATCCCGGCCAGCATCGGCTCGAACGGCTCGTGCGGGCTGGGCGGCGGGGCGATCGGCGGCGGCGCCGGTTTCGCCTTGACCGGCTTGGCCTTGGGCTTCGGCTTCTCCGCGGCGGGCCGGGCCGGCGCCTTCGGCTCGGGGAACATGTCGAACAGCGTCTCGACCTGCGGGGCGCTCGACCGGTTGCGCAGCTCACCCGGCTCGAACAGGGTGATCACCCCGTACTCGCCGTCGTAGCCGGCAACCCGTCGCACGTCGCCGCGCCGCAGCCGGGTGATCGCCTCCCGCAGCTCGTCGCCGCCGGCCTTGCCGATCTCGTCGACCGGCACCTTGCGCAGGATGTCCAGCTCCGCGCCGAGCGTCGCGACCAGGTGGGTGAGTTGCGACTCGACGGTCTTCGACTTCGGGCCGACGCCGTGGATCTCGCCGAGGATCTCGTGCAGCTGGATCAGGTGCTCGACGTGGACGTCCCGGGTGAAACCCTCCGGGCGGTCGGCCAGGTCCTCGACCCGGCTGAGCACGCCGACGGTCAGCGGGCGGCCGCACTCCGGGCAGAGGCCGCCGGCCGCACGGGTGCGTTCCGGCTCCCAGTTGACGTTGCAGGCGCGGTGGCCGTCGGCGTGATACTTGCCCTCCTCGGGGAAGAATTCGAGGGTGCCGGCCAGGCCGATGCCGTCCCGGACGGCGAAGTAGTCCGGGGCGCCGGTGAACAGGGTGGCCTCGCGGGCCAGGGCGCCGGGGGAGTGGGCGTCCGAGTTCGACACCAGGCGGTAGCGGTCGAGGCTGGAGACCCGCCAGTTCATCGCCGGGTCGGAGGACAGGCCGGTCTCCACCGCGGTGATGTGGTCGGCCAGGTCGGCGTAGCAGTCGGCGATCGCGTCGAAGCCGGATTTCGAACCGAGCGCGGAGAACCACGGGGTCCAGATGTGCGCCGGGATCAGGTAACCGCCGGCCTCCAGGGTGATCTCCAGCAGGTCGCGGGAGTCCAGCCCGAGGATCGGGCGGCCGTCGGCGGTCAGGTTCCCGATCCGGCCGAGCGCGGTGTTGATCCGGCCGGCCGACTCGAAGTCGGGGGCATAGAGCAGGTGGTGCACCTTGCGGGTGCGGTCGTCCCGCTTGTAGATCGTGGAGATCTCCACGCTCAGCATGAACCGGGCCGGTGCGGTGCCCTGCAGCGAACCCGGCAGTCGCCGGGTGACCGGCTGCTCGTCGCCGAGCCGGAACAGGCCGGACTCGGCGGGCTCCAGGCTCTCCCGCAGATGCTCGAACCAGGCCGGGTGAGTGAAGTCACCGGTGCCCAGCAGCGCGATGCCCTTGCGCCGAGCCCACCAGGCCAGGTTGGGCAGCGTCAGGTCACGGCTGCAGGCCCGCGAGTACCGCGAGTGAATGTGCAGGTCCGCGACGTATGTGTCCGGGCTGACCTCCACGTCTCGCATCCTGTCACGGCCGTCGGTTCCGCCACGAATCGCCACGCTCAAACACACTTACCGATCTTGATGAGTTACGCCACGCGGAGTTCGACCACCGTGACCTGCGGTGGCGCCCCCACGCGGACCGGTGGGCCCCAGAAACCCGCGCCGTTGGTCACGTAAACCGGCACGCCGTCCACCTGTCCGAAGCCGGAGACTACCGGTTGCTGAAGCTTCACGACGAAGTTGAACGGGGCCATCTGGCCGCCATGGGTGTGCCCGGACACCTGCAGGTCCACGCCGTAGGGCGCGGCCTGCCGGGCGGCCAGCGGCTGATGCGCCATCAGCACCACCGGCCGGCTGACGTCCCGGTCACCGAGTGCCCTGCCGAAGTCGGCCGGATCGCCGTAGTCCTCCCCACCCAGGTCGTTCACTCCGGCCAGGTCCAGCCCGTCGATCGCGACCCGCTCGTTGCGCAGCGGCCGCATGCCGAGCTCGGCCACCTCGTCGATCCACGGCCGGAAGCCGGAGTAGTACTCGTGGTTGCCGGTCACGAAGTACGCGCCGCGTCGCGACTCGATCCCGCGCAGCGGCTCGGCGAGCCGCCCCAGTTCCGCGACAGTGCCGTCCACAAGGTCACCGACGACGCACACCACGTCCGCGTTCACCGCATTGATCACCCGGGTGATGCGCTCGGTGTGCCCGATCCCGGTCAGCGGCCCCAGATGGATGTCGGACACCACGGCCAGGCGGGTCCCGTCCATGCTGCGCGGCAACTTGGCGATCGGGATCCGCACCCGGTCGATCCGTGGTGCCCCGGTGGCCTCCCGCACCCCGTAGCCGGTGACACCCGCCGCGGTCAGCCCTGCGAAGATCGCCGCACCGCGCGCCAGAACCAGCCGCCGGTCGATCCCCGCAGGCGGCCCGCCGTCCGCCGGCGCCTCGCCGGCTGCCGTCGGCAGCGGTGCACCCGGCGCACCGCTCGGATCCGCCGCGCCGGACCCGGTCACTCCGGCGCTGCCCTCGGCCGGGACGGCCCCGGCCGGCTGCAACTCACCGTCCGCGACGCCGCCCCGGACCAGCGGTCCTGCGGCGCTTGCGGCGGTACGCCCCCGGTCTGCCCACAGCACCCGCAGCACCAGCCGCGGGATCTCCAGCACGGCCAGAGTGATCACCAGGTAGAACAGCACGGCGATCCACAGGTAACCCGGCCAGGCCAGCCACTTCACGTGTCCGGCCCGCACCCCGATCAGCGTCGCCGGTACCAGCAGCGCGAGCACCAGGGCCACCACCGTGCCCACCCGCCGCCCCCACCGGGATCGCAGCGTGTCCCGGACGAGCCGTTTCCACACGTAGGCACAGATCAGGGCGAAGAGCAGCAAGATGATCACTGCGACGAACGCCACCACATCCCCCTCCGAGCGAGCCGGACCAAGTCTCCCCGACCCGCCCCGCTCTCACACACCGCACCCACGCACCTAACGACCGTCCCGTCGCGACCGGGCGTCCATCCCAGCCACTGGTGATCGGGCGCCGGTCATCCCGGTCGTAAGGGATGGCGGAACGCGGCAGGTCGCCCGCAGGCCGGCGTCCGGAGCGGGCCGGGGCCCGCCGGTGACGGCACGGGTGGCCGGTCAGCCGCCGGCGAAGGGCGGCAGGATGTCGACCGTCGCCCCGGCCTGCAGCGGCGCCCGCCGGTCATGTCGGGTGAGCCCGTCCACCAGGAAGCTGGCCGCCGTCAGGACGAGCCCGAGGCGCTCCCCGTGCCGGTCGGTCAGCAGTCGGCTCAGCTCGTCCAGCGAGCCGGCCGCCACCTCCTCGGCCGACACCCCGCCGGCGGCCGCCCGGGCTCCGGCGAAATAGCGAACGGTGACCAACAGGCTCATCCTCCGATGGCGGACATGGGTCGGGCGGGCTGCAGGAACGCCGGGTCGTCGATGCCGTGACCGGCTCGCTTGCCCGACATCGCGACCCGCCAGGACTCGGCGATCTCCACGTCCGGCGCCCCGTCGCGCAGCAGCTTGCGCAGGTCGCTCTCCTCGGTGGCGAACAGGCAGTTGCGCACCTGGCCGTCGGCGGTCAGCCGGGTGCGGTCGCAGTCACCGCAGAACGGGCGGGTCACGCTGCCGATCACGCCGACCCGAGCCGGCGCGCCGGCCGCGTCGACGAAGCCGGGGACCAGCCAGGTCTCGGCCGGAGCCGTTCCACGTGAAACCACGTCGGGACACAGATCGAAGGGCTTGAGCGCGGCCAGGATCTCGTCGGCGGTCACCATGGTGTGCCGGTCCCACTGATGCTGCGCGTCCAGCGGCATCTGCTCGATGAAGCGCAGCTGATAGCCGTGCTCCAGCGCGAACCGCAGCAGCGGCGCGGCCTCGTCGTCGTTCACCCCCCGCATCAGCACAGTGTTGATCTTCACCGGGGTCAAGCCGGCCTCGGCGGCGGCGCGCAGGCCGCGCAACACGTCGGCGTGCCGGTCGCGCCGGGTCAGCGATCGGAAGCGGGCCGGGTCGAGCGTGTCGAGCGAGACGTTGACCCGGTCGAGGCCGGCCTCGCGCAGCGGCCCGGCGAGCCGCTCCAACCCGATCCCGTTGGTGGTCACCGACATCCGGGGGCGCGGCCGCAGCCCGGCCGTCGCGGCCACGATGCCGACCAGGCCGCGGCGGATCAGCGGCTCGCCGCCGGTGAATCGGACCCCGGTCACCCCGAGCCGCTCGACCGCGATCCGCACCAGCCGGATCACCTCGTCGTCGGTGAGCTGCTCGGGCTGCGGCATCCAGGCCAAGCCCTCGGCGGGCATGCAGTAGGTGCACCGCAGGTTGCACCGGTCGGTGAGGGAGACGCGCAGGTCGGTCGCGACCCGGCCGAAGCGGTCGGCGAGCGCGATCACGGCCGCCACCGGGCCCGTTCGGCTGTTCTCCACATCTCGCTCACGAATGCGAATCTAGCCGCTTCCCGGCCCGGTTGCCGCTAGGCATATCGGCCGGTGGACGATGGCCCCTCGACCCTCATCCGCGCAGGACGGCGCGGGCGGCCGCCACCACCGCATCGCGGTAGCCCGCCCCGAAGGCCGCGGTGTGCACGAGCAGCAGGTGCAGCTGGTGCAACGGGATCCGCCGTTCCCACCCGTCGGCCAGCGGCCATTCGGCCCGGTATGCGCCGAGGATCACATCGGCGTGCGCCACGCCGCCGAAGAGCGACATCGTCGCGAGGTCGGTCTCCCGATGACCCCCGTGCGCCGCCGGATCCACCAGCCACGCGCGCCCGTCGGCCCCCCACAGCAGGTTCCCCGGCCACAGGTCACCGTGGATGCGCGCCGGCGGTTCCTCCACGGCGTACGCCGCAATCGTCTTGATGATCTCCTCGACCAGTGCGGCGTCGGCGCCGGAGAGCGCACCGCGATCGACCGAGGCCCTCAGGTAGGGCAGCAGCCGGGTGTCGGCGAACCAGCTGCTCCACGGCCCCGCGGAGGGCGTGTTGTCGAGCGGGAGCGGCCCGATCCAGCCGGGCCAGGGCGCGCCGAAGGTCTCCGCGCCGCTGCGGTGCAGCGCGGCCAGGCCGCGCCCGAAGGTCTCCGCGGCCGCACGGCCGGCGGCACCGGGTTCGATCCATTCCATCGCGATCATGCCGGGCAGCGCCACCACGATTTCCGGTACGGGTGTCGCCCCCGCCGCGCGCAGCCAGCGCAGTCCCGCCGCCTCCGCGGCGCACGACGTCGCGGTCTTCGCGAACAGCGACGTCCCGTCGTCGAGGGTCAGCCGGGACGTCGAGGTGACTCCGCGATGGATCGGTGTCTCCCGGATCCGCTGGTGGGTGAGAAATGTCGGGAGGTGCTCCGGGTGCGCGCGCAGATACGCCATGTCCACCCGGTTATCTTGCGCTTCGGGTGACGGACATCCCATTTCAGAGGCAAAATGTCGGCATGGCCCCTGTCGTAGTGCGTTCGTACCGGCCGAGTGACCACTCCGCTGGCCGGCGGCTGTGGGCTGAGCTCACCCGGCAGCAGCATCAGATGTACGGCGAGTCCGATGACGACGGTGGCGCCGGTTTCGAGGAGTATCTGACCCGTCTCGACCTGTCCGGCCTGTGGGTCGCCGACCACGCCGACGACGGGGTGATCGGGATGGTCGGGCTGATCATGCGCAACCGGGCCGGTGAGGTCGAGCCGGTGGTGGTCACCATCACCCATCGGCACAAGGGCGTGGGCCGCCGCCTGCTGCAGCACGTCGCCGGCGAGGCGAAGAAGCGGAACATGACCTCGCTGACCATCTCCCCGTCGTCGCGCAACGTGGAGGCGATCCGCAGCCTGCATGCCGCCGGTTACGACGTGGTGTCGTCGATCGAGCTCACCATGGATCTGGACCGCCACGCCCACGCCTGGCAGCAGGAGGGTCTGGAGCTGCAAGGCCTGCCGTTCCGCAACTGACGGCCGCGCCCGGCCTGTGGACGAGTTGTCCACAGGCGCGCCGGATGGCACGCGCCGCTCCCGGCCGCCGGGCCACGCTGCCCCGCATGACACCCGACTGCCGCCTCGCCATCCGCAACCCGTCCGAGCTCATCGCCGTCGTGCCGTTCCTGATGGGCTATCACCCGAGTGACTGCGTGGCCCTGGTCGGCCTCGCCCGGGACCGGGTCGACTTCGCTCTCTGCCACGACCTGCCCGGCCCGGACTGGACCGACGGCGACGCCCGGGCCGCGGCCGGTTCGGTGGCCGACGCCGTGGCCCGGCAGCGGGCCCGCACCGTGGTGGTGATCGGCTACGGCCCGCCCGGCCGGGTCAGCCCGGCGGTGCTCAGCACCGCCCAGGCGGTCCAGGACCGCGGGGTGGAGGTGCTGGAGATGATTCGGGTCACCGACGGCCGCTGGTGGTCCTACACCTGTGCCGACCCGCTCTGCTGCCCACCCGAGGGCATCCGCTGCCTGCCGGGCGACAGTCTGGTCGCGGCCGAGGCGACCTATCACGGCAGGGTCGCGCTGCCCAGCCGCCGGGCGCTGACCGCGCAGGTGGCCGCGGTCGGCGGGGCGGAGCGCGAGGCGATGGCGGCGGCCACCGAGCGGGCCCGGCGCCGGTTCACCGACCTGATCGCCGACGATCTGAGCGCCGACCGCTACGGCAGGCTGATTCGCCAGCAGGGCGAGGCCGCGGTGCGCGCCGCGGAGAAACGCTACCGCGCGGGCTCCCGCCTGGACCCGGACGAGACCGCCTGGCTGGGCGTGCTCCTGGTGAACCGCAAGGTGGAGGATCTCGCGCTGGACCGGGTGACCGGACAGGGCTGGCAGATCCAGCTCTGGACCGATGTGCTGCGCCGCGCCGAGCCGGCCTATGTCGCGCCACCGGCCTGCCTGCTGGCGTTCAGCGCGTGGCGGGCCGGGCACGGCTCACTGGCCCGGGTGGCGGTCGACCGGGCGCTGGCCGAGGAGCCGGAGCATCAGCTGGCCGGCCTGCTGCACAACGTGCTGGGCCACGGTCTGGCCCCGCACATGGTGGTGCTGCCACCGCGAGGGGCTGGCCCGTGGCGGCCGTTCAGACGGTGACCCGCTCCGCCCGAGAGTAGACGTTCATCGTCGACCCGCGCAGGAAGCCGACCAGCGTCATCCCGGACTCGTCGGCCAGCTCGGCCGCGAGCGTGCTCGGCGCCGACACCGCGGCCAGCATCGGCAGCCCGGCCATCCAGGCTTTCTGGGTGAGCTCGAAACTGGCCCGCCCGGAGACCATCAGCACGTGCCCGGCCAGCGGCAGGCGCCCGTCGCGCAGGGCCCATCCGAGCACCTTGTCCACCGCGTTGTGCCGGCCCACGTCCTCGCGCAGGACGAGGAGCTCGCCGGCCGCGGTGAACAGGCCGGCCGCGTGCAGCCCACCGGTCCGGTCGAAGGTGCGCTGCGCCGCCCGCAGCCGGCCGGGCAGCTCGACCAGCGTGGCGGCCGGCACCCGTAGCGGGTCGGCGGCCACGTCGAAACGCGACCGGGTGCGCACCGCGTCGATGCTGGCCTTTCCGCACACTCCGCACGAGCTGGTGGTGTAGAAGTTGCGGCTCAGATCGGTGACCGGCGGCGGCACGTGCGCGGCGAGCACGACATCCACCACGTTGTACGTGTTGGGGGTGTCCGTCCCGGCGCACAGCTGAGCCGTGACCACGTCCTCGGCGGCGCCGATCATGCCCTCGCTGAGCAGGAAACCCATCGTCAGGTCGATGTCGTGCCCGGGGGTGCGCATGGTGACCGCGAGCGGTTGCCGGCGCACCCGGATCTCCAGCGGCTCCTCGGCCGCGAGCTCGTCGGGGCGCTGCCGGCGATCGCCCGGAGCCGCACCGAGATCGATGCGCACCACCGGCCGCCGCGCCGAATTCCTCCCCATGAGGCGGAGCTTACGACCCACGCTGTCCGAGCGCGTGGTCACGTCCGCCACCCGGTCGGGATACGGTACTCACGTGGGGGGATTTGCGGCGGTGGTCCTGGCCGGTGGTGCGGCGCGGCGGATGGGTGGAGCGGACAAGCCGACGCTGGCCGTTGCCGGCCAGTCGATGCTGACCCGGGTGCTGGCCGCGGTGCACGACGCTGACCCGCGGGTGGTGGTCGGCCGGGTCTCCGCCGACCTGCCCGTTCCGGTGCACGTGACCCGGGAGGAGCCACCCGGTGGCGGCCCGGTGGCGGCCGCGGCGGCCGGGCTCGCGCTGGTCCCCGAGACCATCGCGTACACCGCGCTGCTCGCCGCGGACCTGCCGTTCCTCACCGGAGAGGCGATCGACGTGCTGCGCCTGACCATGGAGTCGGCGCCGATGGAGGGCGCGGTCTACCGGGACACCGACGGCCGGCTGCAGATCCTCTGCGGGGTGTGGCGCACGGCTGCCCTGCGCGCCGCGATCGACCGGCTCGCCGAGCGGCGCGGCGGCCTGCACGGCGCCCCGGTCCGGGAGCTGGTCGAGCAGTTGCGGGTCGCCGAGGTGTCCTGGCGCCGCCCCGGCCCGCCGCCCTGGTTCGACTGCGACACCGACGACGACCTGCGCACTGCCGAGGAGTGGGCGAGATGAGCGAGCTGGACAGGTGGGTCGCCGCGGCGAGCGCCGAGCTGGGCGTGCCGCGCGAGGACGTGGCGGTCACGACGGTGCTCGACATGGCGCGCGACGTCGCGCACAGCGTGGTCCGCCCCGGCGCGCCGGTCACCGCGTACCTGATGGGCCTGGCCGTCGGCCGGGGCGCCGACCTGACCGAGGTCGCCGAGCGGGTCACCGCGATGGCGCTGAGCTGGACACCGGCCACCGAACAGGCCTAGGCCGTCCACAGCACGGCCGCGCTCGATAGGGTGACGGGAACGGAGGTGCGATCATGACGGCAGAAGGCGTGGCGGCGGGCGACTCACCCGAGGGCGTGTTGCTCGACGAACCGACCACGGCCGACCTACGGGCCAAGGTCACCGAGGCGTGGCGGGAGTTCGCCGGCGCTCTGGCCGGGGTCCTGTCCCGCCTGCAACCCGGCGCCCAGGTCGACCTCACTCTCGACCCCACCGCGTCCGGCACCGGCACCGCGGTCTATTCGGTCAGCATCCGGGTGCTGCCCGACGGCGTGACCGAGGCGCTCGCGGTCGGCAACGCCGCGCTGCCCGCCGAGTTCCGGATGAATCGGGCCGCCGTCGCCGACATGGTCGCGCTCGGCTGGTCCCCGCCCGGCGTGCTGGCCGGCTCCGGCGACTTCTTCGGCCTGCGGTCCGAGCAGGCCAAGGCGACCGCCCTGGCCACCATCGTGTCCCGCACGCTGCGGGACGTCTACGGTGCGCCGCACCCGGCCTTCCTGGTCTACCTGGTGCACGACGACGAGGACGAGCCGATCGACGCCGGCCCGCTGGCCACCGCCCGGCCCGAGGCCGGTCTGGACGCCGGGCTCGACCTGCGCGAGCTCGATGACGACCCGCTGCTCGGCGACATGGTGGCCGACGAGGTGGTGCCGCTCGACGAGCGGGTCCGCACGGTGATCGCCACCATGTCGAAGACGACGGTCGACCAGCTCCAGGTCGACGCGGACGGTGACGTCGGGATCCGGGCCGGCTCGGCGATGGTCTTCGTCCGGGTCCGGGACAACCCGCCGCTGGTCGACGTCTTCTCCCCGATCCTGACCGAGGTGGAGCCGACCGAGCAGCTTTACGTGAAGCTGTCCGAGCTGACCAACCGGATGCCGATCGGCCGGCTCTACTGCGCGCAGGACACGGTGTGGGCCTCCATCCCGGTGTTCGGCCGCAACTTCCAGGCCGTGCACCTGATGCTGGCGGTGCAGGTGATGACCGGCCTGGCCGACGAGTTGGACGACCGGCTGCACGGCGAGTTCGGCGGCAAGCGGTTCTTCGGCGAGGGCGACAAGCCGGCCGCGCCCAAGGCGAGCGACGGCGAGCACCGCACCGGGATGTATCTCTAGTAGGCGATCAGAACGGCATCTCGATCAGCCGGGACAACACGATCATGCTGCGCGTCGAGGTCACGAAGGGCTCGGCGCGCAGCCGTTCCAACGCCTGCTCCAGGTGACCGATGTCGGCCGCGCGCAGGTGCACCAGCGCATCCGCCTGACCCGACACGGTGTACGCGCCGACCACCTCGGGGTGCCGCCGGGTGGCCACGGTGATCTGCGCCGGGGTGGTCCGCCCGGTGCAGAACAGTTCGACGAAGGCCTCGGTCGTCCACCCCAGTGCCTCGGGTTCGATCACGGCGGTGAATCCCTTGATCACCCCGACCGCGCGCAGGCGGTCCACCCGGCGTTTCACGGCCGGGGCGGACAATGAGACCTTGGCGCCGATCTCCGCGTACGAGGCGCGGGCGTCCGCGACGAGCAACGCAATGATTCGCTGGTCGACGGCGTCCATCTGCAACGATTCGCCTCCGAGGAGCAAGATTTCGAGCTGTTTGACGCCTCGCAGCCTACCTACGCTAAAACCTCATGAGCCAGCAGGAGCGAAAGCCGCGTACCAGGACATACTTGATGTGTCCCCCGGAGCACTTCACGGTGGAGTACGCGATCAACCCGTGGATGGACACCGCGGTCGCGGTCGACGCCGCCCGCGCCGTGAAGCAGTGGGAGTCGCTCCGCAGCACCCTGATCGATCTCGGCCACGTGGTGCACGTGCTCGACGCCCGTCCCGGCCTGCCCGACATGGTCTACTCGGCCAACGGGGCGTTCTCGGTGGACGGCACCGTCTACGGCGCGCGCTTCCGGTACCCGCAGCGGGCCGACGAGGCGAGCGCGCACCGCCTCTTCTACGAGGCGGCCGGCACCTGGAAGTTCATCGCCCCGGAGCACGTCAACGAGGGTGAGGGCGACTTCGCGTACCTGCCCGCCGCGTACGGCGGGATCGTGCTGGCCGGCTACGGCTTCCGTACCGACCCGGCCGCGCACGCCGAGGCGCAGGAGGTGCTGGGCCGGCCGGTGATCTCGCTGCGACTGGTCGATCCCGCCTTCTACCACCTGGACACCGCGCTGGCGGCGCTCGACGACCGGCACGTCACGTACTACCCGGAGGCGTTCTCGCCGGCCTCGCAGCAGGTGCTCGCCCAGCTCTTCCCGGACGCGGTGCTCGCCGACCGGGCGGACGCCGAGGCGTTCGGGCTGAACCTGGTCAGCGACGGCCGCCATGTGATCCTGAACACCGACGCGGTCGGGATGGGCCGCAAGGTCCGCGACGCCGGCTACCAGCCGGTCCACGTCGACCTCTCCGAGCTCAAGCGTGGTGGCGGTTCGGTCAAATGCGCCGTGGCTGAGCTGCGCGGCTGACGCCGCGCGCCAATGCGAAGATGGGACGCATGACTGACGACTCCCGCACCACCGAGCACAAGGAAGACGGCTCTGTCATCGTCATGGGCCCCGACGGCCGCCCGATGGGCACCATCGAGGAGGACGGCACCATGAGTCCCGAGGAGCCGGGCAACCTCATCGAGCAGCCCGCGAAGGTCATGCGCATCGGCAGCATGATCAAGCAGCTGCTGGAGGAGGTGCGGGCCGCTCCGCTCGACGAGGCCAGCCGGGGCCGGCTGCGGGAGATCCACCAGCGTTCGATCAAGGAGCTGGAGGACGGCCTGGCCCCCGAGCTGCGCGAGGAGCTGGAGCGGCTCTCGCTGCCGTTCGAGGGGGAGACCCCGCCCAGCGAGCCCGAGCTGCGGATCGCCCAGGCCCAGCTGGTCGGCTGGCTGGAGGGCCTGTTCCACGGCATCCAGGCCGCCCTGGTGGCCCAGCAGATGGCCGCCCGCCTGCAGCTGGAGCAGATGCGCGGCGGCCAGGGCCGCCCGGCGCTGCCGATGGGCGGCATCCCGGGCAAGGAGCGCCCCACCGGGCAGTATCTCTAGAGCCCGTACAGCTCGCGGAGATAGACCGCGACGCCGTCGTCGACGTTCGCCAGCGTGACGTCGTCGGCGACGGCCCGCACCGCCGGGTGCGCGTTGCCCATCGCCACCGCCCGCCCGGCCCAGGTCAGCATCGGGATGTCGTTGGGCATGTCACCGAAGGCGACCACCTCGTCAGCGGTGATCCCCTCCCGCTCGCAGTACCACGCGAGCCCGGCCGCCTTGGTCACCCCGGCCGCCGAGATCTCCACCAGCGCCGAGGACGACGACCGGGTCGCTTCGGCCACCCCGTCGAGCGCCTTGGTGACCAGCTCCAGGAAGTCGTCCGGGTCGGCGGTGCCGGAGCGGGCCAGCAGCTTGATCGCCGGCGCCGAGGTGAGCTCCTCGGGCGCGGCGATCACCCGGACCCGCGGGTCGGGCCAGCGCAGTGGCCAGGCCGGCTCGTGCCGGAAGGCTCCGTCGACCATCTCGACGGCGAGGGTCAGGTCGGGCGCCGCGTTCCGCAGCCGCTCGACGACGTCGACCAGCACCTCGCTGGTGAGCGACGCGCTCCACAACACCTCACCGGTGTGCGGGTCGTGGATCACCGCCCCGTTCGCGCAGACCGCCGGCAGCGGGGCCGGCAGCTGGGCGTAGAGCTCCTCGACCCAGCGCAGCGGCCGACCGGTGACCAGGACGACGCGCGCCGGGACGGCGGCCAGCACGTCGAGGGTGACCTGGCTGATCCGCCGCTCGTCGTCGACCAGAGTGCCGTCGATGTCGGTCGCGATCAGCCGGTAGTTCCCCATCACCTGGACAATAGCCGGTCCAGGAACACGGCCACGCCGTCCTCGTCGTTGGTGAGCGTCACCTCGTCGGCGACCGCCAGCAGCTCGGGGTGCGCGTTCGCGACGGCGACCCGGCCCCAGCCGGCCCAGCCGAACATCGGCAGGTCGTTCGGCATGTCCCCGAAGACGAGCACGTCGGCCGGGTCGACGCCGACCGCCTCGGCGACCACCGCGAGCCCGGTGCCCTTGTCGACGTGCGCCGGGCAGATCTCCACGTAGTCCAGGCCGGCCTGGGTGACCGTCGCGACGTCGGTCGGAACCACCCGCCGGGCGATCGCCAGCAGTTCGTCGACGTGATGCTGGAAGGACCGGGCGAACGCCTTGATCACGTCACCGTCGAGGCACTCGGCCCGGGTGCGCGCCTCCACGGTGACCGGGTAGCGCCAGGTCGGGTCGTAGTCGCCCCAGAGCGGGGAGTCGTCGTGCTCCAGCGCCTCGAACATCACCGAGAGCGGGCCGGCGACCGACTCCATCGCGGCGAGCACGTCGGCCAGAACCCGGCCGGGCAGCCGGGCCTGCCGCAGGTATCGCGCCTCGGTCTGGTCGAGCACCCAGCCACCCTGGGCGAGCACCAGGTAGTCGGCGACCCGGATGTCGTTGCGGGTCAGTGCGGTCAGGCGGGGGCCCCGGCCGGTCGCGGCGACGATCCGGATGCCGGCGTCATGGACCCGACCCAGCACCTCGTGCGTGTAGGCGGACACCGTGTCGTCGCTGCGGACGAGGGTGCCATCGAGATCCGTGGCGATGAGCTTGGGAAGCCCAGGCTTGAGCATCGGAACCTCCGAGGGTTGAGCAACCCCCGCGGAGGGCGGAAGGAGAACGGTACACCTGCCCGGCCACCAGCGGCTATGACGACTGGTGACCGGGTGGTGTCGAGATCGTCAACGGCTGGGTTCGAGGATTTCCCGGCCGCCGAGGAAGGGCTGCAACGCCTTCGGCACCCGCACCGAGCCGTCCGGCTGCTGGTGGTTCTCCAGGATCGGGATCAGCCACCGGGTGGTCGCGAGCGTGCCGTTCAGGGTGGCCGCGGTCTGCGGCTTGCCGTTCTCGTCGCGGTACCGGATGTTGAGCCGGCGCGCCTGGAACGTGGTGCAGTTCGACGTGGAGGTGACCTCCCGGTACCGCCCCTGCGACGGCACCCACGCCTCGCAGTCGAACTTGCGCACCGCGCTGGAGCCGAGGTCACCGGCGGCCACGTCGATCACCCGGTACGGGATCTCGACCTTGGCCAGCATCTCCTCCTCCATGGCGAGCAGGCGCTGGTGCTCCTCGGCGGCGTCCTCCGGCCGGCAGAAGGAGAACATCTCCACCTTGTCGAACTGGTGGACGCGCAGGATGCCACGCACGTCCTTGCCGTGCGAGCCGGCTTCCCGCCGGTAGCAGGTGGACCAGCCGGCGAACCGGGACGGCCCGGCCGACAGGTCGAGGATCTCGTTCGAGTGGTACGCCGCGAGCGCCACCTCGGAGGTGCCGACCAGGTAGAGGTCGTCCGCCTCGAGCCGGTAGATCTCGCTGGCGTGCGCGCCGAGGAAGCCGGTGCCCTCCATCGACTCCGGCCGGACCAGGGTCGGCGTGATCGACGGGGTGAAGCCGTGCTCCACCGCCTGCTGGATGGCCAGCTGCAGCATGCCGAGCTGGAGCAGCGCGCCGACGCCGGTGAGGAAGTAGAACCGCGAGCCGGACACCTTGGCGCCGCGCTCGGTGTCGATCGCGGCGAGCGCCTCGCCGATCTCCAGGTGGTCCTTCGGTTCCGCGATCTCCGGGATCGGACCCACCTCGCGCAGCACCACGAAGTCGTCCTCGCCGCCGGGCGGGGCGCCGTCGACCACGTTCGGCACCGCGAGGTGCGCGCGCTTGAGTGCCTGCTCGGCCTCACCGGCCGCGGCCTCGGCCGCCTTGACCGCGGCGGCCAGCTCCTTGGTGCGCGTCAGCAGGGCGGCCCGCTCGTCCCCGGAAGCCTTGGCGACCTCCTTGCCGATGGACCTCTGCTCGGCGCGGACCGTCTCGAACCGCTGGGTGGCGGAACGGCGCTCCTCATCGGCACGCAGCAGGTCGTCGACCAGCTCGGTGGACTCGCCGCGCAGCCGCTGGCTGGCGCGGATCAGGTCGGGGTCGTCGCGAAGCAGACGCAGGTCAATCACAGGGGTCAAGCTTACGCGGTGCGGCCTCTCATTATCGGAGGTGTGGTTTGTCCCGATTGTCGAGCGTGTGGGCGAACGGCGCGGTCGGCGTGATGCTCAACTCCAGCGGCTCGTCGTCCGGCGCCGCCACAGCCCGCGCCGCGACCGGCGGGGCGGGTGCGGTGGCACGCCCGGACAGCCAGAGCGCGAGCATCGCGGCGGTCACCCCGGCCACGGCGCACCACAGCCCGCGGCCCAGGGCGACCTTCAGATGCCCGGTGTCGATCTCGATCAGGTAGAACCGGGAGATCAGCCGGCTCTGCCCGCTGAGCATCCGGAACATCGCCGCCAGCAGCGCCAGCAGCGTCCCGCCGACGCCCAGCCCGGCCAGCCGGGCATACCGCTGCCCGGCCGCCGGTCCGCGCACCGCCAGCAGCACCGCGACAACCAGGATCAACAGCCCGACGGTGTACGCCGCGCCGACCCCGTCCAGGTCGAACAGGTCGGTCGGCAGCTTCTTGGTGGCGCCCACCTCGTCCGACCCGAACGCCAGCCCGTCCACCGTGGTCACCTGCCACTCGGAGATCAGCGACCCGAACGCGGCCACCGCGGCCAGCCCGCCCACCAGCGGCGCGACCCGGTGATCGCGCCCCAGCCCGCGCAGGAATCCGGCCCGTTCCGGGGCGCCGAACTCGACCACGGCCCCCGTATCCATCTCCGACATGTGAACCATGATGAGCCTTGGGTTGTCGGACACTCCATCGAGCCCCGGATGGGTTAGCGTTTTGTCCATGCCTATTCGTTCTGCCACGGCCCGCTGGGAAGGGAACCTCACCGAGGGTTCCGGCACGGTTAAGACTGGTAAGGGTGGCCTGCAGGGGAGCTACTCCTTCAAGTCACGCTTCGAGGAGGGCGAGGGGACCAACCCCGAGGAGCTGATCGCCGCCGCGCACTCCGGCTGCTTCTCGATGGCGTTCTCCAAGGGCCTCGCCGACGCGGGCTTCACGCCCACGTCGGTCGAGACGGTCGCCAAGGTGCACATGGACAAGACCGACGCCGGTTTCGGTGTCTCCCGGATCGACCTGGAGACCGTCGGCGACGTCCCCGGCATCGACGAGGCCACCTTCCAGAAGATCGCCGAGGGTGCCAAGGAGAACTGCCCGATCTCCCGCCTGCTCAGCCCCGGCGCCCCGATCAGCCTCACCGCCAAGCTGGTCTGACCTTCTCCACCCCGGCCGGCGCACCCGCGCCGGCCGGCAGCTACCCGCCGGCGCGCCCTCCCGGGGCCGCGCCGGCGGCGGCACAATGGTCGGCGTGCCGGTGGAGATGAGTCGCGAGCGCTTCGAGGAGCTCGTCGGTGAGGCCCTCGACGAGGTGCCGCCCGAGCTGCTGGCCCTGATGAGCAACGTGGTCTTCCTGGTCGAGGACGCCCCGCCGGACGGCAGCGACGACCTGCTCGGCCTCTACGAGGGCACCGCCCTGACCGACCGCGGCTGGGACTACGCCGGCGTCCTGCCGGACCGGATCACCATCTACCGCCTGGCCACCCTCCGGGTCTGCGACTCCGAGCAGGACGTCGTCGAGGAGGTCGCCGTCACGGTCGTCCACGAGATCGCCCACCACTTCGGCATCGACGACGACCGCCTCCACGCCCTGGGATGGGGATAAACCCCCGAAAATCCGATTGCGACGGTACGCCGTCAGCCGCCCCCGCCGCGCAGCGCGCCGGCCTCGCCTCCAGGTCGTCTTGCCGCTGCTCCGGCAGCGTGCCCGGGCCGCGTGCGGTTCATCGGTGGCTGCCCGCAACCCCGGATGGGCCGGCACCTGGTGGCCGGTCCGGCCCGGCGGGGCCGGTCGGCGCCGGGTGGCAGGCCGGACCTGTTGACTGGGCGGCGCCCCGGGTCAGCCGGGCTCGCCGGCGCGCAGGCGGCGCAGCCAGGCGGCGGAGTCGGCGAAGTCGGTGTCGGAGAGGCCGGCCGGCGCCCGCACCGGTGGTTCCGGCTGCAGCCGGTGCCGGGCGTAGCTGCCCAGGAAGCGGACCTCGGCGCAGATCCGGCGCAGGCCCTGCAGCGCCTCGCCCAGGCGGGCCTCGGCCACGTGCCCGGTGCAGTCGAGGAAGAAGAAGTAGGTGCCCAGCTGCTCGCCGGTGGGCCGGGATTCGATCCGGGAGAGGTTGACTCCGCGTACGGCCAGTTCGGTGAGCACCGCCAGCAGCGCGCCGACCTGGTCGTGCCGGATCGACACAGCCAGGGAGGTGACGTCGTCACCGGTCGGCGGCGGCGGCGCGGCGGGCCGGGTGAGCAGCGCGAACCGGGTGACCGCCTCGGCCCGGTCGGCGACCTTCTCGGCGAGTACGGTGAGCCGGTTGCGCGGGACGCCGATCGGGGCGCAGAGGGCCGCGTCGTACTCCCCGGCGGCCGCGCTGATCGCCGCGGCCGCGTTGGACAACACGTCGACCACGACCGCGTCCGGGACGTTGGCCAGCAGCCAGCGCCGGCACTGCGCGGACGCCTGCGGGTGCGCCGCGACGGTGCGGAGCCCGGCCAGCGGTTTCAGCGTGTCCGCCGCCAGCACGAACTCGACCGGCAGCAGCACCTCCCGGGCGATCATCAGGGGCGCGCCGGTGACCAGCTCGTCCAGGGTGACCGGGATGGCTCCGCCGACCGAGTTCTCCAGCGGCACCAGGGCGGCGTCGGCCTCTCCGGACCGGACCGCCTCGATCGCCTCGGGCACGCTGCGAGCCGGCGTACGCAGCCCGTGCTCGGCGGCCGGGATGGTGCGCAGGGCGGCCTCGGTGAAGGTGCCCTCCGGGCCGAGGTAGGTGAAACGGGCGGGCGGCGTTCCGGGCATCCCGTCAGTCTAGGGCGCACAAACCCCGCCCCCACGCCCGAGCGGCCCGTCGATCCAGGGCGCACCAGCCCCGGCCCTACGCCCGAGCGGCCCGTCAGTCTGGGGGTTGAACAAGCCCCCGCCCGTTCTGCCGGTCTGGAGCGTACAGTCCTGATCCCGCGCCCCAGCGTTGCGTCAATGAGAGATGCCCGCCTGCCGGCATCACGCCCCTGTGAGACGGGACGGCGGGGGTGCGGGAGCGGTCAGAAGCCGCAGGCCATGACGCGGATCCCGGCCGGGGCGGCCTGCACCTGCGCGTTGCACACGTCGGAGCCGGCGGCGACCAGGGCCAGCGTGGCGGCTTTCCCGGTGGCCACCACCATGAGCGGCTCCATCTGGTCCGTACCGGATCCGGCCAGTTTCACCGTGGTGAACGACCACGTCCCCGAGCAGAACGGCCCGTCCTGCACCTGCAGCGTCTTGGACGGGATCCCGGGCTTGCCCTTGATCAGGGCCAGGATGTCCGCCGGGCTCGGCTGCCCGCCGCACTTGGCGGCGTGCGCCGGGGTCGGCGTCGGCGACTTGGTCAGCGGCCCCTCGGCCGGCGTCGTGGTCGGCAGCGTGTAACCGGGGTGGTAACCCGGGTTGTAGCCGGGATTGGGGTAACCCGGGTTGGGCATCGTGTATCCGGGGTTGGGCATCGTGTATCCGGGGTTGGGCATCGTGTATCCCGGCACCGGCACGGATGCCCCCGGCAGCGGTCCGGCGCCGGAGGGCTGCGGGCCGATCGTGTACGACGGCGTGCCGGCGGGCTCGGATCCGGCCGGCGATCCGCAGGCCGCCGTCAGTAGAGCGGCGCCCACGACGAGAGGGACGAAGCGGGTGTGCGGGGACACGCGCCCATGGTAGGCCCTACCCCCGGAGTCGGCTGGGCACGAATCGGCGGCGGATCAGCCGGCGATGCGGTGACCGGCGGCGACCAGCGTGTTGACCGCCTCGGTCAGCCGGACCGTCGGCACGAGCAGATAGTCGGTGTCGTAGGTGGAGAACGTGACGATGTTGACCCGGGCCTCGGCCAGCGGCACCGCCAGCGACGCGATCACCCCGGTCATCGCCAGGTCGAGCTCGGCCACGCGCAGACATCGCCATGCCGTGTCGACCTCGGCGCCGTCCGGCACCCGGTGGGACGGGCAGATGATCGAGATCTCGTCGAGGCCCCAGGTCACCGAGATGACGCTCTTGTCGTCCGGACCCGTGGTCAGGGAGGTGGGAAGGGGTGAACCGGCCGAGAGGCGGCACACCGCGTACTCCCCTGGTAACAGGTCTAGATCGAGCATGACGGCAGACTACGTTACGGATAGGTAACACCCAATGGTTGTCGGATGCGGCGAACACCACACCGGCACGAACAAACCGGATGTCAGTAGTGCACAGGCGACAGAAACGTCATCGAACCGGCCACCCGGTCGCCGGCGAGCAGGGGTGTGGCGATCGCGTCGACGGTCAGCGGCGGTTTCCCGGCGTCCGGCACGACGCGCATCAGACCGCGGGCCAGCCGCTCACTGCGAACCGCGAGCAGCGGCGGAATCTTCTCCGCTTCGGGCTCGTCGAGCGGGCCGGCGCCGGCCGTGAAGTCGATCAGCCGCAGGGCGGTGGACAGCAGCTTGCCGATCGCGTCGCCCGGCTTGCCCAGCCCGAGCAGCTCACTGCAGGACGGCGAGACGGCCACGATGGCGCCGCCGGCGTCGATGATCAGGCAGGGCTCGTCGGCCACCGCCACGGTGCCGGCCCAGCGCTCGATGCTGCCGACGAACTCGGCCTCGGCCGGTGTGCGTGCCTGGGGGACGAACGCTCCCGAGAGGGAGAGCTCAACATGCGCCACCCGCTCCTCCTCGCTTCCGTCGCGCCGACCGGGGCGCCCCGATGGGGCCGGGGCGCCGCCGTCGACTTCGTCGCAAGGAACGTTACCGGCGGGTCGGCCGCTTGTCAGCGGCCGTCTGTCCGTTGCTGTACCAACGGTAGTCGCCAGCCGGCCGGTAGGGCGCGTTCGCCCAGGTGGCCGGGTTCTCGGCGACGGCCGACAGTTTGCTGGCGGTGGCCGCCGAGATGCGGGCACCACCCGCGAGGAGCAACCGGTCGAGCTCTTTGTCGGTGGCGACGAGGCAGTCCTTGGGCAGGCCGTGCACGCTGATCACACCGGAGCCGACGAAGGTCAGGACCGGGGTCACCGGCACGTTCAGCCCGACGGCCGCGGACAGCGCCTTGGCGGCCCGGCGGGCGTCCCGGCGAGCCTCCGCGACGTACCCCGGCCGCTTGCCGTTGATCTGCACCACGTCACCGGCGATCAGGACGCGGGAACGCCCGTGGTCGGCGACGGTCACCGCGTAGACGCCACCGGGGCCGATGGCGAGGAAACCGGCGCGGTCGTCGGCCGGGTCGGGCTCGTAGTAAGACTGGGACAGGTCGGCGCGCGGCCAGTCCACGATGCGCCAGGCGGAGCCGAGGCGGTCGAGTCGGGTCAGCGCGCGGGCGCCGGCCGCCTCCATCCGCCGGGCCCCTCGTTCGGCACGACGACGCCGCGCCCACTCCACCGGAGTGAGGCGATCCAGTGTGGGCGACGGGGTCGGGCCGGGTGGCAGGGCTCGGTTGGTGGCGGGCACGGGCAGAGCAGGGCGGGTGGGGAAGACAGTCACTGCGACCTCCGGCAAAAGGTCAATCGGGCTGGCTCTCTGGTTTTCCAACTACCGTACGTGCTCGGGTCCTCACGGAACAGGGTGACGGCAGTGAAAGAAAGAGAAAGAAGTGTGGATGAATGCCGCATTCACGGACAACGTCTTCTTGCGGATGGTGCATCCCGACGCGGTTTCGTCGCACTCTGACAACGTATCTCTTAGGTGACCCATGGTGCATGGCCGTCCCAAGATCTAGTCAGAACGTCACCGGGCGGTAGCGGTTCGTAGGGGTTACCGTCGGCACCGTGTACGTCGACAGTGAAGTCAGCCAACTGCGCACCGTCCTGCTGCATCGGCCCGGCAAGGAGCTTGCCCGGCTCACCCCGAGGAACAGTGGATCACTGCTCTTCGACGGCATCCCCTGGGTCGGACGGGCCCAGGAGGAGCACGACGCGTTCGCCGGGGCGCTGCGCTCCCGCGGCGTCGAGGTGCTCCACCTCGACCGGTTGCTCGCCGAGACCCTGGCCGTGCCCCGGGCACGGGAGGAGCTGACCGCCGGGGTGCTCGCCGACCCGCGGCTCGGCGACGGCCTGCGCGCCGGGGTGGCCGGCTACCTGGCCGATCAGGACCCGGAGCGGTTGGCCGAGGTGCTCATCGCCGGGCTGGCCCACGAGGAGGTCAAGCCGGGCGGTGGCAGCCTGGTCTACGAGATGTTGGAGCGCCACGACTTCGTCATCGACCCGCTGCCCAACCTGCTGTTCACCCGGGACTCCTCGGTCTGGGTGCGCGACCGGGTGGCGGTGACCAGCCTGGCGATGCCGGCCCGGCGCCGGGAGACCACGCTCACCCACGCGATCTACCGGTTCCATCCGCGCTTCGCCGGCGGCGACCTGCTCTACGACCCCGGACTGGAGCACGTCGAGGGCGGCGACGTGCTGGTGCTGGCCCCGCAGGTGATCGCCATCGGGGTGGGCGAGCGGACCACCCCGGCCGGCGCCGAGCGGCTGGCCCGCCGGGTGCTGCTGGCCGGCCTGGCGCATACCGTGCTGGTCGTGCCGATCGCCCAGGAGCGCGCCACCATGCACCTGGACACGGTCTGCACGATGGTCGACGCGGACGCCGTGGTGATGTACCCGGTGGTCGCCGACACCCTGCGGGCCTGGACCGTCACCGCGGACGGCGAAGAGCTGATCGTCCGGCCGCCCCGGCCGTTTCTGGAGGCGGCGGCCGAGGCGATGGGCATCGAGCGGCTCCGGGTGATCGACACCGGCCTCGACCCGGTCACCGCCGAGCGCGAGCAGTGGGACGACGGCAACAACACGCTGGCCGTGGCGCCTCGGGTGTGCCTGGCCTACGAGCGCAACATCGAGACGAACGCGCAGCTGGAGCGGGCCGGCATCGAGGTGATCCGGATCCGCGGCTCGGAGCTGGGCAGTGGCCGGGGCGGCCCGCGCTGCATGAGCTGCCCGATCGAGCGGGTGCCGATCTGAGCCGGGATTCGACGACGTCCGTTCGGCGGCGACGAGGCGATCGGCCTGACCGTGCGCCGCTACGACCGGGCTGCCGGTCTGTGGTCGCGGTACCGGGTGCGCAGCGGCACCGGTGAGCTCGTCCGGCCGCCGACGGCGGCCGGACCTGGGAACCCCGCTGGATCGCCGGGTTCACCAGGTCCCGCGGACGCGCGTCGCGGCGCCGGAGAGCGCCCCGGTCAGCGCAGCGTCAGCTGACGGCCGATCAGACCCTGCTTGGCCCGGCGCCCCGCCGCGTCGAGCGGCTCGGTGATCGCCAGTGTGTCCTGGTAGCGCTTGGCGAAATCGGCCAGCGGCGCCTCCCAGTCGGCCGCCTCCGGCTCGCCGGGGATGTCCCAGACCGGCACCAGCAGCCCGTGCGCCCGGAACATCCCGGCGAACTTGGTGTCGTCGCGCAGCAGCAGCTCGCCGGCCGCGGAGAGCCGGGCCAGCGCGTCCAGCGCCGGGTCCTCGCCCTCGCCGAGCACCCAGCGGACGTGCCCCTTGTCCGGCGCGATCCGGCACCAGTACGCCGCCTTGGCCGCGCTCAGCCGCTCGGTGGGGTAGATCGAGGCGTTGGCCCGCTCCAGCGACGCCTTGACCGTGGCGTCGTGCAGCTGGTCCGCGTCCAGCCAGTACTCGAAGCCGTCCTGCATGGTGATCTCGAGCGGGCCGTCGGCCAGCACGTCCTGCAGGCGGGGGCCCTCGCCGGGCAAGGCCGGCACCGACACCGGGTCGCCCGGGGCGGTCCGCAGCGCGGCGAGGATGGCCACCGCCAGGTCCCGGGAGACGTCACCGGACTGCAGGTGCCGCTGGAGGCCGATGAAGACCTGCCCGTCCCGGCGGGACATGGCCGGCCAGGCCATCGGGAGCACGGTGGAGAGGGTGACCGGACGGTCCCCGTACTCCTCGATGATCTCCGGCTTCAGGGTCAGTGGCGCCGAGGCGGCCGGGACCAGCTCGCGCAGGGCGACCCACTCCGGCTCGTCGGCGAGACCCTCGAAGGGGCGGGCGACGAAGATGTCGCGCACCTTGGTCCTGGGCTCCGACTGTGACTTACGACGCTTGCTCACGAGGGACCAGCGTAGGCGGTGCCGTCGGAAACGCGGCGAGGTGGGCGCTTCCAGCGCGGCGAAAAACGAGCAAAAGCGCAAAAAATCGCTCAGGCGCGTCGTAGTCGCACCTCGGCGACCGTCCCGCCGCCCTCCCGCGGCCGCAGCGACACCCAGCCGTGCTGCTGCTCGACGATCCGGCGGACCAGGTAGAGCCCCAGCCCGGCGCCCGGATGGTGGTGCCGGTCGCCGCCCTCGGCCTGCCAGTACCGTTCGAAGGCCCGCTCGACGTGCTCCGGCGCGATCCCGGCTCCCCGGTCGGAGACCCGGAAGCGCAGCGTGTCGTCGTCCGCCCCGGCGCAGACCTCCACCGTGGTGTCCGGCGGTGAGTACTTCTCCGCGTTCGTGGTCAGCTCGGTGAGGATGGTCGCGATCGAGGCGCGATCGCCGTACGCCGGCGGCAGGCCGGCCGGCAGGTGCGCGAGCTTGAGCCGCCGCCGCAGGTCGGCCGGCAGCTCGTCGACCGCCTCCCGGAGCGCTTCGACCAGGTCGAACGGCCCGGCCGGGGTGGCGCCGGCCACCCCGTCGCTGGCCGCCGAGAGCAGCCGGTCGACCAGCCGGGCCAGCTCGCCGGCGCGGTTGCCGATCACCCGGACCGCCTCCCGGCGCCCCGGCTCGCCGAGCGTCTCCCAGTGGTTGGTGAGCGTGTCCGCGTACCCCTTGATCACGGTGACCGGGGTGCGCAGCTCGTGGCTGGTGACCGCGACCCAGAGGTCCCGGTCGGCCTGGGCCGGCGGCGCGGCCGGGTGCACCGGCAACCCGGCGCCGCGGGTGTAGAGCTGCCCGATCTGGCCGGCCAGCAGCTCCAGCACGGCGTGGTGCTCCGGGCCGGGCGGGCCGTCGGCGCCGCCGAAGTAGACGTGCAGCGAACCGGCGAAGGCGCCCCCGGACTCGCACCGGGCGCCGAGCATGTGCCGCAGGTCGCCGCCTTCGATCTGCCGGGCGAACTCGTCGTTGATCGAGTCCAGGGCCGGGTCCAGCGGCACCAGCAGGGTGCGGCCGGCGGACTCCAGCGGGCGGTCGACCCGACGGCCGACGGCCGGCTCGCACACCCCGGTGCCGGCGATGATCCGGCCGCGGCCCTCCGAGTACTCCGCGAAGCCGGCGCCGCGTGCGCCGAGAGCCTCCTGGGCCAGGCGGACCAGCCGCTGCAACACGGGCAGGCCGGACTCCCCGGCGTTGACGCGGTCGAGGACCGCGATCTGACCCCGGGTCAGCGAGGGATAGTCGGGACGATCCGGCATGTCTGCGAGTCTGCCTCGGCGCTCACGATTCCGATGATGTGTCGGCGGTCACACATGGTCGAGCTCGGCCAGCCGGTCCAGCACGAACTTGGGCCGGTCGCTGATCACGCCGTCGACCCGGTGCCGCAGGACCAGGTCCAGGTCGTCGGGCCGGTTGACGGTCCAGACGTACGTCTGGTGGCCGGCCGCGCGCATCGCGGCCGGCAGCCCGGATCGGGCCCGGACCAGGTCGACGCCCGGGCCGGCGATCCGCGCGCCGAACGGCAGGCGCCCCTTGCCGACCATCGGCGGGAGCACCTCCAGCAGGTACACGGTGGGCAGGCCGGGGGCCTGGGCGCGGATCCGACGCAGCGCCAGGGCGGCGAAGGACATCACGGTCACCTGCACCGGGTCGTCCGGCTTCGGGTCGGCCAGACCGTAGCGGCGCAGCAGTTTCACCAGGCGACGCTCGACCTCCGCGCCGTACACCGAAGGGTGCTTGGTCTCGATCAGCAACCGCACCGCGCGGCCGCAGTCGCGCACCGCCTCCAGCAGGCGTTCCAGGGTGAGCAGCCGGCTGAGGTCCTCGTCCGGCTCGTCGGCGGGGTACCCGGGGTGCCAGGAGCCGTAGTCCAGCTCGTCGAGCTCCGCGAGTGTCCGCCGGCTGACCAGGCCCCGGCCGTTGCTGGTGCGGTCCAGCTTGCGGTCGTGGAAGCAGACCAGGTGACCGTCGCGGGTCAGCCGGACGTCGCACTCCAGCCCGTCGACCCCGTCCTGCAGGGCGCGCAGGTATGCCCCGAGGGTGTGCTCGGGCAGCGCGTCGGCGCCCCCGCGGTGCGCGAACACCAGGGGGCGATAGCCGGTGCTCACACCACCCGGGCCGGCTGCCCGTCCTCGCTGACCATGTCCTTGCCGGCGGCGGCCCAGGACTTCATGCCACCGTCGAGGTTGCGCACGTTGTCCCAGCCGTTGTTCATCAGATAGGCGACGACCTGGCCGGACCGGCCGCCGGCCCGGCAGATCACCACCACCTCGCCGTCGCTGGGCACCTCGGCCATCCGGGCCGGCACCTCCATCATCGGCAGGTGGTGGGCGCCGGGCGCGTGGCCGGCCGTCCACTCGTCCGACTCGCGGACGTCGAGCAGATAGGCGTTGGAGTCGACCTGATCCGGGGTCACGCTGGGTACCTGAGGTCCGAACACGGGATCCAGTTTATGGCTGCCGGTCAGCTCTTCTTGACCGGGTTGGCCGTCATCCACTCGGACATCCGGTCCGCGGACATCGCCTGGAACAGGGCCAGCGCCTTCTCCCGGTCGGAGACCACCACGGACTGCCCGGCGATCGTCTCGCTGCCCTTGTTCGGGCTGGTCAGGAACGTCAGGTTGTCGCCGCGCAGGCTGTGGAACTGCTCGACCATGTCCTTGAGCGAGAAATCCTGGTCGACGGTGACCGCGGCGGCCACCGCGTTCAGGAAGTCGTTGAGCTTGCCCGGGCTGGTCAGCGTGCCGCCACTGGCCGCCTTGTCCATCAGCGCCTTGAGGAACTCCTGCTGATGCTGCATCCGGGCGAAGTCGCCGCGGGCGAACTGCTTGCGCTGCCGCACCCAGTCCAGGGCCTGCGCCCCGTCCATGTGCATCATGCCCTTGGTGAACACCCGGTGCGGCGGGTGGATCGAGGTGATGCTCTGGTCCACCTTCAGGTCGACACCGCCGAGCGCGTCGGTGACCTCCTTGAAGCCGCCGAAGTCGACCGCCATCACGTGATCGATCTTCACGTCGGTCAGGCACTCGACGGTGTGCACCGCGCGGGGCAGGCCACCGAAGGCGAACGACGCGTTGATCTTGGCGCGACTGCCGTCGCTGCATGCCGCGTCGTTGCTGCGCGGCACCACCACCCACAGGTCCCGCGGGATCGACACCAGCTGGGCGGTCTTGTGGTCGGCCGGCACGTGCATGATCATCAGCGTGTCCGCGCGCCAGGCGTTGGCCTGGTCGTCCTTGGTGTCCGGATCCCGCGAGTCGCTGCCCACCAGCAGGATGTTGAACGCGCCGTCGATCGGCTTGGCCGGCCGGTCCTTGGACAGCCCGGAGAAGGCGTTGGTCCGCTTCAGGTCGCCGTCGATCTTGTTCACGTAGTGGAACGCGTAGATCGTGCCGACCAGCGCCAGCAGGACCACCGTGGCGCCGGTGACCAGGGCGATCCGGCCCCAGCGCGGGCGGGTGCGGCCACCCCGGTAGGGGCGCCCCGGGCCCGGCTCTCGCCCGTACGGCGGTGGGACGGAAGCCCGTCCAGAGGAGTTGCCGCTGGAAGAGGTGGTCGCAGACATGCTGACCACATTAGGTCGCCAGGGGTGATGATCCCGGTGCCCGAACCCGGTTCGGCACGAAGGTGGGAGTAGGGCCCGGGCCGGCGCGGCGACGACGCCGGCCCGGGTACTTTCCGGAGGAAGGTTCAGTGCGCGCCGTGCCCGGTCAGCGACCGGACCTCCAGCTCGGCGTACTTGTCGGCGGCGGACTCCTTGCTGAGCACGGTGCCCAGCCAGCCGAAGAAGAAGCCCAGCGGGATCGAGATGATGCCCGGGTTGGACAGCGGGAACCAGTGCCAGTCCTCGTGCGGGAACATCGCGGTGGGCGAGCCGGACACCACCGGTGAGAAGAACACCAGGATCACCGCGGTGAGCAGGCCGCCGTAGATCGACCAGAGCGCGCCCGAGGTGTTGAACCGCCGCCAGAACAGGCTGTACAGCACCGCCGGCAGGTTCGCCGAGGCGGCCACCGCGAAGGCGAGGGCCACCAGGAACGCCACGTTCAGGCTCTGCGCGAAGATCGACAGGGCGATCGCGATGGCGCCGATCACCAGGGCGGCGACCCGGGCCACCCGCACCTCGTCCCGCTCGGACGCGGTGCCCTTCTTGATCACGCTGGCGTAGAAGTCGTGCGCGGTGCTCGACGACGACGCCAGGGTCAGCCCGGCCACCACGGCCAGGATGGTGGCGAAGGCGACCGCCGCGATGATCGCCAGCAGCACCGCCCCGCCGGTGTCCCCGCCCAGGTAGTCGATGCCGAGCTTCTGCGCCAGCTGCGGCGCCGCGGTGTTGCCCGCCTTGTCCTGCGCGGTGATCGCCTTGCCGCCCACCAGGGCCGCCGCGCCGAAGCCCAGGGCCAGGGTGAACAGGTAGAAGACACCGATGATGCCGATCGCCCAGAGCACGCTCTTGCGGGCCACCCGGGCGGTCGGCACGGTGTAGAACCGGGTCAGGATGTGCGGCAGACCGGCGGTGCCGAGGACCAGCGCCAGACCCAGCGAGAGCAGGTCCATCTTGCTGTAGAAGGTCTTCGTCGCGTCGCCGGCCGTCTCCACCCCGTACCGCAGGCCGGGTTCGAGGAAGGCGCTGCCCTTGCCGGACTGCGCGGCGGCGTCACCCAGCAGCGTCGACAGGTTGAACCGGTAGTGCGCCAGCACCATCAGGGTCATCACCAGCGCACCGGTCATCAGCATGAAGGCCTTGACGATCTGGACGTACGTCGTGCCCTTCATCCCGCCGACCACCACGTAGACGATCATCAGGGCGCCGACCAGAATGATCGTGAACACCTTGGCGGTGCTCGCGTCCATGCCCAGGAACTTCTCGTCGGCGCTGATCCCGAGCAGCAGCGAGACCAGCGCGCCGGCGCCGACCATCTGGGCGATCAGGTAGAAGATCGACACCACCACGGTGGAGACCGACGCGGCGGTGCGCACCGGGCGCTGACGCATCCGGAACGCCAGCACGTCGGCCATCGTGTACCGGCCGGAGTTGCGCAGGAACTCGGCGACCAGCAGCAGCGCCACCAGCCAGGCGACCAGGAAGCCGATCGAATACAGGAAGCCGTCGTAGCCGTACAGCGCGATCAGGCCGGCGATGCCGAGGAACGACGCGGCCGACATGTAGTCGCCGCCGATCGCCATGCCGTTCTGGAAGCCGGAGAACTGGCGGCCACCGGCGTAGAAGTCGGTCGCGGTCTTGGTCTGCCGGCTGGCCCAGATGGTGATCGCCAGGGTGATCGCCACGAAGATCAGGAAGAGCGTGATGGTCAGCGTCCGGGAGGTGCTGGACGTGCCCGCGGCGGCCATCAGCATCAGAGCACGCTCCCCTCGTCGGCGGGGGCGTTCTCGATCTGCCGGTGGATGTCGTCGGCGACCGGGTCGATCCTGCGCGCCGCGAACCGCGCGTAGTACCAGGCGATCACGAACGTCGAGACGAACTGCAACAGCCCGAAGAGCAGGGCGACGTTGACGTTGCCGACCAGCTTGATCGCCATGAAGTCACGGGCGTACGCGGACAGCAGGACGTAGAGGGCGTACCAGAGGATGAACGCGACGGTCGTCGGGAAGATGAAACGGCGAAGGGTGTGGCGCAGACGCCCGAATTCGTCGGAGTTCTGCACCTCGAGATATCTCTCGGGGGTGGCCGGCACGGTGTCACCACCTTCGTGGGCGAGTGGACTTTCCGGCACGGTACGAAGGAAACCCGCCCACCCCGTCGCGCCGGTCAGCGCCTGCGCTGAGTGGTGGTCTGACTGCGCTGAGCGGTTGTCAGCGCAGTTCGCGGTAACTCCCGCGGTGGTGCACCAGCGGCGCGCCGGGCGCCTCGAAGGTCACCGCCTCGATCACCGCCTCGACCAGCATCGCCCACCCGCACGGCCGGGAGTCCACCAACCGGCACTGCGCCCAGGCGGTGGCGTGCGCCGGCACCGGCCCGTACGCGGTCTCCCGCCACCCGCCGGTGGCGAACAGCCCGCCCGGGGCCGGCATCAGGCCGGCGAACCGATCGGCCAGCTGTCGGTCGGCCGGGACCAACGGGACCACGGTGAACCGCCCGGCCCGCTCGGCCGCCGCCCAGAAATCGCTCTCCTCGTCGATCAGGCCGAGCACCCGACCCGGATCGCCGTCGGCGACCAGCGTGGACGAGACGGTCAGCCCGGCCGGCCCGGGCGCGGTCCAGATCGTCACCGGCGCGGCCAGGCGCCCGCGGAACCGGCGGACCGCCGATTTCTCCTCGTCCGGCACCGCGAACGGATCAGTGGAATGGATCGTCATCGGACCATTGTCCCGATTACAGATCGTGCACGCCGCTATCGGTTTTAATTGATCACCGGCTATTTTCCTCTGGGGACCTCCGGCGGAAGGGGATGGCGCATGCCTCAGGTGGTGTTGCGACCGGGTGACGTCGTGCACGTCGGGGCCGAGGCGAGCGTGCAGTTCTCCGGCGAGCGGGCGCTGACCTTCCGGATCATCCGGGTCGACCCCCGGGTCACCTACGACGGCTGGATCTGGCTGGACGGCTACGTGGTCGGTCCGGCCGGCAACGCGCTGCAGCGGCGCCGCATCTTCGTGCGGCAGGACGGCCTGCGGGCGATCCGGGTCAACCGGGTGCCCGCGCCACGGAGCGGATCCCGTCCCGTCGGTCGCCCCTGATCGGCGGAGAAAATGCGCTGAGCTATCGCGGCGTCACCGCGGCGAGCACTTCCGGCATGCGGCGGTCGAGCAGATCCCCGGCCATTCCGGAACCGACCAGATAAGCGGCTGCCCCGTAACCCAGGCCGATCGGCAGCCCGGCCCAGATCCAGGCCGGCCCCAGCAGAAATCCGGCCAACACCACGGGCAGCGCGCCGAATATTCCGCCGGCCATTCCGGCCAGGCTCGGCAGTCCCTTTCCCAGGCCGCCGCCGGACGATATCGAGAACGGGCTGGCCGATTCGGGCAGTGCGTAGGCGGCGCGAACCGAGATCGGCAGAAGCACCGCCAGCCCGGTGCCGTACACCGCGAGCAGCGTGCCGAGTTGCGCCGGAATTCGGGCCGGGTCGCCGGAGAGCATCCCGGTGACCACCGCGACCAGGGTCAGCAGCGGCACGGTGAACAGGGCGTGCGCCGCCGCCCGGGAGTGGACCTCCAGCCGTCCCGGCACGCCGGCCGCCAGGTTCGTGGCGTACGCGCCGCCGTCGTAACCGAACTGGTTGGCCAGTGCGATCGGCGCGACCGCACCGGCCACGAAGGCCATTCCACCGGTCAGTCCGGCGCCCGGACCCAGCGCCGAGGTCAGCGGCAACACCAGCCCGGCCATGGTCAGCGCGACCAGCCCGGCCCGTCGCCGGTTCTCCCGCCACCAGTACCGCGTCTCGCGCGCCACCAGGGCGGTGAACCTGTTCCGTGGCCACCAGGGGAACATCAGCCGGTCGACCGGGCCGCGGCCGTCCGCCCGGACCCGCGCGTGCCGCCCGGCCGTCGCGGTGCCGGCCATCGCCTGCTCCAGCGTCCGGCTCCACCACCACAGCAGGCCGCCGACGGCGGCCAGCACGATCAGCAGTTTCAGCGGTACGGCCCAGGCCCGGCCCGGCCCGTCGCGACGTCCAGTCCCAGGGTGTACGGCGCGCCGAGCGGAGTCCAGCCGATCACCTCGGCGATCCCGGCGACGTCGGTCCAGTCCGCCCGGTCGAGCAGCCCGAGCAGCAGCAACTGCAGCGGCGCCACCGAGGTGGCCACCACGGCGAGCAGGATGGTGGCCAGGTCCCGGGCCCGCCGCGACCGCAGCGCGGTGGCGAACGCACTGGTCACCGCCCGGCTCACGGCCACGCACAGGAGCAGGCCGCCGAGTACCCCGGCGGTCTCGGCGACCCCGGCGACCGGCCCGCCGAGCCGGGCCGCGGTGTCCGTCATCCCGGCCGTGGCGGCCAGTGTGGCGAGGGCGGGCAGACCGGCGAGAGCGGCCGTGCCGAGCCCGGCGACCAGGGTCCGCCGGGGCAGCGGGAGCAGGGCGAACCGGGCCGGGTCGAGCGACTCGTCGACCCCGAAGAACAGCAGCGGCAGGAACAGCCAGCCGAGCAGCAGCACCGCGCCACCGAACGGCAGCAGCATCCCGGCCAGGTGCGCGTCGTGCAGGTGCCCGGGCAGCGCGAAGACCGCGTAGCCGAGGACGGCGAGCAGGCTGGCGGCGCACGAGCCCAGCACGAACAGCACGACCCGGGTCGGCCGGCCGCGCAGCCCGTTCGCGGTGATCCGCAGCTTGAGCCGGACGAAGTGGCGCGGGCTCACAGCCACGCCAGCTCCGAGCCGGTGGCCACCCGGCCCCCCACCACCTGCACGAAGACGTCGGAGAGTGACCGGCCGCCGCGTACCGAGGCCATCGTGCCGTGCATCCGCAGCACGCCGTCCGACATGATCGCCACGTGTGAGCAGAGCCGCTCGACGACCTCCAGCACGTGACTGGAGAAGATCACGGTGCCGCCACCGGCGACGTACCGCTGCAGGATGTCGCGGATCAGCGCGGCCGCGACCGGGTCGACCGCCTCGAACGGCTCGTCGAGCACCAGCAGCCGCGGCGCGTGCAGCAGGGCGCAGGCGAGGCCGATCTTCTTCTTCATGCCGGCCGAGTAGTCGACCACCAGGGTGCGGTTGTCCACCCCGAGGTCCAGCACCTCGAGCAGGTCACGGGCGCGTTGATCGACCACGGCGGCCGGCATGCCGCGCAGCAGGCCCTGGTAGGCGAGCAACTCGGGGCCGCTGAGCCGGTCGAACATCCGGGCGCCGTCGGGCAGCACGCCGACCAGGGCTTTGGCCTCCGTGGGCGCGCTCCATACGTCGTACCCCAGCAGATGGGCCCGGCCCGCGTCGGGCCGTAACAGGCCGACGGCCATCGAGAGGGTGGTGGTCTTGCCGGCCCCGTTGGGGCCGAGCAGACCGTAGAAGGAACCGGCCGGAACGTCCAGACTGACCCCGGAAACGGCGAGTTTGGTGTCGAAACGCCGGATCAGGCCGCGCAGCGACATCGCCGGCACCGGCGACTCGTCCGGGGGTGCTGCCGGCGTCGTCATGTCTCAGCAACGTAGTCGCGCATCCGGCCCGCGACCAGCCTGTTCACCGCGGGAGGCGGGCGATGTGGCCCTCCGGGCAGAACGGTCTGCCGGTTCGGCCGATCGGGAGCCGTTCCACTATGGAGGAATTGTCGCTCAATTAGTTCAGTTAATTGACATTCTTGACCGGCTGTCACGATGGTCACAGCGGCGGTTTCTGACTTGCCCAAATGATCCGGAGCGGCGCAAGATTCGGCGCGGTCGTCGAGATCCACCTATGCGAAAAGGGTAGATCTTTGCTGCGTCACGGAAATAATCGGGGCGCAATTCGGGCGCCGAACGGTCCCGGGTGTTCCGCGTCGAAACGGGGGAAACGCGGAACACCCGGACCCATCAGCCGACCCGTTCGATGACCGCGCGGCGAATCAGGAATTTGCCCGCCTCGCGCACCTGCTCGAAAGCTGCGTTGTTGAGCAGCACGCAGCTTCCCGAGGTGCTCTGGACGGTCACCGTGATGCTCTTGTTGTTGTCCAGGTTGGTGACCTTGAGCCGGGTGCCGATCGGGAAGGTGCCGCTGGAGGCGAACGGGGCGCCGGCCTCGCCGGACAGGGTGACCGTGGAGCCCTTGCAGACGACCTCACCGGCGCCGGTCCCTCCGGTCGCCGCCGGCGGCTTCGCGGCGGGGGCGGTGCTGGCCACCGGCGGCTTCGCGGTCGGTGCCGTGGTGGCCCTGGTCGGTTTCGCCGGAGCCGGCTGGGCGACCTGGCCGGTGCACCCCGCCTGACGGCGCTGCACGTTGATCAGGTCGACCACCGCCTGACGGTTGGCCAGCACGGCGTCGGTCTGCGCGTTCGGGTGCGCCTGCTGATCGGCCATGAAGGACAGGTTCCGCTGCAGCGCCTCATCCAGGCCGTCACACGTGGTGGACGCGTGACTCATCCCGGTGCCGACGGCCACCGCGCCACCGGCCACCACGGCGAGTACGGCGCCAAGAGCGATCTTGCGGGTTCGGGGGGATCCGTTCCTACGAAATCTCTTCATGCCCCTGATTACGAGCGCGGGTTCATCGGCGGCCGGGGACCGTACCTTAAAGATCCTTAATTCATGATCGCAGCGACTCGGGGGCGTGCAGCCGCAGCATCGTCGCACCGACATCGGCCGGCACCCGGCGGCCGGTCAGCAGCGACACCACCACCATCACCAGGAAGGCCAGCGGCACCGTCCAGGCGGCCGGCTGCCCGATGAACTCGGCCAGCCCACTCGGCAGATCGGCGCCGAACACGGTGACGAAGACCGCCACCACCGCCGCGCCACCGCCGATGAGGATCCCGGCGATCGCCCCGGCGTCGGTCAGCCGGCGCCACCAGATCCCCAGCACCAGCAGCGGGCAGAAACTCGACGCGGCCACCGCGAAGGCCAGCCCGACCACCCGCGAGACGTCCATGTCGGACACGACCGTCGCCATCCCGATCGGCACCACCGCGGCCAGCAGCGTCGCCAGCCGGAAGTCGCGCACCGAGCCGGACCGCCCGGGCCGCAGCACATCCGTGAAGATCACCCCGGCCACGCTGGTCAGCAGCCCCGACGAGGTGGACAGGAAGGCGGCCAGCGCCCCGGCGGTGACCAGGGCACCCAGCAGCCGGCCCAGGTGCCCGCCGCCCAGTGCGGCCTCCGGCAGCAGCAGCACCACGGCATCGGTGTGCCCGGTCATCAACAGCTGCGGGGTGTAGATCCGGCCGAGCACGCCGTACAACGTCGGCAGAAGATAGAAGAGACCCACCATCGCCAGTACGACGAGGGTGGTCCGCCGCGCCGACGCCCCGTCCGGATTGGTATAGAAACGCACCAGCACGTGCGGCAGCCCCATCGTGCCCAGGAACGTCGCCAGGATCAGCGAATACGTGCTGAACAGGTGCGACCCGCCGGGCTGCAGCCAGTCCGCGCCGAACTTCGCGTCGACCGTGCTCACCGCCGGCACCGCGGCGCCGGCCGCGAAGTGCAGCGTCTGCCCCGCCGTCACCGGGCCGATCCCGTCGACCACGGCGTCCCGCTCGATCGTCACGCTGACCGCGGCCGGGAAGACCGCCCCGGCCGGCGGGGTCACCGAGGGACGCCCGTCCGCCTGCCACTGGAAGATCAGGAAGATGATCGGCACGGCCAGCGCGGTGAGCTTCAGCCAGTACTGGAAAGCCTGCACGAAGGTGATCGCCCGCATCCCGCCGAACGCCACGTTGCCGGTGACCACCACCCCGATCAACAGCGCACCCCAGGCGTACGACCCGCCGGTCACCGTGGCGAACGTCAGCCCCGCCCCCTGCAGTTGCGGCAGCAGGTAGAGACAGCCGATGAACAGCACGAACGCGGTGGCCAGCCGGCGCAACCGGGTCGACGAGAGCCGCACCTCACAGAAGTCCGGCAGGGTGAACGCGCCCGAGCGGCGCAGCGGGGCGGCCACGAACAGCAGCAGTGCCAGATAGCCGGCGGCGAACCCGACCGGATACCAGAGCACCTCGACGCCGTACCGCAGGACCAGGCCGGCCACCCCGAGGAAGGAGGCGGCCGACAGATACTCCCCGCTGATCGCGGCGGCGTTCCAACTCGGGCTGACACTGCGCGAGGCGACCAGGAAATCCGAGGTGGTGCGGGCGAAACGCAGACCGTACGCGCCGATCGCCACGGTCATCAGGACGACCACGACCAGGCCCGGGACCAGGTACGGATTCATCGGCCGGGGCGCCGGACCACGGCGGTGAAGTCCTGCTCGTTGCGTTCCGCCCCGTGCACGTACGCCGCACCGACGAGCACCAGGAACGGGAACGACAACACGCCGAGGACCAGCCACGGCAGGCGCATGCCGAAGACGTCGACCCGGCCGACCGCCGGGGCGGCCGCGAACAGCAGCGGCAGCGCGCCGAGGCCGGCCACCACCACCAGCGACAGCCGCAGTGCGAGCGCCAGCTGGGCCCGGACCAGGCCCCGGACCAGGGCCTCACCGACCGGCGTCTGCTGCGCCAGGTCGGTGCGGGAGGGGTCGGCGGCGCGCCTGGCGTCGCCCAGCACCACCCGGGTGCGCGGGGGCGGCGATTCGTCGGCCATGTCCGGCAGTCTTGCCGCCCCCGGCGGAATGTCAATAGGCGCCGCATCGATCATGAGCCATGGGTGGCAGCTGTCCGATGATGTCCCGGGCGGCCGCCCGGCCGTAGTTCCACTCGTACCACCGGTCATCCGGCATGGTCATCCTGATCCGGTAGAGCACGCAGACCCGTTGCGGACCGTCCACACCGGTCAGCGCGGGCACCGCGTCCGGCGACAGCCCGGACAGGTAACCGGCGTCCACCCGGTCCGGCGACCGGTGCATCTGGTTGCGGGCGATCATCAGGTCCGGGTTCGCCGCCGCCAGCCCGATCAGCGCCAGCACGCCGGCCGCGATCGCCGCCCGGGGCAGCCACGGCGCCCGGGTGCGCGTCCCGGCCAGCAGCACCAACAGCAGGATCACCCCGAACCACCCCTCACAGCAGGCGACCAGCAGGCGGAGCCGGGTCAGGCCGTACGTGTCGATGTACACCTGCATCCGGAACAGCGCCGAAGCGACGATGACCAGGGTGAGCAGCGTGAGCGAGCCGAGCACGGCGCGGAACACGGCCCGGTCGCCGGGCGCCTCCCGGGGCGCCCAGCGGGCGGCGCCGGCCAGCACCAGCAGGGTCAGCCCGGTGACGATGCAGAGCTGCCAGAAGCCACCCCGGGCATACGCGGCGTAGGTCAGGCCGGCCGTGGTCCGCACGTGCCGGTCGCCGCCGAACAGCACGGTCAGCTGCACCGCGACGAACGCCGCGAAGAGCAGGGTGAGCAGGCCCAGCGGCACGGCCGCCTCGAGCCGGCCGACCCTCATCCCCTCGGTGTGGTCGAGATCGGTAAGCCGGGGCGGGGCGATCCACATGTAGGCGACGCCGCTCAGCAGCGGCGCGGACAGCCCGGCCAGGAAGATCCAGCGCGCCACGCCGTCCAGGCTCACCTCCGGGAGCACCGCGCTGATCACCGACGCGAAGGTGGCGTCGGCCGAGGCGAACAGCAGACCGAAAACGACCAGCAGCAGGACGGAGACCGCGGCGGTCGCGGCGATCCGGAACGGCGCGGCGCCCCGCGGCCGGCGCACCCGCGCCAGACCGCGGACCAGCCAGGGCCCGGCCCGCAACACCGCGACCGGCCCGAGCGTGTACGTCGTGAGCACCGCCCGCATCGACCGACCGGCGCCGATCGCCAGGGCGAAGGTCAGTGTCGCGGTGCCCACGCAGAGGGCGAAGAGCCAGCCGGCCGAGCGGAACGTGCCCACGCTCAGCAGGCCGATCGTGGCGGCGGCCCACGGGAGGCGGGCGCCGAGCCGCGGTGCGCCGGCCGCGGGCACCGGTGGGAAGGCCGGCCCGGCGGTCGGGCGGGCGGTGAGCAGGACGGCCAGCCAGGCGACCGCGGTGATCAGCCAGCCGACGCCGGTGACGCCCAGCGGCAGGGTGAGCGCGGTGACCGCGACCCCGGCGACGATCGCCAGGATGGTGCCCGGAGCAGCCGGACCGGCGGGACCCGGCAGGCGGCGGCGGAACAGCCGAGTGTCCGGCCACGGCCCGTGAAGCGGACCTTTTGTCAGGTTTTGTACCGTCGGTAGCGCTGGGGGTGCCGTGGACATGGCGTTTTCTCCTTAGAGGGGGAGGCGAACCTGGATCTGGGCGCCGCGCCGGTCGGCCGGCTCGACCGCGGCGATCGTCCCGTCGTGCAGTTGCACCACCCAGCGGGCGATGGCCAAGCCCAGCCCGGTGCCGCCACCGGCCGGGCGCTCACCCCGGGTGAAGCGTTCGAAAACCCGTTCCCGCTCGGCCACCGGGATGCCGTCACCCTCGTCGGTGACCGCCAGCAGCACCTGCCCGTCCCGGCGTTCGGCGCGCAGCGTGACCAGGCCACCGGCCGGACTGTGCCGGGCCGCGTTGTCCAGCAGGTTGGCGAATACCTGGTGCAGCCGTGCCCGGTCGCCGGGCAGCACCAGAGCCGGGGCGGCGACCGAGAACCGGACATCCTGGCCGATCCCGTCCGCGTTCACCTTCGCCTCCCGGACCACCTCGTCGAGGAACTCCGGAACGCTGATCAGCTCGCGGCGCAGCGGGACCACGCCGGCGTCCAGACGGGACAGATCGAGCAGGTCATCGACCAGCCGGCTGAGGCGTTCGGTCTGCGACAGGGCGGTGCGCATGGTTTCCGGGTCGGTGGCGGCCACCCCGTCGACGATGTTCTCCAGCAGGCCCCGCAGGGCGGTGATCGGCGTACGCAGCTCGTGCGAGACGTTGGCGATCAGCTCCCGCCGCTGCCGGTCGGCGGCGGCCAGATCCGCGGCCATCTGGTTGAAGGCCTGGGCCAGCTCGCCCACCTCGTCCTGGGAGCGGGTCCGGATCCGGTGCGTGTAGTCACCGCGCGCCATCTGCCGTGCCGCGACGGTCATCTCGCGCAGCGGAATCGTCGCTCCGTGCGCCATCACCTGTAGCGTGACCAGCCCCAGCGCGGCGGCGATCGCGATCCAGAGCACGTCGACCCGGTAGAAGTCGATGCTCCACAGAAAGACCAGCAGCCCGATCCCGCCGGCGAAACCGAGCGCCAGCGACAGCTTCGCCTTGATCGACCGCACCGGGTCCAGCGGCCGGGGCAGCCACCGGAACAGCCGGGCCGCCACATCGTGCACCGCCTGCATCAGCCGCGCCCTCACCGCCCCACCCGCCACATCCCCATCGCCGGCGCCGCCACCCGCGATCCGCACCCGGCGCGCGTGCTCCTCACCCGATCGGCGGGCCGTGATCCGGGTGCGGCGGGTGTGCTGCTCGCCCGGTCCGTGGGCCGTGATCCCGGTGCGGCGGGTGTGCTGCTCGCCCGGTCCGTGGGCCGTGATCCCGATGCGGCGCGCGTGCTGCTCGCCCGATCCGTGGTGCGCGATCCGCGTTTGGCAGGCGTGCTCATCGTTCGATGTCCAGGGCGTAGCCGACCCCGTGCACGGTGCGGATCAGGTCGGCGCCCAGCTTACGGCGCAGGCCTTTGATGTGGCTGTCGACGGTCCGCGTGCCGGACGCGTCCGCCCAGCCCCAGACCTCGGCCAGCAGCCGCTCCCGGGGCAGCACCGTCCGCGGGGTCCGGGCGAGGTGCACGAGCAGGTCGAACTCGGTCGGCGTCAGATGCGCCTCAGCCCCGCCGCGAAGCACCCGCCGCTCCGCCTGGTTGATCTCCAGGTCCCCGAGCCGCAGCGTCGGCGGCCCGGCCGGCGCCGCCACCCGGGCCGCTCCGGTCTTGCCGACCCGCCGGAGCAGCGCATGCACCCGGGCGGCGAGTTCGCGCATCGAGAACGGCTTGGCCATGTAGTCGTCGGCCCCCACCGCGAGCCCGACGAGCAGGTCGGTCTCGTCCCCACGGGCGGTCAGCATCAGCACCGGCACCGGCCGTTCGGCCTGGATCCGCCGGCACACCTCCAGTCCGTCGAACCCGGGCAGCATCACGTCGAGCACGACCACATCCGGCGGGACCCGCCGAGCCGCCTCCACCGCGCTGGGCCCGTCCCCGACCACCTGCACCAGAAACCCCTCGGCGCGCAGCCGCGCGGCCACCGCATCCGCGATGGCCCGCTCATCCTCGACGACCAGAACCCGCCGCTCCGTCATCGTCTCCACGCCGACTCCCCTCCACCGAACAAATTCCCCGCACCCACCGCCGACCCAAGCCGGGCTGCGGCCGAAGCCGGGCCGCGACCCAAGCCGGGCCGCGACCCAAGCCGGGCCGCGACCCAAGCCGGGCCGCGACCCAAGCCGAGCCGCGACCCAAGCCGAGCCGCGACCCAAGCCGGGCTGCGGCCGAAGCCGCGCCGTGGCCGAAGCCGCGCCGCGACCGAAGCCGGGCTGCGAGCCAAGCCGGGCCGAAGCCGGGCAGCGACCCAATCCAACCCGCGGTCGAAGCCGCGCCGTGGCCGAAGCCGGGCCGCGCCCCAAGCCGGGCCGCGATCCGAAGCGAGCCTGAACCGCCCTGCGTCGCCGCCGGACCCAGGGACGTCGCGCCGTGACCGGTGCGCCCCCGTGACCCACCGGCCCGCGCCGTGTGGGCAGCAGCCTATTGACCGATCGCGGAGGCCTGGCGGGGGAGTTGTGAACGAACTGTGGAGAAGAGCCACAGACAGGGATCAGGAACGGACAGCCCGCCCCCTCAGATCCAGCCGTCACCCACCCGCTGACCGGCCGACACCCCGCTGACCTGTGGATAACCGGCCTCGAACGGTTCCCCGGACGCTTAAGCCGCGCTTGCGGTTATCCCCCGCCAGCCTGTGGATAACTCAGTGGATAAGCCTGTGAGGCTGTGGATAAGCGTGTGGATTAGCGCCCCCAATCATGCTTGGCCGCCCGGATGAGCCGGTCTTTCAGCTCCCGGGTGTGCCGCCGGCTGACCGGGAGCTCCACCCCGCCGACCGCCACCACATAGCCCGAACCGGTCAGCCGCAGCTCGGTGACCAGCCGCAGCTGTACCAGGAACGACCGGTGGATCCGCACGAACCCGGCATTCGCCCATCGCTCGGCCAGCGTCGCGAGCGACACCCGGACCAGGTGCGAGGCATCCGCGGTGTGCAGCCGCGCATAGTCGCCCTGTGCCTCCACCCACCGGACCGACGATCGCGGCAGCATCCGGGTCGTCCCGGCCAGCTCGACCGGGATCGCCGCCTCGTCGGCCGGGACCGCCGTGGCCGGCGCCGCCCGTAGCCCGGCCACCCGGCGCAGCGACTCGCCGAGCCGTTCGGCCCGCACCGGTTTCCGCACGTAGTCGGTGACCCCCAGATCGAACGCGTCCACCGCCCCGTCGTCGTAGGCGGTGACGAAGACGATCGCCGGCGGATGCGCGAACCGGCGCAGGATGCGCGCCAGCTCCATGCCGTCCAGCCCGGGCATCCGGATGTCCAGGAAGACCGCGTCGACCTCGGTGTCGCGCAGCACCCGCAACGCCTCGGTCGCGTCCCCGGCCCGGTGCACATGCGCCACCCGGCCGTCCGCGTTCAGCAGGTAGGCCAGCTCGTCCAGGGCCGGCGGCTCGTCGTCGACGGCCAGCACGACGAGGCTCATGCCCGCACCTGCGGATGGAATTTCGGGACCCGCATGCTCACCCTCGTCCCCGCGCCGGGGGCGGTCTCGACGACCAGCCCGTGATGATCGCCGAACACCGACCGCAGGCGCTCGTCCACATTGACCAGGCCGACGTGCTGGCCGTCCTCGCTGTCCGCGCTGTCCTGCCCGAAGACCGTCGGATCCATCCCGACGCCGTCGTCCTCGACGGTGATGTGGCACTCGGCGCCGGCGTCCCGGGCCTCGATGCTCACCATACCGACGCCGGGTTTGCGGGACAGGCCGTGCCGGACGGCGTTCTCCACCAGCGGCTGCAGGCAGAGGAAGGGCAGGCCGACCGGCAGCACCTCGGGCGCGATCTGCAACCGCACCTGCAGCCGGTCGCCGAACCGGGCGCGTTCGATGGTGAGATAGCGGTCGATCGAACGCAGCTCCTCGGCGAGGGTGGTGAACTCGCCGTGGGCGCGGAACGAGTATCGCGTGAACTCGGCGAACTCCAGGATCAGCTCGCGGGCCCGCTCCGGATCGGTGCGGACGAACGAGGCGATCGCGGTGAGCGCGTTGTAGATGAAGTGTGGGCTGATCTGCGCCCGCAGCGCGCGCACCTCGGCCCGGGCCAGCCGCTCCCGGGACGAGTCGAGCTCGGCCAGGGCCAGCTGCGAGCCGGCCCACCGGGCGGCCTCCAGCGCGGCCTGGACCAGGCCCGGCGCCGGCGGGTCGTCGGCGACCGCGACCAGGGCGGCGGCGGCCGCGCCGTCCGGACCGGGCAGGGGCGCCACCACGGCGCCACGGACCACGCAGTCGACCCGGTCGCAGGGCAGCTCGGCGGCGGTGAGCACGATCGAACGCCGGGCGCTCAGGGCGCGCTGGGCGGCCGCGGTCAGCTGGGCGGTGTGATGGCCGCCGCGGCCGTCGTGGGCCAGGCAGCGCTCGTCGTCGGCGATGCTGAGCCCGGCCGCGCCGATCAGGGTGCGCAGGTGGCGGGCCGCCTTGGCGGCGGTGGCGGGGGTCAGCCCGGCCCGCAGCGGCTCGGCGGCCAGCGAGGCGGTGTGCAGCACCTCGTAGGTCGCCCGCTGCATGGTGGTCGCGATGCCGCGCCGGGCCCGCAGCCGGAGCACGGCCACCACCGCGGCGGCCAGCGCCGCCAGCACGGCGACGACCGCCAGCACACTCCCGATCTGCCCAGCCACGGCTCAGATCCTGACGTCTCCGGGCCGGTCGCGCCATGCCTGATTCCGGACCTGTGGACAACCGGGCACCGGCCGGCGGACGGGCGACGAGACGGGCCGCCGCCCACAGTGGACGACGGCCCGGGGCCGGGCGGGTCAGCCGGCGACGGCGAGCAGGCCGATCCCGCTGGTGAGCGACGATTCCGTCCGGGTGGTCAGCACCTTGCGGGCGGGCGAGAGCAGGGTCAGCGTCCAGGTCGAGCCGGACCTGCTGCGGACCAGCACGTTGCCGTCGGCCCGGAACAGGATCTGCTCCACCGCGCCCTTGACCGGGAGCGCGAGCACCCGGCCGGTCGCCCGCCCGATCAGGGTGTTGGCCAGCGACGAGCCGACCGACCGGTCGTACTCGAAGCTGTCCCAGGTGTTGACGGCCAGCATGTCGCCGGTGGCGTCGGAGCTGATGATGTCGACCGCGCGCAGGTGCCTCGGGTTCTTCTTCAGGCTGCGGTCGCCGATGATCGGCGTCTTGACGATGTGGGTGCCGTCCAGGTCGGCGGAGGCGAAGGAGACGCCGTCGGCGATGTACAGGTAGTGCTTGCCGTCCGGGGTCATCCGGAAGTGCAGGCCACCCTGCAGCGACTTGGGCAGCGCGGTGAAACTCCCGTCGGCGATCCGCACGGTGCCGTACACGATCGGCTGGTTCGGCGCGGCGTTGCGGGTGGCGATCAGGCCGGTGCCGTCGGCGGTCCAGTCGATGCTGTAGTTCATCTCGTTCACCGGGGCGCCGGCCCGGCGGCGGTCGGTGCCGTCCACGTTCGCGACCCAGAGGCTTCGGTCCTTCGCCGCGACCCAGGCGATCCTGTGGCCGTCCGGGGCGACCGCCGTGTTGCCGTAGTAGACCTCGGAGCCCTTCAGCGCGACCTTGGCCTGGCCGTTGTGCACGTAGAGATAGTTCTCGTGCTTGGGGTCCCAGCCGAAGAAGCTGATGCCGAGCCGGGGCGCGACCGCCGCGGCCGCCACCGGGGCGCTTGCCGCGGCGGTCGGCACGACGGCCGTGTCGACGGCCGAGCCCGGCACGGTCGAGAGGCTCTGCGTCCGGCTGCCCCCGTGGCAGCCGGACAGCAGGGTGGTGACGACGGCGGCGGTCGCGATGATCAGGTGGGTCTTGGTGAGGCGCATGGCGTGCTCCGGTTTCTTTCCGCTCAGTGACTGACGCCTGTGTAGACGCGGGTCCGCGCGAATCCGGGTGACACCTTCGCCGAAGTTTTGTCCAGAAAATCGAAATGACCCGTGACCAGGACGGTCACGGGCCAGTCGAGCGACAGATGTCAGTAGGCGCCCTTGCGCTTGAGGACGACGCCGATGGTGCGCCAGAGGATGCTCAGGTCGTAGGTCAGCGACCAGTTGTCGACGTAGTAGAGGTCGAGCCGGACCGCCTCGTCCCAGGAGAGGTCCGAGCGGCCGGAGACCTGCCACAGGCCGGTGATGCCCGGGCGGACCAGCAGCCGGCGGCGTACGTCGCCGAGGTAGTCGCCGTCGTCGGCGGGCAGCGGCCGCGGGCCCACCAGCGACATCTCGCCCTTGAGCACGTTGATCAGCTGGGGCAGCTCGTCGAGCGAGGTGGCCCGCAGTTTCTGCCCGAAGGCGAAGATCCGCGGGTCGTGCTTCATCTTGAAGAGCATGCCGTCGGACTCGTTGAGCTCTTCGAGGGTGGCCTTGCGCTCCTCGGCGTCGACGTACATGGTCCGGAATTTCCAGACCTTGAACGTCTGGCCGTCGTGCCCGACCCGGGTCTGCCGGAAGAAGACCGGACCGGGGTCGGAGAGCCGGATGCCGAGCGCGATGATCCCCAGGATCGGGCTGATCAGCAGCAGCCCGAGGGCCGCGGTGACCCGGTCGAGCAGGTTCTTGATCAGCCAGCCGGGGCCGGAGAGAGTCGGCTCCTCGACGTGCAGCAGCGGCAGGCCCTCGATCGGACGGATGTGCACCCGGGGGCCGGCGATGTCGGTGAGCTGCGGCGCGACCACCAGGTCGACGCCGGTGCCCTCCAGCTGCCAGGCCAGCCGGCGCAGCTCGCCGGGCTCGGCGCTGGCCGAGCCGCACACCGCGATGGTGTCCGCGCCGACCTCGCGCACCAGCGAGAGCACGTCCCGCCCGGTGTAGACCGGGATCGGCGTCTCGATGCCACGGGTCGCGGCGTAGCCGTCGGTGATGTGGATGGCGACCGGGATCAGGCCGGCGGCCGGGCTGCGGGTGACCGCGGTGTAGACCTCGAGCGCCTCGGGCAGCGTGCCGACCAGGATCATCCGGTGCGCGCCGTGCCCGGTGCGGCGCCGGGCCAGGTGCAGCACCTGCCGGGCGCCGACCCGGCCGATCAGGATGAAGGCGAGCGCGCTCAGCGACACCGCGGCGACCGTGCCGCGGGAGAGCGCGGTCTTGGTGGCGAACGCGAGCAGCGACACGGCGGCCACCACGGTGACCGAGGTGCGCACGATCCGCTTGAACTCCTCGCTGCCCAGGCCCAGGTAACGGCGGTCGTACGTGCCGTTGGTCCAGAGCAGGAGCAGCCAGCCGAGCGGGAGCACCAGGTACGCGAAGAAGTTGAAGAGCGCGCCGTTGGAGAAGAACCACCAGCTCTTGTCCTGGAAGCCACTCTGCGATTTCTCCAGCAGCGAGGCGATCCAGCTGGCGCCGAGCGTGGAGATCAGGTCCAGAACGATCAGGACCGCGGTGTAGGGCCGATGCCACCGGGAAACTCGGCGGTGCTGACGGGTCCACGCCGATCGGGGGACACCGTTGCTCGGTGGCTGCTGATCCTGCTGCGGCCACTCGAAGCTGTCGTACCGCACGGGCTTACTCCGGCTGCTGTCGGTCGTTGGGCGATGCAGGCTAGTCGTCACTTCGCCTACGTCCTCCCGCATCCGGAAAAAGATTACGCACCGCCACGACCTCGGGGCCGTCGGCGGGTCCGCCGATACCCGTTCGCGTCACAACGGTGTCCAGGGACCGGGCCACTATACCGATGGATCGGCCCGAAAGAAGGTGCCGTTGGGGTCCCAATCCTTACCAATACGGACGGTGACCGATCAGTGGCGGTGCTCACCGCACCAACTTGGACAGGCGGCGGTCGGCGAGCGGTTTGCCGCCGGTCTGGCACGTCGCGCAGTACTGCAGGCTCTTGTCGGCGAACGAGACCTCGCGCACGGTGTCGCCGCAAACCGGGCACGGCAGGCCGGTCCGGGCGTGCACCCGCATGCCGGCCCGTTTCTCGCCCTTGAGCTCGGCCGCCTTCTGTCCGACGGATCGTTGCACGGCGTCGGTCTCCACTTCGCGCATCGCTTCGTACAACGTGGTGAGCTGCTCCTCGGTGAGCTTCCCGGTCAACGCGAACGGTGACATCTTCGCCACATGCAGGATCTCGTCGGAGTACGCATTACCGATCCCGGCGAGCACCTCCTGATCGGTGAGCACGCCCTTGACCTGGCCGTTGCGTGACCGGATCAGCCGGGCGAACTCGTCGCGGGTGACCGCGAGCGCGTCCGGGCCGAGCCGGGACACCCCCGGAACCTCGGTCTGCGGGTCGCGGACCAGGTAGGCCGCGAGCGACTTCTGGGTGCCGGCCTCGGTCAGGTCGAAGCCGGAGCCGTCGTCGAGCCGCAGCCGGATCGCGATCGGCCCGCTGCCCGGTTTGAGCGGGGCCGGCGACTTGAACGTGTCGCGGTAGTGCAGCCAGCCGGCCCGGGCCAGGTGCACGACCAGGTGCACGTCCAGGCCGATGCCGATGTCCAGGAACTTGCCGTGCCGGCCGGCCGAGGTGATCGGCAGGCCGGTCAGGGCGGAGGGCGCCGGATCGTACGTCTTCAGCGCGCTGAACGAGGCGACCTCGAGGCGCTGCACGGAGTGGCCGACCGCACGCTCCCGCAGGTAAGCAGCGAGCGCCTCGACCTCGGGGAGTTCGGGCACCCCCTCACGGTAGCGTTTGCGACCGTGAAGGTGGTGGTTGCACACAACCGGTATCGCGAGGCGATCCCCTCCGGGGAGAACGTCATCGTCGACACCGAGATCGAGCAGTTGCGCGCGGCCGGCGTGGCCGTGGTGCCGTTCCAGCGGAGTTCCGACTCGATCTCCGGGATGCCGGCCAGGCAGAAAGCGCTGCTGCCGATGGCCCCGATGCTGGGCGGGGCCGCTCAGCGCGATCTTGCCGCGCTGATCGAATCCGAAAAACCGGACTTGCTCCATCTCCATAACCCTTACCCGCTCTTATCGCCCAGAGTGATCCGGACCGCGCACGCCCACGGCATCCCGGTCGTCCAGACCGTGCACAACTACCGCCAGGTCTGCTCCTCGGGGCTGTATTTCCGGGACGGCCACAACTGCCAGGACTGTCGCGGCAAGCTGCTGGGCTGGCCGGCGATCAGAAACAGGTGCTACCGCGGATCCGCGGCGCAGAGCGCGATCATGGCGACCACGCTGGCCGTGCACCGTCCCACCTGGCACTCGGTCGACCGCTACATCGCGCTGACCGACAAGATCGCCGCGCATCTGGACGACTACGGCGTCCCGGCCGACCGCATCGTGATCAAGCCGAACGGCCTGCCCGACCCAGGCGACCCGGCCCCGCCCGGCGACGGGTTCCTCTACGCCGCCCGGCTCTCCCCGGAGAAGGGCCTCGGCCTGCTGCTCGACGCCTGGCGACGGCATCCGGACGGCTCACTCGGCCCGCTGCGCATCGCCGGTGACGGCGAACTGCGCCCGCTGGCCGAGCGGGCCGCCGCCGAGCGTGCCGACGTCACCTACCTGGGCCCGCTGGATCGGGCCGGGATGACCGCGGCGCGCACCGCCGCGTCGGTCGTGGTGGCCGTTCCGACCTGGGAGGACGTGCTGCCGACGGTGATCCTGGAGGCGATGGCGGCGGGGCGGCCGGTGCTCGGCACGGCGGTCGGCGGGGTGCCGTACCTGATCGGGGAATCCGGTTGGCTCGCCGAGCCGGACCCGGCGGCGCTGGCCGCGGTGCTGCCGCGAGCCCGGGCCGAGGCCGCCGGGCGGGCGGTGGCGGCCCGCGAGCGCTATCTGGTCCACTTCCATCCGGATGTGCTCACCCGGCGTTTGATCGAGATCTACACGGGCATGATTTCGGATTCCCAGCGTATGTCGAGGTAGTTCGCGGCCGATCGGGGAAGACTCGCGTCTGTGATCTCCCGTCGTGCTCTCCTCGCCGGCTCCGCCGCGGCCGTCGCCGCCGGTGGAGCCGGATTCGCCCTCGGCCGCATCCCGGCCGCACCGGCCGCCCCCGAGCAGAAGACCCCGGTGGCGGCCCCGAAGTATCGCTCCCGGCCCGATTTGCAGGCCCTGCCGGACGTCACGATCACCACTCCGGCGAACCGGACGGTGCCCGGCTACATCCTGCTCACCCCGGCCTCCGGGCACGGGCTGTGGGGGCCGCTGATGGTCGACGAGACCGGGTCGCCGGTGTGGTTCCGCAAGGTGCCCGACCCGGCCACCGTGGCGATCGATCTCAAGGCCCAGATCTATCGCGACAAACCGGTGCTGACCTGGTGGGAGGGGACCATCGGGGGAACCGGCGGGCAGGGTGTCGGCCAGGGTGAGTTCGTCATCGCCGATCAGCAGTACCGGGAGATCACCCGGGTCCGGGCGGCCGGCACCGAGCAGGCCGACCAGCACGACTTCGTGATCACCCCGCGGGACACCGCGCTGTTCTGGGTGTACGACCCGATCGCCTACGACCTGTCCCCGGTCGGTGGCCCGGCCGACGGGGTGCTGCACGACGGGGTGCTCCAGGAGATCGACATCGCCACCGGCAAACGGCTGTTCCAGTGGCGGGCCAGCGAACACGTCACGCTGGCCGAGTCGTACGCGCCGCTGCCGCAGGGTGATGCGGCGCATCTGCCCTACGACTACCTGCACCCCAACTCGGTGGGCCTGGACGCGGACGGGCATCTGCTGCTCTCCGCCCGGCACACCTGGACCGTCTACAAGGTCCACAAGCAGACGGGCGCGGTGCTCTGGCGGGCCGGCGGCAAGAAGTCCGATTTCGCGGTCGAGGAGCGGGCCGCCTTCCACTGGCAGCACGACTTCCGCCGGCGCCGGGACGGCAGCTACAGCGTCTTCGACAACGGGGCCGGGATCACCAAGGAGCGCGATTACTCCCGCGGCCTGGTGTTCACCGTGGACGAGGCCGCCAAAAAGATCAACTTCATGGCGGAGTACGTGCACCCGGACCGGGTGTCGGCGCCGACCCAGGGCAACTTCCGGGAACTGGGCGACGGCGGCTCGTTCATCGGGTGGGGTCAGGACCCGCACTTCACCGAGCACAACGCGGACGGGTCGGTGCGGCTGGCCGGGCATCTGCCGCTGGACAACCAGTCGTACCGGGCGTACAAGGCGGAGTGGACCGGCACGCCGCACGATCAACCGGCGCTGGGGCTGCGGGTCGAGGGCGGCAACGTGATCGTCACCGCGAGCTGGAACGGGCACACCGGCATCGCCCGGTGGCGGGCCCGGGCCGGCGGTCAGCCGCAGGAGCTGAGCACCACAGTGGAGGCGGCCCGGACCGGTTTCGAGACCACGCTGACCGTCCAGGGCACCCCGGAGTACGTGGTGGCCGAGGCGCTGGCCGCGAACGGCACCGTCCTCGGGTCGTCGTCAGCCATCCCGGTGCGCGTCTAGGTGCAGCGCGGTGCGGCCGGTGAACGCGATGCTGGCCGCCAGAAAACCGCCGTTGACCAGCGTGAAGACTCCGATGAACCAGACCGTGAGCTGGGGCGCCGCGGCCAGCACCGCCCCGGCCACGGCGATCACCGCCCCGTAGTCGCGGATCAGCTTCACCGCCCGCACCGGCAACGACCGGCTGGTCACCATGCTCGACGCCTGGCCACCGCCCTGCATCACCGAGGTCACCAGGTTGACCATCCAGGTCGCCGCGAACGCCGAGAGCAGCCACGCCGGGGTGCCCGGCTCCTGCACCTTGGCGGTCGCCGCGAGCGAGGCGACCAGGGCGGACTGCACCGCCACGTCACACAGCACGTCGAGGCGCCCGCCGGCCGAACTGCTGCGCCCGGTGACCCGGGCGAGCTGCCCGTCCGCACAGTCGAACGCGTACGCCAGCTGCCAACCGGCCAGCGCCAGCACGCCGACCAGCCAGCCCCACACCCGGCCGTCGGCGACCGCCTCGGCGGCGCTGATCACCACGAACGAGGTGAGCAGCCCGATGCTGAGGTTGACGATGGTCAGCAGGGTGGGGCTGAGGTCGCGGCGGAAGGCGAAGACCGCGATCCGGGAACCGATCCGCTGGCTGACCGCCTCGCTGAACAGCCCGCCCCCACGGTTGACCGCGTAGTAGTCGGCCGCGGTCGGCTGCCGGGGCTGGCGGGTTTCAACGGGATACAAGTGCGTCTTCATACTCGGCCAGCCTTTGACGTATCTCGTCCGGCGTCAGCGCCAGATGTTCGAGAATGGTGTAGCGATCCGGTCGGGTCCGCGGAGCGAAGTCGATGACCTGGACGAACTGCTCCACGGTCAGACCAACGTCGTACGGTGATCGGGGAAGTTGGTGACGGGCCAGGCAGTCAGCCATCTGACCGAAGCGCCGCCGGTCGCCCCGCAGGAACGTGCAGAACAGCGCGCCCAGTCCGGCCAGTTCGCCGTGCGACGCGGTGCCCGGGTACAACGCGTCGGCCGCGTGGATGATCTCGTGGCAGCCACCGCTGCACGGCCGGCTGCTGCCACAGACCGCCATCGCCAGCCCGCTCGCGATCAGCGCCTCGGCGAGCACCGTGACGAACGCGTCGTCGTTCAGGTCGCCGGGCATGGTCAGCACCGCCTCGGCGCCCATCCGGGCCAGCGACGCGGCGATCCCGTCGACCGGCTCGCCGCGCACCTGCCGGCCCAGCTCCCAGTCGGCCAGCGCGCTGAGGTTGCTGATCACGTCGCCGATGCCGGCCCGGTTCACCCGCTCCGGGCCGGTCTCGACGAAGTCCAGGTCGACGATCACCCCGAACGGGATGTGCACCCCGTACGACCCCTTGATCCCGTCGTTGACCAGGCTGGCCACCGGTGAGGCGACACCGTCGTTGGCCAGGCTGGTGGCGACCGAGACCATCGGCAGCCCCCAGCGGCTGGCGGCGTACTTGGCGGTGTCCACGGTGCGGCCGCCGCCGATTCCCACCACCGCGTCGTAGTTGCCGGCGCGCAGCTTGCCGGCCAGCTCCAGGGCGGCGTCCAGGGTGCCGCCGGCGGTGACGTGCACGGTCGCCGACCGCAGCGTGGGCCGCAGCAGGTCGACGATCCGCTCGCCGAGGCCGGGCCCGACGACGATGGCGACGTCGCCGCCGGCCGAGATCCGCCCGTCGGCGAGGATCCGGCCGAGGTCGGCCACCGCGCCCCGCCGCACCTCGATGTGCAGCGGGGTCTGCACGCTGCGGGCTAGCAGCGGCATGCGATCTCCCGGGCCTTGACCAGGTCGTCGAGGTTGTCCACCTCGACCCAGTCGAGCTTGCCGATCTCCGCCGCGCGGATCTCGCCGCCCCGCTCGGCGTACTCCTGGAAGCCGTCCTCGTAGAACCGGCCCGGGTCGCGCACCCAGGTCGCCCGCAGTGCGTCGGCCAGCGCCGCCGCGGCGGAGGCCTCGATGATGGTGGCGCCGATGTACTCGCCGTACGCCTCGGAGGGATCCATCAGTTTGGTGATCCTCGTCAGTTGGCCGTTCGGGTCAAATACCGTCTTCATCTCTTCGTCAGCCAACTCCTTAACGGTGTCGACGGCGAGCAGGATGCTGGGGCCGCGCTCGGCGAGCAGGATCCGTTCCACCTCGACCGGGTGCACGGTGTCCCCGTTGATCACCAGCGCGCCCCGCGCGAAGTGGTCCCTGGCCAGCCACAACGAGTACGCGTTGTTCCACTCTTCGGCCCGGTCGTTGTGCACCAGGGTGATGGTCACGCCGTACCGCCGCTCGAAGGTCTCGACCCGCTCCTCGATCGTGTCCGCGCGGTAACCGACCACGATCGTCACCTCGCGCAGCCCCGCCGCGGACAGGTTGCGCAGCGTGATGTCGAGGATCGTGGTGTCGCCGTCGACCGGGACGAGAGCTTTCGGCAGTGTGTCGGTGTGCGGGCGCAGCCGTCGCCCGGCGCCGGCGGCGAGCACAAGTCCGATCATGAGAGGTCCCCTTCGGCCCAGCTGGAATTCGCTACGGGGTGGTCAACGAGCGGGGGAGGTAAAGAAATGGGACAGACGCTGCTTCTAAGCTGGCACCATGACCGCTGAGCAGCTCATCTCGTTCGCCCGTGGCGCTCCGTCGCTGGACATCGTCGACGTGGAGGGCCTGAAGGCCGCCGCCGCCCGCGCCTTCGACGCCGACCCGGCCGGGGTCACCGCGTACGGCACGTCCGTCGGCTACCTCCCGCTGCGCAGGTGGATCGCCGACAAGCACGGCGTCTCCCCGGACCAGGTCATCGTGACCAACGGTTCGCTGCAGGCCGACGCGTTCCTCTTCGGCCACCTGGTGCAGCCGGGCGACGACGTGGTCGTGGAGAAGCCCACGTACGACCGCACCCTGCTGAACCTGCAGAACCTGGGCGCCAAGGTGCACCAGGTGACGCTGCGGCCGGACGGCATCGACGTCGACGAGCTGCGCGCGCTGCTGGAGTCCGGGGTCCGCCCGAAGCTGGCGCACATCATCCCGAACTACCAGAACCCGGCCGGCCTCACGCTCTCCGAGGAGAAGCGGCGGGCGCTGCTCGCCCTGGCCGAGCAGTACGAGTTCATCATCTTCGAGGACGACCCGTACGTGGACATCCGGTTCCGCGGCGAGCCGCTGCCCTCGATGCTGTCGCTGGACACCAACAACCTGGTGGTGCACGCCTCCAGCTTCACCAAGACGGTCTGCCCGGGTGTCCGGGTGGGTTACCTGGTCGGTCCGGCCGCGCTGATCGACGCGATCGCGAAGAAGGCGACCAACCTGTACATCTCCCCGGGCATGGTCTCCGAGGCGATCGTGCACCAGTTCTGCGTCTCCGGCGACATCGAGAAGTCGGTCCGCAAGGTCAGCGAGGCGTTGGGCGAGCGGGCCCGGGTGCTGGCCGAGGCGATCCGCGACCGGATCCCGGGCGCCACCTTCACCGAGCCGGACGGCGGCTACTTCCTCTGGGTGGACCTGCCGGCCGACATCGATGTGGAGAAGCTGTTCCCGGCCGCCATGAAGAAGGGCGTCGCGATCGTCAAGGGCAGCGACTTCCTGCTGGAGGGCGGCCGCAACTCGGTGCGCCTGGCGTACTCCGCGGTCACCGTCGACCAGATCGACGAGGGTGTCCGCCGCCTGGCCGAGGCGATCGACGAGGTCCGGGGCCGGTAGAACGGCGGTTTCCACCCGGACGGATCGGGGCACTGACAGTCCGTCCGGGTGGGCCCCGCTGTCCGACCCCCCGCCGCCCGGCGGCGGCCCGCCCGGCCGTACCTGCTGCCGGCCCGACGAAGTAGCCTCAGTTGGTTTGTCGGTGCAACCCGGGGGAGGTCGGCATGAGCGAACAGAACGGTGCGTTCAGTCGCAACCGGCCGTTGTCCAAGGCCTGGGCGGCCCGGGCGATGAATCGGATCCTCGGCGCCAACGAGACGCATCGGCATCCGGACGACGCGGACGCCCAGGACTCCGCGGTCGTCGACTGCGGTGTCTATGTGGCCGGTGAGCGGATTCCCGGCCTGTTCACCCCGGACGAGGCGTTCGCCGAGGTCCGCCGGCGTGACGACGCGTTCGTCTGGCTGGGCCTGCACCAGCCGTCCGAGCGCGAGATGATCGGCATCGCGCGCACCTACGGCCTGCACGAGCTGAGCGTCGAGGACGCGGTCAAGGCCGAGCAGCGGCCCAAACTGGAACAGTTCAACGACGTGCACTTCCTGGTGCTGCGCACCGCCCGGTACGTGCCGCACCAGGAGCTGACCGAGAGCTCTCAGGTGGTGGAGACCGGCCAGATGATGGTCTTCGTGGGCGACCGGTTCGTCATCACCGTGCGGCACGGCGAGGCCTCCGAGATGTCGCCGGTCCGGGCCGACCTGGAGAAACAGCGGGCGAACCTGTTGCAGCAGGGTCCATGGGCGGTCGCCTACGCGGTCACCGACCGGGTGGTCGACCACTACCTGGAGGTGGCCGAGCAGGTCGAGGCGGACCTGGACCTGATCGAGGAGGGTGTCTTCTCGCGCGACCGTAGCGCCCCGATCCAGCAGGTCTACCAGCTGAAGCGGGAACTGGTGGAGTTCCGCCGGGCGGTGGTGCCGCTGCAGCGCCCGCTGGCCGGGATCATCGCCAGCCAGGGCGTGGTGCCCAAGGAGATCCGGCGGTACTTCCGGGACGTGCAGGACCACCTCACGCGTACCGTCGAGCAGGTCTCCTCCTACGACGACCTGCTCAACTCGATTCTGCAGGCCCGGCTCGCGCAGCTCTCCGTCGACCAGAACGACGACATGCGCAAGATCGCCGCCTGGGCCGGTATCGCCACCGTGTGGACCGCGGCGGCCGGCGTCTACGGGATGAACTTCAAATACATGCCGGAAACCCATTGGCGGTACGGGTATCCGGGGCTGATGGCGCTGCTCGCGGTGATCACGGTGATCCTCTACCGGGCCTTCCGGCGCAACGGCTGGCTCTAGACTCCCATCCGTGGGGGATATTCATCATCACCGACTGGTGGACGCGGTGGCCGGGCACGACGGCGATCCGCCCCGCCGGCGATGGCTGCGCCTGCCGGTCCCGTCGCTGCTCACCGGCGTGATGATCGCCGCGCTCACGGCCGGTGGCCTGGCCGCCTACGCGATGATCACCGGCCGCTGCTGACGGCAACGCCGACCGGCCCGCTCCCGGGTCGGGAACGGGCCGGTCGGCATCGGCTCACTTGGCCGGGCCGGTCTTACCGGTCTTGTCAACGCTCGCCGCCGTGCCGTTCGACGTGGTGTACACCGTCGGCTCCAGCGGCTCGAACGCCGCGTCGTCGGCGGCGGCCGTGCTGGTCACCGGGTTGGGAGCGGCGTCGTACTCCTCCCACTGCGCCTGGTTGCGACGCTTGGCGTACCACGCGGCGCCGAGGCCCACGGCGGTGCCCAGCAGCGCGTACCCGGCGAGCTTGCTGCCCCGGCCGCTCTTCTCGCGGCCGAGCGCCTTGTCCGCCTTGCGCTGCAGCTTGTCGGCGCGCTTGCGCTGCGCCTTGAGCTCGCGCTTGGACACCTTCTTGCCGGTCCTGCCCGCCTGCCGCACGTTGTCGGCAGCGGCCGCGACCAGGGGAGTCAGCGCCGCGAGAGCACTGTCCCAGCTCTGCGTCGCGACGTCCTTCGCCTTGTCGGCGGCCGGCTGAACCCGCTCGACCGCGGCGTTGAGCCGGGGTCCGACCGTCGCGGTGGTCTCCTGAGCGGCGATCGAAGCGGCGCGCTTCAAGTGATCCACGCTCTGACCGAGCTCACCACGCATCTTCGCGCTCCGGCGCTTGCGGCGCATCGTTGCGAACACCAGTGCCCACCTCCTGTGGTTTCTCCGGACCCATGTTGCCTTCTCGGGTACCCCCGCGCGGCCGGATCAGACACATGGGGCAGGATCCGAACTGACGAGACTGTTCCCATCCGACACAGACGGGAGTACCCGTGGCCGAGACGATTTACGCCACCCTGCACACCAACCACGGTCCGATCCGGCTCCAGCTGTTCCCGGACCACGCTCCGGCGACGGTCCGGAACTTCGTGGAGTTGGCCGACGGCACCAAGGCGTACACCGACCCGCGGACCGGCCAGCCCGGCAACGGGCCGTACTACGACGGCACCATCTCGCACCGGGTGATCGCCGGTTTCATGATCCAGCTGGGTGACCCGACCGGCACCGGCCGCGGTGGCCCGGGCTTCCAGTTCGGTGACGAGTTCCACCCGGAGCTCTCCTTCGACCGGCCGTACCTGCTGGCCATGGCAAACGCCGGGCCGGGCACCAACGGCTCGCAGTTCTTCATCACGGTGGCGCCGACCCCGCACCTGAACCGCCGGCACACCATCTTCGGCCAGGTCGCGGACGAGCAGTCGGCCAAGGTCGTCGACTCGATCGCGAACACCCCGACCGGCCCGGGCGACCGGCCGCGCGAGGACGTCGTGGTGGAGCGGGTGGAGATCGAGCGCGCCTGAGCACTCACGGTACCTTTGGTGCCATGAGTGAGGCTCCTTCCACGTCGCCGGTGTGCTATCGGCACCCTTCGCGGGAGACCGTGCTCCGATGCAGCCGGTGCGAGAAACCGATCTGCACCTCGTGCATGAACGAGGCGACGGTCGGCCATCAGTGCCCCGACTGCGTCAAAGAGGGACGTCGTGGTCAGCGGCGCGCGCTCACCGCCTTCGGCGGTGACGCGGCCGCTGGTCGCGCCGGTTACGCCGTGACCGGCCTGGTGGTGGTCAACTGCCTGGTGATGGTCCTGTCGGTGGCTTTCGGCGGGCTCAAGTCGATCGCCGGCTCGGGCGGTTTCATGGGTCTGGGCGGCTCCGGCACCCGGGTCACCGACGCCCTCGAGGTGATCGGCCTGGCGGTCTATCCGGACGGCGCGTGGCACGGTGTCGCGCACGGCGAGTGGTATCGGTTGTTCACCGCGATGTTCGTCCACTACGGCGTCGTGCACCTGCTGCTCAACATGATGGTGCTGCTGCAGCTCGGCCGCTATCTGGAGGCCCGGCTGGGCCCGATCCGCTTCCTGGCGCTCTACCTGCTCGCCGGCTTCGGCGGCAACGTGGCGTGTTACCTGCTGACCCCGCAGAATCAGCCTTCCGGCGGCGCCTCGACCGCCGTCTTCGGGCTGATCATCGGCATCATCATCGTGAACCGGAAGCTCGCCCTGGACGTCCGGTCACTGATACCGCTGCTGGTCGTCAACGTGATCTTCACGTTCTCCATCGCGGGGATCTCCAAAGAGGGACACCTGGGCGGTCTCCTGGTCGGCGCGCTGGCCACCATCGCCCTGGTCTATCCGGCGCCGCCGCACCGGACGGTGAAACAGGCGATCGGATGGTCGGTGATCTTCCTGGCGCTGGTGGTCCTCGCCGTCTGGCGCACCACGCAGCTCACCTAGACCCGGAGATCCGACAACGTCAGCAGTACGTCTTCGGGAAGCGCGCCCAGCTCCTGCGCGCTGAACAGATAGATCGCGTCGCCCGCGTCGATCTCCAGCAGCTCGCTGCGCAGGCCGCGGCGGACCGTCCGGTCGACGCGCAGCCGCTCCACCTCCGACCAGCGCAGATGCCGCCGGCGGGCGAACCCGGTGACCACCGTGACCCCGTCGCTGTCGGCCGCGAGCCGGACCGGGACCAGCACGTCGCGCAGCGCCCACCCGACCAGCCCGCAGCCGATCAGCGCGGCGAGCGTCCAGCGGACCGGATCCCGCCCGGCGAACGCGACGGCCAGCGCCACCACGGCGACCGCACCGACCAGTTTGAGGACCGGCAGGACCGGCCGGACGCGCCATTGCATGGGGACACTATGGCACCACGATCGCTGTAATTCCTTATTCACCAGCTCGGGCCGCTGCCTCCGGCGTTCACACAGCGTTAAACATGTCATGGACGTGATCTCGTGTACGTTCCTCCCCGCCACCGTCGAAGCCGGCGTGGCCATCCCCAGCCGGCACCTCCCGATCGTGGAGCGTTGCGTCGAGGCCGACGACAGCGCGGTCCTGGTCACCCACTGCACCCGGCCGGAGGCGCCGCTCGCCGGTGACCATCTGCTGCTGCTCACCCGGCGCCGCCTGGTGGTGATCCAGAAGACGCCGGTGCTGCACCGCCTGCGCCTGCACCTGAACGCCAACCTGCGGCACCTGAGCAACGTGACCTGGCGCCCCGACCTGACCCGGCCGGCGCTGGAGATGGCCGCCACCGCGGTGGACGGGGTACGCGAGCGGTTCCGGATCAAGTTCGCGAACACCGAGGCGGTGTGGCGCTTCGAGGGCGTCCTGCGCGACGTCTTCCTAGCCTAGGAACGCTTCCTGGCCTAGAAACGCTTCCTGGCCTAGAAACGCCGTGATCGACGTCCGCAGCCCGGCCGCGTCGAGGCCGTGCTCCCGGGCGTGGTCCTGCCACGTTCCGTAATCACGGATCTCGGCCCGCCCCGCGCCCAGGTGCAGGGCCCGGTGCGGGATCCCGCTCAGCGCCTCGCTGACCAGCCGCGCGGACGTGCCGGCCAGGTAGGGCTCGACCACCACCACCTCGCCCTCGGCCAGCGACCGCAGGCCCTCCACGTCCAGCGGGCGAGGTGTGTTGGTGTACGCCACCGTGACGTCCAGATCCCGGGTCGCCGCCAGCACCGGGTCGAGCATCGGTCCGACCGCCAGCACCAGCGGCCCGCCCCGCTTGACCACCCGCAGCCGCCCGGCGTCCGGGTGGGCGCGGGCGTTCTCCTGCAGTCCCAGCCGGATGTAGACCCGGTCGTCGTGCCGGGCCGCCGCGCGCAGCATCGCCGGCACCTCGTCGCGATGCCCCGGCACCTGCACGGTCCAGCCGTCCAGGGTGTCGAGCAGCGCCACGTCACCGGGGGACTGGTGGGTGTATCCGGCGGCCGCCGCGTCGTACGACCCGCCGATGCTGACCAGCACCGCCCCGGTGTCCTGGTGCCCGAGATCCAGCTTGATCTGCTCGTAGGCCCGGTCGATCAGGAACGGCGCGTACGAGTGCAGGTACGGCCGCATGCCGGTGAGCGCCAGCCCGCCGCCCACCCCGACCATCAGCTGTTCCCGGATACCGACGTTGAGCGCCCGGTCCGGGTGCCGGCGCAGCGCGGGCGCGAACGCGTCGGCGGAGATGTCGGCGAGCACCAGCGCGGTCCGCGGATCCTCGTCCAGCAGCGCGGTGGTGGTGGCCACGAAGGTGTCCCGCATGACGTTCAGCTCCCCTTGGCCTCGAGGCTGGCGACGACCAGGTGCGGCCGCCCGGATCGGACCCGCAGGCCCTGTTCGATCTCGTCGTGGTCGTGCCCGTCGACCAGCGAGACGCTCCAGCCCGGAAAGCGGGCCGGAATGCCACCGGGCCAGCCGTGCGTGGCGGACCGGTTGTCGATCACGATCGCGGTGAGCGGCAGGTGCACGGCCGCGGCGTACGCGATCGCCTCATGATTCGATCCCTCGTCGAGCTCGGCGTCGCCGAGCAGCACATACGTCCGGGTCTCGGAGAAGCCCTGTGCGCGCAGCCCGAGCGCGGTGCCCACGGCCAGGCCCAGCCCGTGCCCGAGGGACCCGGTGCCGATCTCGACCCCGGGGATCAGCACCCGGTCGGGGTGGGTGCCGAGCCGGCTGTGCCACTGCCCCATCCGGTCCAGCCACTCCTGCGGAATGAAGCCGCGGTCGGCCAGCACCGCGTAGTAGGCGGCCGGCCCGTGCCCCTTGGAGAGCAGGAACCGGTCACGGTCCGGCGCGTCGGCGGTCTCCGGGGTGATCCGCAGGATCCGCTCGTAGAGCACCCGGATCACATCCAGTGTGGAGTGTGCGCTGGGCGCGTGTTTCTCGTCACCGGTGAGGCGACGCAGCGTCGTGACGGTCATGTCGGATAGGCTGCAACTTGAAGTTCACTTCAACTCAAGGGGATGGTTGTGGAGACCCTCACCATCGGCGACATGGCCGCCCGAAGCGGGGTGGCCCCGTCCGCGCTGCGCTACTACGAGCGGGAGGGGCTGCTGCACGCCGCCCGCACCGGCGGCAACCAGCGGCGGTACGAACGCGCCGACCTGCGCCGGATCGCCTTCATCAAGATCGCTCAGCAGGTCGGGGTGTCGCTGGAGGAGATCCGCGAGGCGCTCGCCGAGCTGCCGGAGAACCGGACACCCACCAGGGCGGACTGGTCCCGGCTGTCCAGCCGCTGGCGGCACCGCCTCGACGAGCGGATCGCGATGATGGAACGGTTGCGCGACCAGCTCACCGGCTGCATCGGCTGCGGCTGCCTGTCCCTGCAACGCTGCAGCCTGATCAACCCGCGCGACCGGCTGGCCAGCCGCGGCACCGGCCCGCAGATGATATTGAACCCGCCGGCCGCGGAAGTGTCCGAGGATCGGTGAACCACCGGGGAGGTCAGGCACGGCAGCGCCCCGCCGCCCACCGCGGCGGGGCGGCCGGAAGCGGCCGCGCTCCCGTGTCTCAGCTTTGCGTCTTCTCCACGTAGTAGGCGTACGCGAAGCTACCGGCGAGGGATCCGGTGACCTCGGCGGAGAAGCTGACCGGGCCGTGCTTCGCCGGCGCGATACTCTGCTGAGCCACCGATCCGTCACAGGAATGCGCCTGCGCCGGTTGTTTCCGTGCGCCACCGGCGTCGACCGTGAAGCTCACTGCTCCACCCCCGGTGCAGCTGAGGGCGAAAACGACGCTCAGCATGTTCTCCGGCGTATCGGCGAGCGTATTACTGATCGGTGACCAGAGGACCCCGTATCCGCTGCCGAGCTGCTCCATGCCGACCCGCAGCCCGGCGCCCGCGGACGTGGGCGCGACGATGCTGGCGGCTGTACGCCCCGGGAGTCTTTAAAGAAACTTTAAGGAACGCTTGCTCAGCGTCATGAACTGCTGCCACAGCACTGCTCGTATATCTCGGCACAGGCAGTACCGAACCGAAGAGGAGCCGTGCATGTATCGACGCGGAGTCAGCAGTCGGACGCGCAAGCTGGTGATTGGAGCCGCCGCCACAGCGCTGCTCGGCTCGGCGCTCGCGATCGGCACGGGGATGAGCCAGGCCGCCGTCCAACCCGGAGCCGGCTCCGGTGGCATCAACGCTCTGGTGCCGGCGCTGGGTTTCGGCCCGGGCGATCCGAACGCGACGGCTGACCGCGTGGGCCCCACCGGGGTGAAGGTTCCCGGCCGTTGCCCGCCCACTCAAGCCCAGGTGAACGCCCAGGTGGCGCTCAGGAATGCGAGCTTTCCGAGTGGAACGGACCTCGAAAGCCGCATCCAACGTTTTGAGAAGACCCTGTCGGCGATTCAAGACTTGAAATGCCCGGCATCTTCCACGACTTTGCTGGGCCGCTTGAAGTCCCTGACCGCGCTGCGCGGGAACCCGGACCGCGACAACATTCTGCGTGGTCTGGGTCTGAACGAAACGCCAGCGGACAAAGCCACCGCCACGGGATCCGGTGACGCGGCCGCGAGTGGAGCGACGGGGAACGCCGGAGCCGGCTCCGGTGGCATCAACGCTCTGGTGCCGGCGCTGGGTTTCGGCCCGGGCGATCCGAACGCGACGGCTGACCGCGTGGGCCCCACCGGGGTGAACGTTCCCGGCCGTTGCCCGCCCACTCAAGCCCAGGTGAACGCCCAGGTGGCGCTCAAGAATGCGAGCTTTCCGAGTGGAACGGACCTCGAAAGCCGCATCCAACGTTTTGAGAAGACCCTGTCGGCGATTCAAGACTTGAAATGCCCGGCATCTTCCACGACTTTGCTGGGCCGCTTGAAGTCCCTGACCGCGCTGCGCGCAAACCCCGACCGCGACAACATTCTGCGTGGTCTGGGTCTGAACGAAACGCCAGCGGACAAAGCCGCGGGGAATGCGGCGCCGCAAAACGCGCCAGCGAAATAGGCGGCTCGCGGACAACGGCAGCCCGATCCTTTGCAGAGCCTGATCCACCGCACGGAACCGCCTCGCCGGAGGCCCTCGAACCAAGGGGGTCTCCGGCGCGTCCGTGTGCTGCCTGTAGCCGTTTGATCATGCGAGCTCGTCCTCCGGCTCGAAATTCCACCGAAGCACTCGGCCACTCTCGGCGTCACCCTGTCGCGCCGCGGCGCACCGTCTGAAGACATTCGTCGGGCGCTCCACTCGTACGTGTCCGGCACGACACGGCGCACCGCGGGGCAGCTGCCTGACGACCTCGCCTCGGCCGTGCCGCAGTGCGCACACCGTCGAGCTCCGCCACTTGACGGACGCTGCGGTGATCCGCGAGGCGCTCGATATGCCGGCGCCGTACACAATGGATGCTGCGCAGTGGGTGACGCCGAAGTCCGACCGTGACAAGCCCTCGCGCTGCTCTCCGCGGCGGCCGCCGCACCGCACCTCGTGGCGTTCCTCGTCTGCCTCTACTTCGCCTACTTCGCCGGCCTGCGGCCCGCCGAGGCGGTGCACCTGCGTGCCACCGACTGCGTTCGGCTGCGCACCGGTCGGCTGTCTGCTCGTCACCCCGCGCTCGTACGGACGAGGCCCGCTGTCCCGAGAGACCTGCTCCCGGACCCGGCGCGCAGCGCGCACGGCGGCCCTCTCGCCAGCGCACCGGTCGACGCTGGCCGCACGGCCATGTGACCTGCGACACGCGGGCGTGTCACTGCGGCTCAATGCGGGCGTGCCGGCAACACGGGTCGCGAGTGGGGCCGGGCACAGCGTGAACGTGCCTTTGGGGTCCACGCAACGTGCCTTTCGGGGCAGGATCGTCGAGGATGCCTCGGAACTGGACGATGACCAGGGCGAACGCTGAGGTTCCACGGCCGCGCACCTGCCGTGACGGGTGAGATGCGGCGGGGTCCGGTGAGACTGGGCGGCGATCCACGACAACCGCCGCTGACCTCAGTTTCCCCAGGTCAGCGGCGGTTTCCCTGCTCATCGAGGCGGAGGACGTGGGATTCGAACCCACGATGGGTTGCCCCATACCGGTTTTCAAGACCGGCGCCATCGGCCACTAGGCGAGTCCTCCCCGTGCTGCCGCTCCAGTCTGCCAGACGCCGCACAGCCGCCGTCGTTTGTGTCGTACCTGTGGGGCAGAGTCGGGGTATGCGAGCGATCGTCATCAAAGACAGGCAACTGCATTGGGCCGAGGTTCCGGATCCGGAGCCGGGCGACGGCGAGGTGGTCGTCGACGTCACCGCGGCCGCGGTCAACCGGGCTGACCTGCTGCAGCGTCAGGGCAACTATCCGCCGCCGCCGGGTGCGCCGGCCTATCCGGGGCTGGAGTGCTCGGGGGTGATCAGTGCGCTCGGCCCGGGTGTCGAGGGACACCATGTCGGGGAGCGGGTCTGCGCCCTGCTGGCCGGCGGGGGCTACGCCGAGCGGGTGGCCGTGCCGGCCGGTCAGCTGCTGCCGGTGCCGGCCGGGCTGTCACTCGTCGAGGCGGCGGCGCTGCCCGAGGTCGCCTGCACGGTCTGGTCCAACGTGGTGGCGCACGATCGGCTGCGCGCCGGCGAGGCCTTCCTGGTGCACGGCGGCGGCAGCGGGATCGGCACGTTCGCGGTGCAGCTCGGCAAGGCGCTCGGCGCGACCGTCCTGGTCACCGCGAGGTCCGCGAAACACGAGCGGCTGCGCGCGCTCGGCGCCGACCATCTCATCGACTACCAGGAGCACGATTTCGTACGAGAGGTGCACACCGCCACCGGGGGCCGCGGGGCGGACGTGATCCTGGACATCATCGGCGCGAAGTACCTGGCCCGCAACATCCAGGCGCTGGCCGTCAACGGGCGGATCTCGGTGATCGGCTTCCAGGGCGGCACCCGGGCCGAGCTCGACCTGGGTGCCCTGATGGCCAAGCGCGGCACCGTCTCCTCCACCTCGCTGCGGGCCCGGCCGATCGCCGACAAGGCGCGGATCGTGGCCGGCGTCCGCGACCAGGTGTGGCCGCTGGTCGCGGCCGGTCTGATCAAACCGATCATCGACACCACGGTGCCGCTCGCCGAGGCGGCCGAGGCGCAGCGGCTCATGGAGGCCAGCGACCACCTGGGCAAGATCCTCCTGGTCCGCTGACCCCGCGTCGCGTCGGCTGCCGCGGCGCCGCACCGCGGCAGCGGCCCGGCTCGCCACATCGCCTGTTCCCGCATGTGTTGTCGGGCCCGGCTCCGTCACTCGATCGGAGGAGTATCTCTGTCGTGGTCTGACCGATAAAGTTCCTTTTGCGGCGAGTCGCGGCGATCCGCGGCCGCGGCCAACCCAGCATGGACGGACAGCGCGTCCGGCCCTCGGGTGCGCCCCGGATCCGCTCGCTGGGGGACACCGTGACCTACACACCACACCGGCCGCCGACCGTCCGGGTGACCGACCCCGACGACGACGGTGTGGACGAGTGGGCGCTGCGCTGGCGCACCCGGATCTGGGTCGGCGGCGGCCTGCTCGTCACCCTGGCCCTAATCACCTTCGGCATCTGGGCGGTGGCGACCGCCGACCAACCGGCGGGCGGGCCGGCGGTGTTCCGTGGGCTGCCCCCGGCCGGCCCGGCCGACGCGTCCCGCGGCGGCTTCGGTCTGCGGGTCACCAGCGTGCGCTGCGGCGTCTCCGCGATCGGCCCGGACGGGCTGGAACAACGCGCGCACGGGCAGTTCTGTCTGCTCGACGTACGGGTCACCAACAACGGCACCGAGCCGGCGTTGTTCGACAGCTCGGCACAACGTGTCTACGACGCCGACGGTGCAGCATACGCCGTTGCCGCCGACGCCGCGGTTTTTCTCAACGATGACAGCCCGACACTGCTCGACGAGATCCCCCCGGGAACGTCGGTGGACGGCGTCCTGCCCTTCGACGTCCCGAAGAACGCCCAGCTCAGCGAGGTGTCCCTGCTCGGCTCCGGCGTCGCGCCGGGCATCCGGATGTCGCTGCCCGCTCCCGAGTGACCGTTCGCCTTTATCTTTTCGAGATCGAGGGATTAATTATCTGAATCCAGCCACGCCGTAATTCAAGGTGTGTTGGCATGGTCCACGGAATACACAAAGTTGTCCGGGTTCCCATTGCCCTCCTTCAACGGCGGCAAAAGTGCGGCGAGCAGGTTCACCCGTGCTGATGATGGGATTCGCGTGAGTGCCCCGGGCCTATTTCGGAGGCAACACTGCACGGAACGTCCGCCCGCCGTGTGCTGACCGCCGGCGCTCTCGCGCTGGCCGTCATCGCACCGGCCGTAGACCCTGCCGAGCACGCCACGGAGGCCGCACCGGCCCCCACGGCCCTGCCGGCGAACCCGGAGTCACCGGCCTTCGCGGGTGGCTTCGCCGCCCGGGACAGCCGGATCCTCTCCGACGACCTCGACGAGAGCCTGTTCATGCGGCGCCAGGCCGCCACGGCCCGGGCGACCCGGGCCATGCAGCGCCGGGCGGTCACCATCCGCCCGGCGCCACTCGCCCCGCTGCGCGCCCGACCGGGCGCCCCGTCTCCCGGCGCCGCCCCGACCGGGCGGTCCGCCGCCGGGCAGCGCCTCGCGCGATCCGCTTCCGGGCAGCGTGCCGGTCAGGGGCAGCGGTCCGCCTCCGGTCAGCGCGGCACCGTCGAGAAGCGGCCCGCGTTCGGGCGGCACTCGGCGGAGAACGCGCTGCAGCGGGCGGTCCGTGCCGCGCAGCACCGGACGGTCGCCCAGCGGCGCACCACGGTCTCGCACCGCGGCATGGTGCGCCGGACCACGCACCGGACGGTCTCCCGGACCCTGCGGGTGTCCGGCGGCACCGGGCGGATGGCCGCGGTCATCGCGTACGCCAAGGCCCAGCTGGGCAGCCGGTATGTGACCGGCGGCGAGGGCCGGGGCGGTTTCGACTGCTCGGGGCTGACCCGGCAGGCGTACGCCCGGGCCGGGATGCGGCTGCCGCACTCGTCCCGCGCCCAGGCCGCCCGGGCCCGCAGCGTCGCCCGGGGCCAGGCACGTCCCGGTGACCTGGTCGTCGGCTCCGGTCACGTCGGCATCTACATGGGCCGCGGCATGATGATCGACGCGGGCAACCACCGTACCGGCGTCGTCTACCGCAGGATGTACCGCGGCCTGCGCGTCGAACGGATCCCCGGAGCCTGAGACGGCAGCAGCCGGCACCCGCCGTGTCAGGGACGGGTGCCGGCTCGCATGGCGTGCCGCACACACCGATCGCAACCGAGCGCGGGGATCTTTGCCGCACGCACCCGGTCGGATGTCTGACAGAAGCATCGCCGACCGTCGCGGTACCGGTGCGCACCACCTGTGCGTTTACCCGGACGGGTGACCGGTGGCCGCAACAGTCCGGCAAGCCGTCTGACACTTCCGGCGGTTACTCTCGGCTCATCGTGGGAAAGCCAGATCAGTTAAGTAACCACGCCGGAGGACCCCAATGAGTCTTGACCGAGCTCTGGCCCCCGATCCGTACGATCTTCTACCGCAGGTCCCGTCGTTCACGGTGACCAGCGCGGACGTGACGGACGGGCAGCCGCTCGACGAGTTGCACGCGCACACCAGCGTCGGCGGGAAGAATCTCTCGCCCCAGCTGTCCTGGTCGGGCTTTCCCGACGAGACCCGGGGTTTCGTCGTCACCTGCTTCGACCCGGACGCACCCACCGGCAGCGGTTTCTGGCACTGGGTGCTGGTCAACCTGCCGCTCTCGGTGACCTCCCTGGACCGCGGCGCCGACCCGTTCCCGGACGGCGCCTTCTGCGTCCGCAACGACTACGGCGAGCGCAACTACGGTGGCTCGGCCCCGCCGCCCGGCGACCGCCCGCACCGTTACGTCTTCGCGGTGCACGCCATCGACGTCGACTCGCTCGACGTCACCCCGGACGCCACGCCGGCCTACGTCGGCTTCAATCTGGCCTTCCACACCCTGGCCCGGGCCACCATCCGACCGACCTTCGAGGTCCGCGGCTGACCGACCCGTCACCGGCGGCGCTGCGTCTCCCCGCGCAGCGGCCGCCCGCCCGGCGTCACTGAGTGTTCCCGGGCGGCGCCTTGTCCGGCGTCGGTGCGTCTTCGCGGGCGGTGCCCGCTTCATCCGGTGTCGGTGCGTCTTCGCATGCGGTGTTCGCTTCATCCGGCGTCGGTGCGTCCTCGCAAGCCGCGCCCGCTTCATCCGGTATCGCTGCGTCGGCTCGTGCGATGCCCACCAGCCGCTCACCCGGGCTTCGGTTGGCCGGAAAGCGAAGAGGCGCCGGCCCTCGGGCCGACGCCTCTACTGCTTGGTGCGTGTGGTCAGCGCGGGACGCGGCCGACCACTGCCTGGTGCGTGTGGTCAGCGCGGGACGCGGCCGACGCAGAAGACCGACTGGCCGAACGGCGGGCGGACGATCCGCTCGGCGGCCTTGGTGACCGGGAGTACGAGCGAGTCGTACACCTTCACCATCGGGCCCTCCTTCGGCGCCAGCTTGAAGATGCTGGTGGCGCCGTAGTAGCCGATCAGGCCCAGGGCGTTCGCGTAGTGGATCTTCTCGATCTCGAGGCCGGCCTCGGTGTAGGCGGCGCCCAGGGTCTTCTTCGTGTACCGGCGGATGTGCCCGGTGGCGATGTCGACCTGGCTCATCGCGAACATGAACGCCGGCACGATGATGATCACGTGGCCGCCGGGGCGGACGAGTTCACGCATGCTGCGCAGCGCGCCGACGTGGTCCTCGATGTGCTCGAGCACGTTGTACGAGACGGCGGCGCTGTACTCCCCGGCGGCGTCCTGCGCCGGGAGCAGCATCTGCCGCACCTCGATGTTCGCGTGCCCGGCCATCCGCTCCTTGAGCTGGACCAGCCGGTCGGGGTCGGCCTCCGTCGCGGTGAAGCGCGGAAGGTGCTCGGCCCACTCCAAGGCGTAGTCCCCGAGGCCGCTGCCGATCTCGATGGGGTTGTCCCCAAGGTATGGGAGAGCGAGCTCGACGAACCACCGACGGTGGTTCACGGCCGTTGCGAGGCCTTCGAGCACTTCGGACTGGATCCGCTGGTCTCCAGTGATGTCTGCCATAGGTGAGGTTCCCTCATCTTGCCGATCTGTGCTGACAGCAGGACCGGTGAAGTTAACCATCTGTCGCCGCTATCCGAAAGTTGACCGCCGGGGCACGGCGATTTTTTGGCCTGATTGAGACATAGGCGCCGCGGGTAGTCCGTTGGGTTCCGCGTCACACCTCGCCGCCTCTGGCGTTGATCCATGGACACGCGGAAAACACGCGTACATATCGTCTCTATCACGCTGCGGCCGCTCATCGTGGAACTCTTCCCCACCTCGGTTAGGCTCGCCGATGCTATGACGATTACGGGTTTTGACTCGACGGGCCAGACGGCCGGTGAGAACGTTCTGCCGCCCCGCCAGTTGACCGCAGCCGAGGACCTGGACGCCGAGCTGCTGGCACTGGGTGGCGGCCTCATCACCGCCGCGCCGACCTCCCCCGCGCCCGCCGGGGAAAACACCGCTGAGCAGGCTGAAGCGCCTGTTCGCCGCCGTCCTCTGTGGCGGGTGCCGACCTGGCGCGACGTGGTGGCGATAGCCAGTTTCCTGGCCGTCGCGCTCTTCGTCACCGCCCCGTTGTGGCTCAATCTTGATCATGAGTTGCGCGATGATCCGCAGGATCAGGCTTTCTTCGAGTGGATGCTGGCGCACGGTGCCCGCGTGCTCACGGATGGCGTATATCCGTTCTTCTCGGATCGCATGAATTACCCCGATGGGGTGAACATGATGGCCAACACCTCGGCGTTGGCCGTTTCGTTGCCACTGACGCCGGTCACTCTTCTGTTCGGGCCGCATGTGGCGTTCAACGTATTTCTCACCGGCGCATTGGCATTAACCGGTACCTCATGGTATTTGGTGCTCTCCCGCCGCCTGGTCGGCTCGCGGCTGGCGGCCTGGGTGGGCGCGCTGTTCGCCACGTTCGCGCCGAGCATGATCGCGCACGCCAACGGCCACCCGAACATCGTCTCGCAGTTCCTGGTCCCGGTGATCATCTGGCGGACGCTGGAGCTGCGCGTCCCGGGCCGGGCGGTCCGCAACGGCCTGCTGCTCGCCGGCATGCTGATCTGGCAGGCCTTCATCAACCTCGAGATCCTCTTCATGACCGCGGTCGGCGTCGGCGTCTTCTGTCTGGTCATGGGGCTGGTCCGGGTCCGCCGGCACCGCAGCGAGCCGTTCGCCTTCCTGCGCGGGCTGATCGTGGCCGGCTCGGTCACCCTGGCGGTGCTCGCCTACCCGTTGAGCGTGCAGTTCGCCGGCCCCCAGTCGTACAAGGGCCTGTCCGAATACGTGCGCAGTTTCGGCTCCGATCTGGCGTCCTTCACCGCCTATTCGACGCACTCGGTGGCCGGGAATCTCGAGGTTCCGCTGACCCTGGCGCAGAACCCGTCCGAGCAGAACGCGTTCTTCGGCTGGGGACTGGTCATCCTCTTCTTCGGCCTGGTGCTCTGGCTCCGGCGCAGCGCCGCCGCACTCACGCTCGGCGGCCTCGGGCTGCTCTTCGCGGCGATCTCGCTCGGACCGAACATCCGGCTCAACGGGGCGGACACCGGCGTACCGGGAATCTGGTCGTTTCTGCATCACCTTCCGGTGTTCGACTCGGCCGTCCCGACCCGCTTCGCGATGGCGATCGCGCCGATCGTCGGCATCGTCCTGGCGCTCGGCTGCCAGCGTGCCGCGGAACTGGTCCGCACCCAGCCGCAGACCCGCGGCCCGATCCGGGTCGCGATGATCACCGCGGTCGCGATGGCTCTGGTCCCGCTCATCCCGCACCAGCTCGACACGGTGAAGATGGAGACGGTTCCGTCCTTCGTGACCTCCGGCCAGTGGCGGCACTACGTCGACGACAACCACACCGTCGTCACCCTGCCGCTGCCGGACAGCTACTACCCCGACCCGCTGCGCTGGAGCGCGTACACCAAGCTCGACATGCGGATCGCCGGCGCGTACGCGCTGTTGCCGAACCAGAACCCGCAGGACCCGACCGACCACACCGCGGCGTTCGCCCCGCCGTGGCGGCCCACCAGCGGCCTGATGTCCTCGATCCGGCAGGGCAACCCGACCCCCGAGGTCTCCCCGGCCCGCCGCGAGATGACCCTGGCCGACCTCCGCTACTGGAAAGCCGGCGTCGTGGTCCTCACCCCGCAGACCCGCGACATCGAGATGCTCCGCACCATGTCCGACCTGCTGGGCTTCCGCCCGACCTGGACCGGCGGCGTCTGGCTGTGGGACGTCCGCAACCTGGTCGACAACCCCGACGCGGTCATCACCGCGGACGCCACCAGCTGACCGACCCCTCCGCCCCCGGCCCTCAAATCCGTGGTCGGGGGGCGAGACCTGCCGACCGGTCCGCCGACGACATCAGTTCCCGGGGCCGGTTGCGTCGTGCGGTGAATAGCCAACCCGGCAATCCCGCCGGCTCTGCCGTCTCCTCCGGCCGGCCACCGTCCTGCCCTGCCGACGATCGCGGCGCCGGCTTGCCGCGGCTTCCAGGCTGAGCGCGGCGGGAGCTTCACGACGTACCGCCGAGCCGTCGATCGCGACGCGCAGCGGTCGCAAGTCAACCGCGAGCCTTGCGGAGGCCACTTCCGTTGGCCGGATGAACCCGGCATCCATCGGCCGGTAAGTCGACCGCGGACCTTGCAGAGGCTGATTCTCTGGCCGGCTGCACCCGGCATCGGACGGTCCGCAAGTCGATGACGACCCTTGCGGAAGCCGCTTCCTCTGGTTGACCCCACCCGTCATCCCGTGGCTCGCAAGTCGACGGCGGATCCGGAAAGCCCCGCGTCGGGAGTCGGCCGCGGATCCTGGAGCGACGCGGCCGCGAATCGCTCGCCGATCTTGCTCGCCCGGCTCCCGGCGGATCCGGAATCAGGCGGATCGAGGGAATGCCGGATTACAGATGCACGCGGCCGTAATCCGATAAACCGCAAACAGCCGCCGTCACGGCTTGATGCAGCACCCCGGGCACAGCTTCGGCTTCGGCAGTGTGAAAGCCAGGCAGCAAGTCTTGCGCTGCACCTCAAGCCGCCCGTTCGCCCCGGGCGCGAGGTCGATCAGGTCCCGGATCCCGAGCACCCCGAGGAGTTTCTCGATCGACTCCGCCGAGGAGCCCGGCACCGTGTCGGCCGATCGCAGGACCCCGTAGGCGATGCCGGAGGCGAGCGACCCGAGCAGCGGCCGTTTCCCCAGACGGACCCGCTGGTGGATGGCGTCGAGCAGCGGCGTCAGGTGCTCGTCGAGCACCGCCCGGCGGAACTCGGCGAGCAGGGCGGTCTCGTCGGGCACGACCACCGCGTCGGGGTGTCCGCTGAGAGCCAGCGGGTCGGTGGGCAGCACGGCGACCGGGATGCCGGCCCGTAGACCCAGCGTGATCATCACGGTCGGGTTGTCGTGATTCGTCAGGACGTTACCGGCGGTGATCAGCGGGACGCGACGGGCCGAGGCCCATCCGAGGACGGCGGGCAGCACCGCCCAGTAGGTGTACGCCTTCCAGGCGAGGGCCGCGGCGGCGTGTGGCTGCGCGTTCCACCGGCGGCCGGCGGAGGCGAGCAGCGGGCTGAGACCGGGGCCGGCGAGGTGGGTGGCGGGCGTCCATCCGGCCTGCTCGGAGACGATCAGGCCGGGAGCGAGCGAGGGCACCTGCACCCCGCCGAACATGCCGGCGAGGGTGGCGCTGACGGGCGCGAGCGGGCGGGAGCCGACACGTTCCAGGGTGACGGTCACGCGCTCACCAACTTCTCCCACTTCACCGGACCGAGAGTACTCGGCTAAGGGTAGCCTCACCAACCCCTAGCAGGGACCATTCGGTCGAATACCCAGCGCAATGGTTACCTAACGTAGCGTGTTGGACCTGCCGGTTTTGTCAAGATACCTGTCGGCAACGTGCCTCTAGCCCCGTTCGGACGCCCGATGCCGGTGACACTGAGGGTGCCGTCGCGAAGGGGACATCCGTGATGACCACCTCGCCCGTCGAGCGGGCCGCAGACCAATTCGTCTCGGCGCTTGCGCAATGGCGGGTGGAGCGCGGGATGACCAAGAAGCAGCTCGCCGCGCGCATGGGCTTCGATCCCTCCTACGTCAGCCACGTCGAGGGCCGCCGGCACAAACCGACCGAGGACTTCGCCCGCCGGGCCGAGGCGGTGCTCGGCGCGGGCGGCGCGATCTGGCAGCGCTTCCAGGAGTACGACGAGCTTCGCCACGCCCGCACCCCGGGCCCGCACCGCGACTCGCCGGTGCGGTCCCAGTGGCTGCCGCCCGGCGCCGGCCTGGTGGTCGAGCGGGAGATCGCCGAGCTGGCCTACACCGACGGCGCGTACCGGTGCCGGGTGCTCCGCTCGCTCTACAACGCCGGCGTCGAACCGGTCACCCGGTACCTGGTCAAGATGGCCGTCGACCGGTATCCGAACGATCCGACCGGCTCCAACCGCCACCACCGGGAGAACCCGCTCACCTTCGAGGAACTGGACGTCCACGCGGTCGCCGGCGAGGGTGACGCCGCCGAGCCGATGCGGTGGCGGGTCAAGCTCGACCGGGACGCCGCCAAGGAGATCTGGCTGCTGTTCGCCAACGAGCGCGGCCAGTTCCCGCTCTACCCGGGCGAGCGCACCACGATCCAGTACGCGTACACGGTCGGCGAGGAGAAGTGGGGCCAGTGGTTCCAGCGGGCGGTCCGCCTGCCGACCCGCTCGCTCACCGTCCGCCTGAATCTTCCGGAACGCTTCGAACCCCAGGTCTGGGGCGTCGAGGTGTCCCTGAACGCGGAGGTCCCGGTCCGGACCCCGCTGGAACGCCGCAACGAGGGAGGTCGCGCCATTTTCGAGTGGTCCACTGACCAGCCTTTGTTGAACGCCCGGTACCGCCTCGAGTGGCGGTTCCGTGGCGCCGACGCCCCCGTCCACGACGATCTGGCCCCGGCCGAGCCGGTGCTGCCCCGCGCCTCACACCGGATGCGCGGGATCGGGATCATCCAGCGCGGCTCCGACCTGCTCCGGCAGCGGGCCCGTCACTTCCAGCTCCCGCGCGAGGCGCCGGCCGCCCGGGAGACGGTCACCCGGCTGCTCACCTCGCTGGCGCAGCTGGAGGATCTGCACGAGTTCAGCAAGGGGGTGGGTCTGGCCGCCCCGCAGATCGGCCTGCCGGTGGCGGCCGCCGTGGTCCGCGCGCCGGACCGGGAGATCGAGCCGGTGGTGCTGCTCAACCCGCGGGTGGTCGGCGAGTCGGCGGCCCGCGACGAGCAGTACGAGGGGTGCCTGTCCTTCTTCGACTACCGCGGCCTGGTCGTCCGGCCGCTGCGGATCGAGGTGGAACACGCCCGCTTCGACGGCGCCCGGGTGGTGACCGTCTTCGAGCGGGCGCTGGCCCGGCTGGTCGGCCACGAGATCGACCACCTGGAGGGCCGGCTCTACGTCGACCGGATGAAGAGCGACGCGAAACTCGTCCCGGTCGCGCAGTACCAGCAGACCGGCCGCCCCTGGGACTACTGATCAGTCGCTGAACGCGTCGTACTTGATCCGGATCGACGGGACCTGCAGCTCGGCCAGCGTCCGCAGGGTCGCCTTGACCATCGGGCCGGAGCCGGAGACGAAGAAGTCGTGCTCGTTCCACGGGCCGTACCGGGCGACCACATCCGAGATGTTGCCGTTCTCGCCGGGGAAGGTCGGGTCGTCGCTGCACGCGGTCACCACCGACAGCCAGGGGTAACGGGCGGCGAGCCGATTCAGGTCGGCCAGGTCGTACAGGTCCTCGCGGGTCCGCGCGCCGAAGAAGACGTGCACCCAGCGGGTCCGGTTGTACCGGGTCAGCTCCTCCAGCAGCGACTTGATCGGGGCCAGCCCGGTGCCCCCGGCCACGAACACGGCGTCCCGGGTCGATCTTCGATCCAGGGTCATCGAGCCCATCGGCGCGGCCAGTTTGATCATGTCGCCCACCTTCAGCTTGCGGACCAGAGCGCTGGACACCCAGCCGGCGCCGAGCGCCCGCACATGGAACTCCAGCGTGTTGTCCCGGCGCGGCGCGTTCGCCGGCGAGTACGTACGCCACAGCCGCGGCTGGTACGGGCTCGCCTCCACGCTCAGGTACTGCCCGGCGCGATACTCCAGCGGCTGCATCGGCAGCACCGTGAAGACCGCGATGTCGTGCGACCGGCGCTCGTGCTGCACCACCTCGCCGTACCAGTACGGCGGATTCTGATCAGACTCCGCGCCGGCCAGCATCTTGGCGGCGATCACCGCGTACGCGTCGGCCCACGCCTGGTCGTACTCGACCCCCCACTGCTCGCCGGCGAACGCCCGCATCGACTCGATCAACGCGCCACCCACCACCTCGTAGTGCTCGGGCAGCACGTGGAACTTCCGGTGGTCGCGCCCCAGCGACCGCAGGTAGTCCTCGAACCGCTCGGGGTCCTCCAGGGTCTGCACCGCGGTCACGATCGCGTGCAGCAGCCGGGTGCGCTGCACGTCCATCTGCACCGGGAAGAGGTCCCGCAGATCCGGGTAGGACAGGAACATCCGGGCGTAGAAATAGCCGGCCACCTTGTCCTGATGCTCCTCGACGAGGCTCCAGCTCTCCTTGAGCAAGCGTGCGAGGTCTCCCATGCATTCAGGGTGGTCAGCACAGTCGGGAACACGACGTACGCAGAGTGCGACTCGTCACGTGCCGCTTGTCTATATGACCGATTTTGTGCCCTCGTAGAGTGGGCGCGTGACTCTAGAAGGCCAGCGGTCCACCCGATCGGCGTACCCCGCCGAGATCGCCATCGTCCTGCTGCTGTCGCTCGGGCAGTCGGCGATCTGGTCGATCGTGTCGCTGACCGCCAAGCTCACCGACGGCAAACCGCTGGCCAGCCACACCGCGACACTCAACGCGCCGATGTCGCCCCGTCCCTACCTGGACCTCACGTACCAGGTGCTGAACATCTTCTTCGACCTGGTACCGGTGGCTTTGGCGTGGTATCTCCTGCGCCGCGACGGCATCCGGCCCGGCCGAGACCTCGGCATCGACTTCCGGCGCCCGGGATTCGATGCGGGCTGGGGCGCCGGCCTGGCCGCCGGCATCGGCCTCCCCGGGTTGTTGCTGGTGTACGCGGCGATCAAGCTCGGGGTGTCGGCGCAGATCGTGCCGTCGGCGTTGCAGCCCTACTGGTGGGCGGTGCCGGTGCTCGTGCTGTCGGCGGTGCAGAACGCGGTGCTCGAAGAGGTGCTGGTGGTGGGGTATCTGACGACCCGGCTGCGGCAGCTGGAGGTGTCGACCGGGTGGATCGTCGCGGGGTCGGCGGTGCTGCGGGGGTCGTACCACCTGTACCAAGGCTTTGGCGGATTCGTCGGAAATATCGTGATGGGGGTGATTTTCGCGTTCTTTTATCTGCGTACCAAGCGGGTGATGCCGTTGATCGTGGCCCACAGCATCCTCGACATCACCGCCTTCGTCGGCTATGACCTGCTTCCGGACTCCTGGCTCACCTGGCTCCACCCGTAGCCGTTCGTTCCGGGCGCCGCGATTTCCGGGCCGGCCCGGGCTCGTCGTTTCCCGGTGCTGCCACTTCGGGCCCGCCCGGGGTGGTCTCCGGCTCCGCCACTTCCGGCTCCGCCCGGGGTTCGCCATCTCCGGCTCCGCCCGGGGTTCGCCATCTCCGGCCCCGTCCGGGTCGTCGTTTCCGGGGCTTCGCCGCGAGGCTGCTACTCCTGCGACCTGCGGCTCGCGTACCACCCGTACCGCCGCTCCGCGCGGACCGCCACCGCCTCGGCCGTGTTCCGCCCGCCGAGCACCGCGCCGAGCATGCTCGCCCCCGGGAAGGCCCGATCGGCCAGCCGCAGCGCCGCCCACGCCGCACCGCCCCGATAGCTGGGCAGCAGCACCACCAGCTCCGCCGCACGCTCCGGATCCGTCGGATCGACCCCATACGCCGCGGCGACATGCAACACCAGGTCCGCGTGCGTCAACGCGGCCGAGGCGACAAGAGCGATCGGCGCGTACGTCCCGGACAGCGCGCTGAGGATCCCCCGCCGCTCCGCCGCGCGGACAGACTGCGCCGTCGCCAGTCGTGCCAGCCCCTGCGGTGTAGCCGCCGGATAAGCGGCCCGGGTCCGAGCCGCCCACGCCGCCGCGCGCGGCCCCAGGGTCTGCACCGCCGCCTCAGCCAGAATCCGCGCTGCGTCCCGCGGCTCCGCTACCAGCCGAGGCCACAGATCCACCACGATCTGATCCGCCACCGCCCAGTGCAACCGCTCCGCGGCGTTGCCCACCACCGGCGTCCTGCTCGCACCGACCGCGTACACCTTTGCCGTGCCCGGTGTCGCGGCGTCTGTGACCCGATCCGCCTCTGCCGTGCCCGGTGTCGCGGCGTCTGTGACCTGGTCCGCCTCTGCCGTGCCCGGTGTCGCGGCGTCTGTGACCTGGTCCGCCTCTGCCGTGCCCGGTGTCGCGGCGTCTGTGACCCGATCCGCCTCTGCCGTGCCCGGCGTCGTGGTGGCCGCGGCCTGGTCGGTCTCCGTTGTGGCCGGTGCCGGTGCGGTCATGGCCGGTGCCGTGGCGGTCGCCGGCTGGTCCGCTTCCGCCGTGGTCGGGGTCCGGTCCGCTTTCACCGCTTCCGGTGCTCCACTCGCTGGCATCTTGCTCGCCGGCGGCTTGCCCGCGGCTGCTTTCCGGGGCCGCGCCACCCGCTTGACCGTCTCGGCAGCCGCCGGGTCACCGGTCGCCGCCTGATCATTCGCAGCGGGCACCGCCTTCGCCGCCGCCCGGGACCGCGGCGCCACCTTCTTGACCGGCGCCTTCCGCGCAGCGCCCGTCCCGTCCGCAGCCCGCTCCGGCTGCCCGTCGGCCGCTCCGGCCGCCCCGTTGTCCACCGGCGCCACGGTGCGCGCGGCCCTGGAAGTCCTGGCGGCCCGCCCCGCGGCTTTGGCTGCCGGCCGCGGCGGTTCGCTGTCCTCCGGCGTACCGGAAGAAGCCCCGGAAGGGTGACCTTCAGCACTGACCCCAGGCCGAGGCGGCTGGAAAGTAACGGCCGGCGGCGCCCCGCGCCGCCCCCGCCCCCCACCGGCCTGCTCCGCCTCCGGCGCACTGAAGGGCGCCCGCGGATCCCTGGCACGCGGCGTCTGCTTCTCCTCCATCCTGCGCAGCGTAGTCGCAACCGCAACGTTTCGCCTGTTCGCAGCCTTCGTGGCAGATCTTCGGGAGGTTTCGGGCCGACCTCTTTGTGCGACGCTCAACGGGTCCGGTATTCTCAGTCCTCGGTGACTCTCGCAGGTCACCGAGGAGACTTCGCCTAGTCTGGTCTATGGCGCCGCACTGCTAATGCGGTTGGGGTTTTAAAGCCCCTCCCGGGTTCGAATCCCGGAGTCTCCGCGCAAAAGTCGGTGTGTATGCTGACTGAGCACCAAGAGAAGCGCCCGTAGCTCAATGGATAGAGCATCTGACTACGGATCAGAAGGTTAGGGGTTCGAGTCCCTTCGGGCGCACAAAAGATCAAGGCCGTGACCTGCGGAAACAAGGGTCACGGCCTTTTTTCTTCCCATTTTCAGCCCCGAAAGTCCCGCATGGTGGGACCGTGGTGATCCGGTGGTGATCGCGTGTCAAAGACTGTTGATCCGCGGTGGGTCAGTGCCTTGTGCTGGCCTTTAGCGGTGCGCAACGCGCCGCGTGCAAGCACGAAAGACTACAGAGAGTACATCGATGACTTCGAGGTCCCGCTGTTCGCTGGGGCTGTTTGTCACTCGGTAAGGCGATAGTGTGCCCCGGGCGCCTGGTGATGCGCCGGGCTTGCGCGTCGTGCTCATCGACTAGTTGGAATCACTGGTGTGGAGGCTAGCTGCGGAAATCTGTGCCGCATCTGGCTGTTGCTCGGGCCTGGATTCGGAGAAACCGGTTGCTGCGGGCCGGCGCGACGGTGGCTTTTCGGATGCTCGTTGCGGATCCGGCGGAGTACCGTGACCAAGACCTTGGCCGAGCAAGATCAGTGTTGATGCAGCGGGGACCGTCTTTCATGTTCTCTGATCATCGTTCGTCGACGGATGCCGTGTCGATGACGGGTATGCATCCACCGGCACGGTTCTGGGCCGTCGACCTTCATGTGCACACGCCGGGGTCGGCAGATGTTGATCCGCTGACGTATGGGGCTTCCGCGGCTGAAGAGGTCGTGGCGGCGGCACTCTCCGCCGGGCTGGACGCCATCGCTGTCACCGATCACAACACAGTGCGGTGGTGCGATCTGGTGGCTGCGGCCGCTACCGCGACGTCTTTGATCGTGCTACCTGGCATCGAGATCAGTACGACCGAAGGCCATCTGCTGGCGGTGTGGGATGAAGGGACACCGCTGCATCTCATGGAGGACGTTCTGGTCGAGCTGGGGATACCTCGTGTAGACCAGGGAAGGCTGGACGTTGCAACCCGCGGCGGCTTCGCTGAGGCTGCCGAAGCGGTCCATCGCAGTGGTGGGATCGCCATCGCCGCGCACGCCGACCGTCCTAAAGGTCTCCTTCAGTTGACGGTCGCCGCGAACGTCAGCAAGATCATCCTCAACCCGGCCCTGGCGGGGGTGGAGATCGTTGATCCAGAGGCGGCCGAGCGGGTTTCGTCGAAGACTGCCGGCCGACGGGAGATGGCCTGTGTTCGGGGCTCGGACGTGACCATTCCCGGTGGGAATGTGCACGTGTTGGAGGGCATCGGTCGGCGGCGGACGTGGGTGAAGGCTTCCCGGCCGGATCTTTGTGGTCTCAAGCATGCCCTCGCTGACCCGGAGCTGAGGGTCCGACTGGAGGAGCCGGCAGAGCCGGAGCACATGATCATCGAGTCTGTCCGGGTCTCGGGCGGTTTTCTCGATGGGCAGACGTTCGAGCTGTCTGCAGACCTCAACTGCCTACTGGGGGGCACGGGAACCGGCAAGTCACTGTTGATCGAGGTGATCCGGTTTGCGCTGGACCAGCAGACCGATAGTTCCGACTTTCCCCAGGTCCGCCGGGAAGTGGACTCACGTCTCGATCATGCGTTGAGCCAGAACGCATCGGTGGAGGTGGTGCTGCGCCGCAAGTGGGCACGGTGCGTTGTGCGACGCGCCTACTTCGGCGATCAGTCACCGTCGCCGGAGATGTCCGGCGACACGGAGCACTTCGTGAACCCCTCGGGTCGAGTTGCCATCCGGGCCTTCTCGCAGAGCGAGGTCATCGAACATGCACGCACCCGGGTCGGGCGTATGACGCTGATTGACTCGGGCCTTGATCTGGAAGACCTCGTTGCCGCTGACCTCGAAGTCCGCAGCCGGTTGGCGGACAACAGCCGCTTGATTGTGGGGCTGCGTGACGGCATCCGCGAGGCGGAACTCCTGTTGGAGCAGCGTCCCGTTGTCGTCGAGCGCTTGACCGAGCTGGGGAAGTTGTTCAACGGCGATATCGTCCGGCAACAGGCCGCCTGGAGCCGAGAGCGTACGTGGTTCAACTCCCTGACATCTGCCGATGCGCTCGTGGCGCCACATATCCCCCAGGTGATGTCGTTCGTGCACGCGGTTGCGGTCGAGGCCAACCGGGACCTGTACGACCGGGCGGCCACGGCGCTGAGTGCACTGGAGGCGACGCTCAAGTCCGTTGATGAGAAACTTCAGCAGGCCTACGCGGCGGCAGGCCGGGAGCTGGCCGGCATCGTCGCGGAATGGCGTGAGCGGCAACAAGAGTTCGACGCCAAGCTGCGGGCGGTCGTGGCGGAGGCTGACGTCGAGGGCAAGGGCCTGGAGACGCTCCGGACGCGCTTGACCGAGCTGCAAACGAACAAGGTCACGCTCGATGATGTTGCGACGAAGCTGGAGACGACGCTTCGTCCCGGGTTGCGTACGGCGATGGAACACCGCGAAACCATCATTGAGGAACTGGTGGTGTTGCGGAAAGAGCGCCGCAAGCGCCGCGAGACCCGGATCAGGCTCTTGAACAAGCTGATGTCGGGCGTGGTGCGGATAAAGCTGGACAGTGAAAGTGAGGACGAAGACTACGGAGCGCAGATCGCGGCACTCGCGAAAGGATCTCGTCTTCGTGCGGACGTCTTGCAGCAGCTGTGCGCGAAGTCGCACCCCGTCAAGCTCATTCGCTCCTTTCTGGACGATGACGCAGAGGGCGTCAGCAAGGTGACCGGCGTTGAGAGCCGTCACATCCAGACCTTGTTCGAGCATGTCATCGAGCGGCATCAGGAGGAAGAATTCCTCGGCCTGCAATCGCTTGAGCTGCTCGACGGGCTCTCGGTGGAGTTCCGCAAGCGGGGCGAAGGGGAGTACGAGCACATCGAACGGCTCGCGCACGGCCAGAAATGCACTGCCATCCTGATCATCGCGTTGGCGGATGGTGCTGAACCGTTGATCATCGATCAGCCAGAGGATGCGCTGCATGCTCCCTGGATCGAGGAGTATCTCGTTGAGCGGCTCCGTGGACTGCGTGGCAGCCGTCAGTATGTGTTTGCCACCCGTAGTCCAGGCCTGGTTGCGTCAGCCGACGCGGAAATGATCATCACGCTGACGTCTGGGGCCACGCAGGGGACCATTGAGGCGAGCGGATCGCTGGAGCGCTACGACCTTAACCGCCACGCTCTCTACCACCTTGAAGGCGGGCCGCAGCCGTTCCGGCGGCGGACGACGAAGCTCGGGCCATCGATGTCCGCCGTCGTTTCCTAAACGCGAGGGGAAGGTAAACGCACCTCCGAGCCCATCGAAGTTGATCATCTGCCGGAGTCGGAACCCAAGGGTCACCGTCAGCGCATGCCACCCGGTCCGGCTTTCGAGCGCCGCGCCCCTCTCGCTGAGGAGAGGGGCGGTTGGCGTAGCCGGTGAGAACCCAGGGTCTGGTGGACGACGTTGCTAGTTTCCTTTGCTGACGACGGCGAACAGCAGCAGCATGAGCAGGAAGCCGAACCAGAAGTTCCAGATTGAATTGAGCCGGTAGTAGCCCTTGACGGGTTTGCCCTGGCGGGTATGCGGCTTGACGATCGGCATAGTCGAGGGACTCCTTACGCCTGGGTTGCAGCGCCGATGAGGAACAAGACGAACAGCAACATGGCTAGGTAGCCCAGCCAGTCCCAGTCCGAGTTGCTCGAGGCCGGTGTGAGGGTCGGGGCGGCGTTGCGCAGGTGGGGCCGGACGTACGTTCCGTCGTCGCGGCGGTGGCCGCGTACGCGAATCATTCCGGCGCTGCGGACGGCCCTGGGGGTGCTTCGTCGGTAGTGCGGACGGACCCACCGGCCGTTGCGGTAGTGCCCGGAGACGTGCGGCATGATCTACTCTCCGTGATCAAGTAGTGATAGGCGACGATGCATGATGGCATGGCCGTACGACATTTCTGACGCCACACGCTTTGATCTCATAGTGCAAAGCTGCTGATCAAGCGTTTGAAGTGCGCCGGAGCTGTTCACGTTGACCGATGGGAGGCTCAGATCGGCACACCGGCGTGCTCCAGCCACATGATCACTCCATGTATTCTTTCGGCGCTGTCCCGACTGTGCCGCGGCAGGCAGTCTCCGGACCAGGTGAACGTTCGCGGCTTGCCTCCCGCTGCGACTACTGCAAGTCATGCCTGACGAGGAGTCCGCTGTGCACAACCGGGATCCGGCTTTATCGAATGAAGCACCCTGGTGCGCCTACCCCGGTGAATCACGGCCGGCGGCGTACCGCGGCATCGTGGTCAGGTGTCTTGCCGTGCCGAGCAGGCTGGGCATGCTGCGGCTGGCGCGGCGCGAGATCGGCGACGATGACGCGCCATAGCCATCGTTGCTCGCGCTGTATCGGCGGCCGACTCGTGAAGTCTTCGGCGAGCCGCCGTCCTAGTCGGCGACGAGGACGCCACGTAGCGGGAGTTGGACTGCCGATCCTGCGGGAACTCGGTGACGAACAGAGGTGTCATGGCGTCACTGAACGACGTGATTGCGGTAGTTCGTCAAGCGGCGCAGCGCACGTTGAAGCCTTCTTCCGAATTCGTCCTCCGAGGCCGAGTCGACTCAGACGGCCCCAGAGGTGAGGGCTGGTACCGCCTCCGTGCCCGGCTCAATCCTGGCGATCTTGACCGGATGGATGGCGCATGCCTGGCGCCACAGGAAGGTCCCGAGCAGCGAAGCTTCGCCGTGATCGACAGCGAAGTCGTGGACGGCGTCCTTCGGGTACGGACCCAGTCCGGCGCACCGGCTCAGGGATTGTCGTTCTGGGTTCCAGCGATGGATCTTCGCGCCTCGCGTACGGCAGTGCTTGAGGGTCTGAGCGCGCTCGCACCGGACAATCTCGTCCACCGCTTCGATCAGCAGCGACTGGATCCGTTACCGCCGGCCGGGCCATGCGACCCCCGGCTCAACGACGCCCAGCAACGCGCTTCCGACGCCTGCTGCGCTCCCGGATTGCAGGTTGTGTGGGGCCCGCCGGGCACCGGGAAAACTCATGTCATCGTCAACGCCATCGAACGCCTGATGACGGCGGGAAAGCGAGTGCTACTCGTATCGAACACCAACGTGGCGGTCGACAATGCCGTCGAGGGCATCATCAAACGCCTTGCCCCCACCGCCGGCCGAGTGATCCGGGTCGGTACTCCCCGCATCACTACGGTAGCCCGTGACGAGCGAGTCTCGCTAAACCGGCTGGTCGAAGCTCGCCAACGCACCGCCTTGGCGCGCCTAAGCCGTCTGGAGGACACTATCGCGGAGCTGCAGAGCAATCATCCGCAGCGCCGGCTCGCCGATTCGGAGGCTGCACTGGCGGGTTTCGACCCTAGCGAGCATCGACGCCGCCAGGCGCGGCGGGACAATCAGCACCGAGCGCAGCAGCTGACCGCCCAGGTACAGGCAGCGGCCCTGCATGCCGCTGAGGCGAAGGGTAACCTCAAGCAAGCGACTGCCGACGAACTCTTGGCGCATCTGCTCGTCGCCATGGTCTACGAGCGCATAGCTCGACACGACCGGGATCAGGCAGCGCAGGGGTTGGCTGAGGAGGAACGCAGCACCGGATTGTCGCGGGCGATGTCCACGATGCGCCGCCGACAGGCCCGCGGTGCCGCCCACCGCGCCGAGCGCGAACTGGACGCAAAGCGGACGGAGCGGACCGCTGCGGAAGCCCGGTTACGGCAGGCCGGCGCGGAGGTGTCCCATGCCCTTTACGTCCAAGCGCAGGCAGCCACCATTGCCCAAGCCCACGAGTGGGCCGCGCATGCCGAGCTGCACCAAAGCACAGCGGTCCGGGTAAAAGAAGCCGCAGCCGAAGCCCTGGCCGCGGTTCGGCAGCGACTGAGCATCGCCGCTGCGGCAGCACAGCCCTCCGAGCAGGATCTGCAACTGCTCCGCGAGGCGGAAATGCGCGGTCTGCCGCAGCTGCATGAAGAGCTGTCCGCATTGCGGCAATCCGCTGTCGAGTGCGACCGAAAGATCCGCGAGTGCCAAACACAGCACGACCGCCTCGTGACCGACCTGGCAGACAAGCGGCCCGGTATGCAAGCCGCGCTCATTGCCGAGGCCGCCGTCATTGCGACGACGCTCAGCATGCTGACGCTCAAGAAGATGATCCTCAGCACGGCGTTCGACATGGTCATCGTCGACGAGGCCGCAGCAGCCAGCTTGCCCGAACTCATGTTCGCGGTGAAAGCTGCTCGTACCGGCGCGACGCTGCTCGGGGACTACCTGCAAAACGGACCCTTCGTCGATCCGAGCCTGCCCAAAGAAGATCTGATCAAGGCCGTCTACACCAGAGACTGCTTCGAGATATTCGGACTGACTGATCCCGCAACCGCGTCCCAGCAACCCGGCTGCGTGGTTCTGACCGAGCAATGGCGCTTCGGATGGGAACTGACCGAGCTAGCCAACCGGGTGGCCTACGGCGGACTGCTGACCGCCAAAAACCCGAAGACCTGCGAGATCGTGCTCGTCGACACCGACGGCCTCGGCAAAGCCCTCAGTGGCATACGCCGGGCGCGTCCCGACGCTGTCGCCGGGACGTGGCCGATCGGCGCGCTCATCGCTCGAGCTCTCGCCGAGTACCACCACCCCCGTGATGGGTCCGTCGGCATCGTGACCCCTTACAAGGAGCAGGCAGAAACGACGCAGGAACTGCTCGCCGAATCCGCGTGCGGCCCAGCGATCGAAGTCGGCACAGCACACACCTTTCAAGGCCGCGAGTGCGACATCGTCGTGTTCGACATGGTCGAGGACGGCAGGGGATGGGTCGCCAAAGGCGCTCACGGCTCCGACGCATGGAAGTTGCAAGGGCTACGGTTGTTCAACGTCGCGACGACCCGGGCCCGGCAACGCCTCTACCTCATCGGTGACGGCGCAGCAATAAGGCGCCGCGGCAGCGGCCCTCTTGGCGCACTGCGACACATGATTGACGCCGGCACGATCCAACGTGTCCTCGCCAGCGACCTCCTCGGCATCGACGAGGCCAACGCGCCAGTCGAGGAAACCGTTCACCACGACCTGTGGAGTGCGCTCCAGCCGTACATACGGCTTGTCGGAATGTACGACGAGAAGCAGATCATCGCCGAGGTCCAGCAGCGCGTCGACAGCGCCGCGTCGTCGGTATGGATGTGGAGCCCCTGGGTCGGTAAGCACTCCTTGGGTCTGCAGGACAGCCTGGTCGCCGCTCACGCCCGTCAGGTCGAGGTCCGCGTCATGGCCTTGCCAGAGAAAGAGATCAACGCTGAGGTGCGGGCAACACTGAACGCCCTACGAGCGCGGCTGCCCCACGTCGTTCTGGTGCACAAGATGCACCAGAAGATTGTCGTCGTGGACCTGCGGTGGACTTTCGTCGGCAGCATGAACATCCTCTCGCACCCTCGTCGACCGGCAGAGGGCCGCCACGAAGTGATGATCCAGATCGACAGCGCCCGCTTCGCCCGCCAGATCCTGTCCTTCGAGCTGGCCGACCAGATGCGTAACCCACCACGCTGCGAGACCTGCGGCAACACCATGACCGAGGCCAAAGAAGCTGGGAGGTCACCCGATCGGCGTTGGCTCTGGTACTGCGGTCGAATGATCAACGGTGAACCGTGCCCGCAGACACTGGAGTTCCCTGAACGCACCGGCCGAAATCGCGCCGGTTCAGCCCCACTCAAGCGCAACAGCACCTCGTGATATCCGACAACGCAGACCGGCAATGACGGGCGAGACAGCAATGACGGCACCTCAACCAGAAGCCTCACAGATGAACACCGATCTGCTGCACTCTGGCGGCGATGGCTCGGCCGCGCCCGACGCGCTACTACACCGTCAGCTGTGCTGGATCGCTTTGGTAACAGACCATAGGAATGCATGACTACTTTGAGATTAGCGTTGACTGAGGGCAGGCGGGGAAACGCGGTCATGCGCACTGTCGACGAATCGGCGTCGAGCCCGCTGCGGAGCGGTATAGGCATCATCTATCTTGCTATATGAGACGCCGCGTTGGACGATCGAAGATAGGTATGATTCTGGCAAAGCGGGCAGTGGTGAGCTTGATGTTCACGCGCCTGAGCTCTTCTGATTAGGGCGCTGTCTACGGACCAGAAGGTTAGGGGTTCGAGTCCCTTCGGGCGCACAAGTAATCAAGGCCGTGACCTGCGGAAACAAGGGTCACGGCCTTTTTGTTTCCCATTTTCTGCTTTCAAAATCCCGCCCGGTGGGACCGTGGTGATCCTGTGGTGATCGCGTGTCGAAGGACTGTCGATTCGCGCTATCCCACCGGTCGTGAGCTGCACTTTGGCGCCGCGAATGTAGCCCCTGCGATCGAACCTCACCGTTATGGTTCTGGTGTAGGCGAGGCGATGATCTCCCCGCCCATCTCGAAGACCGCTGCGATCGGCATCTCGCGGCGCGGCATGCCTTCCTCGGCCAGGTCGATCGCGGCGTCGGCGAGGTCTTCCGGCGTCATGCCGGCTCCACCCGGCCGGCGCGCGGCTGCGGGATAGCGGCCCGCGACGCTGGCACCGCGTCAGCGGGCACGGCTAGCTGTAGGTCCCCGCCGGGGCAGTCGATGCTCGTGTTGGGGACCAGTCGGGGAATGAAGCTGTCGGCGGTGGGGCGGCCGGCCTGCTGCCAGAGGATTAGCCACTCGCGTAGGACCGTTAGCGACGCCGAGTCCGGTGTGTCGGCGATGATCGTGCCGTCGGTCAGGATCACGGCTGCGGATGTGGCGGTGGTGTGGCCGATCCCGCGGATCTGATTGCGCAGCGACACCATGCTCAGACCGGGGTCGGGCGGGGCGGCGGTGTGGGCGCTCCAGGACCGCCAGTCGGCCTCCATGTCGCCGTAGGTTTCGGTGTGCCCGGGGTTGAGGAGCCGGTCGAGGGCCGCGCGGGCGCCGCTGTTGTGTGGATCTTCGGTGCGCCAGCTGATGGCTATCCAGGACGGATCCGGTTGGCGGTCGCAGTAGTCGACCCACCGGCCGGGCACGGTCACGGCGTCGTCCACGGGCGCCGGGGTGCTCTGGGCGTAAACCCCACCGACGACGGCCTGCACTCGGGGCTGCCCGGCGTCGACAGTGATGGTGGTGATCAAGGCGGTGGACGGTAGCGGTGCGATTGGCAGGGAGGCGACGATCCGGCCGCCATCCGTGATCTGCTCGACCCAGGTCCGGGGAAGCCGCGGCGGAGTGCACCACCCGACCGCCCGATCGAACGGCGCGGCGGTGGGGAAGCCGGCCAGGCCGTCGGCGACGTGACAGTCGATCTCGGTGACTCCGCGTTCGGCGTGGATCGCGCGCGCCCGGTTGATGAGTTCCTCGCTGATGTCGATGCTCGTGACTCGCCCGCGTGGTCCGCACAGGCGGGCGAGCAGGGCGCCGCTGTAACCGGAGCCGGTGCCGATTTCCAGAACGCGATGCCCGGCCTGCACCCGTAGGGATGTCACTTCACGCTGAATCCACTCAGGCACGGAGCGGTGGACGGTCGGACCGTAGCGCTCGTGATCGGTATAGGCGAGAACGGGCACGGCACCGAAAGCCTCATTGAGGTCGGTCACGGATCCTCCCAGGTTGCACGGTTGAGGCGACGGATCTGCGGCGGCGCGGTCGGTGCGACCGGGGAATGCCCGCTGTAGCAGAACAGCAGGCGCGGGGTAGCGCAGTCGGCGGATAGATCATGTGTCGATCAGGGTGCGGCTCGGTCGAAGCGAACGGCGGTCCCGGCTACAGGATCCGGCGGAGGGCTTACTGAGGCGCTCACGGACGCTCCGCGCATTCGTTCACGGGATCGGCCGGGACGGTTTCCTGTCCACTTGTGTAGCCCGCAGACTGGAGGGCGAAGAGCTCGGCGTGGCTGCGCGAATACCCCCAGCACGCCCGCCGCCGCCCGTCGGCGCATCCCGTGTTCCTACCACGCGTTCCGTAGCTCCGGCAGCACCGGCTCCAGCGGGGTGGAAGCCTCCTGATTCGTGCCATCCGGGGATGGCTGTTCAGGTAGCCGTGCTCCATCGGATTTGGTGGTGTGGATGTCCACGTCTGGTCCTTTCACTCGCCGATGAGCTAGTTCGCACCTTGGCGCGCTGCCGCGAACCGCTGCGTTCGGGCGGTTGTCCGCAGAAAAGCCGGCCATAGCCGGACACCAGCCGACTGTGCACGGTGAACCCGGCCCCGCAGGCGCCGGAGGCCTACCCGCCTGCAGACCGGTTTCCCGCCACCAGTGTCGAATTCCAGGGAACGCCTCCCCGGCGTTTCAGCGTCTGCGACGGGACGCTCCTCCAGGTGCCCGTCTCTACGGCAACGGCACTCACCTGTTCGTGTCCCTCCTGCCGGATGGTCTGCGTTGTCAGAGCCCGGAGGAACGACGACAAGTTGTGGAGCCCTCCCCATATCGGTACTCGCCCGCCCTGCCGGGGGGCTGTCTCGGACACGACGAAGTCCGCCGATGCGGGTACGGCAATCGCACAGATGGACGACCGCTGCGTGTCGCTGAGCGTTCACACCCCATGACCTCATCGCTGTGGCCAGCCGAAACGGCGACATCGCTCTCACCACGAAAAAGGGGCGTACGCGCAAGGCGGGACGGCGGGCATGACGAAGCGGTTCCCGGCCATCGTGGCGGCTGGCAGTAACGCGGTCGTGAACCGCAACGGCACGGGCGGGCATCCGCGACGAGACACACAGCCGTTGTGCGTGTCCGGGCTTGACGTACGCGGTAGGTTCGCCGGGTCCTGTCGTCGTCGGCCGGTGAAGCCGCGGAGCGGTATGAATGCGCTGCGCCGGAGGACGCAATGGATCCGACTGCCTGGGAGGCGTTGCATGCCGATCGCTGATGCGGAGATCGCCGCCGCCGTTGCCGCCTACCTCGACCGGTATCCCGCGGAGAAGGCGTTGCTGGCCGAGCCGATCGAGCTCCTCGCCCGGGGCAGCAACTTTGCCTCTCGACGCAATTTCGACTTGCACGTGACCGTCGGCGCGTTGCTGACCCGCGGCGGCGAGGAAATCTTGCTGGTCGGGCATCGCGCGTACGGGATTCCGCTGCAGCCGGGTGGCCATCTGGAGCCGAGTGACACGACTCTGATGGGTGCGGCAGTACGCGAGCTGGCAGAGGAGACCGGTATCGATCCGACCACGGTCACTACCGCGTCCGCGACGCCCGTGTATGTGGAGTTCGGTCGGGTCCCCGCTCGACCGCAGAAGGACGAGCCGGAACATTTCCACCTCGACCTGGGATATGCCTTCACCACCACAGGCGACGTGGGCAGCCTCCAGGAGTCGGAAGTGACGAGCGCGGCCTGGTACCGGCTGGACGAGGCCGAACGCCTGGTCGGCTCCCGCGTCTGGCGAGCCTGCAACCCCTCGGTCCGCATCGGCTGACCGGGAGCAGCCGTCGGTAACCGCTGGATCCACGACCGCGGGGTAGCCTGGCGGTGTGGTCCGGCGGGCCCGGGCGAAGTGCACCAGGTGACCGCGCTGCTTGCTGCATATGCCGGCAGCGATGTTCTGGGAACGGTCCGGCCGGGTCACTCGAACGACGCTTTACGGGTCCGCGTTTGTTTGAGCTCGAAGAACCCGTCCGTGCCGGCGATCAGCACCAGGCCGTCCCACAGCCGGCCCGCAGCCTCGCCGCGCGGCGCCGGCGTAATGACCGGCCCGAACAGAGCCGTGCCCTTGATCCGTATCACGGGCGTGCCGACGTCGAGCCCGACCTCGTCAAACGCCTGATGATGCGACTGCTTGATCTGCTGGTCGAACTGTGTACTCGTCGCCCCGGCGGCCAGCGAGACCGGCAGTCCAACCTCGGCCAGGGCTTCGGTAGGACCGTGGGATCGTCGCGGAGCTGCCGAAGCCCTCGGTGAGCTGCCGGCCGACCGTGAGGCCTACGATGCGGGCGGCGCCGTGGGCGCAGCACCTTCGCGGTACTCACCAGGGAGGCCCCCGAGGTCCAGGTGTCGTCGACCAGCAGGATCGCCGATCCCGGCAGCCGGGTGGAGGCGTTAAACCGAAAATAGGAGGAATCCACGACACCACGCGCCGGACGCTCCTCCCTTGGTCTTCGACATCAGGTTGAAGATCCATGGCACGGGCCAGTCGCTGATGAGGCTGGCGGCGGTCGGGAGCGGGTCGAAGGGGCGGTCGCCCCCAGCTCGGGACGTGGGTCTGGAAGTCGAAGGGGCCGAAGCGGGTTTCGAGGCAGCGCAGGTGCCGCACGAGAAGGTCACGGGTCAGCGCGGCCAGGGGCGCGGCCAGCCATCGGTGATCCGGGCCGAAGTCTTTGTAGCGGTGCAGCAGGGACTCCAGTCCGTCCGACGCCGTAAGGGTTTGGTCGGCCGTCTCTCGCGCTGGGTGAGACACCATCGCCGGCCGGCGACGACGTCGAGACAGCTGACTGGGCTGCCGAGGTTCCGGCTGAGCGAGCAGGACGAACAGGTGGCTGAGAGTGAGCAAGGTGCCATGTGTCCTGAAACGCGATGCGCGGTGGTCACCCGCTCGGGGCATGCGAGCGCCTACCGTCACGACCTTCGCGGCTCTCGGTACTCCGTGGGAGCTGTGGTCAGTAGCCTCTGGCGGGGTTTTCGTTGCCGGCGGGCTTGTAGCAGGGTGTGACCACGATGATCGCTATGCCGGTCCGCGGCACGGTTGATTGGACGGAGATCGTCAGGCCGGATTCCGGTACCAATGCCGAGGTGCTTCCACCGGTGTCGCCGTCGGGCAGCAGGTGGAACTCGGTGATCTGGTATCCGCGGCTGGTCCAGTCGTCACGGATCTTGTTGAGGGTGGCGACCTGGTCGTCCCGGGCCACTTCGACGTTGCCGCCCGTGCTGAGGTCCCATCGGCCGTCGGAGGCGACGACCCCGTCGGTGTTCTCACAGGCAGCCGAACTCGTTCGCCATCCGGTGAGCGGTTTCCCGACGAGGGATGCGACCTGCTCGGCGAGCTTCTTGGCCAGGTTCTCGGCGTCGGTGCGTTTCATGACCTGCATCTGCTGATCCTTTTTGGCGGCGGGTGTGTCTGCGGGATTGGCGGGACCGCTGTCGCAGGCGGTCAGCGCGACCACCGCACCGAGCAGCAGCGGGGCCAGGATCAGGCGGCGTGTCATGAGGGAAACTTTCCGTATCGAGGGATCAGGTTGCCGTAGTCGCCGACGACGACGGATGCCTGGCTCTTGAGGCTCTGTGACCCGGCCTGCCAGTAGGAGGTGTGCCCTGGTGTATCGGTCATGAAGACCCGCGCACCGAATTCTGGCAGATGCGGTTCGACGCCGTGCTTCAACCTGATCGCGGCCTGTACGCCGTCGCCGGCCACCGGAATGCCGGTCTCCAACGGAATGGCGGTGTCCGGGCTGGCAACCATATCGTCGGGGGCGGCGCCGGCCCAGACGTGGTCTGCGCCGACGCTCAGGTCCGAGGCCCGGTGCACGTCCATGCCCGGGCTGCCCACCACGACAACGTCATCCACGGCCAGCCGGTGGCCGCCACTGGTGGCGTCGCCGACTACCACCGATCCGTAGGAGTGGCCGATCGCGGTCATGTGCACCGGCCCGGCATCGTGGCTCACCCTTAGCCCGTCGGTGAACGCGAGCAGGTTGGTGGCGCCCTCCTGCGCCCGGTCGGAGCCGGCTGCGGTGACGATGGAGTCGTCGAGCTGCGGAGGGTCGTACTGGAGCCAGGCGATGACCGAGACGTCGCTCGCGCCGAGCAGTTCGGCTGCGTCGCGGATGTGGTCGGCCCGGCCGATCTGGTCAACCATCCCGTCGAGGTTGTTGGTCACTCCAGGAATGAGCATGGCGGTGTGCCGGGCGGTGTCGGGGTTACCGATGGCCACGGCGGCCCGTCCGGTGCCCTGGTTGTCGATGGACAGCAGGTAGAGCGGTTTGCCGGTCTGGTAGTCGGCGGCGTCGAGCCGGTTCATCAGGTTGACCAGGCGTTGATGCTGTGGATCGTTCGGGTCGACGCGCTGGTTCACGCCTTGCCCGATCAGTTCGTGCAGGGCTAGCCGGTTCGCGGTGTCGCGGTCGGTTGCCGGCAGACCGTTGAGGCGGCCGACCTCGGCGGGGTAGGCCATCGATAGCAGTTCGCGCTGGTCGGCGGTGAGGCCGTGCCACCAGGCGGCGGCCTGGGCCGGGTTGGTGCCGGCGGCGGTAATGTCGTCTGCCGTGAGTCCGTTCAGCCCGGCAAGCTCGCGAGCGGCGTCGGTGGTGTGCTGCCAGCTGAACTCGTTCGGGCCTTGGACGTCGGGGCCGAAGTCGCGCAGCATGCCGGCGTAGGTGAGATCGATGTGGTCGGCATCTTTGAGGATCGAGGCGATCACCTCGGTGTAGACGTCGGCGTTCTGGTTCGCGAGCCGGTTGACCTCCAGCGCGCCAGGATCCGACAGGGCGGATTGCGGCACCTCATCGGCCTGGACGCGACCGTCCGCGGTCACCGTCAACCCGAGCGAGGTAGCCGCGTCGATCGCGGACTGGAGCCGCTGCTGCAAGCCCTGGAAGTCCGTGGCGATTCGCTCCAACAGCATGCCGATGCTGCGGGCCTTCATCCGGTACAGGCTGAACTCGTCTTCCAGGGACGTCATCCGGCGCAGCGCTTCGGTAGCCGCCGCACCTTCCCAGGCCCCGTTCTGCAACGGCTTGGACAACTCCAGCTCAGTCCGGTCTTCAAGCTTGCTGCACTTGCCGGCGAGCTGACGCCAGACGTCGGCCGCGACCGTAAGCCGGTCAACGCGCGCGTCGCGTAGATCCGCGAAGGTCACCACCGGTCAGCGCCCCCGGATGTCGAACAGATCGGCACTGGCGTGATCGGTGTGCTCATACGTCAGCGCAGCCCGCTGCAGCGCGTCGCCGAAGGTTTCGAGATAGCCGGTGAGCTTCTTGACGTCGTCCTGCCAGTACCAGACGAAATCTCCCAGCGCCCGCCCGGTCATCCAGCCCGGCAACCCGGCGGCGGCGTCCTCGGTAACCGGTTCGACACCGTGTTCATCGCGTCTCCACGCGACTCCCAAGTCCTCGCACACCTGCCGCGCAGAATGCAGCACGGCGGGCTCGACATGCAGTTCGTCGCCCACGCTACCTCCCCCGTATTGAGCAGGATGAACATAGCGAACGCCGACAACCGAAATCCGGCGAGGTCAGGGCAAGATCAGCACTATCAGGCCCGAAACCACCAAATCGGAAGCCGGAGCTGGCGGCCTCGACGCCTCTCTCGTATCAAGAAACCCTAACCAGCCGCAAACGGTTCATGATCCTTTTCCCTCGAGGCGGCGGCAGAGCAACCGTCCGGCGGTTCCGGATGTCATCGTCACCCGGCACCCTTGGGGCCGGGAGGCTACGGCGATGGCAGGTAAGTACCACCCGTTGACCGCATCGCGGTAGTGCCCGCGAGCGGTACACACGCGGCAAGGGTCCGCCGCAGAGCGGACGTACCGAGATCGGCAGGAACCCTCGGTCTGCGGCAGATATCAGCGAAGCGGGGGTGATCAGCGGCGGCGTGATACTTCGCCGCGAGCCGGATCAGATAGAGATCATTGACCGGATCATTCGGGTCGGCGCCGGCGGGGTCGTCGGCGGGATGCCCGGCCAAGGCCTCGGTCAGGCCCAACGGCGCGGGAGAGCTCGCCGCACTGAACGAGCGCCCTCCCGCCGACTGGGCAGGACGGCGGTTGTTGCCGGCCCCAGGTACAGGTCGACCAGCACGGGTAACTCCGCCAACTCCAGACAAGCAGCGACGTAGGCGCCTCCCGCCGGAGCGTTTACGCGGCTTGCGCGGCGTGTAGAGCAGCGTGCCGGGCAGCCGTAGCCGGCGAAAGGGTTCACACGCAGTTCGGCTGACACAGAGTGTTCACGGTGACGACCAGATCGACGTTGGGCTTGACCCGTTTCGACGGACAGGGTCGATGAGTTGATCTTCAGGCTACCTTGAGGGCGGGTAGCAGGCTGATGGCGGCACCGCCCTCGTAGGCGGCAGGGCTGCGGTAGCCGAGACTGGAATGCCGACGCCGGGTGTTGTACCACCCTTCGACATACTCGAATATTGCCTGGTGGGCTGCCTTGCGGGTCGGCCAGGTCTGGCGGTGGATGAGTTCTGTCTTGATCGTGGCGAAGAACGACTCGGCGACCGCGTTGTCCCAGCACTGCCCGCGCCGGCCCACGGACAGCCGCACGCCGTGCCGCTGCGCGAGGCGGGCGTGCTGAGCACTCGTATATTGACAGCCGCGATCGGAATGAAAGACCAGGCCGTCGGCGGGACGGCGCCGGGCCAGGGCATCGGTCAGGGCGGCGTCGACCAGGTCGGTCTTGGGATGGTCGGCGACGGCCTAGCTGTACTGACCACGGACGTTGGTGACGGGGAGATCTTGAAATAGGTGAGGGCCTTCGGGTTCGGTGTGGATTGCGACGTCCTACCCCGAACCTGCGGAGGCCCTCATGCCCCACCGTAATGCACCCTTGTCCGAGACCGGCAGGCTGCGCCTGGCGCGCTGCGTGGTCGATGACCGATGGCCGCTACGGCGAGCCGCCGAACGTTTCCAGGTCAGCACGACCACAGCGAAACGGTGGGCCGACCGCTACCGCACCGACGGGCCGGCGGGTATGACCGACCGTTCCTCGCGACCACACCACAGCCCGTCACAGACTCCGACCCGCACTGAGCGGCGAATCATCAAGGTCCGCATCCTGCGCCGTTGGGGACCCGCCCGGATCGCCTACTTCCTGAGCCTGAACCCGGCCACCGTGCACCGGGTCCTGACCCGCTACCGGCTCGCCAGGCTCACCCACCTGGACCGGGCCACCAGCCGGCCGATCCGCCGCTACGAACACGACACACCAGGCGATCTGGTCCATGTCGACATCAAGAAACTCGGCAACATCCCCGACGGCGGCGGCCACCGCGTCCACGGCCGGGCCGACGGCAACCGCCACAGCTCGGCCCACCGGGACCCGGCCCGTCCCCGCACCCACCACGGCCGGCCCAACCTCGGCTACCACTACCTGCACAACGCTGTTGACGACCACTCCCGGCTGGCCTACACCGAAATCCTGCCCGACGAGACCCGCGAGACAGCCACAGCCTTCTGGCAACGCGCCCACGCCTGGTTCACCAGCCGGGGCATCACCGTCAAACGGGTACTGACCGACAACGGCTCCTGCTACCGCTCCCACCTATGGCATGACGCACTCGCCGCCGCCGGCATCACCCACAAACGCACCCGCCCCTACCGGCCCCAGACCAACGGAAAAGTCGAACGCTTCAACCGCACCATGCTCGACGAATGGGCCTACGCCCGGGCCTACCGCACCGAAACCGAACGCCGCGAAGCCCTGCCCGCCTGGCTACACACCTACAATCACCACCGCGGACACACCGCACTCAACGGCCTACCACCCGCCAGCCGCGTCCCCAACCTCTCGGGTCAGTACACCTAGCCAACCACCCGGCGCGACGCGAGGTCGATGACGGTGGCCAGGTAGAGCCAGCCCTCCCACGTGTTGATGTAGGTGATGTCGCCGCACCAGCGGGTATCGACCGCGGTGGCGTCCACCCGGAAGTTGCGGTCGACCAGGTCCGGGCGGGCGCCGGCGTGCGGATCCGCGACCGTGGTGGTCTTCCACCGGCGCGGGCACTTGCCGGCGATCCCGGCAGCCCTCATCCGGCGGGCGACGCGTTTACGGCCATGTCGCAGCCCGGCCGCGGCCAGCTTAGCGTGGATGCGCGGCACCCCGTAGGTGCCGTTGGAGGCCGCGTGCACCGCGATGATCTGCTCGGTCAGCCGGGCGTCGACGCGGTCCCGGGTGGACTGTTCACCGCGGGCGTGCTGGTAGTAGGCGGACCGGGAGACCTTGAGCAGCTCACACGCACGCTTGACGTTGTGCTTGCCGGTCTGCTCCGCCTCGATGAACGGATACACGTTCACCGGGTCTCCCGCGCGAAAAAAGGCCGTCCGTTTGAGGATGTCGACGTCCTGCGGCAACCGGCGGTTCTCCGCTCGCAGCCGGGCCAGCTCGCCGCGTTCGTCGGAGGTAAGCCCGTCCGATCGGGTGCCGGCGTCGAGGTCGGCCTACTTGACCCACGCTCGCACCGCCGTCTCGGTCAGGTCGAAATCCCTCGCGACCTGCCCCACCGTGCGGTCACCACGCTGACACAACTCCACGATCTCGGCTTTGAACTCGGGCGTGAACGCCCGCCGCGGCCTCGACCGCTTCTTTCCCACGCTCTCCATGATGCTGGACAACCTCCCGGAGACCCCAGGTCCCCTGATCTTGGATGTCCGTCAAAACGGGGCAGGCCCAATGAAATGCGGTCGGTATTCAGGAGGCCGCCTATGGATCAGATGCTCTCGCATCTTGGCTGAGCTGGGGCGGGTGACGGCGGCCGTGGTGATCCGAGGGCGCATTGAAGCGGACCGCTGTTGCTCGGGTCAGAGTGCCCGACCTGCGCAATGGGGTGCCTGGACCGGCGCTACGGCCGGCGAATTTACGCAGGGTGACGACGGTGCTGGGTGATCCGTGGGTGATCGGATGTCGGCGACCGTTCCAGTACTACCGCGACTAAATCAGCACGGCCGTGTCGGGGTCATCGGCTCCGATGGTGCTGGAATCATGTACTCGGCTGCGGCCTGCTGAAACGTGAACAGCCTCTGAGCTGGCGCAACGCTTTCGGAATGGCGGCGTACCAGACAAGTTGCAGAGTGTGCTAATGACTACTAGGCGTCTGACTACGGATCAGAAGGTTAGGGGTTCGAGTCCCTTCGGGCGCACTTCATCATCAAGGGCCTGAGCTGCGGAAACGCGGTTCGGGCCCTTGGCTTTTTCGGCCCTGCGGACGGTGGGTGCCGGTTGGGTGTCACCGTTTCCGCGTCGAATAGGGCGGCGGTGACCGCGTGACCTGCGATTTTTCCGCGATCTGGTGGCGGAGTCGCCGGAGGGTTTTTGTTTTTCGTCGCGGCCGGCGGGCCGGTTCTTCGCGGTCCTCTGCTTGATTGGTTTGCGGGTGTGCCGGGGCGCGGTGGTGGGGCCGACGTGTCCGCCGCCACCTCAGTCGACGGCCGCTGAGCTCACCTCGGCACTCACGCCGTCGACGGCGGCATGCCCGCCTCGGCGGCCTCCACCGTGTCGTAAACATTCACCACCTGATCCACCGCCGCCACCCGCAGCACGTAAGCGACGAGGTCCTGCACCGCGGCGACGCACAACCGACCGCCTCTGCTCTGCAACTCCTTGAACCACACGATGAGAGCGCCCAGACCGCTGGAATCCAGGAACGACACGTCGGCCAAGTCGAGCACCACCCGGACGCCGCCACCGTCCGCGACCTGCTGAAGAAAGGCCTCCAGCTGCGGCACAGTGTCCGTATCGACTTCGCCGCCGACCTTGACCACGGTGCACGCCCCACTTGTCCGCGCTGACAACTGCAGATCCACCACAGCCTCCGGAACCGACACGCTTCACCGATCGCCCGCTGGCAACCCATCACCTCAATAACCCGCAGCGACGCTGGTCAACCCATGCACTCCCCACCCTGCACTCAAATCCGGTCTCGAAATCCGACAGCCCACCCGGTCCACATGCCGGCCAAGCGGTGCCCAGTGGAGTTCAGGCCATCCCGCTCCATGGTGAGGTGATGAACGCCGGATCGGCCGACTCGCAACGGCGGCGGCTTCTGGATGAACGCGAGCGCTACCTCGCTGGTCGGGAGGAGGCGGCGGATCGGCGTGATGCCGAGGCCGACCAGCGGGAGATCGACCTGCAGGGCCGGCTGGCGCGCGCTGATGAGCGGGACCAGGCAGCGGACCGGCGGGAGTTCCTTCTGGACTGCCGGGATTCCGCGGCTGGCAGGCGCGACCGGCGAAGCGATCAACGCGACGACGCCGCAGATCGACGCGTGGCTGATGGCGACCGGCGCGACGCCGTAGCGGACGCCAGGGACAGGACGGCCGATGTTCGTGATCAGGTAGCCGACCAGCGTGACAAGGACGCCGATCAACGGCATCGAGGTGGCTGCGGCGAACTTGCGCGATGAGTTGCCGCCGGCCCCCCATACCGGGACCGGCTGACGGGGAGCTCCTCATCCGGCCCGCATACCTGCGCTCGCCCCCAGTGCCCGACTCACGTTGACGATCGTCATCCCGCGGAAAACCGTACGCCCCGTTCGACCGGCACGGTTCGAAGCGCGTGAACAGTAGGTGCCGGGCTGCAGATCGCAGAGCGGATCGCGCACCGCCGTGCTGGAGGAACAGGCCTGCACCGGAAGGCCGTCGGGGCCGAAGATCCACCCGGGGCCGCGGCTGTAGTAGTAGCCCCACCGGCAGACCTCCTGGCGTCGAGGTCGTACACGGACACCCGGACCAGATAGAGGCTCGCCTTCGGCACCGTGAAGGTGCGGCATGCAACCGTGCTCACCGAGTCGTTCGGCGCCGCCCGTCCTCCTGCCTGCTGACGGGTTGCGGGAGCACGGATCAGACCGGCCGTGGCCGACCGCCGGTGATGCCGTTCTCGTCGGGAGCCGGGGAAAGGGCGTCGCCGACCGCGACGAGCAGCTGGTCGGCGGTGAACGGTTTTTCGATCACCCTGGTCTCGGGTGTGCACAGACGGTTGGCGCCGAGGTTGCCGTCGATGTAACCGGATATGTAGAGCACGGGCAGGCGAGGGTCGGTGCGGTGCAGGATCTCGGCGAGGCGGGAGCCGGACATGTCGGGCATGACGACGTCGGCGATCAGCAGATCGCAGCCGTCGTCCGCGTATGCGGCCAGGGCGTCGGGACCACTCACGGCGGACCGGACCTGGTATCCGCCGGCGGCGAGGATGCGAGCGACGCTGGTGCCGAGGGCCGGTTCGTCCTCGACGATCAGGATGCTCTGGCCGTGGCCACGCGGCGGTGCCACATCGTTGCGACCTTCCGATTCCTGACCGTACGGCACGTCGACGGCGGGGAAGTACAGCCGGAAGGTCGTGCCGATACCCAGCTTGGAGCAGACGTCGATGCTGCCGCCGGCCGTGATGACGATGTCCAGGACGGTGGCGAGACCGAGTCCCGTGCCGTGGCCTTTCGGCTTGGTGGTGAAGAAGGGCTCGAAGATGCGGGCCACCGTTTCCGGAGACATCCCGGTACCGGTGTCGGTGACGAGAAGCTGGAGGTAACGTCCGGCCGCCACCGGCGGGTGCACGTTCGCCTGGTTCTCCTCGAGGTCGACGGCGCTGGCCGCGATCACCAAGGTGCCACCGTCGGGCATCGCGTCACGGGCGTTGACGGCGAGGTTGACCAGAATCTGTTGGATCTGGCCGGTGTCCGCGCAGATCTTCAGCGGCTCGGGCGAGGGCATCACCACCAGCTCGATGTGTTCGCCGAGAGTGCGGGCCAGCATGGCGTGCGCTTCGTTGATCGCGGCGTTGATGTCGAATATCTGCGGCTGGATGGCCTCGTGCCGGATGAAGCAGAGCAGTTGCGCGGTGAGCCCGGCCGCCCGTTTCGCCGCCTTGCGGATCTGCGCGAGATCGTCGAGTGCCTCCGGGGAAGCGTGTTCGGCGACGAAGTCGGTGTAGTTCAGGATGATGGCGAGGACATTGTTGAAGTCGTGGGTTATCCCCCCGGCCAGACGTCCCAGGCTCGCCATTCGCTGAGCCTCTTTGGCCTGCTGCGCGATCGCCCGTTGTCGCGCTTCGGCGAGGATCGCGCCGAGCACCGTCAGGGCGGCGGCGACGATGCTCAGGATCAGGATGTAGCGCCGGATGGCGGCTCCCACCGCGTCGAGACGGCCGATGCTGGTGTCCGCCGCCGCGGCCGACAGCGCGGCGGTGGCGTCACAACCGTTGGCGATCTGCCCGTAGAGCTGGATCTCCCGGCCGAGGACGAGTTCGGAGGCGGCCCTGCGGTCGGCCGGCTTGCCGCTGCGGTACAGCGTCACGACGGTCCGGTCGAGGGTCATGAAGGCTTCGAACGCCTCCCTGACGGCGTCGACGGTCCGTGCGGACGGGGACGACGCCGACAGCACTTCCAGGGCGTCCAGTTCGCTGTCGAATTTCGCCGCCGCGTCGAGGAACTTCGCACGGCTGGGTGAGGTGTCGGCGGTGGCCCCCGGTACGGCGCGGATGATGTCCAATGCGTATGCCGTCTGCCAGCCGTTGAAGTCGGCCGCCCGGAATTTCACCTGCTGCGCGGACTCGGCCAACCGCTGCGCCTGTCGTGCCTGCCCGGCCATGGTCTCCTGGCGGTGGGACACCGAGTAGCCCAATACGGCGACGGCCACCAACACCGCGATGGTGATCGCGTTGACCAGGAGGCGCCTTGCGAGCCGACGCTTCGACAGCCAGCCCATCTGCTGTGTACCTGCCCTTCGCCGGGCCACTGGAACCGCAGCGTGCCGGCTGTCCGGAGCGCCGTCGAGCGAACCGGCGATACCGGCGATACCGGCGCGGAATTATTGGTGATTCTCCCCGCAATAGTCGTGTAGCGCTCTGTTTTCGGGACGGAACGGGCCGGCGCTGGCCATCGGCCACCTTCGATCACGGGCGACCGTGGATTTGGCACACCAGGGGACATCCGCGCTGGACGATGCCGTTGCAGGTCACGGTGGGTGATGGCGGTTGACCGAGGCGGGATCGCGACGCGATCGGATTTACTGGCACGGCGATGGTTGAACCGGGCGCCGGAACACCTCGTACCCGCTGCTGGACATGGCCGTCCACGTGGGAAAACAGCAGGGGGTGTTCCGCTTGCGGGAACGCATCTACCGCCGATTCGGAAGGTGGAGCAATCGGCGGATCGCGGTGATCGGCGCGGGGATCGTGGTGCTCGGGGCGCTCGGGGTGGGAACCGGGATGTCCTATGCGGGGCAGAACGATGCCGGGGCCGAGCCGAATACGAACTGTTCGCTGCTCGTGCCGGCGGATCCGCTCAGCGCTGCGGGGCTGGCGACGCCGTACGAGCTGTCGGGGACCGGGCGCCGGCGCGGCGCGTGCCATGAGGCGAATCCTGCCCAGGCCGCGTTTGTGCAAGCCAGCGTGGTGGATCCGGCGACCGGCAAGGTCAGCGTCTACAACCCGTTGGTGATCGACAAGGGGACGCGGCCGGTGCTGGACCCGGTGGTGCCGGTGCTGCCGAAGAACGCGGTGGTGGGGATCTGGTTCGGGTTCAACGGGGAGAACCTGAGACTGGTGGACTCGCACGGCAGTCTGCGCGGCGGCGCCTGCGTGAACGGGGTGGACGGCTCGCTGTTCTCCCAGTTCGCGTACTGCAATGCGCCGGCGTTCTTCAGCGCGGCGCACACGGCGATCCGGGCCGGCAAACTGAAGGTACCGCCGCTCGGCACCGGCCGGGACGGGAAGCCGTGCCCGACGACGCGTGACTTCACCGTCGTGGACCAGGACCAGAGCGACAACGTGACGAGCGCGTACCTGATCCGTGGCAGCCATGTCGCGCAGGACACCGCGGCCAACCGGGCGCGGCTGCGGCATGCGCCGGTACTGGTCAACGGCAGTGACAACCTGCTGCTGGTGCACTTCGTGGACCAGGCACTGGGCTGCACGCCGTTCCAGGCGCCGGACCTGGCCGACAACGGCACGCTCACCACCTCGCTGGCGCTCAACGAGTTGCAGGCGGCCGCGAACCAGCGGGATCCGGTCGCGCTGGTGCCGCCGAACGATCCGATGGCCGAGGTGGACGGGCGCTTCGACCGGACGAAGCTGAACCTGTACCGGCAGGGTGTCGGCATGGGCACCGTCTCCGGGACTCGGGGGCTGGCAGCGCCGTACTGTCAGCAATTGGTTGATCTGGCGCCGAGCCGGTTGCGCGCCGACCGCCGCTTCACCCAGAAGATCGCGTCGCCGGATCCGGGGGTGGCGACCAACCTGTTCACCTTCCTCGCGCAGCGACTGAGCGGGTCGTACGGCAATCTGGGGTGCGACCGGCTGATCCGGTCGCCGAACCCGGTGCGGCTGCGAACCCGCGACGGGGTGGCCGTCGACGCGTCGTTCCCCGGAGCGACCGGGACCCCGACCGCGACCCCGTCACCGACCGCCAGGCAGACACCGACCGCCAGCCCGTCACCGACCGCCAGGCACACCATGACCGCCAGCCCGACCGTGACCGCCAGTCCGACCGTGACGGCCGGCCGCACCATGACCGCCAGGCAGACCATGGCCGCCAGCCCGGCCCCGAGCAGCGCACGGCCCAGTAGTGCCAAGCCCGGCAGTCCGGCTTCCGGCAGTTCGCCACCGGGCCCGAGCGAGAGCACCACCGTCCCGGACGACGCCTCCCCGAGTATCGAGACGGTCGCGGCCGACAACTACACCTACTCGAACGACGGCGGCGCGCCCAAGGTCACCGCACCGGAAGCCGCCGCCCTGCCGCCCACCCGGAACGTCAGCTTCCTGGCCCGCACCGGCGGCGGCTCGATGGCGCTGATCGCCGGCTCGGTGCTGCTGACCCTGGTCGGTCTGTCGGTGCTCGCCCTCCTTCCGCGCCGCCGGAACCCGGGCACGTACTACCGGTGACGCCCGGCCCCACAGCACCCGGGACACTCCCGAGTGCTGTGGGGCGCGGCCTGGGGGTGGGCGTAGCCTTTGGGCGACAGCCTCCCTCAAGGCGGTGGCCATGCGAGAGTCGTCCGGACATCCGGCTCCTGCCAGGTCTGCCTCGGTAACGGTCGAGGCCCTTCTGGCGCGGCGCGGTCGCATCCAACAGGGCCTCATCGACGCGGAGATACGCGCCACCCGGCGGGCGATCCTGACCCAGTTCCGCCTGCGCCTGCGTGCTGACGTGGGCACGCTGTCCAGCACCGCCTTCCTCACCCTGGCCGATGAGCCCGCCGTCCACACCGCCATCATGATCGCAGTCAGCGGTGTCGCCCGTCCGGATGCGCTCCTGCTGCACACCTGTGCTCCGGGCGCGGCTCCGCTGCGGCTGACACGGCACCGCGGCCTGCCGGAATCCGGCCCGCATCAGGTCGCCCGGATCGGCTCGGCGGTCGCCTCCGTCGTCCCACCGGAGGGGGACAGCGCCGGCCCGGTGGTGGTCCACGATCTGAGCGCCGCCGTCGTCGGCGTGAGCCGGTTGGCGACGCGGATGCTGCTCGATGCGGGATTCCGCGCGGTGCAGTGCTACCCGATGCGTGATGGGGACGGACCACGGCTCGGGCTGTTGTCACTGCTGTACCGCTCGCCGGACCGGTATCCCGTCCAGGAGTCGCTGGCCCGGCATGCCGGCAAGGCCCTTGCGCATCTGAGCGAGACGAGAATCGGGACATGTCCGGTGGTCGCGCCGTCGGCCTTCCCCGGACCCCCGGCTTCACCACCGGATGCAGCGTGCCTCTCCGGTCTTCTCGCGGTCGAACCCTCAAGGCCGGGAGCGAAGCGGTCGAACCCTCAAGGCCGGGGAGCGAAGCGGTGGGCCGGTGAACGAAGCGGCCGGCTGGCCGGCGTTGACGGCAAGCCGCTCAGCGGAGCTCGATGACACCCGTGAGCCTGGATTCCGACTTCACCGGGACGCCGGGCCAGCGGGCGGCCGCCTGCCTCGCCTTCGCTGCACGCGCGCGTGCCCGAGCCGACCAGCTGGAACGTACCGCGCAGACGCTGATCGACCGGGCCGCGGTCGCCCACCGGGCCGCCGAGGATGCGTCCGCGCGGGTCACCGGGTCGTACCCCGCGGCGCGGCGTCAGCTCCTCAACGTCTCGCTCGGGGACACGCCGTAAGCGGCTCGATAGGCCGCGGCGAAACGGCCGGTGTTGGCGAAACCCCACCGGGCCGCGATGGCGCCGACGGTGTCGCCGCGATGGCGCCGACGGTGTCGCCGCGGGTCGGGTCGGCGCGATGCAGCTCCTGGCGCGCCAACTCGAGGCGCACCCGGCTCAGATATCGCAGCGGGGTGGTGCCGAGGTGCCGGCGGAATTCGTATTGCAGGGCACGGGCGCTGGTCCCGGCCGCCGCCGCGATCTCGCTCAGCTGGACAGGCAGGTGGGCGTCGGCGTCGACGAAGGCGACGGCGCGGCGGACGGCGCCCGGCGTGACGGCGCCCGGACCGGGCACATGCTGCCGGCCCATGGTCGTGTTCGGGAAGACGTGCAGGGCGCCGGTTGCCACCGTCCGGGCCAGGTCCTCGGCGAGCAGCGGCGAGTTCAACGGTGACACCGGATCGCTCAGGGCCCCGCTGACCAGGGCGATCAGGGACCGCCAGTATCGGGCCATCGACGCCGAAACCGGCGTGATGCCGTGAAACCGGGTCTGTGCGGCCGGCATGTCCGCGGTGTCCTCGGCGACCGTTTGATCCGATCGGCCGGCAGTCGCAGGGTGGTCACGTCGAAGTGGTGCATGTCGAACTCGATCGGAACCCGAGCGGATAGAACGCGACGTCAGCAGCGGATGCGACGGTCCCGCCGAGCGGGCTGTCGATCTGCACGCTGCCGGTGTGCACCACGAAGAACACGTAGTCGTGGAAACCCGTACCGCTGGTGCCGCCGTAATCGATGGACGTCCGCACCCGGTCGGCGCCGATCACCGGGGTGTCGTGGGTCAGCGCCGAGAAGCGCGCGCCGTTGCGGACCGGCGCGAAGCGGGACCTGTTCTCCGCCTACATCTGCCGGATGAATTCGGTGACCTCGGCTTCGTCGCTGGACGAGAACGACGATCGTTGCACGAGACCGGGCTGGGACGTCGACATGAGAGCCTCCCGCCCTGAATGCTACGCAGCCGCGGCGTCACCGGAAGGGGGCGTGCACGATCGGGTTACCCGCCGGACCGGCGCTGGGTGAGCCACCGCATCAGGTGCAGGGCGTGCGAGGCGGGGTCGGGGATCGGGTGGAAGACGTGTTCCACCCGATCGTCCCGGACGATGAGCGTCAGCCGCTCGTAGACGGCGAGGTCACCGGTGGTGTGCACGGGCAGGCCGGTGGCGGCGGCCAGGGTGAGCTTCGGGTCCGGGATCAACGGGTACGGCAGCCGTAGCCGGTGCACCAGTTCGCGCTGGTAACCGGTGGACTGGGCGGACAGGCCGAAGACGCGGGCCGCTCCGGCGGTGCGGATCTCGGCGTGGTGGTCGCGCAGCCAGTCGCCCTGACCCCGGGCGCCGGGGATCTCCAGCAGGCTGCGGGGCAGGTCGACGCCGGGCCGACCGGTCAGCGGATACACGAAGATGACGCTGCGTCCCGGCCCGAGGTGGTCCAGGCGGAGCGGGCGGCCGTCGGTGGCGTAGAAGTGCAGCTCCGGCAGGCGTCGGCCGATCAGACCGGCTGGCGGCCCGCCGGTGACCGGGGTGCCGGCGACGATCCGGTGCGCGGCGGCGTCGATCCGGGCGTCGAGGGCCTCCCGCTGGGTGGTCAGCTCACCGATGCGCGTCTGCAGGCTGGTCACGGTACTGCGGAAGGTGGCCACCGCGGCGGCGCAGACGTCGTCGTCGTTGGCGATCGACTCGACGAACGGGCGGGTCTCCTCGACGGTGAGCCCGAGCGCCGTCAGCTCGCGGATCTGGGCGACCTGCCGCTCGGCGATCGGCTCGTAATCCCGGTAACCGTTGCCGAGCCGGCGGGGCACGACCAGCCCCACCTGCTCGTAGTAACGCAACGCCCGAATCGTCGTGCCGGTCCGACGGGCCAGTTCACCCACGCGCATGCCCCGACCCTAAACCCGTACCCCCGGGTACAGGTCAACGCGATTCTCCTCGCGATGACAGGGCCGCCGGCGACCGGCGAGTCTGGTCGGGCAGACGTGACAGGAGCAGGGGAGAGTGCGATGACGGCGATCAGCCGGGTGATCGGACGGCAGATCCTCGACAGCCGGGGCAACCCGAGCGTCGAGGTCGACGTGGTGCTCGCGGACGGCTCGTCCGGCCGGGCAGCGGTGCCGTCGGGTGCGTCGACCGGGGCGAACGAGGCGGTCGAGCTGCGCGACGGTGACCCGGAACGATTCCACGGCAAGGGGGTCAGCCGGGCGGTGGCCGCGGTCAACGGCGCCATCGCCGCGGCGGTGACCGGGCTGGAGGCCGAGGACCAGGCGCTCGTCGACACGACGATGATCGATCTCGACGGTACCGGGGACAAGGGACGCCTGGGCGCGAACGCGATCCTCGGGGTGTCCCTGGCGACGGCGAAGGCCGCGGCACAGGCGCACCGGCAGCCGTTGTACCGCTACCTCGGCGGGGCCGGCGCCCGGACGCTGCCGGTGCCGATGATGAACATCATCAACGGCGGCGCCCACGCCGACAACCCGCTCGACTTCCAGGAATTCATGATCGCGCCGATCGGCGCGGAGAACTTCTTCGAGGCCGTACGCATCGGGTCGGAGGTGTTCCACACGCTGCGTCGCCGGCTGGCCGCGGCCGGCCACAGCACCAACGTCGGGGACGAGGGCGGATTCGCCCCGAACTTCGCCGACGCCGACGAGGCGCTGCGCTTCGTGGTCCAGGCCGTCCGGGACTCCGGGTACCGGCCCGGCATCGACGTCACCATCTGTCTCGACCCGGCCAGCTCCGAGTTCTACCGGGGCGGCGCCTACGAGTACACCGGGGAAGGCCGCACCCGCACGGCTGACGAGCACATCGACTACCTGTTGGAGCTGGCCGCGGCGTACCCGATCAGCTCGATCGAGGATCCGATGGCCGAGGACGACTTCGCCGGCTGGCGCAAGCTCACCGCGCAGGCCGGCGACCGGATCCAGCTGGTCGGCGACGACGTGTTCTGCACCGACGCGGATCGCCTGCAGAGCGGCATCGACGGCGGGTACGCCAACGCGATCCTGGTGAAGGTCAACCAGATCGGCACGCTGACCGAGACCCTCCGGACCGTCGAGACCGCGCACCGGGCCGGCTACCGGGTGGTGATCTCGCACCGGTCCGGGGAGACCGAGGACACCACGATCGCCGACCTGGCGGTGGCCACCAACTGCGGCCAGATCAAGACCGGCTCGCTGTCGCGCAGCGACCGGACCGCCAAATACAACCAGCTCATCCGGATCGAGGAGCAGTTGGGGCGGTCCGCCCGCTACGGCAGCGCTACTTCTTCCCGCTGATCGCCTTCAGGTCGCTGCGGGCCCCTTTCGCGGTCGTACGGATCGTCGTGACCTGGGCGCGCACCGCCGCACCGTCCGCACCGGGCTGGATCGCGAGCAACGCGTCGACCTTGCCGGCCAGCGACTTCTGCACGGCGTCGAGCTTGGCGTCGTCGGCGCCGGGCCGGTCGTGCAGCCGGTCCGCGGCGGCCAGCTCGGCGTCGATCGCCACCGACAGCCGCACCTTCGGCCCGGTCAGCATGAACACCCGGTAGTCGACCACCATGCTGCGCGCGTCCGCCTTCAGCCCCGCGGCGGTCGTCTCGCCCTCCACCTTGGACTTCAACGCGGTCAGGCCGGCCGACTGGCCGTCGATGAGCTGCTGCAACGCCTGCTTGTGGGCGGCCTGCAGGTGCTTGGCCCCGCCGAGCGCGGCGGCGTCCTTCCGGAGGGCGTCGAGCCGCTTGTCGATCCGGGCGGCCACCGCCTTCTTTACCACGTCGAGGGGCTTGGCGGCCTGCGCGGGCGACCCGCCGAGCGCGGCGGCCTCCGCGGGCGACCCGGCGAGTGACACGCCGAGCGCGGCGATCAGGGATGCGGTGAGAACACGGTGCATGGGGGACCTCAATCCTCGTCTTCAGCGGGTTGATCGTCGTGGCTGAGCTGGGTGCCGGCGTCGTCGAGGAGCGAGTCGACGCCGTCATCGGCCTGCGTCGCCGCCGGAGCCGGCGGGTTCGTCGCCCGTGGCGCGCCACGGTCGCAGCCGCCGGTGATCAGCGCGCCGAGCATGAGCGCGACAGCCAGGGTTCGCTTCATGACCACGATCCTGCGGACCGCGGGTCAGCGCCCCGCTCGCAGTCGGTAAGAGTTTCGTTAAGGACGGTCGGGAGCTGAGCAGTCGAGCGCGGCGTACGGGGTCCGTGCGATCGGGCCCCCGACCTCGGCGACGAGCGCGGTGAACGTGCTCAACAACGTTGTTGCACGGGGCATGGGGACTCCTACAGGCGTTTTGAGAGCGCTCTCAATCCGGGGAGGGGAATCGCCACTGTCAATGTCGCTGACTGACGAGCGGCGTCCGATGTGGAGATAAGCCCAGGTGGGAGCGTTCCCGGCGCCCGAGGGGCTTGACCCTACCGGGAAATGGGCGCTATTGGATCATGCAAACGGACGAGCCGCACCCGCACCGTCGCGACGGTAAGGTCCCGACGTAATATGGGGCGCCGCAGGAATGAGAAGCGTCGATTCCTGGCTGGCCACAAAGCGGGTTACCCCCCAACCCTGGAGAGAGGTTCCACACATGCTCGGACGATCAGGACGGCGCTGGGCGCAGGTCGCCATGGCCGCTGCCGCCGGCGGCGCGCTGCTGCTCGGTGCCGCTGCCCCCGCGGCCGCCGACGAGCCCACCACCGGTGTTCCGTCGCGGATGACCGACGGCGCCGTCACCCTGGTGCTGGGCGGTAAGGCCCACTCGGTCGGTGGCATCCAGTTCACCATCAAGGGCCAGACCGTCCCGATCTTCTGCATCGACTACCACACCGGGCTCGCGGCGAACGAGCCGTACACCGAGGGCACCTGGGACGAGTCCGAGGTCAAAAACCTCACCAAGGTGCAGTGGGTGCTCGCCCACGGCTACCCGAACGGGGACATCAACGCCCTGCTCACCGCCGCCCACGTGCAGATGCCGCAGCTGGACGAGGCGCGGCAGCGCAAGCTGCTGTACTTCGGCACCCAGACCGCCGTCTGGCACTTCAGCGACGGCATCGACCTGGGCGCGTACTCCGACGGCGCCCGGCTCACCGACAAGCCGCAGTACGACGTGGTCAAGGGCATCTACGACTACCTGACCACCAACGCGGTGGACCAGCCGGAGCCGGCCGCCCAGCTGACCGTCACCCCGGCCAGCGCCACCGCCAAGGCCGGCGAGAAGGCCGGCCCGTTCACCGTCGCGGGTCCGGCCAGCGCGATCAGCGTCTCGGTCAAGGGCGGCTCCGCGGTCGACGCCGACGGCAAGCCGGTCACCAGCACCAGCAACGGCGGCAAGTTCTGGCTGACCGCGGCCGACGCCGGCAAGGCCACCGTCACCCTGAACGCCGAGGACTCCGTCTCGTTCGGCCGGGTCTTCCTGTACAGCGGTGGCAAGGACAAGCACCAGAAGCTGATCCTGGGTTCCAGCATCGGCAAGCCGGTCACCGCGTCCGCCGAGGCCACCTTCACCCCGGCCCCGGTCACCACGACCACCGCCGCCTCGCCGAAGCCGTCGGCGTCCACCTCGAAGGCCTCGCAGAGCCCGTCGGCGGCCGTCCCGGGCGCCAGCACCAGCCCGACGTCCGGTGGCCACCTGGCCCTGACCGGCTCGGCCGCCAGCACGGTCGCCGGCGGTGGCGTGGTCCTGCTGGTCATCGGCGGCCTCGCGCTGATGCTGGTCCGTCGTCGCCGGACCCGCTTCACCAGCTGATCTGAACTGATCTGAAAAGAGGCCCGGCCCGCGGCGACGCGGACCGGGCCTCTTTCGCGTCTCCCGGGCCGGGCACGGAAGAGGGGCCGTGACCCGCGGGTCACGGCCCCTCTCATGCTGCCGGCTGTACGCGTGTCACCAGCCGCCGACGCCGGCCAGGACCCGCTCCACCGGGACCGGCTTGCCCAGGTAGAAGCCCTGCCCGAACGGCACCCCGCAGGCCACCAGCGCATCCCGCTGCGCGGCCGTCTCGATGCCCTCGGCGATGATCGTGCAGCCGTGCTGCTCGGCGAACTCCACCAGGGTCCGGATCGACGCCTGCCGCGCCGTCTCGTTCTCCAGGTTCTGCACCGTGTCCAGGCTCAGCTTGAGGAACGCCGGCCGGGCCGATTCGAGCAGGGCCAGCGTCTCGTAGCCCAACCCCAGGTCGTCGACCGCGAGCCGGACGGTTCCGCCCAGCTGCCCGACCTCGGCCGGCACCGGGCCGCCCACCTCGACGATCAGCGGACGCTTGGCCTCGGCGAGCAGCGGCGCCAGCTCGTGCGGGCGGCGCAGCAGGTCGGTGGAGACGTTGACGGCCAGCCAGGTGCCGTTCGGCAGCGACGACGACGACGCGATGGCCGCCTGGACCAGCGCGGCGTCCAGGGCGACGTGCACGCCGCGCTGGGCGGCCGCCTCCAAACCCTCGCGCGGGTTGCTGCCGTCGGCGAAGCGGGTGAGCGCCTCGTACCCGACCACGTGCCCGTTGATCATGTTGTGGATCGGCTGGAACACCGTGAAGAAGCTGAACTCCTCGAACAGGTGCGCCCGGCTCGCCGAGGTGGGCCTGTCGGTCTTCCACGCGCCGGTGTCGGTGCGCTGCAGCCGCACGGTGACCTGCCCGGCGGTGGCGCCGGTCTCGTGCCGGTAGTGCAGCACGGTGGCCCAGTCGCCGATCGCCGCCGCCTTGGGCGCGGCGGCCTTCTTCGAAGCCGAGGACTTGCGGACCTTCTTCGGGGTGGCCACCGGCACCAGCCAGTCCCGCAGATGGGTGGCCAGGTCGACGACGGTGTTCCCGAGGCCGATGAAGGCGATCACCGCGTACAGCGACAGCACCAGGTTCAGGCCGGCGAAGACCAGGTTGTTCCACTGGTGCAGCCGCACGTCGTGCCACACCGTGTAGAGGCAGAGCACCACCAGGGCCAGCGGCAGGAGCAGGTAGCTGGTCGCGGTGGTGGTCCGGTTGCGGACCTTCGGCGTCCGCTTGAACGCGCTCTTCTCGCCGGTCAGCAGCTGCAGCAGGGAGGCGATGCTGCCGGAGAGGTTGACCGGCAGCAGGATCAGGTTGAAGCCGTAGATGCGCAGCATGTCGGTCCGCTTGTACCCGAGGTGCTTCAGGTCGGCCGCCATCATGAAGAAGTACGGCACCGAGATGAGCAGCAGGAACGGGTTGAGCAGCTCGTTGTTGAACGGGTACACCAGCATGATCACCAGGCACATGGAGCTCCAGAAGATGGACGCCATGTAGTTGACCCGCAGGAAGTACTCGCCGAACCGGTTCTTGTCCTCGCGCTTGCTCTTCGCCTTGAACTGGTCCTTGAGCCGGGACAGGATCAGCAGGCCGCCGTTGGCCCAGCGCTGCCGCTGGATGGCGAGCGAGCCGAAGTCCGGCGGGGTCGCGCTGTAGGCGAGCCGTTCCGGGTAGTTGTGCAGGGTCCAGCCGCGGACACCCAGGTCGATCGTCGACTCGGTGTCCTCGATGACGGTCCGGTCCTGGATGTAGCGCTTGATCTCCCAGTCGCCCTCGTACGAGACCTCGCAGATCTCGTCGAGAGCCTTCTTGCGGAGTACGGCGTTGGCCCCCACCCAGAACGTCGCACCGTAGTGGGTCATCCCCTGGTGCACGATGTACTGAATGTCGGTGGTCGCGCCGGAGATCCGCTCCACCCGGGTGCCCGAGCCGGGATATGCGCTGTACGGCGTCTGCACCACCGCATGCTGCGCGAACGCCCCCTGCTCCATGAGGTGGACCAGCCGCAGTGCGTACTCGGGAAGCAGCACGCTGTCGGCGTCCAGGGTCAGCACGTAGTCCGGGTTCGGCACCACCAGATCAGCCCGGTTCGGCCCGGCCGTCACCAGCGCGGTTCCCAGCGGGGTGTTGACCTCCTGGTACGCCCCGCCCATCAGCCCGATGTAGCTGTTGAGGTTCATCGCCTTGTTCGGCTCGTGCGACAGCGACACGTACTTCTTGCGCTCGAAGCTGGTCACCTGCGCGTCGAAGATCGCGAGGAGCCGCTTGTGCAGCTGGTTCATCCGCGGCAGCGGCAGTGCCACCTGCTCGTCGGCACCCTTGACCAGCGCGCCGGCGATCTGGCCCAGCTCGACCGCGAGCGGGTGCAGGATGTGCTCGACGAAGAAGGTGTCGGTGTGGTCGACCATCTCCTGCCGGGCGCCCAGGTCGTACAGCCAGTCGGAGGCGAACCGGTACTCGTCGGCGAGCCGGCGCATGTCGTCCGGGACCACCAGATGGCCGCCGCGGAACCGCACCTGCTCGTCGAAGGCCGCGAACGCGGCCGCCACCCGCCGGTACGGAACCTGCAGCTCAGCCTCGATCTTGCCGGGCAGCGCCCGGGCGGCCAGCAGCATGTCCCGGGCGGCCCGGGTCTTCGGCGCCCGGGGGTCGTCGATCAGCAGCGTGACCCGCAGCCCCGGATATTCCTGCAGAGCGGCGGAGAGCAGCGTGCTGCGGTTGGTCCGCTCGTCTTCCTGATATGACGGCACCAAAACCGTCAAGGACGGGGTCTTGCCGCCGATGAACTCGTCGAGCATGATCCGTGGCGCCCGCTGGTGACCGCGGCCACGATAGAAGTAGCCGATCCGGGTGATCAGGTAGGCGATTGCGGAAGCGGCGAGACCGGTGATGACGAGCATATAGGCGATCGCCTCGGCACCCAGCCGTGCGTTGTACGCCTTACCGACGATGAATTGCTCGAAAATCGTATAGGCGATGTAACCGGCCCACACCGTGATGGTCACCACGATAGCGAGCCGGCCCCGGGTGATCCTGCCTTCGGATACCGGGGGCGGAACGATCGGATGAGGATCAGTCCGCCGGTCGGCGCCCCATTGTCGCTGGGCGTCCCGCTTGCGCTGGTCCGCCGATGTGGATGACATGCGTGTTTGGGCCCTTCGGTGCGAATTGCGATGACGCGGAGAGACGGCATCCGGCGGAATTGTCATCGCAAGATCAGGATCTGGCGCTCCGGATTCCAGATTGGACGACTTCCCCCATTCACCCGATCGCGGAAATCGCGGATGTGGGTCAGCGTTTAGCGACTCCAGGGAAAGGGTTTTCATGACGGACCGCGCCACAGCCGTAGCCGCGCGAACGGGTATCGATCCGCTCGCCGACCCGGATTGGCAGGAACCGGAGCAGCCGCGCCGCCGGCTGTCGTGGACGAGGCTGGGAATGCTGGTGCTCGCGCTCGGTGCGGTCGGCGCCGGCGGCACCCTCGGCGTGATGCATCTGCGGGACACCTCCGGTCCGACCGCGAAGTCCTGGGCGGTGCCGTACGTCGACGTCACGCTGACCCCGACCTTCCAGTTCCAGGACCCGACCGCGAACCCGGCCAAGAACGTGGCCCTCGGCTTCGTCGTCGCCGACCCGAAGAGCGCCTGCGCCCCCAGCTGGGGCGGCGCCTACTCGCTGGACGCGGCGGCCACCTCGCTGGAACTCGACCGCCGGATCGACCAGTTGCGCCAGGCCGGCGGCGACATCACGCTGAGCCTCGGCGGGCTGGCCAACCAGGAGCTCGCGGTGGCGTGTGCCGACCAGGCCAAGCTCACCGACGCGTACCGCCAATTGGTGAAACGCTATGACGTGAAGACGCTCGACCTGGACATCGAAGGCACCGCCGTGGCCGACCAGGCGTCCCTGCAGCGCCGCGTGACAGCGGTCGCCGCGGTGCAGAAGGAGCGGGAGGCGGCCGGCAAGCCGCTCGCCGTGTGGCTGACCCTGCCGGTGACGCCGAACGGCCTCACCGACGACGGGGTCGGCGTGGTCCGCGGCATGCTCGACGGCGGTGTCGCGCTGCGCGGCGTCAACGTGATGACGATGGACTTCAACAACGGCGACAGCCACCCGAACATGCTGGGCCTGAGCACCAGCGCGCTGGACGGCACCCACAAGCAGCTCACCGACCTCTACCTGCGGCTCGGTCAGAAGCTCACCTCGCCGCAGGTCTGGTCGCGGATCGGGGCCACCCCGATGATCGGCCAGAACGACGTCGACGCCGAACGGTTCACCGTCGACAACGCCACCGGCCTGGCCACGTTCGCGGTCGACAAGGGCCTCGGCCGGGTCTCGATGTGGTCATTGAACCGGGACGCGCCCTGCCGCGGCACCTTCGCCAACGTGGTCGTGCACTCCAACACCTGCAGCGGCGTCGACCAGGACGCGCTGGCCTTCTCCAAGGTCTTCGCCGGTCTGCCCGGCAAGGCGGCCGGCAGCAGCAGCCAGGACTCGGTGGACATCCCGAACCAGGCGGCCACCGTCGACGACCCGAAGACCAGCCCGTACCCGATCTGGCGCCTGACCGCCCTCTACACCGGCGGCTACAAGGTGGTCTGGCACGGCGTGGTCTACGAGGCGAAGTGGGCCAACTCGGGCGTCGACCCGTCCGCCGCACCCGCCGCCGGCACGCAGAACGCCTGGTCGGTGATCGGCCCGGTGAGCCCGGTCGAGAAGGCCCCCAAGCCCACCCCGGCGGTCACCGGAGTCACCAGGATCTGGACCCCGGGCACCGCCTACCAGCGCGGCGACCGGGTCCTGTTGAACGGCCTGCCGTACGAGGCGAAGTGGACCACCAAGGGCGAGACCCCGTCGACCGAGTTCCCGATCGACGCCGACGACCCCTGGCACCCGCTCTTCAACGTCCCGGGCGAACCCACCACCAACTGACAGAACCCGATTCGCCGGTACGTCCATGGTCCGCGCCCGATCGCGCGTCGCGGACGTACCGGCCGGGACATCACCACGCCACCCGGCACGACCCTGCCGCGCCGGCCCCTTCCTCGACGTCTTCCGCTTCCTCCTGCGCATCCTGCGCGGCGCCGACCGCTGAAGCGGCGCAGCGCCCGGCCGCTCGGCCGGGCGCTGTCGCAGGATCGTCAGAGGCTGCGGGCGGTGATCGTGCCGTAGGAGGTGGTGGCGCGGATCGCCACCTCGACCTCGCCGCCGGCGTTGCGCAGCGAGTTGACGATCCGGCCGTACGAGGTGCCCGCGTCCAGCGAGGCGGAGACCCCCGCCGCGGTGTCCACGGTGATGTCGCCGGCCTGGGTGCTCAGCGTCAGGTCGCCGCCGGAGGTCTCGGCGATCCGGATGTCGCCCTTCTGCGTCCTGATCTCGGCTGCCCCGGTGAGCCGTCCGATGGTGACGTCGCCGGCGTCGGTGCTGACGTCGGCGCTCGCCGCCTCGTCCAGCTTGATCGCGCCGTGTGCGCCGCGGTGGACGACGTCGCCGAGCCGGCCGGCGCCACGGAACTCGGCGCTGGCCGCCCGCACTTCGACCCGGGAGCCGGCGGGCAACTGGACGGTCACCTCCACGGACCCGGAAGCCCCGAAGATCTGATTCTTCGCCTCGGCGACGATCCGCAGGATCCCGTCGGTGAAGTCGACCGCGGTCTGCTCGGCGACCTTGACGTCGCGGCTCTTCGCGGCGTCCAGCGGCCGGACCTCGACCACGGTGTCGGTGCGGTCGGCGGCGATGACCTGGACCCGGCCGGCCGGGATGTCGATGACGGCGGCGATGGCGGTGCGGGTGTCGTACTTCTTCATCGTTCTGCCCTGTCTGCTCGGTGTTTCTGACATGAGAAACGCTACGTTGCGTTCGCAGAACGGGCAACATACTCGTTGCGATGGGTAAGCATCACTGCAGCTCAGGGTTAGGAAATCATTGCAATGGTGATGAAAGTGAATGCAACGCCGTTGCAATGGAATAGCGGTGAACGCTACGCTGAGCCGGGACCGGGGAGAGGGAGTGCACGATGCCGGGCGGCAGGCTCAGTCAGCAGGAACGTCATCAGATCGCGCTGGGGTTGGCCGACGGCCTCGCCTACGCGGAGATCGCCCGGCGGCTCGACCGGCCCACCTCGACGATCACCCGCGAGGTGCTGCGCAACGGCGGTCCGGCCGGCTACCGCGCCGACCTGGCCCAGCACGCCACCGAGCGCCGCGTCCGCCGGCGCCGGCAGTCCGCCGCCCGCGGCCCGGAGACACCGGCGTCGCCCTCCGGTCGCGACGACGCCGCCATCCGGGAGTACGAGGAGTCCTTCACCGCCGTCCTGATGGCCTCCGGCCTGCCCCGGATGGTGGCCCGGGTGCTGACCTGCCTCTACACCTCCGACACCAGCCCGACCGCCGCCGACCTGGTCGGCCGCCTGCAGGTCAGCAAGGCCTCGGTGTCCAAAGCGGTCGCCCTGCTGGAGAGTCTCGGCCTGATCCGCCGCGAGCGCGACAAAAGTCGCCGGGAACGGTACGTAGTCGACGACGACGCCCTCTATCAGTCGATGATCGCCAGCGCCCGGGCCAACGAACGGCTCGCGGTGACCGCTCGGGAGGGGGTGCGCCTGCTCGGTCCGGACACGCTTTCCGCGGCCCGGCTGGAGAACATCGCCCGCTTCGCCGACTTCGTCGGGGAGAGCATCGTCCGCGCCGCCGAACAGGCCCGTGCCCTGCTCTCCACCAGGCCACCGGCCGCCGGCTGAATGGGGCGGCGCGGGCTCGCACGGCAGGAGCACAATGCAGGCGTGACGAGAGAAACGCTGGTCGGCCGGATCGGAACGGTGATCACCGCGATCCGCGGCGGCGAGCGTGCGGGGGAGGTGCGTCTGGTGGTCGCCGGTATCGCGCACTACTACCTCGCCTACGCGGCCGCACCCGTTCCTCCCGGTTCCGAGGTGCTCGTCATCAATCACCGTGGCGCACGCCAAATCGACGTCGAGCCATGGCCCATCGAAGAAGGGCTGTAGGAATGTTCGGTTATCGGGTGCCCGCCCCCAACGAGGCGCTGCTCATCAGCGGTCGGAAACAGCGGGGTGCGGACGCGTTGCCGTTCAAAATCGTCACCGGACATGGCGTCTTCGTCATGCCCGTCTTCTCCAAGGCCACCCGCCTCACGCTGGCGATGCAGGAGGCCGAGGTGGTCGAGGACTGCTACACCAAGCAGGGCCTGACCCTCGGCGTGCAGGCGGTGATCGCGTTCAAGGTCGGTGACGACCACGAGTCGATCGCCGCGGCCGCCCGCCGGTTCCAGGGCGACCAGGGGCAGATGCCCACGCTGGTCGGCCGGATCTTCTCGGGCCACCTGCGCAGCATCATCGGCAGCATGACGGTCGAGTCGATCATCCGGGAGCAGCAGACTCTCGCGGACGCGATCGTCGACGCCAGCAAGACCGAGATGGCCCGGATCGGCCTCGCCGTCGACTCTCTGCAGATCAGCAGCATCGACGACAAGGGTGTCGGCTACATCAAGGCGCTGGCGGCACCGCACCAGGCCCGGGTCAACCAGGAGGCGCAGGTCGCCCAGGCCGCCGCCGACCGGGAGAGCGCGATGGCCCAGCAGGAGAGCGCCCGCCACCAGGCGGAGTACTCGCGGCAGACGGCGATCGCCAAGGCCCAGTTCCAGGCCGAGATCGATCAGGCTCAACAGACCGCGTCCCAGGCCGGCCCGCTCGCCGCCGCCCGGGCCGCCCAGGAGGTGCTCGCCGAGCAGGCGCTGGTCGCGCAGAAGAACGCCGAGCTGCGTCAGGCCCAGCTGATCGCCGAGGTGGTCCGCCCGGCCGAGGCCGAGGCCGAGCGGATCCGCGCCCTGGCCCGCGCCGAGGCGGATGCCACCAAGCTGTCCGCCGAGGCCGCCGCCGCCCAGGACCGGATCGCCCTGGACCAGGCCATCATCGACAAGCTGCCGGAGATGCTCCGCGCCGCCGCCGAGGGCCTGCAGGGTGCCAACGTCACCGTTCTGGACGGCGCCGAGGGCCTGAACAGTGTCGTCGCCTCGCTCGCCGCCCAGGGCATGACCATGCTGGAGACGCTGCGCAGCGGCATGCGCCCCGAGCCGGCCCAGCCGGGCAACGCGGTCGCCCCGATCAACGCCAAGTCGGTCGCCTGACCCCGCCGCGGCGCCGGGCTCCGGCCCGGCGCCGCGGTCTTTCCCGTGCCCGGTACGCCGTGCCGACCCCCGTCGTGACCGGTCGCGGAGAGCTCCCGCCGGACGCCGCTCGATCGTCTCCGTCGAGCCGCACCGAGCGCCGATTCCCGTCCGGGAAAGTCACTGAAAATTCATCGCGAGGGCCTGTTTCGACAACCGTCTTTGGACGCCGGTACGGACCCGTACGTTCCGGCGGCGCAAGATAGCCGTTCGGACAGTTTTTCGCCAGTGGTGATCGCCTCAAACCCGCTGGCCAGGGCTTCGTCCAATTTGCTGATATCGAAACAGCAACTTTCCTGTGAAAGGGTCTTTCCAGGTCAAGATCTGACTTGTTAGCGTGTCGCTCCCGGCCTTACATCGAGCCACGGAAGATCACGGATCCATCGACATCCCTTGTGATCAACCGAGCGCTGACATGCGGTGTACGCCGGGTCACGAGGCCCCCTTGGCCTCGTGGCAAATCGGGGAAATTCCGACAGGAGACTTCGCGTGCCCAAGAAGACCACGCGTCGCCGCATCGCCAGTGCGCTGACGGGGGTGTCAGTGGCGGCCGCTGCGGTCGCGCTGGTTCAGCTTCCGGCCTCGGCGGCTGGAAGCACCGGCGGAAGTGCGCTGCTGCCGCCAATTCCGGCGAACGCCCGCCACTTCGCACTGCCCTACGACAAGATCCCGGCCGGAGCCGTGAAGGCGAAGACCGGTCCGCTGAAGGCCGGCAAGCGCGCCAAGGCCTTCCAGACGCCGGGCTCGAAGACGAAGATCGTCAACGGTGACATCGCCCACTCGGCGGACTTCCCGGGCGTCGTCGGCATCCAGTCCGACTTCATCGCCAATGACGCCAACGGCAACCCGGCGTGGTGGACCAGCACCTGCACCGGCACCGTTCTCAGCCCGACCCGGGTGCTCACCGCCGGCCACTGCACGGTCGACCTGCCCTACGGCTACACCCAGGTGATCGCCGGTCGGGACAACCTGGCCGACAACACCTCCGGTTTCGTCGCGCGGGTCTCCAACACCTGGCTGCACCCGAGCTACAACTACCAGGCGCAGGTCACCGACCCGCAGAACACCCCGCCGAAGAACGACGTCAGCGTCCTGGACCTGAAGGACGCGCTGCCCGACGTCTACAAGGCGACCGACCTGATCGCCCAGGGGGCGGCCGACCCGGCCGCCGGCCAGGACGCGACCATCGTGGGTTACGGCATCACCAAGGAGGGCGGCAGCGACTCCGGCGTGCTGCACTCCGCGACGGTGCAGACCCAGAAGGACAGCACCTGCACCCAGCCGAGCCAGTTCGGCACCCAGTTCGACCCGACGACGATGCTCTGCGCCGGCGACGTGGTCAACCACAAGGACACCTGCCACGGTGACTCGGGCGGCCCGATCTTCCTCGGCGGCCCCGCGGCCCGCGTCGAGATCGGCGTCACCAGCTGGGGCAACGTCTGCGGCGGTGCCTACTACGGCGCCTACGCGGCTCTGAACCAGCTCTCCGGGGCGGTCAAGGCGCAGGTCACCAACCTCCAGCCGACCAACCTGGACTTCACCGGTGACGGTCACTCGGACCTCATCGTCCGGGAGCCGGGCACCGGCTACCTGATCGTCGCTTCCGGCGCCGGCACCCTGGTCGGCACGCCGTACATCGACGAGACGTCGTCGTACGACGTGGGCTTCAACTACTACCGCTACCTGGACAAGAGCCACAACTACGAGGCCTACTCCAAGCTGTTCCGGGTCACCAACTGGAACGCGGACGGCAACGAGTCGATCTTCGGCCGGGACCGGAACGGCACCCTGTGGCAGTGGAAGGGTGACGGCCGCGGCGATCTGGTCTCCACCACGCCGACCAAGATCGGCAGCGGCTGGAACATGTTCACCGACATCGTGGTGACCAACAACTGGAACGGTGACGGCCGCTCCAACCTGCTGGGCCGCAAGGCCGACGGCACGCTGGTGATCTACAACAGCGACGGTGCCGGCGGCTGGGAGAACCCGCAGGGCACGGTCATCGGCTCCGGCTGGAACCAGTTCAACACCGTGCTGACCCCGGGCTCCTGGCTCGGTGACGGCCACCAGTCGCTGATCGGCCGCAACGCCGCCGGCGAGCTGTGGCTGTACAACAGCAACGGTCACGGTGGCTGGATCAACCCGCGCGGCACCAAGCTCGGCACCGGCTGGAACGGCATGCCGACCTTCATGTCCCCGGGTGACTTCGACGGTGACAACCTGGTCGACCTGATCGGTGTCCGCACCAACGGTGACCTCTACCTGTACCCGACCAACGGCAAGGGTGCCTGGAAGAACGGCCGCGGCAAGCTCCTCGGCTACAGCTGGGACTACTACAAAGCCGTGTTCTGATCCACCAGCTTCACCGGACGGCCCCCGCGGGATCTCCCGCGGGGGCCGCTCCGCTTTCCGGCCGGCCTCACTTCGTGAAGCTGTGCAGGAGGTCGATCAGTACGCTCACCAGCAGCAGCAGGGCGGCGAGGGTGAGCACGCAGACGACCGCCGCGGTCGCGTAGTAGAAGGCCCGGCGCCAGCGGCGGTAGGGATTGACCGTGACCATCGTCAGTTCACCCCGTATCGCCGGAGGGTCCAACCCAGCAGCTCGTGCACGTTCGGGTCGGTCGCACCGGGATCGAAGACCGCGGTGGTGTGGAAGTAGCGGACCTCCCCGAACGATTTCTCGATCGACCGCACCATGTTCGCCATCCCCACCCGGTCCCGGAGCCAGCCGCGCACGTCGTCGTCGATCCCGTCGCCGATCGGCAGGCCCGCGGTCAGGTCGCTCTTGGTCACCGCGACCGCCAGGGCCTTGTCCGCGGTCCGCACCCCCATCCCGGTCAGGTTGTCCAGCACCTGCTCGAAGATGTAGCTCGGCGGCTGCGCGGAGCGGATCGCCCGGTATCGCTGCTGTGTCGCGGGATCCAGCGAGTTCCACACGTCCGGGATCGCGAACGGGTCGATGACCAGGACGAAGGCGTGCGCCCCGCGGAGGAACCGGCGAGCCTGCAGGCGGGCCGAGTCGCTGAAGTCCTCGCCGGGCGGGTCGTAGATGTGGACCAGCCGCCGCACCCGGTTCGCGGTCAGGTTGAACGAGTACGCCCGCACCGCGTCCTCCGCGATGGTCTTCCGGGTGGCGCCCCGGACCTGCAGCGCCTCCCGCATCTCGGCGAGGGCGTTCCCGGTCGGCACATCCGCCGGGGTGGCCCGCGGCAGCAGGGTTTCCGCCAGGGCCAGCATCATCCGGGTCTTGCCGGCGCTGGTCGCGCCCAGCATCGGCATCACGATCTCGCGCGCGGTGCCGGCCCCGGAGGCCATCGCCGCGTGGCAGTGCGGGCAGTACGCCGTCATCCGGTGGCTGCCCAGCACCAGCAGTGTCGGCATCCGGTAGCCGCACGCGCAGGTGCGCCGCAGCAGCCCGTACCGTCCGGGCCGGACGTCCTCGTGCCGGTGCGTGCACTCCGGGTTGGGGCAGTCGTAGGCCGGATACACCACCCGGTGGTGGCAGGACGGGCAGGTCAGTTTGATGCCGCGCAGGTGGGACAGCGCCGAGTCGACGCCGCGCAGCAGGTACAGCAGGCTCTTGCCCAGCACGAACAGCAGGCCCCAGACCAGCAGGGCGCCGAGCGCCACGAAGATCATCACCAGGCCGCTGATCGCCGCGCCGCCGACCGTGCCGACGGTGACCAGAACGCCGACCGCTTTGCGATAACTGCTCATGCTGAACTGGAAGAATTCGCGTTTCAGCCAGCTCCGGGTGAGGTCCGCCTGCCGTTTCGTCTCCTGCGCGGTGAGCAGGGCGACCTGCTGCAGGTCACGCCCGGCCGGCCCGGACAGGTAATGGACGTGGGCGGGCACGTCCCGCGGCTCGGGCACCGGGACGGAGGCGTCCGGCCGTCGCACGCCCAGCGCCTGGCCGCTGGCCTTGAGGTAGGCGCCGGCGCAGCGGACGAGGATCACGCCACTGGTGATGATGATCAGCGGGATGCCGAGGATCAGGAAGGCGGCCCCGACGAGCAGATACCAGGCGATGGTGAACAGCAGGGGCATGGTGGTCACCGCTTCCGGGGGAGGAACCGGCTGAAACGGCCCGGCACGCGCGTCTCACGCCACTGACGGACGTACCCCGGCAAGCCTTTGATCGTGCTTTTCGCCAGAAATCTCTCCAGGTCGTCGAGATCGCGGGTCTTCCACCGGGCGACCGTCGCGGTCAGCACCTCGTCGAGCTCCGCATACCGCTTCGGGTGGGTGTGCAGCAGTTCGAACGTGGTGGCGGCGACGGCCAGGTCGGCCGGCCGCCGGTCGAGCGTGCGGCTCAGCTGGTCGCGGTAGTGGCGACGGATCTCCGGCGGCACGGCCGGCAGCAACTCGGCGAGTGCCCGGGCGTCCTGTGTAACCAGCAGTGCGGGCAGTTGGGAGCCGAGCCAGGCACGCGCCGGCTGGCCGACATGTCCAAAGTAGTCGACCACCGCGCGCGCCGGGGAAGCCGACCGGATCATCTCCCGGGCGGCGCGGAGTTGCTCGACGTGGGTCCGGGCGGCCGGCGACATCCGGCCGGTGAGTTCGCGGACCGCGGCGAAGTCGGCAGCGGCCACGTAGTGCGGCCATCCGCCCGGTGGCACCTGGGTCCGCGCCAGCACCCGGTCCAGCAGCTCGACCAGCGCCGCCGACTCCCAGAACTCGTCCGGGGCCTCGCGGATCACCTCAGCGGCCTCCTCCAGACCCCAGCCGCCGGCCCACAGCGCCGCGAGCACCGCGCGGTCCGGTCCGAGAAGGCGCAGTGCGGGCACCCGTTTCGCCGGATCGGTCGCCGCGCGGGACAGCTGCAACAGGCGCTGCAGCGCGGGGTAGGCCTGCAGTTCGGCATCCGGCGCGCCCAGCTGTTCGAGGGCGGGCAGCACCCCGGGATCGCCGGCGACCCGGGCCAGCCCCTGCAGCACTCCCCGCCGCAGTGCCGGCACGTCCCCGAGCGGGCGCGGGTCGACAAGGATCAAGGGCAGGATCAATTCTCGGCCGTACGCGGTCAACTCCTGATCCGTCAGCTCCACCCCGGCCCGGACGGCCAGGTCGAGCACAGCCGCCGTGTCCGCCCCCGGCACCGCCCCGTCGAGCCGGGTCAGCACCTGCTGCCGGGCATACCGCCGCGCTTCCGGCGTTTCCAGCCGCGGCGCGGGGGCCTGCGACGGATCGCGCAGCAGCATGTCGAACGCGCTGACCTCGGCCGCCGCTCGCAGATCCGGATCACCGGCGGCCACCTCGACCAGGGTGAGGCACTGCGGCAGGGTGAGCGCCTCGTGGTCGAGGCACGCCTCGGCGATCGGCGCGACCGCCCGGGGCCCGAGCCGGGCGGCGTTGCCGGGCAGCCAGTCCAGCACGGCGGCCAGGTCCCCGTCGGTGACCGGCAGCCGTTCGCAGAGCGCGGCGGCCGCCACCGCCGGGTACCAGCCGTCGAAATCCTCCGCCGCGGCGTAGTCGCCGGCCAGGTCCCAGAGGATCCGCGCGTTCTCCGGGCCGGCCGCGGTGAGCAGCTCGGCCAGCGGGTGCTCGTCGGCCGCCGACTCCGGCCCGCCGGTCAGGTCGAAGACCGCGAAGCTGCGCAGTACCGGCTCGGTCACCTCGAAGCCGCTGCCCGGAACCGTGCCGATCAGGTGTTCCCGGCCGCGGCCCGGCTGGTACTGATAGGTGGCGAAGGCGAAGCGCCGGACCATCCCCGGGGGCAGCAGGTCGCACAGGGCACCGATGCAGCGGGCCACGTCGGCGCTCCGCTCGGCCACGACGATCACCGGGCGGCCCTCGGCGACGACGGCCCGCGCGACCGCGGTGAGCATCCGTGGCAGCCGGCCGATCTCCGGTGACGGGTCCGGCCGGCCGGCCGGCACCGGGGTCAGCTCCGGCAGCTCGCGGGAGTCCGACTCGGTGTGGACCCAGAAATCCGCCGCCCAGAAGTCGATCGGCCGCGCACCCTCGAAGCCGGCGGGAAGGCTCAGCGCGTGCACGAAGTAGTTGCCGAGCCGGTGCGAGTAGTCGGTGCCGACGAACACCGTGCGGGCCAGGACGGCCGGCTCACCGGGCAGGTAGCAGAGGTTCACCGGGGCGTCCGCGATCTGCTCGGCGGTCGGCTCCCAGCCCAGCGAGCGCGGCGGCTGATACGCCGTGGCCTGCTCCACCCGGCGCAGCACGGCCTCGCTGATCCCGGGCGTCACCGCGTTGAACTGGAAGCCGGGGAAGCCGCTCAGCCCGGACAGGCACGACGTGTAGTACATCTGCGGGACGCCCATCAGTCCCTCCCCGTCTCGATCACCTTGAGCCGGCTGAGCAGCCAGAGGAACGGGTCGGCGACGCGGTGCGGCTGGATGCCGGACTCGGCCACCCGCTGCCGGGAGGCGATCCCCACGGACGGGACGGCGCCCAGGGCGGACAGCGCGAAATACCGGTACGTCCGGTAGTGCTTGTGCAGGAGCTGGTCGATCTGCCCGCCCTCCCATTCCTGCAGCAGCGCCTGCACGTGGTCGTGCAGGGCCACGCTGTCGCGTTCCGGGAAGAACGGCTCGTCCGGCGCGGGCTGGCGCAGCGGGCTGTCCGCGGGCAACGCCTCCCAGAGCACGTCCACCTTGGAGAACGCGATCGCCACCGGCACGTCGATCATCCGGTGCGGGCCGGTGCCGGGCAGGTTCTGCAGCACCTCGGTGACCCGGGTGAGGATGTTGAGCGGGGTGTCGCCGGCCGCCGCCGGGCCGGGCAGCAGGCTCGGGTCCAGGCCGAGAGTCGCCGGCAGCCCGGGCACGGTCAGCGGGTCGAGCAGCACGATGATCCCGTCCGCGCTGCTCAGATAGCCGACGTTCTGCGCCACCCCGCGCGCCGACTCGAGGTCCTCGCCGGCGGTGTCGAAGAACGACAGCACGGTGTGCCGCAGCGTGCTGCGGAACCGTTTCCGCTCGCCGAGCGAGAACTTGAAGACGAACGGCTGCCGCCCCTGCTCGTCGGCCCGGGCCGGCCGGGTGGTCGCCGGCAGCACCCGATCGGTGTAGAGCGCGTGCTCCTCGGCCCCGAACTCCCGGCGGGTCCGCTCGTCGGCGCCGAGCACCGCGGCGTCGAACCGCCGGCCGACCCGGTGGATCAGCTCGTGCATCAGCACCGTGGTGAAGACCGACTTGCCGCTGAACTTGGCGCCGATCATCGCCACCATCCGGGTGTCGAGCTTGCCGTAGTGCACCGGCAGCTGCGCGTGACAGTGCGGGCAGAGCTGGATCGTCGCGGTGTTGCCGCACTGCGGGCAGACCGCGGACAGCTTCCGGCCGTTGGCGACCACCACCGGCGGCACCTCGTCCCGGTCGCCCAGCTCCACCCGGACCGGATCGGGCGCCGGCCGGCAGAACTTCCCGTCGGCCGCGCGCAGCCCGCTGCAGCGGAACAGCATGTCCCGCTCGGCGAACTGCCGATAGCAGTACGGGCAGGTCAGTCGCGCCATGGTCAGCCGCCCCCCGGGATTCCCTTGAGCACCACGTCCGACCCGCCGCCGGCCGGATCGTCGACGAAACAGCCCAGCCGGTACGGCCCGCGCGCGCTCTGCACCGGCACCTCCACCGACACCGGGTGGCCCGGCTCGAGGCGCTGCGCCGGGATGCGTACCACCGCGGTGCCCTGATCGGCGCGCAGCGGCACGATCCGGCCCGGCGACTGCACCACCACCAGATCCGGCAGCGGGCACGGCTGTTCGGCGGTCAGCTCCAGCCGGGTCCGCCGCCGGAACGTGCCGGCCTGCACGAACCGGTAGTGCACCGGCACGCCGCCGCCGGCCACCCGCGCGGTGACCGGGGTGCCGACGGTCTCGCCCTCGTCGTCGCGGCTCACCGTGGACACCGCGACGGTGACCGCGCCGATCCCGGGGCCGATCTCCACGCCGCCGTCGTCCCGGTAGGCGCGCAGCCAGCAGTCGACCTGCCGGGCCTGCTCCGGGGCGTCGTCGTGCCACCACCGCACCCGGGCCAGCGAGACGCCCTCCGGCCAGGTCCAGCTGAGTCGCACCAGCGGGCCGACCCGCCGGGCCCGCAACCCGCTGACCGGCGCCACATTCGTCACCGTGACGGTCGGCCCGACCACCACCCGGCCGGCCCCGGTGCTGAAGGCGGTCACGAACACCCGCCCTGCGGGCATCGGGACCGTCAGCGAGGCGCGGTCCGCTTTCCCCGGCATTTCCCGGCCGTACGTCGACAGCTCCGCCCCGCTGATCTCCGCGCCCCGGCTCCACCGCGGCCGGTGTGCCGAGGCGCGCACCGTCACGTCGCCGCTCTCCGGCGGCGTCCAGGTCAGTCGCAACCGGGCCGGACCCGGCCCGGGCAGCGGCTCCGCGGTCAGGCCGGGCACCGCGGTCGGGGCGGCCTGCGGGGTGGCCGCCACGGTGATCCCGGCCGACAGCGCGGGATAGCCGGCCCGGATCCGGTAGCGGTACTCGACGTCCGGTCGCAGCCCGTCGTCGCTGAACCCGGTGCGCCCGGCCGTGACGGCGACCCCGCCCGGCTCCCGGACCACGGTGCAGCCGGTCAGGTCGGGCCGGGCCGACCAGGTGACCCGCACGCTCGTCTCGTCGGCCGCCACCTGCACCCCGGTGACCTCGGGCAGCAGCGACACCGGCCCGGCGGCGGCCCCCGGCGACCAGACCCCGTCGGCCCGGGTCGCGAACACCGTGTAGAAGAGGTCGTCGCCGGCCGGGGCGTCCGGATCGGACAGCTCGTTGCCACCGGTGCGGCCGACCACGTCACCGTCGGTGGCCGAGCCCGCCGGCCGCTGCCGGGTGCGCACCACCTGGTAGGTGACTCCGCCGGTGCGCGCCGGGCCGGGCGTCCAGCCGATCGTCACCCGGTCCCCGGCCGCGCTGCCGGCCCGCACCGCGGATGCCGGTGGTGGGGCCAGCGTGCGCAGCCGGTCGGCCAGATCGGTGTCGTCGGCGGCCTCGCGCACCGCGGTGGCCAGCACCTCGGCCGCAGACTCCGGGCGCCCCGCGGCGATCTCCCGCTGCGCCCGTGCGGCCAGCTCGCCGACCCGCGCGACGGCGGCCAGCACCCGGTCGCGCACCTCCGCGCCGTCCCCGGCGGGCAGGGTCGACAGCAGCCGCTCGGCCGCCCGCAGCGCACCCGCGGCGAGCAACTCCTCGATCTCGCCGGCCACGTCCCGGCGGGCCGGCGCCCGGCTGCCCCGGTTCAGCACGGCCAGCGCGAAGTCCTCCGCCTCCTCACGCTGCAGACCCAGCCGGGCCACCTCGCGGGCCACCACGCGCAGCTTGCCCAGCCCGGCGGCCGGGCGGACCGCCTCGGTCAGCTCCCAGAGCACCAGCTGGTCGAGGGTGCCGTCGCCGAGCGCGGCGGCCAGCGCGGTCAGCAGGTTGTCGGCCGCGGTCTTCCGCTCGTCCTGTCTGCGGCGTTCGGCCCGGCGGCGGGCCGCGTCGAGCTGTGCCACGGTCAGCGGGCGGCCGTCGACCCGCAGGCCGCGGCGCAGGGTGAACCCGGTGAGCGGCTTCTCGTCGGCCAGCACGTGCAGGGAGAGCGGCAGCCCGAGGGTGCGCACACTGCTCAGCACCGTGCGGGCCCGGGCCGGCGGGGTCTCCGGCAGCGGCCACAGCTCGTCGGCGACCCGGACCCGGCGCCGGCCCAGCAACTCCCGCAGCTGCGCCTCGACCGCCGCCCCGCCCAGCGGCGCGGCCGCGCTGGCCAGCGCGGCGGCGGACACCACCGGGTCGCCGGCCAGCTCCTTGACGATCTCGTCGAGCTGCCGGCCGGTCTCCCGCGCGGTGCGTTCCCGCTCGGTCCGGAAATGCTCGGCGGTGAGCCGGTCCTGCTCGCGCAGCCGCTGGTGGGCGGCGTTCAGGGCATCGACGATCTTCCGGTACGCGATCCGCTGCGCGCCCAGCGCCTGCCAATATTTGACGACGGTGGTGACGTGCGCGTCGAAGGCGGCACCGCGGGGCAGCCGGGCCGGGTCGAGCGCGTACCGCCGGCACAGGTCGGCCGGCGGGGTGTTCCCGTTGCGCCGGGCCGGGTCCAGCACCTCATCGCGGTACCGCTCGGCGTCGAACATCGCCCCGGCCGCCGTCACGCCGAGACGTGGTAGCGCGCCACCGCGTTCCGCGCCGCGGACACCTGCTCGTCGGTCAGCCCGCCCCGGATCTGCACCTCGATGTCCAGGTCCTTGCCGGTCTTCAGCTCCACCGCGTGCACGCGCAGCAGCCCGTCGGCCGCCATCTGGAAGCTGATGTCGATCGGCGAGCCGACCGGCAACGGCGGCAGGCCGCTGATCAGGCCCTCGGCGATGTGCTCGTTGTCCTCGACGGCGTCCGACTCGACCGCGCCGGACTGCTCCCAGATCTCCACCGCGACCTCGACCTGGTTCGGGTACGCGGTGCCGAACCGGTGCGGCTCGGTCTCGGCCGGCAGCGGCGTGTTGGCCCGCAGCACGTGCGTGACGGTGAAGTGCTCACGGCCGCCGGACAGGTCGACCACCTTGACCCCGAAGGCCCGCGGCACCACCGTGGCGACCCGCTTGCCGGCCAGCGCGCGCACCTTCTCCGCCGGGATGTTCAGCCGCTCGGCGACCTCGTCGACCACCTCGGCCGGGGCCTCGCCGCCCGACGCGGGCAGGTGCACCTTGACCGACTCGATCAACGCGTACCGCGCGGCGCCCTTGGCCACCGCCAGGTCGGGGTCGTGCATCCGGGGCGTGAGGCCGAGCGACTCCAGCGCGGCGCTGACCGCCGGCATCCGGCTCGAACCGCCGACCAGCAGCACGTCGTCGAAGTCGGTGACACCCCGCCCGGCCGCGGTCTCCAGGGTGCGCCGGGTGATCGTGACGGTGCGCTCCAGCAGGTCCGAGGTGAGCTCCTCGAACTTCTCCCGGGACACCTCGATCTGCGCGGTGTCCCCGCCGAACCGGGCGTTGAACCGGCGGCTCTGCATCCGGCTCAGCTGCTTCTTGATGTCCTCGGCGCCGGCCGCCAGCCCCTGCAGGAACTCCTCGTCGTCGGCCGCCTCCGAACCGGGGTGCTCGGCCAGGAACCGCTCCAGCAGGTACTCCGCGAGGCGGTCGTCCCAGTCGGCGCCGCCCAGGTGGTGGTCGCCGTCGGTGCAGACGACCTGGATCTCGTCGGGGGACACGCGGATGACGGTGGTGTCGAAGGTGCCGCCGCCCAGGTCGTACACGAACAGGGTCTTCGTTCCTCCGGTGTTGATCGCGTCGTAGTGCAGCGCGGCCGCGACCGGCTCGTCCACCATGCTCAACACGTTGAGGCCGGCGATCTCGCCGGCCTTGCGGGTGGCGTCGCGTTCGGCGACGCCGAAATACGCCGGGACGGTGATCACCACATCCCGGACCGGCTCGCCCAGGCTCTCCGTGGCGGCGTCGGCCAGCTCCCGCAGGATCAGCGCGGAGATCGACTCCGGGGTGTGCGTCTGCCCGTGCACGGTGATCTCGAACGGCCGGCCCATCTGCCGCTTGATCAGTGAGACCACCTGATCCGGATGGATCTTGGCGACGGCCTTGGCCTCCTTGCCGACCACCACGTTGTCCGGGCTCTCGAAATAGACGACCGACGGGGTGGTGTCGTCACCCGGCCGGTTCTTGACGATCGCCGGCCGGCCGGTGTCGTCGATGTGCGCGACGCACGAATACGTCGTGCCGAGGTCGATGCCGAAGGTCGCCATGGGGGGATCACTCGCTTTCGGTGAGCTCTTCGTAGCGGTAGAGGCGGGCCCGGGCGGCCCGGCGCACCCGGCCGGTCTCGATCTCGACCAGGCCGGCGGCGAGCGGCTCGGCCACGGTCCGGTCCCGCGACGGATCCGCGGTCGGCACGCCGGCGCCGGCCGGCGCGTGCCGCCCGGTGACGAACGGCTCGCCCGCCACCGCGGCGAACACCTCATACCCGCAGCGCTCCACCGCGAGCGTGACATCGTCGGCATAGCTGGCCAGCAGTTTCGCGGCCCGCGGATCGTCGGCGGCCAGGCGCCGCGCCTCACCGGCCATCGCGTCGTGCAGCCGCAGCAGGTCGGTGACGACCGGCTCCAGGATCACCCGGCGCAGCCCGTCCCGGAACTGCCGGTTCTCCTCGTGCAACCGGTCGATGATCGACTCGCGGTGCGCCGAGCGGCGGTGGAAATCGGCGAGCTGCGCCTCCACCCGCTCCAGCCGCGCCAGCACCGGGTCGGGGACCTCGTCCACGCGCCATCGCCTCCCGTGCGCCCGTTCCGGCACTGTCAGTTTTGGAACGTAACGGGTCTTCGCGGGCGGCGCTACGCCCGGGCGCGCCGTTTCGCTACGGGAGGACGACGCAGCGGCGGCAGCGGGCCTCGTACGTATAGGTGCCGTCGTCCGGCAGCGGCGTCGACGGGGCCAGCTCGCGGATGAACGGCTTGCCGTGCTCCAGCACCTGGGTGTGCGTCGCGTCCAGCGACCGGCACACGTCACACACCGCCCGGCGATAGATCACCTTTTCCGGCGCCAGCTCGAACAGCGCCCGCACCGGTGCGAACAGCTCGCCCCGGTGATCCAGGTCGATCCCGGCCACCACCACCTTGATCCCGCGCCGCACCGCCACCCCGAGCTCGGCGATGTCGTCCACGGTGAACATGTGGATCTCGTCCACCCCGATCACCTCGACACCGCCCTCCGCCGCCCCGGCCAGCGTGTGCACCTTCAATGTGTCCAGGCTGCCGCCGACCCGCGACATCACCGCGCTGTCCCGCCCGTGCCGCGCCGACTGGTAGATCCGGTGCGGGATGCCGGTGTGCTGCAGCGGCGACAGCAGGCTGATCATCTCCAGCGACTTGCCGCCCTTCATCGGGCCGAGGATCACGGTCAGGTCCATAGCCGCCCAGCCTGCCACCCGTCCCGCAGGACGGGTGGCCGGGGGTTGATCAGGCGCAGAGGGCGTCGTCGACGGTGCCGAGGACGGCGGCGGCGGCCTGCTCGGTGGCGGGCATCGTGGTGACCGCGACGGTGGCGGCACGGCCGTCCATGGTCACGCCGGTGCGGGTCTCGTAGCCGGGGATGTCACCACCGTGGCCCCACGCCACCCCGCCGCAGCTGAGCGGGAAGCTGACCAGGCCGAGGCCGTACCGGGCGCCGGGCCACAGTTCGGCCGGGACCGTCTTCTCCATCTCGGCGAGCTGAGCGTCCGGCAGCAGACGGCCGTGGATCAGCGCGCTGAAGAAGGTGTTGAGGTCGGACGGGGTGCCGACCATCTGGCCGGCCGCCCAGCCCCACGACGGGTCCAGGTCGGTGATGTCGAAGAGCTGCCCGTCGGCCAGCGTCAGGTAGCCCTGCGGATGCCGCTCCCGGATCCCGGTCTCGCCGTCCGCCGGGAAGTAGGTGTGGCGCAGCCCGGCGCGGCGGATCACCCGCCGGGTGATCTGCTCGGCCAGCGGTCGCCCGGTGACCTTCTCCACCAGCAGGCCGGCGACGATGTAGTTGGTGTTGCTGTACGCCCAGCTCGTCCCGGCCGGGAAGGTGTCCGGGTGGGCCAGCGCGAGGTCGAGCAGCTCCCGCGGCGCGAAGTGCCGGTAGCGCAGGGACAGGTCGTCCAGCGCCAGGTATTCGGTGTAGTTGGCCAGCCCGCTGGTGTGCTGCAGGATCTGCCGGACGGTCACCCGGCGGCCGTGCAGCAGGCCGGGCAGGTACCGCTCGACCGGGTCGTCCAGCCGCACCCGGTGCTCGGCGACCAGCTGCAGGACGACCACCGCGACGAACGTCTTGGTGTTGCTGCCCAGCCGCACCTGCCCGTCGGCGGGCACCGGACGCCCGGTCGCGGTGTCTCCGGTCCCGGCGACCGGTCTGCGGATCCGGCCGTGCTCGTCCCGGACGACCGCCAGCGCGCCGGGGAAGCCGTCGGCGACCAGATTCGCCAGATCCTTGCGGACCGGGTCCCGGGTGGCGGCGACGGCGGGCTGGGCGGTGAGCAGGGTGGCCGCGAGAACCGCGGCGACGATCTTCAGCATCGGAAGCTCCTGGTGATCGGTGGCGACACCGTTCAGCCTTCTCGATGCGGGACGACGATCCCATCTGGACAGCGGGCCATTCGGGGGTACGGCTGGCCATACCCCCGAGTGGCCGCGGACGGATCAGATGTCGAAGCGGTCCAGCTCCATGACCTTGACCCACGCCTTGGCGAAGTCCTGGACGAACTTCTCCTTGGCGTCGTCGGCCGCGTAGACCTCGGACTGGGCGCGCAGGATCGAGTTCGACCCGAAGATCAGGTCGGCCCGGGTGCCGGTCCACTTCACCGCGCCGGTGGCCCGGTCGCGGCCCTCGAACAGCTCGCCGTCGCTGTCGACCGGCGTCCAGACGGTGCCGAAGTCGAGCACGTTGACGAAGAAGTCGTTGGTCAGCGCGCCGGGCGTGGCGGTGAACACGCCGTGCCCGGTGTCCTGGTGGTTGGCGCCCAGCACGCGCAGACCTCCAACCAGCACGGTCAGCTCGGGAGCGGTCAGGGTGAGCAGCTCGGCCCGGTCGACCAGCAGCTGCTCGGTCGGCCGGCGGTGGCCCTTGCCCAGGTAGTTGCGGAAGCCGTCGTGGGTGGGCTCCAGCACCGCGAACGACGCGACGTCGGTCTGCTCGGCGGTCGCGTCGGTGCGGCCCGGGGTGAACGGCACCTCGACGGTGACGCCGGCGTCGGCCGCCGCCTTCTCCACCGCGGCGGAACCGGCCAGCACGATCAGGTCGGCCAGCGAGATCGGGGCGCTCAGCTGCGACCGCAGGGTCTCCAGCGTGCCCAGGACGCGGGCCAGCCGGTCGGGCTCGTTGGCCGCCCAGCCGTTCTGCGGGGCGAGGCGGATCCGGGCGCCGTTCGCGCCACCGCGCTTGTCGGTGCCGCGGAAGGTGGAGGCCGACGCCCACGCGGTGAAGACCAGGTCGGCGACGGTCAGGCCGGAGGCGAGCACGGCGGCCTTGATCTCGGCGATCTGGGCCGCGCCGACCAACTCGTGGTCGACGGCCGGGACCGGGTCCTGCCAGATCTGCGGCTCGGCCGGGACCTCCGGGCCGAGGTAGCGGGCGATCGGACCCATGTCACGGTGGGTCAGCTTGAACCACGCCTTGGCGAAGGCCAGCCGGAACTCCTCCGGGTTCTCGTAGAACCGGCGGGAGATCGGCTCGTAGATCGGGTCGAACCGCAGCGCCAGGTCGGAGGTGAGCATGGTCGGCACATGCCGCTTCGCCGGGTCGTGCGCGTCCGGCACGGTGCCCTCGGCGTCGGGCGAGGTCGGCACCCACTGCTTGGCGCCGGCCGGGCTCTCGCTCAGGGTCCACTCGTACTTGAAGAGCGTCTCGAAGAACGTGTTGTCCCACCGGGTGGGGGTGGGCGTCCAGATGCCCTCCAGGCCACTGGTGATCGCGTCGCCACCGACCCCGGTGCCGTAGGAGCTCTTCCACCCGCTGCCGAGCTGCTCGATCGGGGCGGCCTCGGGCTCCGGGCCGACGTGCGAGGCCGGGCCGGCGCCGTGCGTCTTGCCGAAGGTGTGCCCGCCGGCGATCAGCGCGACGGTCTCCTCGTCGTTCATCGCCATCCGGCCGAACGTGTCGCGGATGTCGCGGGCCGAAGCCAGCGGGTCCGGGTTGCCGTTCGGGCCCTCCGGGTTGACGTAGATCAGGCCCATCTGCACCGCACCGAGCGGGCTGGCCAGCTCGCGGTCACCGCTGTAGCGCTCGTCGCCCAGCCAGGTGTCCTCGGAGCCCCAGTTGACCTCTTCCGGCTCGTAGACGTCGGCGCGGCCACCGCCGAAGCCGAACGTCTCGAAGCCCATCGACTCCAGGGCCACGTTGCCGGCCAGGATCATCAGGTCGGCCCAGGACAGGTTCTTGCCGTACTTCTTCTTGACCGGCCAGAGCAGCAGCCGGGCCTTGTCCAGGTTGCCGTTGTCCGGCCAGCTGTTGAGCGGGGCGAAGCGCTGCTCGCCGGCGCCGCCGCCACCGCGGCCGTCGAAGGTCCGGTAGGTGCCGGCGCTGTGCCAGGCCATCCGGATGAACAGCGGGCCGTAGTGCCCGAAGTCGGCCGGCCACCAGTCCTGCGAGTCGGTCAGCAGGGCGGTGATGTCGGCCTTCACGGCCGCCAGGTCGAGGCTGGAGAACGCCTCGGCGTAGTCGAAGTCGCCGCCCAGCGGGTTGCCGACGACCGGGTTGCGGTGCAGGACGGTCAGGTCGAGGGCGTTGGGCCACCAGTCACGGTTGCCCCGGCCGCCGTGCGACGCGGTCCCGTGCGCGACCGGGCACTTGCCCGCGCGTTCGGCGCGGTTTTCTGCGGCGAGTTCGTCAGCCACGGATCCTCCAGAGACGGCGTTCAGACCCGCCGAGTCTCGCCAGTTTTCTGGAGTGAGTCAAGAAAACATCGGGTGATGTAACACCTATGCACGGGACGGCGCATGATCCGTTGCTTGACCCGGCTATGGCGCGCGTCACAGTGATCGGCCCGGTCGGGCAGTGTCCGGATAAAGATGGATGGGGGAGGCTTTCGTCCCACGCGCCAACCTCGGGAGCCCACATGCCCGTCACCACCGCAGGCCGTCTGGTGGCCGGGGCCGCCGCCGTCTTCATCGGCGCCGCCCTGGTGATCCTGAGCGGTTCTCTTCCCGCGGACGTCGGCAACGCCGTCTACTTCGTGCTGCCGGTCACCTGGCTGGCGATCTGCTGCGGGCTGGCCGGCATGGCCCTCTCCCGGGTGTGACCTGCCCCCTCACAACCGCCCCGGCGCCCCGGTGAGGATCGGGTAACTCGCGGCGCACTCCACAGTGACGGTGCGGTAATCGCGGCTTCCTAGCGTGACCGTTCGAGGACGACTCGTCGGACGGAAGGGACTGCCTGTGGCCGCCGATGTCACCCAGGTGCGCACCGTGTGCGGCTATTGCGGCGTCGGCTGCGGCATGGTGCTCGACGTCGCCCGGGATGCCGCCGGGCACCGCCGGGTCCTCAAGGTGACCGGCGACAAGGATCACCCGGCCAACCGTGGCCGGCTCTGCACCAAGGGTGCCACCAGCGCGGACATGCTGGCGGCCGAGGGCCGGCTGGGATACGCGCTGGTCCGTGCCGAGCGCGGCGCGGAGCCGGCCAAGCAGCCGCTGGACCGGGCGATCGCGGAGACCGCGCGCCGGCTGCGGGAGATCGTCGACGAGCACGGCCCGGACGCCTTCGCCATGTACGTTTCCGGGCAGCTGACCCTGGAGGCCCAGTACCTGGCCAACAAGCTGGTCAAGGGCTTCATCGGGACCAACAACATCGAGTCGAACTCGCGGCTGTGCATGGCCAGCGCGGGCACCGGCTACAAGCTGTCGCTGGGTGCGGACGGGCCACCCGGGTCGTACGACGATCTCGACCACGCCGACGTCTTCCTCGTGATCGGCGCGAACATGGCCGACTGCCACCCGATCCTGTTCCTGCGGATGATGGACCGGGTCAAGGCCGGCGCCAGGCTGATCGTCGTCGACCCGCGGCGCACCGCCACCGCCGACCGGGCCGACCTGTTCCTGCAGATCCGCCCCGGTACCGACCTGGCGCTGCTCAACGGCCTGCTGCACCTGGTGGACAAGGACGAAGAGTTCATCGCCGCGCACACCGAGGGCTGGGCGGCGATGCCGGATCTGCTGGCCGACTACCCGCCGGAGCGGGTGGCCGAGCTGACCGGGATCCCGGAGGCGGACATCCGCACCGCCGCCGCGTGGATCGACGGGGCGGCGAACTGGGTGACACTGTGGACCATGGGGCTGAACCAGAGCACCCACGGCACCTGGAACACCAACGCGATCTGCAACCTGCACCTGGCCACCGGAGCGATCAGCCGCACCGGCAGCGGCCCGTTCTCGCTCACCGGGCAGCCGAACGCGATGGGCGGCCGGGAGATGGGCTACATGGGCCCCGGCCTGCCCGGTCAGCGGTCGGTGCTGGTCCCGGCCGACCGCGAGTTCACCGAGCGGATCTGGGGGCTGCCCGGCGGCACCCTGCGCACCGAGGTGGGCAAGGGCACCGTCGAGATGTTCGAGCGGATGGCCGCGGGGCGGATCAGGGCCTGCTGGATCATCTGCACCAACCCGGTCGCCTCGGTCGGCAACCGCCGCACGGTGATCGCCGGGCTGGAGGCGGCCGAGCTGGTCATCACTCAGGACGCGTTCGCCGACACCGAGACCAACGCGTACGCCGACATCGCTCTGCCGGCCGCGATGTGGTCGGAAACCGACGGCATCATGATCAATTCGGAGCGCAACCTGACGCTGGTCCACCCGGTCGTCGACGCACCCGGCGAGGCGATGCCGGACTGGATGATCATCGCGCGGGTCGCCGCCGCGATGGGCTACGCGGAGGCCTTCTCGTATGCCGACGCCGCGCAGATCTTCGAGGAGATCAAACTCTTTGCCAACCCGCAGACCGGGTACGACCTGAGCGGCGTCTCCTACGAGCGGCTGGCGTCCGGACCCGTGCAGTGGCCGGCCGCTCCCGGTGGCCCGGATCGCAACCCCGTCAGGTACGCGGACTTCACCTTCGCCACGGCCGGCGGCAGAGCCGTCTTCCACGCCCGCCCGCATCTCGATCCGGCCGAGCTGCCCGACGACGACTACCCGTTCGTGCTGAACACCGGCCGCCTGCAGCACCAGTGGCACACCCTGACCAAGACCGGCAAGGTGGCCAAGCTCAACAAACTGAACCCGGGCCCGTTCGTGGAGATCAACCCGGTGGACGCCGCGGCGTACGGCATCGCCGAGGGCGACCAGGTGGAGATCGCGTCCCGGCGCGGGCGGGCCGTGCTGCCCGCGGTGCTCACCGACCGGGTGCTGCCCGGCACCTGTTTCGCGCCGTTCCACTGGAACGACCTGTTCGGCGAATACGTCAGCGTGAACGCGGTGACCAGCGACGCGGTCGACCCGCTCAGCTTCCAGCCGGAGCTGAAGGTGTGCGCGGTGGCGCTGACCAGGGTCGCCGCGCCGGCGCCGGCCGACATCCCGGCCGGGCTCGGGCTCGACCTGACACCGCCGGCGCTGAGCGAGGGGCAGCGGCGATACCTGGCCGGATTCCTGGCCGGTCTGCCGCCGGGGCGGGTGGGCGCGCCGGTGCTGCCGGGCAACGCGCCGTTCGACCCGGACACCACGATGTGGGTGAACGGCTTCCTGGCGGGGATGTTCACCGACGTACCGGACAAGGGTCTCGATCTGCCGCAACCGGCCGCCGGGCCGCGCCTGCAGGTCCTCTGGGCCTCGCAGACCGGCAACGCCGAGGACTTCGCGCGCGGGCTGTCCGAACGGCTGGCCGCGACCGGGCACCAGATCACCGTGCGCGGGATGGACGCCGCGGCCGCCGAGCTGCTCGATCCGGGCGCCGACCTGCTCGTGGTGACCAGCACCTTCGGGGACGGGGACGCGCCGGACAACGGGGCCGCGTTCTGGCAGTCGATCGCCGGGGACGGCGCGCCGCGGCTGGACGGGCGCCGGTACGCGGTGCTGGCCTTCGGCGACTCGAACTACGACGACTTCTGCGGGCACGGCCGCCGGCTCGACGAACGGCTGGCCGAGCTGGGCGGCACCCGGCTGGCCCCGCGCGCCGACTGCGAGCCGGATTTCGAGGACACCGCGGCCGGCTGGCTGGAATCGGTGATCACGGCGCTGACCGCCAAGGCGGTGAAACAACCCACCAAGGCCGCCCCGCTGCCGTCCGTTCTGGTCGGGAACCGCCTGCTCAGCGGCCCGGGCTCGGCCAAGGAGGTGCGGCGGTTCACCTTCGACACCGGCGGGCTGCTCGACTATCGGGTGGGCGACGCGCTCGGGGTGTGGCCGGTCAACGACCCGGACCTGGTGCAGGAGTGGCTGACCGTGACCGGCCTGAGCCCGGACACCGCGGTGGAGCTCGACCGGATCGGCATGGTCCCGCTGGCCGAGGCGCTCACCCGGCACCTGGACATCACGAAGATCACCGGCGACCTGCTCCGGTTCACCGCCGAGGTGGGCGGCGATCCGCACCTGAAGACCCTGCTCCGCCCGGACAACAAGGGCGAGCTGGCCAAGTGGGCCTGGGGGCGGCAGGCTGTCGACCTGATCGCCGAGCAGGGCGTGCGGGCCCCGGCGCAGGAGTGGGCCGGGGTGCTCAAGCGGCTGCAGCCCCGGCTGTACTCGATCAGCTCCACTCCGCTGACCGAGCCGGACCGGGTCAGCCTGACCGTGTCGGTGGTCCGCTTCGACAGCCTGAGCGGCCGCCCCCGCAAGGGCGTCTGCTCGACGCATCTGGCCGACGCGGCCGGCGACCGCGAGGTGCCGCTGTTCGTGCAGAAGGCCCCGCACTTCCGGCCGCCGGCCGACCCGGCCACCTCGATGATCATGGTGGGTCCGGGCACCGGGGTGGCACCGTTCCTCGGCTTCCTTCAGGAGCGGCAGGCCACCGGGGCGTCCGGTGCCAACTGGCTGTTCTTCGGCGAGCAGCGCCGGGAGACCGACTTCTACTACCGGGAGGAGCTGGCCGCGCTCTCCGCGGCCGGCACCCTCAGCCGGCTCGACCTGGCCTTCTCCCGGGACCAGCGGGCCAAGATCTACGTGCAGGACCGGATGCGGGAGCAGGGCGCCCAGCTGTGGGCCTGGCTCGCCGAGGGCGCCCACTTCTACGTCTGTGGAGACGCCAGCCGGATGGCCAAGGACGTCGACAAGGCGCTGCACGAGATCGCGGTCAACCACGGCCGGCTGTCCCCGGAGGCGGCCACCGCGTATCTCAAGCAGCTGGCCGCCGACAAACGCTACGTCCGCGACGTGTACTGACCAGCAGCAGGACCACGTCAGTGGGCGACGGCAGGGCCACGGCTCGCATCAACGCCGACCCTGGCCGGTTTGAGGAGGCGCTCCGGCCACTCAGTGGTGACGACCCGGGGCCGGTCGAGTGATCGACGGGCCCGCCGGCCTGAGGGCTCAGCGCATCAGGGGTGCCGGATCGGTGACGAGCAGGTCGCCATGGCAGCGCAGTGGCGGCAGCCGCTCGCTGAACGGCAGGGTCGTGCGGTAACGCGGCGTACCTGCCGGCCTGCCCCGAAAGGGGCGTCCGATCGGGGCGATCTTGTCGCGTCGGTTCCGACGTGGCTGCGGCCTTGTCTCGACATGGGCGTCGGCCTTACGCTGCCAACAGCAGGAAAGCGCTTTCCTCAAACTCGGAGGTAACCGTACATGGCAGCGCGGAGATCGATCGGCATCGTCGTCAACGGAGTGACCGGGCGGATGGGTTACCGGCAGCATCTGGTCCGGTCGCTGCTCGCGATCCGGGAGCAGGGCGGCGTGCCGCTGCCCGGCGGCGGGCACATCTGGCCCGAGCCGATCCTGGTCGGCCGGGACCCGGACCGGCTGGCCGCGATCGCCGCCCGGCACGGCCTGGCCGAGTGGACCACCGACCTGGCCGCCGCGCTCGCCCGACCGGACGCCGAGATCTACTTCGACGCGCAGGTCACCCAGCAGCGGGAGAAGGCGATCCGCCAGGCGATCGCGGCCGGCAGGCACGTCTACACCGAGAAGCCGCTGGCCGAGAGCTCCGAGGCGGCCGAGGAGCTGGCTGAGCTGGCCACCGCCGCCGGCATTCGCCACGGTGTGGTGCAGGACAAACTGTTCCTGCCCGGCCTGCGCAAGCTGAAGCGGCTGATCGACGGCGGTTTCTTCGGCCGGATCCTGTCGGTGCGCGGCGAGTTCGGCTACTGGGTGTTCGAGGGCGACTGGCAGCCCGCTCAGCGCCCCAGCTGGAACTACCGGCTGGCCGACGGCGGCGGCATCGTGATGGACATGTTCCCACACTGGAACTACGTGCTGGAGGAGCTGTTCGGCACGGTCCGCGGGGTGCAGACGACGATCGCGACGCACGTGACGCGGCGGGTCGACGAGCGCGGCGAGGAGTACACCGCGGACGCCGACGACGCCGCCTACGCGATCTTCGAGCTGGCGGGCGGCATCGTCGCCCAGATCAACTCGTCGTGGGCGGTCCGGGTCAACCGGGACGAGCTGGTCGAGTTCCAGGTCGACGGCACGCACGGCAGCGCGGTCGCCGGCCTGCGCGGCTGCAAGATCCAGCACCGGGCGACGACGCCGAAGCCGGTGTGGAACCCGGACCTGCCGCTGACCGGCCGGTCGTTCCGCGACGAGTGGGCCGAGGTGCCGGACAACGACGAGTTCGACAACGGGTTCAAGGTGCAGTGGGAGGCGTTCCTGCGGCACGTCGTCGCCGGCGAGAGCTTCCCGTGGGACTTCGCGTCCGGTGCCCGCGGGGTCCGGCTGGCCGAGGCGGGGCTGCGGTCGGCGCGCGAGGGGCGCCGGATCACGCTGGGCGACGCCTGATGGCCACCGTCGACCTGCCCACCGGGCGGCTGACCCTTTCCGGTCACTCGCCCTTCCCCGCGGCGCCGGTGCCCGCGGCGCGCAGCCGGATCGCGTACGCCGCTGCCCATGTCGTCGCGGACCCGCGCGCGGAGAACGCCCCGGGTGCGCCCGCCGCCCTCGACTGGGCCGCCACCCTGGCCTTCCGTCGGCACCTGTGGGCCCACGGCCTGGGGGTCGCCGAGGCGATGGACACCGCGCAGCGCGGAATGGGCCTGGATTACACGGCCACCAGGGAGCTCATCCGGCGCAGCGCGGCCGAGGCCGCGGCCTGCGGCGGCCGGATCGTGGCGGGGGTTGCGACCGATCAATTGCCGCCAGGTTCGCCGTCGCTCGAAAAAATCCGATGGGCGTACGACGATCAGCTCGCGTTCGTGCTCGACGCCGGCGCCGTGCCGGTGTTGATGTGCAGCCGGCACCTGGCCGCCGCCGCGCGGGACGCCGACGACTACCTGACGATCTATCGCGCCCTGCTCGACAGCACGAGCACTCCGGTCGTGCTGCACTGGCTCGGCACCGCGTTCGATCCGGCGCTGGCGGGTTACTGGGGCTCGTCCGACGTGGACAAGGCCACCGAAACCGTGCTGGAGCTGATCAACAGCAACCCCGGCAGGGTCGACGGCATCAAGATCTCGCTGCTCGACGCCGATCACGAGATCCGGCTGCGCCGCCGGCTGCCCGCCGGGGTCCGCCTCTACACCGGCGACGACTTCAACTATCCGCAGCTGATCCGCGGCGACGACCGGGGGCACTCGGACGCCCTGCTCGGCATCTTCGCGGCGATCGCCCCGGCCGCGGCCGCCGCCCTCGCCGCCCTGGACCGGGGTGACCTCGACGGGTACGACCGGATCTTCGCGCCGACCGTGCCGCTGTCCCGGCACATCTTCGAGAAGCCCACCTTCTACTACAAGACGGGCATCGTCTTCCTGGCCTGGCTGGCCGGGCACCAGTCGCACTTCACCATGGTCGGCGGTCTGCAGTCGGGCCGGTCGGTGCCGCACTTCGCCCGCCTGATCGCTCTCGCCGACGCGGCCGGGCTGCTGCCCGACCCGGACCTGGCGGCCCACCGGGCCAACCGATTCTTCGAGGTGATGGCCGGATGAGCCGGTTCTCGTTCAATCAGATCACCGCCCGGTCGTGGGACCTGCCGGACCTGGTCGCCGGGTGCGTCGAGGCCGGCGTCGGACAGGTCGCGCTGTGGCGCGAGCCGGTCGCCGAATACGGGTTGGAACGCTCCGCGGCCCTGGTCCGCGAGGCCGGATTGACCGTCACCACGCTCTGCCGCAGCGGCTTCTTCCAGGAGCCGGACTGGTTCGACGACAACCGCCGGGCGATCGACGAGGCCGCCGCGCTCGGCACCACCGTGCTGGTCCTGGTCTCCGGCGGCCTGCCGGACGGATCCCGGGACCTGGCCGGGGCGCGCCGGCACGTGGGCGACGCGATCGCCCGGCTGGTCCCGCACGCGGCCGCGGCCGGGGTGACCCTGGCGATCGAGCCGCTGCACCCGATGTACGCCGCCGACCGCTGCGTGATCAACACCTGGGACCAGGCCGTGGCGATCGCCGAACAGCACCCCGCCGGGCAGGTCGGGGTCGCCGTCGACACGTACCACCTCTGGTGGGACGACACGGTGCTGGACAAGATCGCGGAGGCCGGTGAGCGGATCGCGATCTACCAGCTGGCCGACTGGATCACACCGCTGCCGGCCGGGGTGCTGACCGGCCGGGGGCTGCCCGGAGACGGCTGCGTGGACATGCGGGCCTTCCACGAGGCGGTGGACAGGGCCGGATATGCCGGGCCGATCGAGGTCGAGGTGATGAACGCCGACCTCTGGGAACGGCCGGGGCGAGAGGTGCTCTGGGCGGCGCTCACGGCGTACGAAAGTGTGTTTCAGAGGTCCTTGTGAAGCCGGGACCGGTGCGGCCGACGATGTCCGGGCCGGTCCCTTCCACCTTTCTCCTCGTGCTGTTTCGGCGGCAGGGAGCCGGCGAAATCCACGCCGGCGCGCAGCCATCGGGCCAGGTCCTCGTCGTCCAGGCGGGCGCCGTCGACGACGATCCAGTTCCGCATCGGGCGACCGGTGAAATCGAAGACGCGGGTGCCGGGCTCGGCGAGGGCCGGTGCGACGGCTGGTGCGCCGAGGCGGACGATCAGATCGTCGCCCATCACGCCGGCCGCCATGTTGCCGTGGACCAGAAAGGTGATGCCGCCGAACATCCGTTTGCCGGTCACCCCGTCGACGTCGCCGAGCTGATCCCGGATCCGTTCCGCGAGTACCTCGTCAAAGGCCATGCGATCACCGTACGCCCGCAGCCGCGGCCGCCTTAGATGTGACTCACGTCACGCTGGCTCGAAAACCGGAGGCCGCTTGGCGTCGTCTTGCCTGTTGTGAAACGAAGTCTGGACGCGGTCGACGAGGCGGAGCTCGTGCGCCGCACCGCCGCCGGTGACCGGCACGCGTTCGACGAGCTCTATCGCCGCACGTCGCCGTGGCTCGCCGTGCGGCTGCGACGCCGCTGCTCCGACCAGGACGTGATCGCCGACGTCATGCAGGAGACCTATCTGGCCGTCTGGCGGGCCGCCGGCGACTTCGCCGGCACGACCGTCGCCGGCAGCGCGGCCGGCTGGCTCTGGACCATCGCGGCGAACAGACTGGTCGACGCCTTCCGGCGCCGCGCCCGCCAGCAGCAGGCGCCCACCTTCGTGCCCGAGCCCGCGCCCGCCGCGGAGGACGAGGTGATGGCCGGCCGGGTCGGCCAGGAGCTGGAGCAGGCGCTGCTCACCCTCCCGGCCGAGGTCCGGCAGGTGCTGCGCGCCATGGTTCTCGACGGCCTCTCGGTCCGGGAGACGTCCGTGCTGCTCGGCGTGCCTGAGGGCACCGTCAAATCGCGGGCGCGGCGCGCCCGGATCGCACTGCGGGAGGCGCTGTCATGACCGGGCACCCGAGCCCCTCGGTGATCTCCCGATACGCCGACGGCGACCTGAGCCTCGACGAGGCCACGGTCTGGACGGTCGAGGTGCACCTCGAGGAGTGCGCCGACTGCCGGACACGGCTGTCCGGTGCGGTGCCGGCCGACGTCCTGATCCTGCTCGACCGGGTGAGCAACGGGGTGGATCAGGGCATCGCGTCGGGTCCGCCGCCGATCCCGCTGCGGCGACGACGCTGGTCGGCGGCGCGGCACCGGTGGCTGGTCTGGCACCTGCTGCCGTGGCTCGGCATGACCGCGGCGGCCCTCGGCTGCGCGGTGGTGCTCCAGGCGCTCGCACCCACCCTGCCGTCGCTGGTGCTGCTGCTGGCCCCGATCGCCCCGCTGCCCGGGGTGGCGGTCGCCTGGAGTCGGGGCGCCGACCCGGCCTGGGAGCTGATCGCCAGCACCCCGGCGGCCGGGCTGCCCCTGCTGCTGCGCCGCACCGCGACGGTCCTGGCGGTGATCGTGCCGGTGCTGGCCCTGATCAGCAACGGCGTCGGCGTCTCGCTGGCCCTGACCCTGCTGCCGTGCCTGGCCTTCACGACCACGGCGATCGCGCTGGGCGCCGTCCTGGGCGTCCGCCTCGCCGCGATCAGCCTGGCCAGTGCCTGGGTGGCGATCGTCGCCGTCCCCGCCGTGTTCGTGATGCACCTCCCGGCGATCCTGCTCCCGGGCAGCGTCGCGATCTGGGTGTCGACCATCGTCGTGGCGGCCGCTTTCACGCTGAGCCCCGCCATCCGCTCCCGCCGGTTCTCCCGATGAGCCGCACCGATCTCTTCCACCGGTTGTTCTGATGAGCCGCACCGACCTTTCCCGGCGGTTCTTCCGATGAGCCGCACCGACCTTTCCGACCGGTTCTTCCGATGAGCGGTGCCTGTTTCCGCTGGATCTTCCGATGAGTCGCATCGATCGCCGTCGGGCGGTCGTGAGTGACCTCTGTGCTTCGCTGCCCGGGTTGCCGGGCGGCGCTATTCGAAGGGACATCGCATGCGTACGGTGAGCGCGGCTGAGACCGCCCCCACCCTCCATCCCTGGGTGGTGCAGGCCGAGGGCCTGCGCGTCCGCGCCGGCCGGCATCTGGCTGTCAACGGCCTCGACCTCGCGCTCGGCGGCGGCGTCCACGGCCTGCTCGGGCCCAACGGCGCCGGCAAGACGACGCTGATGCGCGCCCTGGCCACGGTGATCGAGCCGGCCGGCGGGCAGCTGACCCTGCTCGGCGAGTCCGTCGACGGCCGCGCCGACCTGCGCCGGGTGCGGCGCGGGCTGGGCTATCTGCCGCAGGCCTTCGGGTTCTATCCGCGCTTCACCGTGCGCGAGTTCGTGGAGTACATGGCCTGGCTCAAGGAGATGCCGAAACCGGCGGTGCCGGGCGCGGTCCAGCGGGCGATCGAGCGGGTCGGTCTCGCCGACCGGGCCGACCGCCGGATGAAAACGCTGTCCGGCGGCATGCTGCGCCGGGCCGGCATCGCCCAGGCGATCGTCAACGACCCGGCGGTGCTGCTGCTCGACGAGCCGACCGTCGGCCTGGACCCGGAGCAGCGCCTCGACTTCCGCGAGCTACTGCGCGACCTGGGCACCGACAGCTGCGTCCTGGTCTCCACCCACCTGGTCGAGGACGTGGTCGCCGCCTGCACCGACGTCGTGATGATCAGCGAGGGCCGGCTGGTGTTCCAGGGCACCCCGGAGTCGCTGATCGCCCAGGGCGGTCCCGACGACGCGGGTGACAGCCCCGCCGAGCGAGGCTATTCCGCGCTGCTGCGCCGCCACCGTTCGGAGGCCGCCCGGTGACCCGCATCCTCGGCATCGAGCTGCGTCGTTCGGCCGCGCTCGGCTCCGTCCTGATCCTGACCGCGATCGGCGTCGCCCTCATGTTCTACTTCGAGGAGGCCGACTGGACCACCGGCTGGGTCCAGATGGTCATGTCCGAGCGGCTCTACCTGGCGCTGCTCTGGCCGCTGTCCCTGGCCGCCGGCGCCTGGCAGGGCCGCCGCGAGTCCCAGTCCAACGTGGCCGAGCTGTTCGCCAGCACCCCGCGCCCGCGCGCTCAGCGTGCCGCGCCGACCCTCGCCGTGATGGCCCTGGCCGTCGTCACCAGCTACCTGCTGATCGCCCTCGCCGCCGGCACGACCCTGATCGGCCGGGCCGGCTACTTCCCGGCGGCCGTGCCGGCCATCGCCGCGGTCGGCGCCCTGTCGATGCTCGCCGGCGCCTGGTTCGGCCTCGCCGTCGGCCGTCTGCTCCCCTGGCTGATCACCGCGCCCGCCCTGGCCGTCGCCGGTCTCGGGCTGCTGCTCGGCCTGCCCTCCACCAGCCGGCACCGGGGCTGGCTGGCCACCATCTTCTCGCCGATCTTCGACATGAACATGCCGGACAAATACTCGACCGTGCCCGGCCGGGCCAGCGTCTCGCAGGCGATCTGGATGATCACGTTCGCCGTCACCGGTGCGCTCCTGTTCGCCGCGGCCGGCTGGCGCACCCGGGTCGCTGCCCTGCTCCCGGTCGCTCTCGGCGCGGCGGTGGCGATCGCGGTCATCCCGCACCAGGACCGGCTCATCGTGGACTCGGTCGACCCGGTCGCCAAAGAGCTGGTCTGCGCCCGCAACGAGCCCCGGGTCTGTGTCAGCCGGGTGCACGCCGGCCTGCTGCCCGAGCTGCTCCCGCAGGCCCGCGAGGCGCTGACCACCCTGGCGAAACTGCCCGGCACCCCGACCCGGGTGCACGAGGACAACAGCACCTACGTCCCGGACGTTCCCGCGCCGAAAAGTCCGGACGTCGCCCTGATCCGCATCGACGTGAACAAGAGCGGCCACCTGGACACCGACCTGGCACCGCGGATCGTCGCCGCGGCCTTCAGCGGACGGCCCGACTGCGACGGCTCCCCGCGCCAGGCGGAGACGCTGGCCGCGGCGTACTGGCTGATCGGCCGTGCTCCGGCGATGCTCGCCGACTTCCAGGACGAGCAGGACACCGCCAACGCCGCCGCCGAGTGGCAGAGACTGCACGCTCTGCCCGCCGACAAGGCCACTGCCCAGGTGATCGCCATCCGCGCCGCCGCCACGAGGTGCGAGTGATGCCGCGCGCCTCGTCGCCGCTCACGGCGGGCAGCCCGGCCCGGCGTCGGCTGATGCCTTCGCTGGGCGCGGCCGGCCTGTCCTCCCGCTGGCTGATGCTCTACCTGCGTTCACGGCGGGCGCCCTTGGCGCTCGCCCTGGTCGGAGCCGGCACGGTGCTGCTGTGGATTCTGTGGGTCACCACGTCCAAGACCCGCGACGTCGACTGCCGGATGGTGCAGGTCGCGGTGCTGCTCGCGGTCGCGGCCCTGACCGCCACCCTGGGCGCGCCCGACGACGCACTGGAACGCACCGGCGCGGTCAACTGGCCACTCCGCCGGACCGTGCACCTGCTGGTCGCCCTGCTGATCGTGGTCGGCCTGCTGACCGTCACGCTGCTCACCCCGGCCCGCTTCGGCCCTGCGAGCTTCGTCCTGCGCGACGCGGCCGGACTGCTCGGCCTCACCGCCCTCGGCGCCGCCTCGATCGGCCCGGCCCGCTCCTGGTTCGCACCGCTCGGCTGGACCTTGACGGCCGTCATGTTCCCGCTGGGCGACGGCACCATCCAGCAGATCGTCACCTGGCAGGCGCAGCCCTCGGGCAATGCTCCCGCCACGGTCACGGCTTTGCTGCTGGCCCTCGGCGGCCTGGTGGCCTATGCCAACGCCGGCCCGTCCCGGAGAGCACCCGCCGAGGTCCCGGTCTAGACAGCTACCCCGTCGTGTCCCGTCGGACCGAACGCACCCGCCCCGACTCGACGGGTCCGTTCGGTCAGGCGGGTCCGTTTCGTCGGGCGGGTCCGTTCGGTTTGGCGGGTGCACTTGGTTCGGCGGGTTGGTTTCGTCGGGCGGGTGCGCTTGGTCCGGCGGGTCCGTTCGGTCGGACGGGTCTGTTCAGCGGAGTTCGTTCGGATCGGCAGGCCTGACCGGCTGCCGGGTCCGGCTCACCCGCCTGCTCCATCCTGCCTTGCTCGGCGGGCGGCTGGCCCGCCTCGACTCGCCTTTCGCAGGTCATCGCCCTTCCCGGCGGCGGCTTGTTCTCACGGGGGCCCGGCTTGGCTGCCGTCGACCGTCGTGGGTGATCGGCCGCTGGGCGGGGGAGCGCGCCGGCGGTGGGTGACATGTGCCGGACGGAGGCGGAAGGGGTTCCGGGGGCGAGCAGGTGGAGATTGGGATAGGAATCAAGGGTGACTTCCTATGCGGCGGCGGCCGCTCGTTATGACGCCATGGAATATCGCCGGTGTGGGCGCAGCGGGTTGAAGCTGCCGGCGATCTCGCTCGGGCTGTGGCACAACTTCGGGGACGACAAGCCGATCGAGACGCAGCGGGCGGTGCTGCGCCGGGCCTTCGACCTCGGTGTCACGCACTTCGACCTGGCCAACAACTATGGGCCGCCATACGGGTCGGCGGAGATCAACTTTGGGCGGCTGCTGGCCGAGGATTTCCGGTCGTATCGGGATGAGCTGATCATTTCGACCAAGGCCGGGTATGACATGTGGCCCGGGCCGTATGGGGACCGTGGATCGCGGAAGTATCTGACCGCGTCGCTGGACCAGTCGCTGCGGCGGATGGGTCTGGACTATGTGGACATCTTCTACTCGCACCGGTTCGACCCGGAGACACCGCTCGAAGAGACGATGGGGGCGCTGGACGCGGCGGTGCGGGCCGGCAAGGCGCTCTACGTCGGGATTTCGTCCTACTCGCCCGGGAAGACCGCGGAGGCGGCGGCGATCCTGCGGGAACTGGGTACGCCGTTGCTGATCCACCAGCCGTCGTATTCGATGCTGAACCGGTGGGTCGAGGAGGATCTGCTCGGTGTGCTGGAGCGGGAAGGGGCCGGGTGCATCGGGTTCTCGCCGCTGGCGCAGGGCATGCTCACCGACCGCTACCTGAACGGGGTGCCCGAGGGTTCCCGGGCCGGCGAACAAAAATCGTTGACGACCGACTGGCTCAACGACGAGAACCTGGGCAAGATCCGGGCGCTGAACGCGATCGCTGAACGGCGTGGGCAGAGCCTGGCGCAGCTGGCGATCGCCTGGGCGCTGCGGGATCCGCGGATGACGTCGGTGGTGCTCGGCGCCAGCAGCGTGGCGCAGCTGGAGAACAATCTCGCGGCGCTGGGCAACACCGCGTTCGCCGCGGACGAACTGGCCGAGATCGACAAGTATGCGACCGAGTCCGGCATCAACCTGTGGGCGCGCTCGAGCGATTACTGACCGGCCCGCCGCCGCCGAACGCGATCCAGCGTGCGGGGCGGCAGCCGGAGCGCCGGATGGTGCCGCGTGGCGCCGAGGATGGTCGCGCGGTGCCACGGTGGGTCGCGCGGTGCCACGGTGGGTCGCGCGGTGCCACGGTGGGTCGCGCGGTGCCACGGTGGGTCGCGCGGTGCCACGGTGGGTGGCGCGGTGCCACGGTGGTCGCGAGGTGCGGACTGCTCGCTCTAACGCTTCTGCGAGCGCAACTCCACCAGCAGGCCGTCGCGGTCGGTGAGCACCGCGCCGAGGATGCGGCGTCCCGCGGCGAGCAGGTCGGCGACATCCGGGGTGCTCAACGCGTACATCACCAGGGCGCCCTCGCGGAACGAGGCGACGATGCCGGCGCGGCGCAGGACGGCGAGCTGCTGGGAGAGGTTCGAGGCCTCCACGTCGATCTCGGCTAGCAGGTCGCGGACCGGGCGCGGGCCGTCCTGCAGCAACTCCAGGACCCGGATCCGGACGGGGTGGCCGAGTGTCCGGAACATCTCGGCCTTCGCCTGATACAGCGGCACGGACACGGCGGGTCCCCTCCAGTCATTCACACCGACCAACGCGGGGGAGGCGGCCCGGTTACGTGCCTTGTGCAGTTTCGAAGTTGCAGAAATCTTCAACTGCCCGGCCGCCAGGAAAAGCATCGCGGGTAGTCGACTGTCCAAGCCGGACATCATGTGCGACGGGGTTGCCGCCGGGTCGGTGACAGTCGATGTCGACCGGAGCGAGACATCGGAGGAGACCGGATGCCGGACATGGACGTAGCCCTCAAGGACGCGATGCAGATCGACGGCGCCATCGGCGTCGCTCTGGTCGACCGCAGCAGTGGAATGGCCCTCGGTGTCGCCGGCGGCGACCGGAATTTCGATCTGACCGTGGCGGCCGCCGCCAACACCGAGGTCGTCCGGGCCAAGCTGCGCACCATGGAGATGCTCGGCCTGCGCGAGAACATCGAGGACGTGCTGATCACGCTGGAGTCGCAGTACCACCTGATCCGGCCGCTGACCGGGCGGTCGGGCCAGGGCCTCTTCCTCTACCTGGCGCTGCACAAGGAGCGGGCCAACCTCGCGCTGGCCCGCCACCAGCTCAAACGGATCGAGACGAATCTGGATATTTAGCGAACCACTCGTCGGAGAGGATCGCGAAGTCGACCTCGGTGCTCCACTCGCCCTTGAACAGCTCGTTGTGCACGAGCCGGGCCTCCTGCCGCATGCCGAGGCGGCGCAGCACCCGGGCGGACGGCTCGTTGCGCTCGTCGATCCGCCCGATGATCCGGTGCAGGCCGAGCTCCTCGAAGCCGAGCCGGAGCATGGCCTGGGCGGCCTCGGTGGCGTAGCCCTGGCCGACCGCGTCGGGGCTCAGCACATAGCCGACCTCGCCGCCGCGGTGCCGGCGGCTGTGCCAGAACAGGATCACGTCGCCGACCAGCCGGCCGGTCTCGGCGTGCTCGATGCCCAGGGTCAGCGACTGCCCCTCGTCGGTGAGGACCGTCGCGGCCCAGTAGGTCGCGAGCCGGTCAGCGATGACCTCGGGGGTCATCGGCTCGAACGGCAGGTAGCGGCAGACGTCGGGGCGGCTGCGGTAGGAGAGCAGCGCCTCGGTGTCCGCCTCGGTCAGCGGGCGCAGCAGGAGACGCTCGGTCGTGATCGGATACGCGGGACGCAACTCGTTGGGCGACACGCGAACATCTTGCCATCCGCGTGCCGCCGTTCGCACACACGTTCGAGTTATCCACAGGCTGTGTGCACAGCCTGTGGGTTCAGCGGCGGGCGTCCGCGTAGCGGAGCAGCGCGGCGACACCGCCGCGCAGGTCGTGCTCGTCCGGGTCGCAGAGCAGGATCGACGCGTCGGTGGCGGCCAGCGCGCGCAGCATCGCGGCGTCCGCCCGGACCAGCGGCGGGTGCGCCGCCCCGGCCGAGCGCAGTTCCTCCGGGTCGTCGCTGAGCTGGTGCGGGTCGGGGCCGATCCACAGCCGCTCGGTGGACGACGGATCGTCGATCATCAGCAGCGTGTCCACCTGCCCCCGCGACAGGTAGCTCACCACCTCGGACAGGCCGTTGCCGGCCGAGCCGTCGTGCGCCAGCTGGGCGTGCAGCCGAGCGAGCGTGTCGCGCCGCAGCGCCTCGGCGCAGTCCGTCATCGCCTGCACCGGGACGGCGTTCTCGGTCTCCACCACCCGTTCGCGCCACCGGTCCGGAAGCTGGGTGACGAGCCGGGGGCGGGCCTGCGGGGCGCCGGCCACCAGGATCAGCTCCGGGCCGGTGCGGTCGGCCAGCTCGGTGACCGCGTCGGCCGGGTCGCCGGCACCGGCCCGCCAGGTCAGGTCGGTCAACGGCGGGGACCATCCGCCGCCCGGGATCAGCCGGCCGGTGGCGGCCGCGTCGATCGCCGTGCCGGACGGGGCGACGGCCACCCGCAGGTAGTGGATCTCGCCGGCCAACTGGGCGACCATCGGCATGGCGTCGGGGAGTGGCTCGTACGCCGAAATCGTCGTGGCCGGCGGCGCGTGCAGCGCCTGCCGCAGGATCACCTCCCCCGCGGTGGCGAACAGCGCGAGTCCGTGCCGCCCGGGCCGGGCCGGATGATCGAGGACCGCGTCCTCCAGCGCGTGCACGGTGAGCGGGTCGCAACCGGCCTCGGCGAGGATCTCCCGGGCCGCGTGCCAGCGCTGCTCGATCAGCCGCGCGGCGTCCGCGGTGTCCCGCGACGTGTCGAGATATACCGAAGCCCACGGTCCGGGGCGTTCGTACAACCGGCGGAGCATGGTGAGTCGCATGGGTCTGGCCTCCCTGTGTCCCGAGCGTGCAGGTCCCTGCCAGTTTCCCCCGCCGAGCGGCCTCAGCCGGGGCGTTTGCGGTTCAGCAGGGCCCAGGCGCCGGGCAGCAGGGCGGTGGCGAGGGCGATTTTGAGCGCGTCGCCCATCAGGTAGGGGACCAGGCCGTGGCAGAACGCGCCGGGCACGTCCATCGTGGTCATCAGGGCCAGCCAGGGAACGCCGAACAGGTAGATCAGAAGATTTCCGATCAACATCAGACCGATGGTGTACGCCGGTCGGCGATCCGCCCCGAGCGCCGCGAGCTGCCCGACCAGCGCCGCCGCCACGATGAAGCCGATGAGGTATCCGCCGGTGGCGACCGGCCACCCCGAGGTGCCACCGGCGAACCAGGGCACGCCCAGCACCCCGGCCAGCGCGTAGAGCACCATGCCGGCGGCGCCGCGGCCCGGGCCGAGCACCGCCCCGGCCAGCAGCACCGCGAACGTCTGCCCGGTGATCGGCACCGGCGAGCCGGGCACCGGGACGGCGATCTGTGCGGCGGCGCCCACCGCGCCGGCGGCGCCCACGATCAGCAGGAGGTCGCGGACGGCGGACCGGCCCCAGACGTCGGCGAGCACCCCGGTCGGCCGGCCGGGCACCACCGCACCGAATACGTCAGTCATGGGTGACCTCCCGTCCAGCGTTGCGGGAACCGTAAGCGTCGAAGATCACGGTCAGGCGTCACTGTGGCCGGTATCGCACCACATCGGACCACGCGAGGGGCGCTGCCGGGTGGCAGCGCCCCTCACGTCGATCGGTCGAGGGATCAGACGGTCAGGGTCCAGCTGTTGATGTAGCCGGTGTCCTGGGAGTAGACGTCCTGGACCCTGAGGCGCCAGGTGCCGTTCGCCGCCTCGCTGGACAGGTTCTTGGTGTAGGTGGTGATCACGTTGTCGGCGCTGTCGCTGCCGGACGTGGCCTTCAGGTTGTAGACCGTGCCGTCCGGGGCGACCAGGTCGACCCGCAGGTCACCGCGGTAGGTGTGGACGATGTTGACCGCGATGGTGGAGGTCGCCGAGGCGCTGCGGGCGCAGCCGCTGATCACGATGTTGCTGTAGACCGCGGCACCCGCGTCCGGGATCGAGACGTCGGTGTCGTTGGTGGCGCTGCAGCCGCCCGGCGGGGTGGTCGTGCTGGTCGACGGGCTCGGGGAACCGGTGCCGCCGCCGGAGCAGGTCGGGTCGGCGGACTGGGCCGGCACGTTGACCGCGTCCCACGCCGCCTTGGTGGTGTTGAACAGGCCGCAGCTCGAGTCCAGCGCCTTGGCCGCGGTCAGCGTCCAGGTGCGGTACTTCAGGTACGACGAGCTGGAGGTCTTCATCAGCATCGCGTTGTACATGATCTTGATGGCGTTCTGGATGCCGACGCCGCTGATCGCGCCGGAGCCGGAGCACCGGGTGCTGGTGGGCTGGCCGTCGGTCGGGTTGGTGCCCTCGGCGAGCAGGTAGAACCAGTGGTTGCCGGGGCCGGCCGCGGCGTGCACCTCTTCGCTCGGGATGCTGCTGGAGTAGCAGTTGTCGTCACCGGCGAGCGACGGGTTGTACATGTACCGGATCGGACCGCTGCCGACCAGGTTGACCTCCTCGCCGACCTGGAAGTCCGGCGGGTCGTTCGGGTTGTTGGCGAACCACTCGGTCGACGCGCCGAAGGTGTCGGCGACGAACTCCTGGGTGTTGCCGTTCGAGATGCCACCCGGGGTGTTGTCGTCGATGCCGTGGCCCAGCTCGTGGCCGACCACGTCGGCGGAGGCGATCCACTGACCGGCGGTGTTCTTGCCGATCTGGACCTGGCTGCCGTCGTAGTAGGCGTTCTGGTCGTTCAGGCCGACCCGCAGGGGCCAGCCGCCACCGCTGCCGTTGAAGCCGTTGCGGCCCAGCCAGGTGGACAGCATGGCCTTCTCCCGCTGCGCGACGTAGAGGGCGTCCGCACAGCCGGTCTCCCGGTTGGTGCCGGTGCCGTTGCCCCACACGTTGTCGGAGCCGGTGAACGTGGTGTTGGACGCCGCGTCCTGGCACTTCAGGGTGGTCATGGTCGGGTCGGTCATGCTGTACGTGGAGCCGGAGAGCGTGGTGTCCAAACTCACCGTGCCGTTGATCCAGCCGTTGCCGGTGCCGGTCACGTCGGTGACGTGCTCATGGGTCCGCAGCACCCGGCCGGTGGCGGCGTCCACGTCGACGGTGAGCCGGCTCGGCCCGCCGGCGTTCGTGCCCCGGATCGTGGATTCCCAGGCCAGGGCCGGGGTGCCGGTGGTGGCCAGCACGACGAGACGGGTGCCTTCGACGGTGGTGACCGTCTTCAGCTGACCCTTGGCGACCTTGAGGGAGGCGGCCGCGGTCAGCGCCGGGGTGGTGTTGACCGCGCCGAGCGGCGAGCTCTGCGCCGTCGACGTGAACTTGACCTGGCCGGCCAGGTCGGTGACGACGACACCGTCACCGCCGATCACCGGGAGGCCCTTGTAGGTCTTGTCGAACGGCACGTACTGGAGGTGGTCGGTGGAGATCACGTCATGCTGGACGAAGGCCTCGTCGGCGGCCGCGTGCAGGGCGGCGGGGCGGGCCGCGAACAGGGATGAGGCGGCCGATGCGGCCGCGGCGGCGGGAGAGGCGGCCACGTTGGGCTGGGCGGTCGCCGGACCGGCGACCGCCACCGCCACCGAGGCGACCGCTGTTGCGGCGACCGCGGCGACGACGACAGGGGTACGGGATTTCACGCACTGCTCCTTTCCCGCCCGGGGGGTTGGCGGGCGGGCTAGACCGTCCGTGGACGATGGGTCACGTCTCGATGACTTGTGGTGAGACGTTAAGCATCGACGAACGTCACCGAATCAGGGAAAACCCTCGTTCAGTTCGGAGAGCGCTATCTATCCGGTAGCTGCTAGGAGCCGATCTCGTCGACCTGCGCATAAGGCGCGTTGTTGTACCAGATGGCGTGGATGATGAAGCTGTGCGCGGTCTCGTTGAAGTAGACCGCCATGTCGCCCGGCGAGCTCTGCGTCTTCTCCACCGCGTACCCGTCCGCCGGCGTCGCGGTGACCAGGGAGACGACGCCCTCGCTGGTCATCCTGATGACCGCCTGGCCGCCCTTGAGACTGAAGGAGCGGACGTACGTCCGGACCCCGGCACCGTCGGTGGTCACCGTCCACCCGTTCTCGTTGGTGGTGGACGGCTTGCCGGTGGGGACGGCCGCCGGTGATTTCGACGGCTTCCTGCTCGGCTTCGCGGACGGCGACGTGGGTGCGGGCGCCGGCGTCGTCGGGGTCACCGCGGGGGATGGCAGAGGGGTCCGCACGTCGGCGGCCGGCACCTGATCGATCTCGGGCAGCGCCCCGGCATCGGCCCGGGCCGCATTCAGCACCGGGAGCAGCGCCACCCAGGAGAGCACGATGCTGGTCGCGGTAGCCACGAACCAGCCCGCCACCGGAACCCACCGGGAAGATCGCACGACGCCCATCCTCTCACCTGGTCCTATGGTGTACGCCATGGCGTTGATCCTGTTGGTCGAGGACGACCGCAACATCGCGGCCGCACTGACCCGTGCGCTGACCGATGCCGGGCACGTGGTGCGTGCCGTCGGCCAAGCCGCCCAGGCGCTGAAAATCGTCACCCAGGAACGGCCCGACCTGGTCATCCTCGACCTCGGGCTGCCCGACATCGACGGCACCGACGCGCTGCGGATGATGCGCACCGTCTCCGACGTGCCGGTCATCGTGGCGACCGCCCGGCGCTCGGAGGCGGACATCATCGCACTGCTCAGCGCCGGCGCCGACGACTACGTGACCAAGCCGTTCTCCGGCGGGCACATTCTGGCCCGGATCTCGGCGGTGCTGCGCCGCGCGCGGACCACCACCGAGCAGGCGCCGAATGCGATCACCGTGGGCGAGCTGGTGATCAAGCCACGGCAGCGCCGCGCCGAGCTGCGCGGTGAGCCGCTGCAGCTGACCCGCCGCGAGTTCGACGTGCTGGCCTACCTGGCCGAACGGGTCGGCCAGGTGATCAGCCGGCGGGAGCTGATGAACCAGGTGTGGAACCAGGCCCGGATCGGCGAGGAGCAGACCATCGACGTGCACATCTCCTGGCTGCGCCGCAAGCTCGGGGAGACCGCCGCCAAACCGCGGTTCCTGCACACCGTCCGCGGTGTCGGCGTGATGATGGTCGACCCGCAGTGAGGTGGGCGCTGAACCGCCTCGCCCTGGCCATCACCTCGATGGTGGCCCTGGCGTTCCTGGTCCCGCTGGCCGTGGCGATCTGGCAGATCGCCCACGACAAGGCCGTCTCCGAGGCGCGGCAGCAGGCCACCTCGATGGTGACCGTGCTCGGCGTCAACGCCGACCCGACCGCGCTCACCAACGCGGTGGCCAGCACCTCCGCCGGAAGCGCCGGGCTGCTCGCCGTGCACCTTCCGGGCCTCGACCCGATCGGCACCTCGCATCTGACCGCGACGACCGTCGAGAGCGCCGCGAAACAGCGCCGCTCCGGGACCGTGGCGGCCGCCGGCGGAGTCGCCTACCTGCAGCCCACCGTGCTCACCGACGGCCGGACCGTGGTGGTCGAGGTGTTCGTCACCGACGACGAGATGCGCCGCGGCGTCTGGTCCGCGTGGCTGGCCCTCGGCGGCCTGGCCGTGCTGCTGGTCGGCGGTTCCACGCTGCTCGCCGACCGGCTCGGCGCCCAGCTCGTCCGGGCCACCCGGCAGCTCGCCGCCTCGACCCGCCGGCTCGGCGCCGGCGAGCTCGGCGAACGCATCGAGCCGACCGGCCCGCGCGAGCTGCGCGACGCCGGGCAGGCCTTCAACACGATGGCCGGCGACCTGCGCCGGCTCCTGGACCGCGAACGCGAACTCGCCGCGGACCTCTCGCACCGCCTGCGGACGCCGTTGACCGCGCTCCGCCTCGACGCCGAAGCCATTCCCCCCGGCCCGATCGCCGACCGGATGCGCGACGCGTGCGACCTGCTCGACGAGGAACTCGACGCGATCATCAACGGCGCCCGCCTGGGCGTCGAGGAACGCGGCAAGGAGCAGTGCGACCTGGTCGAGGTGCTGGCCGACCGGCTGGCCTTCTGGTCGGTGCTGGCCGAGGATCAGGAACGCCCCTGGGAGGTGGTCGGCGGGCACGAACCGGTGCCGATCCCGCTGTCGATGAGCGACGTGATCCTGGTGGTCGACGCGATGCTCGGCAACGTCTTCTCGCACACCGACGAGGGGGTGGCCTTCCGGGTCAGCGTCTCCTCCACCGGCTTGCTGGTCGACGATGCGGGGCCGGGGATCGACGACCCGGAAGCGGCGGTACGACGAGGGCACAGCGGCGCCGGGTCGACCGGGCTGGGACTCGACATCGTGCGGCGTGCCGCTGACAACGTACGCGGTCAATTGATCGTCGGGCGAAGCCCGTTGGGTGGAGCCCGCGTCGGATTGCTGCTCACGTCTCCCGCCGGGTCTTGAGGCGGGTTTTCGGTCTCCTTAAGGCTGCGTTATGGCAGCTCTCCCTAATGTTTCGCCCGGTAAGAGAGCCAGGACGAAATGTCTGGAGACCGACATGCGCAGGAAGATCGCCTACCCGCTGGCCATCCTCGGGATGGCCGGATCGACCCTGGTGATCACCTCACCGGCTCTGGCCCACGGCTACGTCTCGTCGCCCCCGAGCCGGCAGGCCCAGTGCGCGGCCGGCACGGTCGCGGACTGCGGCGCGATCCGGTTCGAGCCGCAGAGCGTCGAGGCTCCGAAGGGTTCCCGGGAATGCAACGGTGGCAAGGCCGACTACACGGTCTTGACCGACGACTCGCGCGGCTGGGCGGCGACCTCCGTCGGCACCTCGGTGAAGTTCAGCTGGGTGCTGACCGCCCGGCACCGGACAGCGAGCTGGGTCTACTACGTGGACGGTACCGCGGTCGCCACGTTCGACGACGGGAACGCGATCCCCGAGGCCACGGTCAGCCACACGGTGAACCTCGGCAGGTTTCCGGGGCGGCACACGGTGCTGGCCGTGTGGAACATCGCGGACACGGCGAACGCCTTCTACAACTGCGTGGATCTGAACATCGGCGGCGGAGCTCCGTCCACGCCGGCGCCCACGCCGACGGCCGCGCCCACGCCGACGGCGGCGCCCACCACCGCGGCTCCGACCACCGCGCCGACCGCGACCAGCGCTCCCGCCTCTTCGGCCGGCAGCGGTACGAAGTGGGCGCCGGGCGTCAGCTACAAAGCCGGTGACGTGGTGACCTATCAGGGTGTCTCGTACCGGTGCCGCCAGCCGCACACGTCGATCCACAGCTGGGAGCCGTCCGGGTTCACTCTCGCCCTCTGGCTGCCGCTGTGAGGCGCCACGTCGTGGCCGGCGCGCTGCTCCTCTCGCTGGCGGCATGCGGAACAGCGCCGTCCGCCCCCGCCCCCTCGACCCCCTCGGCTTCCGCGGCGGCCGCCGGCGCGACCTTCAACGCCCGGGACGTGATGTTCCTGCAGATGATGGTCGACCACCAGCAGCAGGGGCTGCGGCTGGCCGCGATCGGCGCCGGCCGGGCCAGCCGCCCGGACGTCGCCAACCTGGCCCGGGCCGTCGACCTCACCGAGACCGACGAGCTCACCATGATGAAGAGCTGGCTCACCGGATGGGGTAGGTCCACCCAGGTGGACAAGCGGGTGAGCGTGCACGCCGACCACGGTGGTCTGCCGAGCACCACCGACGCCGAGATCGAGTCGTTGAAGACGGTGAAGAAGGCGGACTTCGAGACCGCGTTCCTCAACCTGTTCCTGGCGCACCAGCACAACGCCGTGGAGATGGCGCAGCTGGAGCTGGACACCGGCGCGAACGAGCAGACCAGGCAGTTCGCGGAGCGGGTCAAGGAATCCCGCGCCGACCAGGTCCAGCAGATGCTCCGCCTGTTGAACGGTTGATCTCCATCTAACGGATGGCTCGTCTGGCGGGCGGGCCATCCGTTAGTGACGTATTTTTCCTGATATGCAGGTTATGGCGGGTCTTCTGGTCGGCGCCCTCCTCGTCGCGCCCACCTGGGACCATCCCGGATACGACGCCGAGGACAGCTACTTCAACCCGTCCGCGATCGCCGTCCGGCAGCTCACTCCGACCTGGTCGGCGAGCCTGCGCCAGGTCGACGAAAGCTGCTCGGGCTTCTCCGCCCCGATCGTCGGCGACGACCAGGTCTACGTCACCGACCGCGAGGGCGTCTCGAGTTACGGCCTCGACTTCGGCGACCTGCGGATCCGCTTCACGTGGGATTACGCGTACGACAACAGCACGCCGCGGATGGCCCTCGCCGGCGGCCTGCTGATCCTCGCCGACGACGACTGCAATTCGGCGAGCGCCCCGCACGGCCGGCTGACCGCCCTCGACCCGGCCACCGGCCGGCCCCGCTGGGACCACACCGTCGGCCCGATCGTCTCGGCGCTGGTCGACAAGAACGTGATCCTGGTGTCCGGGTCGTCGCCGTCCGACGAGCAGTCCGTCGCCGCCTATCGGGTCAGCGACGGCCACCTGCTGTGGAGCCGGGTCGACTACGCCTCCAGCGGCGTCTCGGCGAACGGCGTCGTCCCGCTGGAGAAGGGCGACACGACCATCGCGGTGGGCGTGTCCACCGGAACGGTGCGCTGGTCGCGACCGTCGCCGGCCCGGGTGCAGGCGGCGAGCCCGCACGCGGACCGCTTCTACGCCACCGACGGATCGGGCGCGCTGCTGGCGCTGGACGCCGCCACCGGGCGCACGGTGTGGACGGCGGCCGGTCGGGCCAGCACGCTGGTCGCCGCCGACGGGACCCGCGTCTACCTCGCCTCCGGCTCGACGGTGACGGCGCTCAGCGCGGCCACCGGCCGGGTGGTGTGGTCCCGCAAGCTGTCCGCGGCGGCCGGCCAGCCGGTGGTGGCGGCCGGCGTCGTCTACACCGGCAGCCGGATCCTGAACGCGGCCACCGGTGTGCCCACCGGCCGGACGCTCGCCGGCCTCGTCACGCCGGCCGGCGACCGCCTCTACCAGGTCGACGGCGCGCGCCTGACCGCGTACGGCCCGGTTGCCTAGTGCCCGGGTTCCCCACGGTCCGGTTCGATAGCGTGGACGTGCACGCCAACCGGCCACAGACATAGGGGAACACGTGGAGCTGCTGCACTCCGGCAAGGTTCGGGACGTCTATGCGGACGGGGGCGACCTCATCCTGGTCGCGTCGGATCGGATCTCGATCTACGACGTGATTCTGCCGACCCCGATCCCGGACAAGGGAAAGATCCTCACGCAGCTGTCGCTGTGGTGGTTCGACCAGCTCAGCGACATCGTGCCGAACCACGTGATCTCCTCGACGGATGTGCCGCAGGAGTGGGCGGGGCGGGCCATCCGGTGCCGGCGGCTGGACATGGTGGCGGTGGAGTGCATCGCCCGGGGGTATCTGGCCGGCTCGGGGCTCAAGGACTATCAGCGGGACGCCGCCGTCTCCGGGGTGCCGCTGCCGCCGGGGCTGGTCGAGGGATCGCGGCTCCCGGAGCCGATCTTCACGCCCAGCACCAAGGAGGCGGTCGGCGCCGGGCATGACCAGCCGATGACCTTCGAGCAGGTGGTGGAGCAGGTCGGTAAGGACCAGGCGGAGGAGCTGCGGCGGATCACCCTGGAGATCTACCGCCGGGGGTCGGAGATCGCGGCCGGCAAGGGGATCCTGATCGCGGACACCAAGATCGAGCTGGGGCTGGCGGACGGTGAGCTGATCCTCGGGGACGAGGTGCTGACGCCGGACTCGTCGCGGTTCTGGGCGACCGAGGAGTGGGCGCCCGGCGACGTGCAGCGGTATCTGGACAAGCAGGTGCTGCGGGACTGGGCGACCCGGGAGACCGACTGGGACCGGACCGAGCCGGGGCCGGACCTGCCGGAGCACGTGGTGCAGGCGACCCGAGGGCGGTATGTCGAGGTTTACGAGCGGCTGACCGGGGACCGCTGGAGCTAGTCAGACGGTGGGCCGGCGGTCGGTGGACGACGGCCACGACGGGGCGTCCGCCGCCCGGCGGCGTTTGCGCAGCAGCCATCCGCCGTACGCGGCGGCCAGCACCGCTTCCAGGGCGCCCGTCCAGCCGCCGTAGAGCAGGCAGATCGGGGCGATCGTCCACAGCAGGATGGTCAGGATCAACCAGCGCCGGCGTTGCCGGGGGTGTATCCGGTCGACCCGGCGGGTAAAGCCCGGGTCGGCGTCCCGCAAGCGGGCCACCATGCCGTCGAATTCCCGCTCTTCCCGCGGCTCGAGCACGCCCCGTCACCTCCATAGCGAGGATGGACGGATCGAAACTACCCCGAACGGGGGGCGGTCAACCCGGAATGCGGCCAGAGCGGCGTTACGGAGTGAGCGAGAACGGACGTATCGCCGCAGGTGGGTCGACGGCCCGGTGGAGCACCGGGCCGCCGAGGAGGCTCAGGCCCAGTGGAGCGTGGTCTCGTGGTCCAGCCGCGGGAGGCGGTCGCGGTACGCGTTCTCGGCCGGGTGGCCGAGGTTGACGACGGCCAGCGACCGGAAGCGGCCGTCCGGGAAGAACTCGGCGTCGACGCCGGCCTTGTCGAAACCGGTCATCGGACCGGCGTGGAGGCCGACCGCGCGGGCCGCGATGATGAAGTATCCGGCCTGCAGCGCGGCGCTGAACGTGCCGTCCGCGATCCGCTTGTCGACGTTGCCCTCGAAAAGGTTCTTGAGCCCGGGATTGTGCGGGAAGACCTGCGGTACGTGCTCGTGGAACTCGGTGTCCAGGGCAAGCACGGCGACCACCGGCGCGCTCTGCGACTTCGCCCGGTTGCCCTCGGCGAGGTGCTTGATCAGCCTTTCCCTACCGTCGGCGGTACGCACGAACAGCACCCGCAGCGGCTGCGTGTTGGCCTGCGTCGGCGGCCACTTGGCCAGCTCCCAGATCTCGCGGAGCTCCTCGTCGGTGACCGGCGTGGGTGCGAAGAAGGAGGCGGTGCGCGCGTCGGTGAACAGGAGGCTGCGGCCCTCGGGGGTCAGGCTCGACCGCGCTTCAGAAAGAGTATCCACTTCTGAAAAGCTAGCTACTAAAGATCAGAAAGCCATGAACGTACGCCGTGAGCTACTTCACCCGGGCAGATGCTGATCGGCCCACCGGGCGATCTGACCCAGCGCCGGCATCAGCGCGCGACTCGCCGCGGTCAGCGAATAGGACACCGTGACCGGCGGCCCGGCCTCCACGTCACGCGCGATCAGACCCGCCTTGGTCAGGCAGGACAGCCGGTTGGAGAGGACCGAGTCACTGATCCCGTCGATCGCGCGGGACAGCTCGCGGAAGCCGGCCGGACCGCCCTCCAGCACGCCGAGCACCTCGGCGTTCCACCGGCGGCCGAGGAACTCGAAGGCGCGGGCCAACCCCGCCGCCGGGGTCTCCTCCACCGCCGTCATGCCGGCAAAGCTACACGGGCCGGGCACCGCCGGATGCCGGTGACCGCGCCGGTCGGACCTAGTGCTGGCTGGCGGTGGCCTGCTCGGGCCAGTGCACGCTCATCTTGCAGTCGCCGCAGGTGAGCTGCTCGCCGCAGGTGGGGCACCAGTCGTTGGTGCGCCGCAGATACCACCCGAGGGCGACCCCGGAGAAGAGGCTCAGCAGGCCGACGATGGCGGCCACGGTGACGGCGCCGGTCATGCCAGCGGCCTTCGCCGGACCAGGCGGAGTCCACGGTTGTCGAGCATCGGGTCATCGTCCTCGCGGGAGGTCACGTAGGGAGCCGTGAAGGTGTCGACGCCGGTGCCGCGATGCGTGCCGGGGTGATACGTCACCGTGACCGCGCGCGGAGAGGCAGCCTCGATCACGCCGGCGCGCCAACCGTCCCGATAGACCCAGACCGGGTCAGCCGGGCGGTAGCTCTCGGCCGGCGCCACATCCGCCGGATCCCGCTGGGGCGGGGTGACCGTCGGTGTGGACGTCATCCAACTCGACATCACGATGCCTCCAAAAGCTATCGAGGCGGCGTCAGGGGCGCTGCGAACGGAGCAGACTGAGCGCAACGGCCGAGCAGCCGAGAATTTTCGGCACGTCGCCATCGCAGCCAGTACGTGTGCGTTAGCAGTCGGTACGTGTCTTTCCGCTATCATGCTCGTCATCAAGTGCGTCCGCAAGGCCGTCTGCACGTGCATCTGAGCGCGCATCGGCTCGGGCCGACTAGGCTGGACACCGTTTCGCGGTAGACGATCTCCGCTTTAGGATGCATGCGGCTGCATTCCGGCAGTCACGACGCGGCGACGAGGAGTCAGGTGAGCGAGGCCACGCAGGAGGATGCGGCGGGCGGCGGCCCGACCGTGCTGCGCATTCTGCTCGGCTCCCAGCTCCGCAAGCTGCGGGAGTCGAAAGGGATCACCCGCGACAAGGCGGGATATGAGATCCGTGCCTCCGGTTCCAAGATCAGCCGTATGGAGCTCGGCCGGGTCAGCTTCAAGGAACGCGACGTCGCCGACCTCTTGACCTTGTACGGGGTGGAGAGCCCCGCCGAGCGCGAAATGCTGCTCAGCCTGGCCCGGCAGGCCAACAGCCCCGGCTGGTGGCAGCAGCTCAACGACGTCCTGCCGTCCTGGTTCCAGGCGTATCTCGGGCTGGAGGCGGCCGCCTCGCTCATCCGCACCTATGAGATCCAGTTCGTCCCGGGTCTGCTCCAGACCCCGGAGTATGCGCGCGCCGTGATCATGCTCGGGCACGCCGGCGCGTCCGCCGAGGAGATCGACCGCCGGGTCGAGGTGCGCCGGCAGCGGCAGCAGATTCTCACCCGTCCGGGTGGCCCGCAGCTGTGGGCGGTCATCGACGAGGCGGTGCTGCGGCGGCCGATCGGCGGGGTCGCGGTGATGCGCGCCCAGATCGAGGCGCTCATCGAGGCGTCCAAGCTGCCGAGCGTGCGGCTGCAGGTCATCCCGTTCACCGCGGGCGGGCACGCGGCGGCCGGCGGCCCGTTCTCGATCCTGCGCTTCCCCGAGCCGGAGCTGCCCGACGTGGTCTACGTCGAGCAGCTGACCAGCGCCATCTACCTGGACAAGCGCGAGGATCTGGATCAGTACGCGATGGCGATGGAGCGGGTCTGCATCGACGCCGATCCGCCGAACGACACCCCGGAGATCCTCGGCAAGCTGCTGCACGAGGTGGGACGGCCGCTCTGAGGCGGGGGCGGACGTGCCCTGTGCGGGGTTGGTGGGCGGGCTTCGGCCCGCCCTGCGTTTTTTAGGTGCTGGGCCGTGTGTGTGGCTTTCAGGGCCTTTGGCGCCCGCCTTCCGTGCCGGGCCGGCTGCCCACCGGCGCCGGTGGCGCGGGATCGGAGCCTCAGCGCGTCGGCATCCGGTGCGCAAGGGGTCAGGCGCGTTGGCATCCGGTGCCCAGGGCGCGGTGCGGCGGCATCTGGTGCCCAGGGCGCGGGTGCGGCGGCATCCGGTGCGGAGGGGGCGGGAGCGGCATCCGGTGCGCAGGGGCGGGCACGTCGGCATCCCGTGCGCTCGGAGGGAGCACGGCGGCGTCCGGTGCGCACGGCGTGGGCACGTCGGCATCCCGTGCGCTCGGAGGGAGCACGGCGGCATCCGGTGCGCACGGCGCAGGCGCGTCGGGGCCGCCTGTTTCGCCCGGCGACGCGCTTCCTGCTTGTGCCGGCCCCGTGTGCGGGCCCGGTGGTACCCGTTGGGTCAGGGCCCGGCCGGTTCAGTCCGGCCGGACCGCTTTCTCTGCACGCCCGGCGACCACGGCCGGGGCGCACCGTGGCCTTCAGGCCACCAGGTTGTCGAAGTCCCCGTCCCGGACCCCGCCGAGAAACGCCTCGATCTCGGCCCGGGTGTAGATCAGCGCGGCACCCTCGGGGTCGCGGGAGTTGCGCACGGCGACGTCGCCGCCGGGCAGGACGGCGCACTCCACACAGTTGCCACTCGGGTTGCTGCGACGGCTCTTCTGCCAGGTCACGCCCTGCAGCTGACCGGCAGGCATGCCGTTGACCACGTAGGTCATTCCAAGCTCCCTCGGTTCGCCCGGGTCGCCGATCGACCCGGGAGGTGTGTCCACATGGCTAATTCCGGCGGGAATGCAAATGCACGTGCATCTGGCCTTGCGTAGTCACGGGATTCTGAGCATGATAACGCACGTGAGTTCATCCGCGGAGGGTTACTCAGAGTTAACTCCGAGGGTGACGGGTCGGTCGCGGAGCGACGTCTGCGGCACCGGCGCAAAAGGCTCCCTGGCGGGGGCGTCCGAGCGAGAGGTGACGAGCGTGTCGATTCCCAACATCGGCCCGGAACATCCCGAACCGGGTGACCCCGGCGCGGCCGACAATCCGCGCCGGGGCAACCCGCCGCCGGTCCATCGCGACCCGGCGATCACCGATGACGTGGTCGCCGCGTCGTCGCGGGCCAGCACGGTGTCACAGCGGTTCGGCGGTGGGCGTTACACACTGAGTCGGCCCGGCGGGGTCTCCACCGCCGAGCCGCCGGCAGAGGAGGATGAGTCCGACGCGGGTGAGTGAGCTCGTTCGGTGTCACGGGCATCGTTCCGTGGCGCATCCGCACGCCCGGTCGAGGTGGATGGCCTCGGCGCCGCGGGTCCGTGACGACCGGCTGCGGCCGAGCCGGCCACGCTGGCCGGTCCACGAGTTCGCCGAGGCCGACTACTGCTACGGCATCGGTCCGATCCGGTTGCGCGTCGTGCGCGTCGACCGGCACCGGCCGATCCCGCACGAGGGCGAGGTCTGGCTCGCGGTGCAGGGCATCGTGGTCGACCCGGACGGCCGCGAGGGCGCGGTGCGCGAGGTGTTGATCCGGGCCGGGTGCGTGCCGGTGCCACCGGTCGGCAAGCGGACCCGGCTGCGGGTCCTGCGGGACACGCCGGTCTGACGGCGGTTCGCGACAGACCAGGTGGCGACGGGGGGTGTCGCGAGATACGCCCGGCAGAGGTCGCCGGTGTACGGCTGAGGCTCGGGTGTCGAGGGACGCCCGTCTGACGCCGGGTGGTTGGCCCGGTTCCCCGTGCTGGGCCACCCACCCGGTCCTACCCGGTAACGGTTGTCCGCCGGGGGTTCGTCAGGGTGTGGGAGTGAGTGGTGGCCGGCGATTCAAGGGGTTGTGCCGCCGGCCGCGGGATTTCACCGAGTGATGCGGATCGGCCCCGCCCGGGCAGTGGGCGGGGCCGATCCTTGTGCGCCTCAGGCGATGTGCGTGGAAGAGCCTGATGGCACGTCAGGGTTTGCGGGCCACCCCGGCCCAGTAGTAGGCCGCCTGCGGATCGTCCGCCTCGATGTCCGGCCGCCATGACGACACCGGCACCAGCCCCGGCTCGAGCAGCTCCCAGTCGCCGAAGAGGCGGGCGACCGCGTCCCGGGTGCGGGCGACCAGCGTCATCCCCGCACCGGTCGCCGCCGCGACGGCCCGGCCGACCTCGTCCGGGTTGAAGTCCGCCGTCGGGTGGGTGATCGCCAGGCAGCTGCCGGACGGCATCGCGTCCCGCAGCGCCGCGACCTTGCCCCACGGATCGTCGTCGTCGGCGAGCAGCATGAGGATGGCGATCAGGGTGAGCCCGACCGGTTTGCTCAGGTCGAGGGTGTCGGTGAGCACCTTGTCGTCGAGGATCGAGCGGGGGTCGCGGATGTCGGCGCTGATGTATTCGCTGCGGCCCTCGGGGCTGCTCAGCATCAGCGCGCGGGCGTGGACCAGCACGATCGGGTCGTTGTCGACGTAGACCACCCGGGTCTCGGGGGCGATCTTCTGCGCGATCTCGTGCAGGTTGGGCCGGGTGGGTATGCCGGTGCCGACGTCGAGGAACTGCCGGATGCCCTCCTTGGCGACCAGGTCGCGGGCGGCGCGGTGGACGAACTTCCGGTTTTCCCCGGCCATGTAGCGCATGCCGGGGATGGCCTGGATCATCGCTTCACCGACGGCGCGGTCGACGGCGAAGTTGTCCTTGCCGCCGAGCCAGTAGTCGTAGATGCGGGCGGAGTGCGGCACGTTGATGTTCACGCCGGGTGGCGCGACCTCGTGGGGTGCGGAGTTGTCACCGTCCTGCACGACCGCCTCCTTGCGCCGGACCGTCGATCTTCGACAGTCCGTCCAGCCTAGCCCCGACGCTTGATCGTTAGGCGGCCGAGAAGTGGTCGACGCAGCCCAGGAGGCCGGCGCCGGAGACCACCCGATCACGTCCGCCCCGCTTGGCAGCGTACAGACGACCGTCCGCAATGGACAGAAGGGGTGCCTGACCGGGTGTGGCCGGCTCGCCGACACCGGCGATGCCGATACTCACCGTGACCGGCAGGTGGCTGGTGATCGGTGCCCAGTGCTGGCCGCGGACGGCCCGGCGGATGGCGTCGAGCACGGTCGCCGCCCGGCGTACCGGAGTGTCGGGGAGGACGACCAGGAATTCCTCGCCACCCATCCGGGCCACGAAACCGTCCGGGCAGGCGGCCGCGACCTCACCGGCCAGCACCTGGGCGACCTGGACGAGCACCCGGTCGCCGACGTCGTGCGAGAGCAGGTCATTGATCTGCTTGAAGTGGTCGAGGTCGACCAGGGCCACCGCCAGCGACCGGTCGGTCTCGATGAGCCCGGGCAACCGCTCGTCGACGTACCGCCGGTTGTGCAGTCCGGTCAGCGGATCGCGCCGGGCCTGCTCCCGGAAGCGTTCCGCTTCCTGCCGGGCCTCGGTCGTCTCGAACATCGCCTGCCGGGTCCGGGCGCGGGCCTCCTTCTGCAGCGACTGCTGCTGGTGGTGCATCTCGAAGAAGTTTTTGTGCGCGTGGAACGCGGCCGCGAAGTCACCGGCCGCGGCGAACAGCTCGGCCTGCTCCTGGAGCACCCGGACCAGGCTCTCGCCCAGGTCACGTTCGATGCAGAGCCGGCGTGCCTCGTCGAGGCTGGCCTGGGCCGGCGCCAGCTCCTCGAGGCCGCGCTGAGCCTGGGCCAGGGTGACCAGGTATTGCGCCATGTCGTTGGCGTCGTCCCATTTGCCCTCGGCGTGCCGGGCGATGCAGATCCGCATCGTCTCGGCGGCGGCCGCGTAGTTTCCGTTGCTGACCTGGATCGAGCCGATCGTGTCGAGGAACGCGGGCTCGAGCGGGATGCCCGATTCGGCGGACAGCTGTTGCAGCCGGTCGGCCAGCGCCTCGGCACGTTCGCGGTTGCCGGTGCTGGCCTCGACGTAGGCGAAGTTGTTCAGCACGCTGGTCAGCGCGGGTGACTGGAGGTGCTGCGCCATCTGCTCGGCCTGCGTGTACCGTTCGCGGGCGGCGTCCAGATCACCGGCGAAGTAGAGTGCGTCGGCCAGCTTGGTCCGGTGCCAGACCTGCATGTGTTCGGTGGCGCTGTCGTCGAGCAGTTCGACGGCGAGCACCGCGTGTTCCAGCCCCTGCTCGGCATCGCCCAGGTGCAGGTGGATGGTGACCCAGACCAGGTGGGTGCGAGCCAGCAGCCGGCGGGCGTCGTGGTCGACCGCCCACTGGTGCACGTGCCAGATCTCCTCGGCGGCCCGGGCCACGTCGCCGCAGCGCATCCGCATGTTGATCTGGCAGAGCCGGGCGCGGGCGGCGAGCAACTCGTCGCCCAGGCCGACGGCGATCCGCTCCAGGTCGATGGTGCGGGCCAGCTCGGCCGTGGCATCCCAGGATCGACGGTCCTCGATGGTGAGGAGGACTGCTGACAGGGTCTCGGCGTCCATCTCGTGCGGTTCTCCTCTCCCAGGTCGCTGGACTGATCGACCGTGCCGCTCCGGGGCTGAGGAAAACGTGGATGATCAGCACTCCGTTATCCGAGGTTAGCTCTCCGTCAACGGAGAGTTTCCGGTTCCGTGCCGTGATCTGAATCGCGGAAAGGGCGCCCGGAGATCCCGGACGCCCGCATAACAGTTGATATGTCTATTTCGCGCCGAGGGCCGCCGGCTCCGGCGTCGCGGCCGGAGCGGCAAGATCCACAGTGCTCCGCAGCTTGGTGGGTTTCATCGCCACCGCCGCGATCACCCCGACCACCGCGATCGCCATCGAGATCAGGAAGATGTGCCCGGTCGCGTCGCCGTACGACACCCGCACGATGTGCTGGATCGCCGGCGGCAGGCTGCCCAGGTTCAGCGCGCTCACCCCGGAGCTCGACTGCCCGGCCGGCACCCCGAGGGCGCTGAGCTGGTCGGTCATCGAGTCGGCCACCCGACGGGCGAGCACCGCACCGAGCACCGACACCCCGATGGTGCCGCCGAGCGAGCGGAAGAACGCCACGGTCGACGAGGCCGCTCCGATGTCCCGGAGCGCCACCGTGTTCTGCACGGCGAGCACCAGGTTCTGCATCGACATGCCGACGCCCGCGCCGACCAGGAACATCGCGATCCCGACGTACCAGAGCGGGGTGTCGTGGTCGAGGACGGAGAGCCCGCCGAAGCCGGCGACCAGGACCAGCGTGCCGGTCACCACGTACGGCTTGATGTTGCCGCTGCGGGTGATCAGCCGGCCGGCGATCGTCGAGGCGAGCGCCAGGCCGAACATCATCGGAATGGTGAGCAGGCCGGCCTTGGTGGGGCTGTAGCCCCGGCCGATCTGGAAGTACTGGCCCAGGAAGACCGCGCCGCCGAACATCGCCATGCCGACCGCGAGGCTGCCCAGGATGGCCAGGGCGGTGGTGCGCTGCCGGACGATCGGCAGCGGAACGACCGGCTCGGCGGCCCGGGACTCGACGAGGGTGGCCAGTGCGAGCAGCACCAGACCGGCGCCGACCATGGCGAAGGTCTGCCAGGAGAGCCAGCCGAACGAGTTGTCCACGAACGACACCCAGACCAGGATGACGCTGACGCCGGCCGCGATCAGGGTGGCGCCCAGGTAGTCGATCTTCACGTCGGCCCGGCGGACGACCGGCAGGTGCAGAGTCCGCTGCAGCACGATGAGCGCGACGATGGCGATCGGGATGCCGATGAAGAAGCACCAGCGCCAGCCGAGCCAGTCGGTGTCGACGATGATGCCGCCGAGCAGCGGGCCGGCGACCGTGGCCAGGCCTATCACGCCGCCGAGGTAACCGTTGTACCGGCCGCGCTCGCGGGGCGGGATCATCGCGGCGATGGCGACCTGGACGAGCGCCTGCACGCCGCCCATGCCGAGGCCCTGGAACGCGCGGGCGGCGATCAGCTGCTCGGTGTTCTGCGTCAGGCCGGCCACGATCGAACCCAGCACGTAGACCACGATCGAGATCTGGACCAGCAGTTTCTTGCTGTACAGGTCGGCGAGTTTGCCCCAGATCGGGGTGGACGCGGTGGCGGTCAGCAGGGTGGCGGTGACCACCCACGTGTACTGCGTCTGGGTGCCGTTGAGCTTGCCGATGATGGTCGGCAGTGCGGTGGAGACGATGGTGGAGCTGGACATCGCGACGAAGAGCACGAGAAGCAGGCCGGAGAGGGCCTCCAGGATCTCGCGGTGGGTCATCGCTCCCGGCTCTGAGCGCGACGCGGACATGGCGGCTCCTCGGGTAGTGGGTTGCACTTCCCACTATCGGCCAGTGTTGCGCACTGGGCAAACTTTCTCACTGGGAAGTGATGCAGGTCGCCGGTAGGCTGCCACGCATGAGCGACGACGGTGGCCTGCGGGAGCGGAAGAAGGCGGCCACCCGCCAGGCCCTGCACGAGGCGTCGCTGCGCCTGGCGTTCGAACACGGCCCGGACCGGATCACCGTCGAGGCGATCGCCGACGAGGCCGGGGTCTCCCGGCGTACCTTCTCCAACTACTTCGCCAACAAGGAGGAGGCGCTGTTCTACGGTGACCTGCAGCGGATGCGCCTGCTCGCCGGCAAGGTCCGCGAGCAGCCCGCCGGGACATCCCCGTGGGAGGCGCTGAGCAGCGCGGCCGAGGCCTTCTACGGTGAGCTCGGCGATCTGGACCCGGAGTGGATCGCGCGCAGCCGGCTGGTCCGCCGGCATCCCTCGCTGGCCGCCACCCAGGTGCAGACGTTCGCCGCGCTGGAGCAGGGCCTGGCCGACGAGCTGGCGGCCCGACTCGGTGCCGCCGACCCGATCGGCATGCGGTCCCGGCTGATCGCCGCCACCTTCCTCACCGTGCTCCGCGTATCGCTCAACGTCTGGCTGGAGCGCCGCCCCGACCTCACGTTCTGGGACCTCGCCCGGGACGCGATCGCCGACGCCGGCCGCGGCTTCGCCTAGGACCAGGGTCACCACCCGATGACGGTGGTACGACGTGAGCGCCGCACCCCCCGATGCCCTCCAGGGTGCGGCGCTCACGTCGTACGAAATCGGTCAGCCCTTGAATCCTGCGAAGATCTTCGAGAACTCGAACGCCGTCTGGCTGATGTTGGTGCACTGGAACAGTGCGCCCTGGCAGGCGTTCTTGTCGCGCTGCATCTCCCAGAAGGAGACGAAGCCGACGTGGTTGGCGTTGGCGAAGGCGACCAGGTCCCTGGCGTCGCTCTGGGAGAACGTGCCGCTGTCGTCGTTCTTGCCGATCATCGGGGTGACGCCGACCATCTTGAAGGCCGCCGCGTCGCTGTTGCCGTAGATCGACCTGATCTGGTCCTTGGTCGATTTCACGGCCTGGATCGCCAGGTCACCGTAGTCCTGGCCGGACCGGCCGTAGTCCATCGCCATGATGTTGACCAGGTCGAGGTCGACGCCGGCGTTCTTGGCCGACTTGACCACGTTGAGACCGTCCGCGGTCAGGCCCTCCGGCAGCACCGGCAGGGTCAGCGAGATCTTCAGGCCCGGGTTGGCCTTCTGCAGACCGGCCAGCGCGGTCGAGCGGCGGTTGATCGAGGCGGTGTCGGCCGAGGCCGCACCCTCGATGTCCAGGTCGATGTACTTCAGGTCGTACGCGTCGACGACCGCCTGGTACTCGGCCTGCAGCGCGCTGGTCGAGGTGCAGGCCTGGGCCAGCTCGACGCCGGTGGCGCCGCCGAAGGAGACCTTGACGTCGCCGCCGGCCGAGCGGATCGCACCGATCTGGTCGGCGAACTGCCTGGCCCGCGGGTCGAAGGCGCCGAACCAGCTCGCCTTGCAGCCGGAGGCGGTGACGAAGGCCAGGCTGAACGACTTCACATTGCCGCCGCCGGCCAGCGCGGACAGGGTGCCGCCGTTGGACAGCACACCCATGTCGACGTACGGCGCGACCAGCACCCCGCTCGCCGAGCCGGTGCCGCCGGTGGCGGTCGGCGTCGCGGTCGCGGTCCTGGTCGGGGCCGGGCTGGTGGCGGTCCGGGTGGGCGTCGCGGTGGGCTTGGCGGTGGCCGTCGCGGTGGCGGTCGCGGTCACCGTGGGGGCCGCGGTCGCGCCGCCGGCGGTGCAGGACGCGCCGTTGATCGTGCAGCTGGCCGGGTCACCCTTGCCGGCCACGACGAAGCCGAATGAGATCTCGCCGCCGGCCGGGATCGTCGGGTTCCACGCCGCGTTCGTCACGGTCTCGACGTTGCCGCTGGTGGTCACCGCGGCGTCCCAGACACTGCCGAGCTTCGCGGTCGACGGCAGGCCGAAGACCAGCTGCCAGCCGTTGACCGGCGCGTCGGTGCCGTTCTTGATCGTGTAGTGCGCCTGGTAGCCGGTGCCCCAGTCGCTGTCCTTGGCGAACGACGCGGTGAGGCTGCCCGTGCCGCCGTCGGTGGCGGCGAACGCCGCGCCGATACCGCCACCGACCGCGAGCAGCGCGGCCGAGGAGTAGATGGCGAGCCGCATACGGCTGCGTTGCATGGGGACGCTCCGATCAGGGGGGACGCTGACGGAGGCAATTCTCGAGCGAACCCGTCTTAAAGGTCTCGGGTCACAGCCTTAAAGATCCTTAAATGCTCATCGGGTGGCCAGCCCGCCGATCAGCAGCGCCAGCTGGCGGCGCCAGGCGTGGGGTTCGGTCGCGTGCCGGTTCACCCCGGCGTTGGCCATCATCACCAGCCACAGGTCGTGCCGGGTGAAGTCGGCGCGCAGCCGGCCGGCCCGCTGCGCCCGGGTGAGCACGTCGACCGCCCGCTGCTGGGCCGCGGCGCGCAGCGCGGACAGCCGCTCGTCGTCGTCGAACGCGTCGGTCACCAGCAACTCGGCCAGCCCCCGGTCGGTGGCCTGCAGCTCGCAGACCCGGCTCAGGTAGCCGATGAACGCGGCCCACGGGTCGGGGTGCTCCAGCGCCTGGTCGGCGAGCCGGACCGCGGCCGTCATGTGGCCGGCGAAGACCTCGGCGATCAGGTGCCGGCGGCTCGGGAACCGGCGGTAGAGGGTGGCGTTGCCCACCCCGGCGCGACGGGCGATCTCGTCCAGCGAAGCGTCCAGGCCCTGCTCCGCGAAGACCTCGCGGGCAGCGGTGAGCAGGGCCGCTCGGTTGCGGCGCGCATCCGCACGGAGCCGGGTGGCCATGCGCAGAAGAATACGACGTTCGGGAAGGAATCCCACCAGTCGGTGTTACCGTCGCCTCGATCAAGCTCAGCGGCGGAAGAGGACGCGGCAATGCAGCAGACTTCGATCGACATCCCAGCTGCCGACGGCCCGGCCGACGGTTACTTCGTCAAGCCGGACGGCCCCGGGCCGTACCCGGGAATTCTGATCTTCATGGACGGCTTCGGGGTGCGCCCGCGACTGCGGGAGATGGCCGACCGGATCGCCGAGCGCGGCTATGCGGTGCTGCTCCCCAACCTGCTGTACCGCGACCAGCGGAGCCCGCTGGTCGACCCGGCTGAACTGGCCGACCCGGAGAAGCGCGGCGCCGCCTTCGGCCGGCTGATGCCGATGATGCAGAACCTCACGGCGCCGCGGCTGGTCGCCGACGTCACCGCGTATCTCGACTTCTTGGCCGCGCAGGAGGGCGTCGCGCCCGGCCCGGTCGGCGCGGTCGGCTACTGCATGGGCGGCCGGAACGGGCTGATCGCGATGTCCGCGTTGCCCGACCGGATCAAGGTGCTGGGCAGCTTCCACGCCGGCCGGGTGGTGACCGGGGACGAGCACAGCCCGCACCTGGGGGTGGGCGCGATCACCGGGGAGGTCTACTTCGGGCACGCCGACAACGACGCCTCGATGACCCCGGACCAGATCAAGACGCTCGAGGCGGCGCTGGACGAGGCCGGGGTGACCTACACGTCCGAGCTGTACGAGGGTGCGCCGCACGGTTACACCATGTCGGACACGGCGATGCACCACCCGGCCGGCGAGCAGCGCCACTGGGCGGCCCTGTTCGACCTGCTGGACCGCAACTTCTAGTTGGCGTACAGGCCGGGGAAGTATCGATCGATCGCGGTCACGTCGTACACGTGCCGGATCTCGACGATCTTCTCGTCCTCGACCGCGAGGAACTCGGCCAGCCGGGCACTGCCGAACGGCGCCGTGAGATCGTAGATCAGCGCGGCGCCGTCCAGCGCGTCCGTCCGGGCGGTCAGCGCGACATGGTCGGCGAAGACCGCTATCCGGTGCAGGACCTGCAGCAACTCCTCGTCGTCGACCGGGGCGTCCAGGTTCCACTCCACCTCGACGTGCGGGCTGAGCACCCGGCGGGCGGCGGCCAGGTCGTCCGAGGTCCAGGACCGGACCCAGAAGTCGACGACATCCATAAAGGCACTTTAGGCGGAAAGCGTCGACTCGGCGCTCACGAACGTGTAGCCGGCCGCCTTGATCCCCCCGATCAGGTCCTTGAGATGGTCGGTGCCCAGGTAGGCATGGTAGAAGCAGCTGGCCACGCCGTCGCGGACCACCAGGTTGCGCTGCGCCGAGGCGACGATGTCGGCCGGCAGCCGGACCGGGTGGTTGTTGAACGCCTCGGTCTCCACGTTGCCGATGTTCTCCGGCACCACCAGCGAGCCGTAGACGTCCCGCACCGGGTACGGGAAGAACTGGCCGAACTGCCGGGAGTAGTCGAACCTGGCGCCGGTCAGCACGCCCGGGAAGTACAGCCCCCGGTCGTACCGCTTGCCGAACAGGGCGTTGACCACCTCGTAGTCCGGCGCGCTCGCCGCGTAGTGCGGGAACTCGAACAGCCTCGGCGAGCCCAGCCCGGCGGCCAGGAACACCGCACCCGACGACATCATCCGGCCGGTCGCCCAGGCCGCCGAGTCCTCGGCCACCGGACCGTCGTAGACCACGTTGTCGCCCGCGTCGACGTGTGCCTTGTAGAACTCGAAGTCGTTCGCGCTCACCCCGTCGTACGGGTTGGCCACCGAACCGTACTGGTGGGTGTAGCCGTGCATGACCAGCGTGCCGCCCCTGGCCTGCATGTACTTGAGCGCGGCCACCACCTTGGGCTTGTTGAGCAGGGTGTAGTCCTGGGCCTTGCCGGTGCCGACCCCCTTCGGGTCCCGGAACCGGGGGTAGACCGCGACGCTGAACGGCACCTTCTCCGCGAACAGGAAGTCGGCCACCGCGGTGAGCTGCTCCGGGTCGGCGTCCGGCCCGACGTCCTCGATCCGGATCAGCGCCCGGTGCCGCTCGGTGGTCCCGCCGCCGAGCGTGTCGAAAAGCAGGTCGGCGAAGGCCAGGTAGCGGTCGTCATGGGTGACGTAGGCGAACGGGATCTCCCCGACGTAGGTCAGGTTGCCCGACCGAACCGCCCACGGGAAGCCGGTGCCGTCCGCCCGCACCGCGGTGGCCAGCGTGGTCACCTTGGCGCTGTCGCCGATCGACAGGTTCATGATCCCGGACTTGTTCTCGGTGCCCCGGGTGAGCTTGCGGCCCTTGTAATCCACCTCGGTCACGTCGGCGAAGTCGAACGTGCCGCTGGCGAAGCCGTACTTGGCGGCGAAGCCGTCCTTCGCCGCCAGCTGCCAGATGTTGTCGTAGACCCAGAGGACCTGCTTGGTGGTGGCCATCACGTCGGTGAGGAAGGCGGCCGGCAGCGGCTCGTCGTACGTCGAGCCCAGGTAGATCACCGCGGTGTAGGCGCTCAGGTCGCCGGCCTTGTACCGGGCCACCGGCGCCGCCGTCCACGAGCCGAACCGCGAGCTCAGGTTCGCCGTCTGGGTGGCGTAGACCTCGCCCAGCCAGCCGTAGTCGCCGGTGGTGTCGTACAGGACCAGCGTCTTGGCGGCGCCGGCGCCCGGGCCGCCCCTCCCCGACTTGGTGATCACCGAACCGGTGGCCGGCGCGGTGCTGGCGGCGTCCGCCTGGACCGCGTTGATCCCGACCCCGGTGGCCACGGCCACGGCGGCGGCGCCGCCACCGGCGATCAGGGTGCGACGGGTGACCTTCTTGGCGCGCATCAGGCGGTGGCTCCGATCTCGGTGGCGGACGGCCGGACCGGCATGGCGTCCGGGGCGGTGGCGAGGCCGAGCAGGGCGGCGGTCGCCTGGGCGGTGCGCCGGGCGGCGAGACCGTCGCCGTACGGGTTGCCGCCGGCGGTCATCGCGTCCCGGCGGTCCCGGCTGTCCAGCAGCGCGGACGCCTCGGCGACGATCACCGCCGGGTCGGAGCCGACCAGCTTGGCGCAGCCCGCGTGCAGCGACTCGACGCGCTCGGTGACGTCGCGCAGCACCAGGGCGGGCACCCCGAACGACGGGGCCTCCTCCTGGATCCCGCCCGAGTCGGTGAGCACCAGGTACGCCTCGGACAGCAGCCGGGCCAGGTCCGGGTAGGGCAGCGGGTCGGTGACGGTGACCCGCTCGGCGCCGGCCAGCGCGGCGTCCACCTGGGCGCGGACCGCCGGGTTCGGGTGGCTGGGCAGCACCACCTCGATGTCCGGGTACTTCGCCAGCAGCTCGTTGACCGCGCCGAGGATCCGGTCCAGCGGCTCGCCCCACGACTCGCGGCGGTGCGCGGTGACCAGGACCAGGCGCTTGGTGCTCTCGGCGCGGGCCGCGGCCACCGCCGGGTTCTCGTAGGGCAGCCGGCGGGCGGCCACCGCCAGCGTCGCGTCGACCACGGTGTTGCCGGTGATCAGCACGTCGCTCGCGGCGATCTTCTCGTCCAGCAGGTTCATCGCGGCCAGCGGCGTCGGTGCCAGGTGCAGCGCGGCGACCTGGGCGACCAGCCGGCGGTTGCCCTCCTCGGGGAACGGTGACTCCAGGTCACCGGAGCGCAGACCGGCCTCCAGGTGCACGACCGGGATCCGGCGCCAGAACGCGGCCAGCGCGCCGGCCAGGCTGGTGGTGGTGTCACCCTGCACGATCACCGCGGCCGGGGTGCGTACCGACCACAGCTCGTCGAGCTGCTGGATCATCGCGGTGAGCAGTTCGGCCTGGGTGCCGGTGGAGCGCTCGACGGTGAGCGTGATGTCGGGTTCCAGGTCGAAGGCGGCCAGCGCCTGGGTGACCATGGTGGGGTGCTGACCGCTGGCCAGCAGGATCGGCTTGAGCAGGCCGGCCTCGCGGAACGCGAGCGCGACCGGGGCCAGTTTGACCGCCTCCGGCCGGGTGCCGCCGATCAGATGGACTTCGCGAAGGGACATTCGGGGGGAGCCTTCCTTCACTTGCTGGCGATGGGGGATGGTGGGGCGCCTGCGGGAAATCAGGCGGTCTTCAGGGCGAGCGGCTCCTCGACGAGCCGCTCGGTCTTGGCCCAGGCCTGCTTGCCGGTCAGCTGGCGGCCCAGCGCGCGATAGGTCGCGGTCAGGCCGAGCAGCAGGAACGCCGGGTAGGCCAGGGCGGCGAGCAGCATCCGGGGGAGTTCCTCGTCGCCGCGCTTGACCCGGTGCACCAGCACCCAGACCAGGCCGGGGAACGTGGTGACCACCGCCCAGATGCCGAGGCTCTCGCCCAGGGCGAACCAGCTGGGCAGGATCGGCACCGGGTGCCCGATCAGCAGGCCCAGCGCGCCGGCCGTGCCGGTCAGCGTGAGCAGCATCGCGACCACCGCGTTCGCCCACGGCGAGACCAGGTAGTGCAGGATCTCGACCAGCGCGGTCCGGGCGATGTTGCCGGAGGCGAACAGCGAGCCCAGGTAGCGGGCGCACTGGATGTTGCCCTGCGCCCAGCGGGTCCGCTGCCGGGTGAGTCGCTTGATGTCGACCACCGCCTGCTGGGTGACCGAGGCCCGCGAGGTGTAGCGGATCGACACCCCCTTGAGGTGCATCCGCAGGCCCAGTTCCATGTCCTCGACCAGGCAGCTCGACCAGGGCGTGTCACCCAGCGAGAGCAGCGTGGAGAGGCGACTGAACTGGCCGTTGCCGCCCAGGCCCACGGTGTCCAGCGAGTTGCGCAGGTTCTGGCAGGCGTCCACGATGGCGCCGAACTCCAGGTCCTGCACCGCGCCCAGGAGCTTGTTGCGGTTGCGGATCCGGACCTGGACCTGCACCGCGCCGACCCTGGTGTTTCCCATCAGTCGGCCGACCTCGACCAGGATGTTGTCGCTGCCCTGGCCGTCGCCGTCGATGATGCCGAGCACCACCCGCTCGGCCGGGACACCCTCCTGCTCGGCGATCCGGGCGATGAACCGGTAGGCCGCGTTCAGCGCCTCGCCCTTGCCCTGCCGGGCCTCGGGCAGCTCGCGGCGCATCACGTGCAGGCGCGGGTGGTCGATCGCGGCCAGCACCTCGGGCGTGCGGTCGTCCGATCCGTCATCGACGACCAGGACCCTGGCCAAGGTGCGAGCCGGGCCGCGCAGTCCGAGCGCAGCCGTGACCGTGTTGGCGACCACCGCCTCCTCGTTGAGCGCCGGCACGATGATCCAGAAGTGCTCAGGCCTGCCGTCACCGCTGGCCAGCGCCTGATTGACCACCCGGGCGCGGTGCGTGCCGACGTAGCGGACCGCGAACCAGACCAGGATGACGGTGGAGAGCGGCCAGGCCAGCAGGATCGCATAACCCGCGACCGCGATGAGCCAGCCGTCCGAAGCCGACATCTTTACCCCCGTTCCTGCCACGAGTCGTGACATTTCAGGGGCAATTACGGCGGGGGGAGGCGGGACCTAAGGGTCATGCGCCGGACGATTCCGGGATGCGGCCGAAAGGTTGAGGTCGCGGTGACCCACGGTGCTTTTCCGGCTACGGAGAAGGCGGCCACCGTCCGGTGACCGCCTTCGAGGTCCTGCTCAGTCGTCCAGCAGGCTGGGATTGTCGCGGAGCAGCGCGGCCAGCCGGCGGGCGGCCTGCTCGGTCTCCTCCGCGGCGCGCTCCGCGTGGAACGGCTTCGGCTGCGGGGCCGGTTCGACCGGCGGCGCATAGGCGGCCGGCGGCGGCGGATAGGCGGGCGCCGGGGGGGTCACGAACGGGCGCTCCGCGGTCGGCGGCTCGTCATAGGTGGGCCCGAACCGGTCCTGGTCGTCGTGGCTGCCGCGGGGCGGCGGCTCCGGATCGTCCAGGTCGATCTCGATGTCGGCGTGCGCCCGGGCCGGCTCGGCGGCGGTCCGCTCGACCACGGTGCGGTCCGCGGTGACCTGCACGGTGCCGTCGGCGAATCCGAAGTGCAGCAGCACCGGATCGCCGGCACCCTCGACACCGACGGTGACGCCCAGGTGCGGGAACCGGGCGATCACCCCGGCGATGGCCTCGACCAGCTCGGTCACCGCGGGCGGAGTGCCCGGAGCCTCGCCGGCCGCGGCACGCCGCCGGAGCTCGTCGCGGCGGGCAAGCTTGTCGAGCGCGTCGTCCAGTCCGCCTCGCACGTCACCGTCCTCTTCCTCGCACGGTCGCCCGGTACCTCACCATCCTGTGCCTCCGGGCGACCCGCGCACACCCTACGACTTCATCTTTATCGCCTTGTCGAGAGCCTGGTCCAGAACGACGAGGAGAGCGTCGCGCACCGAGGCGCGGAACCGGGCGTCGTAGGAGATCACCGGGACGTCCTCGCGGACCGCGAGCGCCCAGCGCACCTCGTCGAGGCTGTACGCCATGTTGCCGTTGAACGTGTTGACACCGACCACGAACGGGAGCCCGGCCCGCTCGAAGTAGTCGACCGCCGGGTAGCAGTCGTCGATCCGGTTGGTGTCGACCACGACCAGCGCGCCCAGGGCACCCTTGACCAGGTCGTCCCACATGAAGGCGAACCGGGTCTGGCCGGGCGTGCCGAAGATGTAGAGCTTCAGCGTCTGGTCGATGGTCAGCACGCCGAAGTCCATCGCGATGGTGGTGGTGGTCTTCGTGGTGGCCTGGCCGACGTTGTCGATACCGATCGACTCCGAGGTCATCTCGGCCTCGGTGGTCAGCGGCGCGATCTCCGAGATCGCGCCGACGGTCGTCGTCTTGCCCACCCCGAAGCCGCCGGCCACGATGATCTTGACCGGAACCGGCGCCTTCTTGGCCGGCGCGGCTCCGCCCGGGATGCGCGCGGTGGCGACGACGCGGTTAGCTGATGGATCGAAGTCCACGGATCACTCGCATGATGGTCTCGGGGTCAGGGGTGTCGGTGTCCCGTCCCTGCACGTCCACCTGACCGGCGGCGCGCAGGTCGCCGACGAGGATCTGGCAGACGCCCAGGTGCAGGCGCAGGCGTGCGGAGATCTCGGCTACCGAAATCGGGCTCTCCTCCAGGAGAGACACGATCGCCCTGGTTTCCGGTGAAAGCCGGGACGGGGGTGCGCCGTGCACCACCGCCACCTGAGTCTCCATACCGATGTCGGGATCGCCTCCATCGGTCCGCCCGGCCGTGATGACGAACGGGCGCAGAGTGTTGGTCTGTGCTGGCTCGACCGGCGGCTGTTCCCCGGTGGGGGTGTAGCCGCCGGCCGAATGCTTCGGACCGGATTGCAGGAAGGGCCGGACTCCGGAGCGCGCCGGAGGAACCGGTTCGTCGGCGGGGTCCGGGTACGTCATTGCTGGACGGCGTTCTTCAGCTCGGCGATCAGACGCGGGCTCAGGGCGCCGCCGGCCCGGGTGGCGAAGAGGGTCATCTCGTACGCCAGAGTGCCCAGGTTCGCCGACCGGTCGGCGATGACGCCGAGCACCGAGCCGGCGCTGATCGCGGTGACCAGCAGGTAGCCGTCGGCCATGTCGATGATGACCCGGTTCAGGGCGCCCAGCCGGTACCAGCTGGCAGCGCCACCGGCCAGGCTGGTCAGACCGGAGACCACGGCGGCCAGCCGCTCGGCGTTGGGCCGGTCCTTGATCGCGGACATGGCCATCAGCAGACCGTCCGAGGAGACGGCGATGGCTTCGATCACGCCCGCGGTTCCGGACGTGAAGGAGTCCAGCAGCCAGTTGAAGGTTTTGGCTTCGGCGCTGAGCTGACTTTGCGCGGTGGGGTATGGGGAAGTCATCGCGGTTGTCCCTCGGGTTGTGGCTGAGTTTCATTCAGGGCGAGTGCGACGCCGTACTCGAACTGATCCATCAGTGCGCGTGCCTGCTCCGGGTCCATCAGGGTCGGGGCCGGCGGGAGAATCGGTTGGTGCGGCTCGTCCCGTGGCAGGGTCGCTCCCGGCACGCGGCGAGTCAACCCTCCGCCACCGAGCGGCGGCGCGGGCGCGGCCGGGGCCGGTGGCGCGGCCGGAGCGGGGGCGTTCCACTGCTGGGCCGGCTCCGGGGTGTTCCACTGCGGCGCGGCCTCCTGTACGGGGGCCGGAGTGCTCCACTGCGGCGCGGCCTCCGGGGCGGGGGCCGGAGTGCTCCACTGCGGCGCGGCCTCCGGGGCGGGGGCCGGCACGTTCCACTGCGGCGCGGGCATTTCCGGCAGCGAGGCCGGCATGGCCCACTGACCGCCGGCGAACTCCGGCGCCGGCAGCGAGGTGCTGGTCTCGTGCGCCCGGCTGACACCCTGCTCGAAGGCGTCGAAGGCGGCCCGCGCGGCCAGGGCGTCGTCCTGCGACGGCGCCGCGGCGTGCTGCTTGGGACCGGAGTCCATCGGGAGCTGGCTGCCCGGCACCCGGCGACGCAGCGGCTTGAGGCCGCCGGCCGGTGAGCTGACCACGGGTTCCGGAGCGGTCGGCTCCGGAGCCGGGGCCGGGTGGCCCGAGTTGCTGGCCGGAGCCATCGGCGCCTCCACGGCCGGAGCCGGGGTGTTCCAGGCCGGCTCCGCCGGCTGTTGCGGGCTGTTCCAGTGGGTCTCGGCCGGAGCCGGGGTGTTCCAGGCCGGCTCCGCCGAGGCGGCGGCCGGGGTGTTCCAGGCCGGTGCCGGGGAGGCCGGGGCCGGGGTGTTCCAGGCCGGCGACGGCGAGGCCGGGGCCGGGGTGTTCCACCCGGACGCCGGGGACTCCGGGACGCTCCACGAGGTCTCCGACGGGGCCGGGGTGCCGCTCCAGGACGGGCCGGCCGGCAGCGCCGGATCGGAGCCCCAGGCCGGCTGCCCGGCGGCGGGCAGTTCGGGCAGCGCGGCCGGGTTGCGCCCGGCCACCGGGATGCCGCTGTTGTAACCCTGCGACGCCTCCACCTGCCGGTACGGAGCGCTCGGCTCCTGGTAGGCGACGCCCGGCGAGTACACCGGCTCGGCATCGTAGACCGGCTGACCGGCGTACGGGTCCTCGACGGCCGGCTGCGCGGGGACCGACCCGCCGAACGCGTTCCAGGACGGGACCGACTCCAGCGTCTGGGTGGCCCGGCTCAGCTTGTTCGGGTCGAACGGCTGCTGGCTGCCCGGGACGGTGCGGATCGCGGTGCTGGCGATCGCCACCTCGGCGGTGTTGCCGCGCAGCGCCCCGCTGACCGGCACGGCGTACTCCGGCTGCCCGTACTGCTGCTCGAACGGCTGCTGCGGGTAGCTCTGCTGAGCGACCGGCTCGCGCTGCATCGGGATCTGCGGCACCGCGGCCGGGGCCGGGATACCGGGGGCGGCCAGATTCTCCACCCTGGCGATCAGGTGCTGCGGGCTCAGGTCGATCCAGGCCGTGACACCGCCGTCCGGGGTGTCGGTGAGGGTGACCTCGATGCCGTGCCGGCGGGCGAGCCGGCCGACCACGAACAGGCCGAGCACCTCGGTGGGGGCCAGGTCGAGGCGCTCACGACGGGTCAGCCGGGCGTTCTCCTCGGCCAGACGCTCGGGCTGCAGGCCCAGGCCGTGGTCGATGATCGCCAGGCGGGCGCCACCGCGCAGCTCGTCCGCGGAGACCGTGACGCTGGTGTGCGGCGGGGAGAACGTGGTGGCGTTCTCCAGCAGCTCGGCCAGCAGCAGCGTGAGGTCGGCCAGGATGGCCGGCACCACGACGATCTCCTCGGGGACGTCCACCTCGACACGGGTGTAGTCCTCGATCTCACCGAGGGCGAGACGGACGACGTCGGACAGCGGCAGCGGCGCCATGTGCTCGTTCGCACCCGCGCCACCGGAGAGCACGACCAGCGCGGACGCGTTCCGCCGCAGACGGCTGGACATGTGGTCCAGTCGGTACAGCTCGCGGAGGCGGTCGCTGTCGGTCTCCCGGCGCTCCAGGCCGTCGATCAGGGACAGCTGACGGCCGACCAGGTTCTGCGTACGACGACCGACGTGGCCGAACATCTGGGCGACGTTACGGCGGCCGAGCACCTGGCGTTCCACCAGCCGGGCGGCGGTGGTCTGCACCCGGTCGAACGCCCGGGCCAGGTCACCGATCTCGTCCTGGGCCTCGACGTCGACCGGATCCAGTCGGATCGGCCGCACCTGGGCCTCGGACTCGTCGTCGGCCACCCGCTCCAGCTCGGCCTCGGCGGCGCGGGCGATGCGGTCGGCGGAGGCGGTCAGGCGGCGCAGCGGCCGGGCGACCGCGCGGGCCATGAAGATCGAGAGCGTGACCACGAGGATCAGCAGGACGAACGCGCCACCACCGACGTACAGCGCCTGCTGGATGGCGCTGTTACGGCTGGCGGTGACCGCCACGTCCACGTCCTTGGCCACGCGCTTCTCGACGAAACCACCGAGGACCATGACGGACTGCAGTGAGGGGAACAGCGAGGTGATCGAGGGCAGCTTGTTCAGCGCCTGGGCCGGGTTGGTGGCCAGACCGTCGACGAAGCCGGAGCCCACCCGGGACTGGAACGCGTCCTGGGTGTTCAGGTAGAGCTTGTACTGCGCGTCGGTGAAGTAGCCCTTGGACTGGGTGATCACCGACTGGATCTGTGCGAACGAGTTGTTGAACAGCGTCAGCACCTGCGGCGCGAAGGACCGCAGTTTGCGGTTGGGCGCCTGGTTCAGCACCGCCGCGTACGCCAGATAGCAGGAGGCCTGGCTGATCAGGTCGTCGGAGCGCATCGAGCGCTCCAGCGCGAAGACCTGCTGGCCGGTCTTGGTGGTGAGGTCCGAGTGGTTGCTCAGCCCGAGGCCGTCGATCATCGGCGTGATGACGCTGGTGAAGTCGGTGACGATCGAGGTGGCGTTGGTCTGGCCGTTCAGGACGTTCTGCCGGGTGCTGTTCAGCTTGGTGGCCAGCAGCACCGCGCGGCGCAGATCGGCCGGCAGCACCCGGTCCTTGGAGTCGAGCAGCTCGGCGACCTTCTCGCCGGCCTCGGCGCTCTGCACCACCAGGGTGGGCTCGTCGACCAGGTGCAGGGTGTAGCCGACCGACAGCAGGCGCTCCTCCTGGAGCTCCAGGACCGCCGAACTCACCGCGGTGGCCAGCTGCACGCTGTCCGAGGTGTCCTGCGCCTCGTTCGCGGCCTGGACACGGTTGTAGATGATCGGCACGGTCAGGGCGAGAACACCCAGCAGCGGCACGAGCACCAGCAGGGCGAGCTTGCCCAGGATGCGGAACTTACCGAAGAGCACCGGAACGCTCCCGCCCGCCGCCGTAGTTCGGAGTGTCGCCGTAGTTCGGGATCGAGTCGTACGGGCTGCCCGTCGGGTTGCCGGCCGGCACCGAGGTACCCGCCCGGACCGACACGTCACGGCTGCCCTGGCCGGGCTCGACCAGCGTGGCCTGGACCTGGCGGGCGCGGCCGCGGGTCCACAGGGTGGCCACCACGATCAGCACGATCGCGATGCCGAGCAGGCCGAAGGCCTCGATGCGCTTGTAGGTCAGCGAGCTGGACCGGTCGTCGAGCCGGCCGGACATCTCCTTGAGGACGACGCCGCTCAGCGCGCTCAGCGCGGTCTGCAGGGTCGACTGCGCGGTCACCAGCGTGGACACGTTCGGCGCGCCACCGATGTTGGCGCCACGGTTGGCGGCCTCGATCCCGCGCCGGAACGAGTCCAGGTTGCTCACCAGGTTGCCGCTCAGGGTGGTGCTCTTGGTGCTCTCGACCGCCTCCTGGAGGCTGTCGGTCAGCTTGGCGACCGTCTCCTGGACCTTCAGGGCCTGGTAGCCGAACTGCACGGTGAGCTTCGCCTTGTCCGCCTTGGTGCGGGCCGCGGGGACCATGTTCGCGTAGTCGCTCATCCGGCTGACGAAGGTGACCGCCTCGGGCATCAGCTGGCCGACGACCTCCTGGAGGAACGAGACGTCGGCCTCCGGGTCGCGGTTGAGCCTGGAGTTCTCCCGGACCACGTCGAACAGCTCGACGGCCAGGTCGGCGGCCTCGACGTGGGCCGTGAAGATCTGCTCCGAGGTGCCGGTCACCTTCGGCAGCTTGGCGATCTTGTCCTTCAGGTCGCTCCACCGGCTGTGCGTCTCGAGCGCGTCACCGAGCCGCCCGTCGACACCCTGCACGCGGGCCACGGCCGCGGTCACCGAGGCCGGCTCCGCGGCGACGCCCTGCAGCGCCGACGCCTGCGACTCGGCCAGCGCCGAGACCAGCGGGCCCAGCACGGTCAGGTACTCGACGCCGTCCTGTTCGAGCTGGACGGTGTCGCGCTGCTGGGAGTTCTCTTGCAGGACCCGCAGGAACAGGCCCGCGGCCGGCAGCAGGACAAGAGCCGTCAGCAGCACCGCGAGAGCGGAGCGTAAACGGGTTCGCCGGCTGTTCACCGAGACTGACATTGCTTTCGTCCTCCGCCATGCACACACGCGATGGGCCATTGGGGGGCTACCGAACGTAGCCGAGCGGGCGCACCGATCTGGGTCAATCTATCCGAGAAATCCTCAAGAAACCCCTTTCCAAGGGTCAGAGTTCGCTCGGCTGATCGGGGGATACGCAGCACCGTCGCCCGCGCTCTACGCAAGCTTTTGTCGGCAGGGTGACAGGTGCCGGGCAGATGGTATCCGGCCTGCGGCTCGAACGTGAATATGAGTTCTACTTCGGATTCGTTACGTCTTGGGTGCGATGCTCTCCACGGAAAGTGCCAAGGCAATTACGGAAAGGCAAAAAAGCACGCACTGTAGCCGTTCCGGCACACGAAAAAGGGCCCCTCCGTCCCGCTTTCGGTACGGAGAGGCCCGATTGACTTAAATCCTGCCCAGTGCCCTGCGAAGCGGGTCGAGACCGAGAGGTCCGAGGTCCAGAGCGTCCCGATGGAACGCCTTGAGGTCGAAATCGGCGCCCTTGCGCTGTTTCGCCTCGGCCCGGGCCTGCAGCCAGATCCGTTCGCCGATCTTGTACGACGGTGCCTGCCCCGGCCAGCCCAGATACCGCTTCCACTCGAAGCGCAGCACGTCCTCCTGCATCCGGGAGTGCGCCCGCAGGAACTCCCAGCCCAACTCCGGTGTCCATCGGGACCCCGGGTGGAAGCCGAACGGGTTGTCCCGCGGGATCTCCAGTTCGAGATGCATGCCGATGTCGATGATCACCCGGGTCGCCCGGAGCGCCTGGCTGTCCAGCATGCCGAGCCGGTCGCCCGGATCGGTCAGATATCCCAGCTCGTCCATCAGTCGCTCGGCGTACAGCGCCCAGCCCTCGCCGTGCCCGGAGCACCAGGCCAGCAGCCGCCGCCAGCGGTTCAGCTGGTCGGCCCGCAGCAGGGTCTGGCTGACCTGCAGGTGATGGCCGGGCACCCCCTCGTGGTAGACGGTGGTCACCTCCTGCCAGGTGGAGAAGACCTGCTGGCCGGCGGGCACCGCCCACCACATCCGGCCGGGGCGGGCGAAGTCCTCGCTCGGCCCGGTGTAGTAGATGCCGCCGTCGCTGGTCGGGGTGAGGCAGCACTCGAGCTTCTGGGCCGGCGGCTCGATGTCGAAGTGGGTGCCGTTGAGCTCGCTGACCGCCCGGTCGGAGAGCGCCTGCATCCAGTCCCGGAACCGCTCCTTGTCCGGGATGATCCGCGCCGGGTCGGCGTTCAGCGCGGCGACCGCCTCGTCCACCGACGCGCCCGGACCGGCGATGACGGCCGCGACGGCCTGCATCTCGCGGGTCAGGCGGTGCAGCTCCTCGAAGCCCCAGTGGTACGTCTCCAGCAGGTCGACCTTCGCGCCGAGGAAGTACTGCGAGGCCAGCGTGTACCGCTCCAGCCCGGCGGCCTCCTTCGCGCGGCCCCGGGGCGCCAACTCCTCGCGCAGGAACCGGCCGAAGTCCGCGGTGGCGGCGGTCGCGGCGGCGGCGCCCCGGCGCAGGTCCTCGGCGAGCCCGCCGGACGCCTGCAACCGGCCGGCCAGTCCGTGGAAGAAGCCGTCCCGGTCCGGGTCGGCCCACGCGGCACACTGGTCGGCGACCGCGGCCAGCTGCACCGACGGGCTGACCACGCCCCGGTCGGCGCCCTCCAGCAGGGTCCGCCGGTACTGCCGCAGCGCCTGCGGGAAGGCGGCCAGCCGGGTGACGATGTTCGCCACCGCCTGCTCGCCCTCGGCCGGCATCAGGTCGAGCACCATCCGCAGCTCGTGCAGGGCGCTGGTGATCACGTTGACCTCGGTGGCCGCGATGCCGCTGTCCAGCCGGGCCAGTTCCAGGCCCAGCCGTTCCTGCATGGCCTCCTTGGCGACCTGCTCGGTCTCGTGTTCCGGCTCGTTCACGTCGAGGTCGTTGAGCGTGCGACGGACCAGTTCGGCCCGGGCCGCGAACCCCTCGGGGGAGAGGTCGTCGGTCTGGTCGTCGTGGCCGGTGATGCCGGCGGCGGTGGCTCCGGTCGGATTCAGCGCAGCCCACTCATCGACGTATCGGTTGGCGAGTTCGTCAATTCTTCCCACGGGCCGACTTTATGGGATGCCGCGGGAACTCAGCGCTCCCCTTTCACCCGTGGGCGGCGGCCCAGGCCAGCAGCCGCTCGGCCGGCCAGGTGTTGACCACCCGATCGGCGGGCACTCCGCACAGCGCCGCCCGCTCGCAGCCGTTGCCGAGCCAGTCCAGCTGGCCCGGGGCGTGCGCGTCGGTGTCGATGCTGAACCGGCAGCCGGCCTCGACCGCCACGGTGAGCATCCGTTTCGGCGGATCCAGCCGGTCCGGCCGGGAGTTGATCTCCACAGCCTTGTCGTGCTCGACGCACGCGGCCAACACCTTCTCCAGGTCGAAGGTGCTCGGTGGGCGGGTCCGGGCGGTCCGGTGGGCGGCGTCCCCGGCCCCGGCGGCGGCCACCTTGCGACCGGTCATGTGCCCGAGCACGTCCAGGTGCGGGTTGGCGATCGCGGTCAGCATCCGCCGGGTCATCCGGGCCGTGTCGTCGCGCAGTCTGCTGTGCACCGAGGCGACCACCACGTCGAGCCGGGCCAGCAGCTCGTCCTCCTGGTCCAGGGAACCGTCCTCGAGGATGTCCACCTCGATCCCGGTCAGGATCCGGAAGCCGTCCGGCAGCTGGGCGTTCAGCGCCGCCACGTGGTCGAGCTGACGGCGGAGCCGCTCGGCCGTCAGCCCGTGCGCCACGGTCAGCCGCGGTGAGTGGTCGGTGAGCACGAAGTACTCGTGCCCCAGGTCGGCCGCGGCCAGCGCCATCTCCTCGATCGGCGACCCGCCGTCCGACCAGTCCGAGTGCACGTGCAGGTCACCCCGGAGCGCCTCGCGCAGCGCGGCCGCCGCGGCCGGCAGGTCGGCCCCCTCGATGCTGAGCAGCCGGCGCAGATAGACCGGCTCCTCGCCGGCCAGCGACTCGGTGACGCACCGGGCGGTCACCTCACCGACCCCGGCCAGCTTGGCGAGCGTCCCGGCCGCGGCGCGCTCGGTCAGCTCGTCGCCGGGGGTGCGGGCCACGGCGGCGGCCGCCGACCGGAACGCCTTGACCCGGTAGGTCGCCTCGTTCGCCCGCTCCAGCAGGAACGCGATGCGCCGCAGGTCGGTGACCGGGTCACGGGATGCCATACCGCCCAGACTAAGTGGAACGGTAAGGGGCTTGCCCGTAAAGATTCACATCGGTAAGGTCCGTGCGCTGTTCAGGGTGTCTTCAGGGGGAAAGTATGCCCACCGCGCTTCGCGCCGCCGTATCGGTCGTCATGCTGGCCGGTTTCTATCTGCTCGGCCTCGCCCAGCTGGTCCTGGTCGGCTGGCTGATCTTCGAGATCTGGCAGCACCTGCACGGGGCGGGCGCGGTCAAGCTCAGCTACCTGCTGCTCGCCGCGGTCGGCGCGGTGCTCGCCGGGCTGTGGCGGGCGATCCGGGCGAAGCCCGGCCACCCGCACGGCCTGATCGTCACCCCCGACCAGACCCCCGAGCTGTGGCACCAGGTGCGCCAGCTGGCCGCCGAGGCCGGCACCCGGGCGCCGGACGAGATCCGGCTGGTGCCCGAGGTCAACGCGGCGGTCGACGAGGAGACCAGGCTGCTCGGGCTGATCGGCGGCACCCGCCGGCTGTACATCGGCATGCCGCTGGTGCAGACCTTCACCGTCGATCAGCTCCGCTCGGTGCTCGCGCATGAGCTGGGCCACTACTCCGGCTCGCACACCCGGCTGTCGGCGGTCACCTACCGCGGTCGGCTCGCCATGCACGAGACGCTGTCCAACGTCGGCTCGTTCAACGTGTTCGGCTGGGTGTTCAAGGCGTACGCCTGGCTGTACCAGCTGGTCAGCAGCGCCGTCGCGCGCCGGCAGGAGCTGGAGGCCGACCTCGCCTCGGTCCGGGTGGCCGGCGTCGACGCCGCCGTCTCGGCGATGCGCGAGCTGCCCGTGGTCGACGCGGCGTGGGACTTCTACTTCGGCCGGTACATCGGTTACGGCTGGGAGCTCGGCTACGCCCCGGACGACGTGTTCGGCGGATTCGCCCAGCTCTACCAGGCGCGCGCCGACGAGCTGGCGGAGATGCGTGAGGCCGAGCCGGACGACGAGACGTCCCGGTGGGACAGCCACCCGGCACTCTCCGAGCGGATCGCCGCGATGCGCGCCGCGCCCCGCACCTCGCACGTGACCGACGGCCGGCCGGCCGCGGTGCTGGTGCCCGCGGTCGAGCTGGCCGGCATGGCGCTGCAGCGCGAGGTCGTCGACTTCGGCACCCGGACCGTGCTGCCCTGGGCCGACTTCACCGCCGCGTCGATGGCGATGCGCAGCCAGAACCGGGCCGATCGGGTGTTCCGCAGCACGGCCCGGCACGCCGGCGTGCCCGAGGCCGGCCTGCCCGAGGTGTTCGGCCTGGTCGAGGCGGGCCGGCTGGCCGACCTGGCCACCGAGTTCTTCCCGCAGGCGACCCGTCGGGAGGCGGTCGCCGAGTTCGCCGACGTGATGGAAACCCTGCTCGGGCTCGCCGCGGTCCGCTCCGGCACGGCCCGCTGGCAGCACTCCTGGTCCGGCCCGGCCCGGCTGGTCGACCAGACCGGCCAGGTGCTCGACCTCGGCGAGATCGCCAAGCTGGCGGTGGTGCCGGAGACGCTGGCCGAGGCCCGCGCCCGGCTGGCCGAGCGCGGCGTGCACGTGGAAGCGGCCCGGGTGGTCGAGGCCAAGGCCACCGGGCAGGGCGCCGACGTGCTCGGCGCGGTGCCGAACGTGAAGCTCGACGGCGGCGAGCACGCCGACCTGATCGTGCTGGACCGCGGCCTGATCTTCGTGCCGGCGCCGAAGTCGACCGACGACGGGGACAAGCGGGTGGGTGTGCTGGTCGCGCAGAACTCGGCGGCCGACCTGGCGGCGCGCTACCGGTACGTCGCGTACGAGGAGGTGTCCACCGTCCGGATCGAGAAGGAGACGCCGATCGGTGCGACGCTGCTGCTGCATGACGGCCGGACGGTGACCTTCCAGGAGCGCTGGAGCTCGGACCGGATGGGTAGGAGCGTCGACGTGCTGCGCAAGATCCTCGGGGAGCTGCAGGAGCGCGCGGACCGCTAGTCTCGGTCGCATGCGGACGATCGACTGGGTGGACGGCGCTGTCGAGATCATCGATCAGACGGCGCTCCCCGGCGAGCTGCGGGTGCTGCGCCTGCACACCGTCGGGGAGCTGATCGCGGCGATCCAGTCGCTGGCCGTGCGGGGTGCGCCGGCGCTCGGCGTGGCCGGGGCGCTCGGGGTGGCGCTCGCCGCCCAGGTGCACGCCGACGATCCCGGGGCGCTGGCGAACGCCGTACGCCGGATCGAAACCGCGCGTCCGACGGCGGTGAATCTGGCCCGCGGCGCGCAACGCGCCGCGGCCCGTCTGCCGTTCGGACCGGCCGCGGTGCTGGCCGAGGCCTGCGTGCTGCGCGATGAGGAGATCGCCGCCTCGGCGGCGCAGGCGTCCCGCGGTGCCGACCTGGTGGCCGAGCTGTGCGGCGACCGGCCCCGGCTGCTCACCCACTGCAACACCGGCGGCCTGGCCGCGGTGACCGTCGGGACCGCCCTCGGCGTGATCGGCGAGCTGCACCGGCGCGGCACGCTGGGCGGCGTGATCGCCAGCGAGACCCGGCCGCTGCTGCAGGGCGCCCGGCTGACCGCCTGGGAGCTCGGCCAGTGGGGCGTCGAGCACCGGGTGGCGGTCGACTCGGCCGGCCCGTTCCTGATGGCCCGCGGCGAGGTGGACGCGGTGATCCTGGGTGCCGACCGGATCTGCGCGAACGGCGACGTGATCAACAAGATCGGGACGTACGCGCACGCGCTCGGCGCCCGCCGGGCCGGCCTGCCGTTCCTGGTGGTCGCGCCGGAGACCACGGTCGACACCGGTACCCCGTCCGGGGCGGACGTGGAGATCGAGGACCGCGGCGCGGCCGAGGTGACCGCGTGGAGCGACGCGGTCAACCCGGCCTTCGACGTCACCCCGCACGACCTGGTCACCGCGATCGTCACCGACCGGCGGGTGATCCGGCTGGACCGGGGCGAGAAGCCCTAGGAGTCCTTCTTCCAGGGCTTGAGCCACGGGGTCTCCGGCCAGCCCTCGGCGGCCGCCATCAGCGGGAAGGCGGTCGCCCCGTCGATCGACTCGCGGATGATGTCGGCGTGACCGGCGTGCCGGGCGGTCTCCTGGATCAGGTGCAGCAGGATCCAGCGGGTGGTGAAGTGGTCGAGGTCCGGCCGGTTCCACGGCACCGAGTGGTCGACCGGGATCCGGTGGTCCAGGCCGAGCTCGGCGACCGCCTTCTCGGTCCGCTCGGCGGCCCGGTCGTACCGCGCGAAGAGCTCCTCGACCGTCTCGTCGCCGGTGAGTACGAAGTTCTCGTGGTAGGCCGCGAAGTCCGGCTTCTGGCTGGCGCCGGTCGCCGTGGCGATCCAGCCCTCCTCGGTGGAGACGCAGTGCTTGATCAGACCGCCGATGCTGAGCGAACTGGCGCTCGCGGTGGCCCGCAGCTGTTCCGGGGTGAGACCGTACGCGGTCAGTTTGAGCGTGTATCGCGCCTGGGTGAGAAAGCTGAGCAGACCGTCCTGCTCACCGCTGATGGGTCCGACCTGACCGGGCATGCCGACTCCTGTACGTCGTGGTTTCTCCGTCGAAAACCACGCTAGAAGCCATTGCGGCCAGTTTCCGGCCGCATGGTGTTCAATTCCGTGCCAACCACGGCGGTGACCCAGCCGCCGCCCCGCCCCAGCGCCAGCAGCGCCCGCACGTCGGCGGTCGTCCGGCCCGGTGAGCCCGGCGTCGGCGGCCAGGCCCGCCGCAACTCCCCGGCCGCCGCCAGGAACGGGATCAGGTCGCCGCCGGCCAGGTCGTCGCGCAGCTGGACCAGGTCGCTGATCACCTGCTGCAGCTCGCGGAGCACCTCGGTGGCGTTGCCCGCACACATCGCGTTGATCAACTCGGCCCGGGTGGCCGCCACCCGGGTGCCGTCCCGGAACGAGCCGGCCGCCAGCGCCTGTCTCAGCGGGCTGCCCGCCAGGGTGGTGGCCAGCGCCGCGGCCAGCAGGTGCGGCACGTGGCTGACCGCCGCGACCGCGTTGTCGTGCTCCACCGCGGTGATCGGCAGCACCCGCGCGCCCAACCCGGTGAAGAGCCCGGCGAGGATCAGCCAGTCGGCCGGATCGGTGCCGTCCGGCTCCACACAGAGCACCCACACGCAGCCCTCGAAGAGCTTCGGGTCGGCGGCGGCGAACCCGGACGCCTCGGTGCCGGCCATCGGGTGCCCGCCGACGAACCGGCGCACCCCGTGCCGCTCGGCGAGCGCCTGGACCGGACCCTTGACCGAGGTCACATCGGTCAGCACGCCGTCGTAACCGGCCAGCTCGGCGACCAGCCCGGGCAGCACCGGCAGCGGGGCCGCGAGCACCGTCACCTCGGTCCCGGCGACCGTGGCCGCGACCGAGCCGGGCACGGTCAGGCCGGCCGCCCGGGCCAGCTCCCGGGTCGCCGGGTCGGTGTCGAAGCCGGACACCTCGTGGCCGGCGTCGCGCAGGGCCCGGGCCAGCGAGCCGCCGATCAGGCCGAGGCCGACGACCGCGATCCGCATGCCGCCGCCCCTCAGGCCTTGCAGTGGTGCGACTTGTTCCAGGCGGCCACCGTGTCGACCGGGCTCTTCTGCCCGTTCCCGCGCCACGAGGCCAGGAAGGAGTACGGCCAGACCACGCCACGCCGCACCTTCCAGTCCCCGGTCTGCGCGCACGGCGGGGAGATGGCGTAGTGCAGGTGGCAGACGCCGTTCGCGTTGCCGGTGTGGCCGACCCTGCCGATCTGCTGACCCGACTTGACCAGCGCGCCGGGCACGATCCCCTTGGTCACCGAGCTCAGGTGCGAGCCGTAGTACCGCACGCCGTCGTTGCCGAGGATCGAGACGAACAGGCCGCCGTTGTACGGCCCGTCGGGCATGCCCTTCCTGAACCTGTCGACCAGGCTGATCTCCAGGACCCGGCCGTTGTCGGTGGCGACCACCGTGGAGCCGCAGGCGGCGAAGATGTCGGTGGCCGGGTAGGCGGAGTGGGTGTCGTGCCAGGCCACGTTCGAGGCGGCCACCGGGAACGTGTACTTCGAGGTGAACATCCAGGCCGGGACCACCCGGGGCGCCGGCGCCGGGGCCGGCCGCGGGGTGACCGCCGCCGACGCGGTCGTCGCACCGGCCACGGCGAGGCCCAGGGCCACGATCATCGTCAACGCTTTTCGCACCGCGACATCCTCGCAGAGACGGATACGCTGTGCGGGTGCACGGTCTCTACGCCGGGCTGCCACCGCGCCCGATCTATCGCGAGCCGCACCCGATCGGTGCCGGCCCGGTGCTCAGCGGCCTGGCGGCCGGCGCGCTCTGGCTGCTGCTGTTCGGCAGCCTCGGCCAGGATCTCACGTCGTACGCGTGGTGGACGATCGGCGCCGCGGCCGCTGCCTGGCTGGTCGCGCTGGTCCTGACCCGGCTCGGCGACCGCGGGGTGGCGCTCGGCGTCGCCTGCTCCAGCGGCATCGGCCTGTCCGTCGCGATGGGGTTCGTGGCCTTCCGGTGGATCGAGACGTTCAACTTCCCGCTGTGGTGATTGCCCCGGTTCGGGATGTGAGTTCGGCCACGATCCGAGAGGTGCCGATCGCCCAGCGCACCGGTTCTGATCATGAGCCGGCCGGCCCTTGACGAACGCCGCCCGGCTCGGCACTCTCGGCACCATGGCCACCTCACCGCAGCGTCTCGACGCGGATCGCTGCCGTCGCCGACTGGAACTGCTGGCGGCCCTGGCCCACGCCAAATCGGTGCGTGAGTCGGCGCCACCGCGGCGGGCCCGCGGCATGCGTCTGCGCGAGCTGATCGCCACCCGTCGCCGTACCACGAACTGATCTCGTTGCGAGAAAGGGCGTGGCGCGTCACGCCCGCCGCCCCACCAGCTACCGTCAGGCGCTGAGGATAAGAACCGCGTTGGGGGAATCGTGTCGATTTTCGCTGCCGCTGTCGCCCGTGGAAAGAACGGGTGGACTGCGTCGGAGCTGGACCTTTCGGGCCTGGCCGACATCGACGAGGTGGTGGATGCGCTCCGGGATGCCGAGCCGGACGCCGGACTGGCGCTGCTGTTCGTCGAGAGCGACGACGAGTACCTCGCGATCCTGCGCCTCGACGAGGGTGAGGACCTGCGGGTCTTCGGGTCCGACTCGGCCTTCGCCGAGGAGTCCCGGATCGGCTCGGTGCTGCTCGGCGAGGTGGAGACGCCGGCGCTCGGCGCCGACGACCTGACCGCCGGCGACACCGCCGAGGACGAGGACGACCGCCCGGCCGCCGACCCGGACGCCGACCCGATCGGCGACGCCGACCTGCTCAACGATCTGGGGGTCGGCGCCCAGCGGCTGCTGGCGCTCTGCGGCCAGGAGGGCATGCTGCCGTCCGACATCACCGCCGAGATCTGCCAGAAGATCGGGTGCGGCGACGAGATGGAGGAGCTGCGCGAGGCGTGATCCGTCGCGAGCGGCACGAGCGGTGGATGCGGCGGGCGCTGTCCGTCGCCTCCTCGTCGCCGGCCGACGTCCCGGTCGGCGCGCTCGTCCTGGACCCGGACGGCGCCGAACTCGCCGCGGCCGGCAACGAACGCGAGCTGACCGGCGACCCGACCGCGCACGCCGAGGTGCTGGCGTTGCGCCGGGCCGCGGCCGCGCGCGGTGCGTGGCGGCTGGACGGCTGCACGCTGGTGGTCACCCTGGAGCCGTGCACGATGTGCGCCGGGGCGCTGATCCTGGCCCGGATCGGCACGGTCGTCTTCGGCGCCTGGGAGCCGAAGACCGGGGCGGTCGGGTCACTCTGGGACGTGGTCCGCGACCCGCGTCTGACCCATCGCGCCGAGGTCTACGGCGGCGTGCTGGAGCCGGAGTGCGCCGAGCTCATGCGCGGCTTCTTCCGCTGAAACCGATGCGGTGGTACGTCGCCGCCGGTGTCCGCCGCGCGTCATCGCGCCCCCTGGGAGCCCGGCGCCGCGACCTCTGCCGGTCGCGGCCCGGTGTTCCTGCTCCCGCCGGCTTCGGGCCCGGGCGTGGTGCCGGCGGCTCCGGGCCCGGGCGTGGTGCCGGCGGCTCCGGGCCCGGGTTCGGTCAGGCGATGATCGTGTCCAGGCCGATCCGGACCATGTTGCTGAAGCCCTGCTCGCGCTGCGCCGAGTCCATCGCCTCGCCGCGCTTGATGTGGTCGCTCACGGTCAAGATGGTGAGCGCCTTGGCGCCGTACCGGGCCGCGATCGTGTAGATCGCCGCCGACTCCATCTCGACCGCCAGCACGCCGTACTGGGCCAGCGAGTCGTACAGGTCGGGCCGGTCGGTGTAGAAGGCGTCGGCGGCCAGGATCGGGCCGACCCGGATCGGGACGCCCTGGGCGGCGGCCGTGTCGACGGCGGTGCGCAGCAGGCCGAAGTCGGCCACCGGTGCGTAGTCGACGAGGCCGTCGAAGCGGGTCCGGTTCATGTTCGAATCGGTCGCCGAGCCGATCGCGGCGATCACGTCACCGAGGTTCAGGTCGAGCGCCAGGGCGCCGCAGGAGCCGATCCGGATGACCGACTTCACCCCGTACTCGTTGACCAGTTCGTGGGTGTAGATCGAGGCCGACGGCATGCCCATGCCGGAGCCCTGCACCGAGACCCGCTGCCCCTGCCAGGTGCCGGTGAAGCCGAGCATTCCGCGGACCTGGGTGTAGCAGACCGCGTCCTCCAGGAAGGTCTCCGCGATCCACTTGGCCCGCATCGGGTCGCCGGGCAGCAGCACCCGTTCGGCGATCTCTCCCGGCTTGGCCCCGATGTGCACGCTCATCCGTTGTCTCCGTCTCGTCGATGATCTCCTGCCGATCTTGCCAGGTCACGGGGGTGCCGGGCGGTAATGGGTGACCCGGCGACGGACACCTCGGGGCGTCCGGTAACGTACTTCCCGGTGGTGTGTCCGAGTGGCCTAAGGAGCACGCCTCGAAAGCGTGTGAGGGTTTACGCCCTCCGCGGGTTCAAATCCCGCCGCCACCGCCATTGAGCAGTGCAAACGCCCGGCGACTCGGAGTGAGCCGCCGGGCGATTTTGTATCTGGTCTCAGTTGCTGCGTAGTGGTGCGTCGGTGTGCCTACGGAAGTTGCGTTCGCCAAGAGTTGACCTTGGCGTCATAAGAGATGATCACAGCGGGTCTGCCTGCTTCCTCGCCAAGCGTCCTTACGAGCAGGCGCAGAGCGGTGAAGGCATCTCCGAGCTGAGAAATCTCCCCCGCAAGATGGTGGTAGGTGGCCTTCCCGTCGTGACTTCCGGTGAAGGCGCGCAGGATGAGGTCACCTGCGTGGAGCGTCGAGTCCGCTCGCTGGCGTTTGTAGTTCCCATCCACGACTTGAAGAGCGGTAATCGTGTCGGCTCGAATGAGCTGACCGTCGGTGGTTTCGATCCAAAGTCCATCGGTGGCTGTCACTCTCTCATCGTGCCCTCAGTGCCGAACCCGTCTCAACCTTCAGAAGCAGACGACCTCCACAGCAGACGCGGCCAGGCCGCCGCCTCTGTTTGTCGCATCAGGGTTTGAATGGGCAGCCGGCGGACACCCTGACGATCTCCAACTCGCCGGTAGCCTGCTTGCGTCGTTGCTCGGCCGTGGGCTCCCAGTGCGGGACGTTGGGATCCCCTCCCTTGACAAGCCGTTCGAAATGAACCCGGCAGTCCGTGCCGTCGGCCGCCTTGCCGCTGCCGCTGCCGACGAACTCCCACGGATCGATTGACAGGCTGGCCGGGCCAGCCGACGTGGTCATCTCCGGCGCAGACACGGCGGCAAGTAGGCCCGGCGTCGAAGGACCGACGTAGACGGCTTGGCTGTAGTAGATCGTCGCCCGCTCGTGCCCTCGTATCTCGATGCTCTTTAGGTACGGACCTTCGACGCTGCCGTCGTCACACGCCGCCACGCCGAGGGTGAGGATGGCGGAGCCGAGAAGAAGCAAACGGGTGATCACCCAAGCACCATAAGAAGGGTGATCAACTCATGTCGATCGAAGATCCGGCGGGCGTGGTCTCAGTTTTGGTCTCGTTCGCCGCCGTTCATGGCTGTTCGCTGGGTCTGTGGATGGCCCTCCGGTGCTGGATCGGGCTCTCTTGTTTTCTCCCGTCACATCCGTCACTCTGTGTGCCCTGATTCCGGATCGTTCGCGCGTACCGCCCCCGCCTAGTCCGAACGGGCGTTCACCATGATCAGCGGCGGTCTTGTAACGCGGAGATGTCGTCGCACGTCAAAGCCTTGAACCACGGTGTGTAGTCAATCGTGGACGGCCCAGCGACATGAGGTGTTGCGCAAGTCACGGCGGCCAAATACACCGGATCAGACAATGCGGTTCCGACCGGGCGGTGAGAAAGATTCACAGAAACGCCCCACCCAGGTTCGTCGATGCCTGTCGTAGATTTGACACGTGAGAGTTGAGCATCACTGGTGGAATGGCGACGTCCGGCTCCAGCGCCGGGACGTCTTCGTCCGCACCGACGGAGACCATTGGGAAGTCGAGGCCCAGCTGGGCGGTCCCGAGGGGAAATCGAAGGTGCAGCAGTGTCCCGGCCGGGCGTCAGCGATGATCCTGGCCGACGCGTGGCGCGGTCCACGCTGGCAGTGGCGCGAGCTGTAAGGCGCGCCAGGAGCCCGGGCTGCGCCGTCGTTGCTTGACTTGTCTCGGCCAGCCTTCACGGACGGGCCGGATCCCACACGGGGTCCGGCCCGTCCGTGCTTTACCGGCAGTTGAACCCTCGGGCAGTCGCCCTTTGGGGCGCTTTGTCCAGATATGCCCGGCGGTCCGTACGGATCTGCTATATGGCAATCAGCGTTGTGTCAAGCCGATGCACGACGCACGTCGAGTCCGATGTGCGCGATTCTGCGCAATCTACCCTGAATATCCATTCACCGGTAGGAAGCGATTGCCATGCGGGCCACCATCACCGAGCACCGGCCTGACGTTGCCGTGCTGCACCTTCGAGGCGAGCTCGACGCGGACACCTCCAACGAGTTGCGTGTCGTGCTCGCCGAACTCCTGGAACGCCCCGTGCCCAGGATCGTGGTGGATCTGACCGAGCTGAAGTTCTGCGACTCGATCGGGTTGAGCACCTTCATCATCAGCAAAGAGGTGATCGTCGCCCGGGGCGGCTGGCTCAGTTTCGCCTCGGCCGATCCGTTCCTGACCAAGCTGCTGCGGACGGTCGGGCTGTCCCGGTACTTCGCGATCTTCCCGGAAGTGGACGACGCGATCGCCGCCGGCCAGCTGTAGGCGGGGCGGCGCGGAAAACGGCGAGGGCCGGCCCGATCGGGGCCGGCCCTCGCCTGCACTGTTTTCGAGCCGGAGCATACGAGACGCGACGAACGTCTCACGCAACGGCATCCCCTAGTCACGGCGCGCGCGAGGGCGGCGTAGGCCGGGTGGACCGGGTCCCCCGGGGCGCGGCGTGCGGGCTCACGGCGTACGCCGGCAATCGGATCCCGGTCGGTCCTGACCGGGCCTGGAAAAACCGAAGGCCGGACCCGAGGGCCCGGCCTTGTGCGGCGGAGGATACGAGATTCGAACTCGTGAGGGTTTTATCCCAACACGCTTTCCAAGCGTGCGCCCTAGGCCACTAGGCGAATCCTCCGGGAGCCAGAGTACGGGGGCGTAAGTTCCCCTTACGCACCGGGGGTCGGATGAGCGGGGCGGCGCGGGGCGGGTAGGCTGACGATCAGCCCCTCGTGCGGCGTCATCCTGTGAACCTCCCCAGGGCCGGAAGGCAGCAAGGATAAGCGGGCTCTGGCGGGTGCACGAGGGGTCCTTTCGTTCCCCCCAGACCGGCACGGTTCCGGCTCGCACCGTCGGGGCATGTCGTTTGTTCTTGTCACACCCTCGACGGAGAATGGCGCGGTCGTCAGGAGGTGGCAGGAGTGGCTCTCGCCCTCTACCGAAAGTACCGGCCGCGGACGTTCGCCGAGGTCATCGGTCAGGAGCACGTGACCGAGCCGCTGTCGCAGGCGTTGCGCAGCGGCCGGCTCAACCACGCCTATCTGTTCTCCGGGCCCCGCGGCTGCGGCAAGACGTCCAGCGCGCGCATCCTGGCCCGCTCGCTCAACTGTGAGCAGGGTCCCACCCCGGAACCGTGCGGCGTCTGTGCCTCCTGCAGGTCACTGGCCAACGACGGCACCGGCTCGATCGACGTGATCGAGATCGACGCGGCCAGCCACGGTGGTGTCGACGACGCCCGCGAGCTCCGGGAGAAGGCGTTCTTCGCCCCGGCCAGCAGCCGCTACAAGATCTATGTGATCGACGAGGCGCACATGGTCTCGTCGGCCGGCTTCAACGCGCTGCTCAAGCTCGTCGAGGAGCCTCCGGAGTATGTGAAGTTCATCTTCGCCACCACCGAGCCCGACAAGGTGCTCGGCACCATCCGGTCGCGCACGCACCACTACCCGTTCCGGCTGATCCCGCCCGCCACCCTGCGGCCCTACCTGCAGCAGCTCACCGAGGCCGAGGGCGTCACGGTCGAGCCGGCGGTCTTCCCGCTGGTGGTCCGGGCCGGCGGTGGCAGCGCCCGGGACACCCTCTCCGTCCTCGACCAGCTGATCGCCGGCGCCGGCCCCGACGGGGTGAGCTACGCCCGCGCGGTCGCCCTGCTCGGCGTCACCGACGTCGCCCTGATCGACGAGATGTGCGACGCGCTGGCCGCCGGCGACGGCGCCGCCGCCTACGAGACCATCGACCGGGTCGCCGAGGCCGGCCACGACCCTCGCCGCTTCGCCTCCGACCTGCTCGAACGCCTTCGTGACCTGATCGTCCTGCAGCAGGTTCCGGACGCGGCCGCCAAAGGTCTGATCGACGGCCCGGCCGACCAGCTCGAGGCGATGCACGCGCAGGCGTCCCGGCTCGGCGCCGCCACCCTGTCCCGCAGCGCCGACATCGTGCACAACGGCCTGGTCGAGATGCGCGGCACCACCGCGCCACGGCTCCTGCTGGAGCTGATCACCGCCCGGATGCTGCTGCCCGGCGCCGACGACTCCACCGGGGCGCTGCTCCAACGGCTGGAACGCCTGGAGAGACGAGGCCCGCTCGACGCCGCCGGGCCCGCCGGGGCGCAGGCCGCGCCCGCCGAGGTACGCGGTGACGACGCCGCGGTCGCGACCGGCTCCGCCGCGGGTGGGGGGCCGGTGCTGGACGGGCCGGGGGGTGCCAAGGCGGCGGCTCTCGCCCTTGCGCGGGGTGCTCGGGGTAAAGCCGGTGGTGCTGCCCGCCCGGTCTCTCCCGCTCCCGCATCCCCGGCTGCGGCTCCCGCTGCTGCGGCCCCGGCTCCCGCTGCTGCGGCCCCGGCTCCCGCTGCCGCGGCCCCGGCTCCCGCTGCCGCGGCTCCGGTCCCGGCTGCCGTTCCTGCGTCGGTCTCCCCGGCTGAGGCGGACTGGAACCGGGTCGCCGACGGGCCGGCCGACGTCGAGGACTACGACGACGCGCCGCCGTGGGACGAGGAGCCTCCGCCGCCGGTCGATCATGAGCCGGTGGTCGCCTCTGCGCCGCTTCCCGCCGAGCCTTCCGGTTCGCAGCAGCCGGCGGCGGGCCCGACCCCGGCGGTTGCGCCGCGGGAGCTTCCCGGGCTGCCGCAGGTGCGTACCGTCTGGCAGGCGTTCGGTCCCAAGCACGACAAGATCCAGGCGATGCAGAACAGCGGCATCGGCATCCACGACGTCGACGGTTCCCGGGTCGTCTTCCTGGCCCCGTCGCAGCGCTATGCCGACCGCTTCCTCACCTATCGCGAGGTGATCATCGCCGAGTTCACCACCGAACTCGGCGGCGACTGGGACATCGACTGCCAGGTCGGCACCCCCACGCCGGAAACCGCACCCCGCAACTCCCCGCCGCGCACCGCCGCGGCCCCCGCCCGGGGCTCGGCAACACCGGCTCGCGACCAGTCCGCCACCGCACCGCGTGACCAGTCCGCCATCCCCCCGCGTGACCAGTCCGCCGCCCGCCGCGCGGCCCCGGAGCGGAACGCCGGCCGCACCGAGTCCCGCCCGTCCCGCCCGCAGCGCACCCCGGCCGACGCCGACGACGACGGGCCACCAGCGGACGCGTTCCCGCCGGAGCCCACCGACGATCCCTACGCCGAGCCCGCCTACACGTCGGCTGTCGGCGGCACCGTCCCGCCGGCGCCCGGCCTCCGGGAGCCCGCGCCGACGAGACCTGCCGGCGCGCCGGGCGATGCCACCGTCCCGGCGCTGGCCGTGCCTGGCGGCTCCGGCGTCAGATCCACCACCGCGCCGACAGCTCCCCCTGCCATGCCGGCAGCTTCGGCCGCCGCGCCCACCGCTTCCACCGTCGCGCCGGCGAATGCGGCGGCTGCCTCTCATGCCGCTCCGGTCAGCGGTGCCCCGGCATCGCCCGCGGCACAGCCCGATTCCGGCGGGTCGTCGACAGGTGTCACCTCCGCCGCCTCTGATTGGCCGGAGCCGGCTCGTCCCGGTTCGCGCCCGTCGCCGCCGCCCGCCGACGATGACTGGCCCGAGCCGGTCAAACCTGGTAGCCGCGCACCCGCAGGCAACTCCGGCCCCTCCGGATCCGCCACGACCGTCGAGGGTCAACCGACCGCACCGGCTTCCGCCGAGCACAGTGCGGTCGGGACTCCGTCCCACCATGTAGCGGGCCAGGTTCACCACGTGGACAGCAGCGGCGCGGCATCCGGCGGCCCGGCTGTCGATGCCGCGGTTGGCGGATCGGCTTCCGGTGCCGTGGTGGGGGGATCGGTTTCGGGAGCCGCGGTTGGCGGGTCGCATTCCGGAGCTGTGCCCGCCGACTCGGATGACGAGCCCGCGGATACCGGTTCGCCGTGGCCCAGGCCGGCCGCGCCCGGGCTTCCGGTGACGATCGCCGCCCCCGCGGTTCCTGATGTGGCCCGTGCCGCGGCTGACCTCAGCATGACGGCGTCGGCACAGGCGGCCGGCCCGGACCGGAGGACACCATCGGCTACCGCAACCGCTGTGTCGGCATCCGCCGCCGCATCCCCGCCCGCGGTGGCGCGTGCCGCGGCGGCGGTGGAGACGCCGGCGGTTGCCCGCTCGGCTGCGATGGAGGCGGCGCGGGCCGCTGCGGCACGAAGCGGGAACGCGACGCCGAGCAGTGGTCTGGCCGCCGCGCGGGCGGCCGCCGCTCGTGGCGGGGGTGGTGCTCCGGTGCGGACCGCTGCCGGTCCGGGGCCGGGGGGCGTCGGCGGCGGCTCCGCGTGGTCGGACGGGACGCCGATCGGTGAGGCGCCCTACGACCCCGAGTACGACGGGCCGCCCGGCGGTGGTGCCGGCTACGAGGGGTTCGATCCGGGGGACGAGCCGCTGGACGAGGTCATCGACGAGAAGACCGCCCGCCAGAGCAGCGAGGAGCAGGCCATGCAGCTGCTGCGCGACGCGTTCGGCGCCGAGAAGATCGGCGAGATGTAGGGCGGCCGTGCGGCCGGAGGGGGACGTTCGCGCGGCGTGGTGGGCGGCTGAGCGGGGTATCGGTGCCGGGCGGCTACGCTGGCGGCGGTTGATTCGCCGGGCCGGCGGCTATTGACGACGGTTCTCGGCGACGAGTGACGACTACCCAGAGGAGCGGTGCCATGCGCCCCGGTGCACAGCCGAACATGCAGCAGCTGATGAAGCAGGCGCAGAAGATGCAGCAGCAGGTCGCTCAGGCGCAGGCCGAGCTGGCCGAGGCGGAGCTGACCGGCACGGCCGGCGGCGGGCTGGTGACGGTGACCGTGACCGGTCTCGGCGAGTTCAAGGCCGTCAAGATCGACCCTAAGGCGGTGGACGCCGACGACGTGGAGACGCTGGAGGATCTGCTGCTCGCCGCGATCCACAACGCCGCTGAGGCGCAGCGGGAGCTGGCCGAGCAGAAGATGGGTCCGGCCACCGGCGGCTTCTCCCTGCCGGGGTTCTGATCCCGTGTACGAGGGTGCCATCCAGGACCTGATCGATGAGCTGGGCCGGCTGCCGGGCGTGGGCCCGAAGTCGGCCCAGCGCATCGCGTTCCACGTGCTTTCCGCGGACCCGGTGGACATCAACCGGCTGTCCACCGCCCTGCGCAAGGTGAAGGAACTGGTCCGGTTCTGCACCACCTGTTTCAACGTGGCGGAGTCCGAGCAGTGCCGGGTCTGCCGCGATCCCCGCCGCACCAACGAGGTGTTGTGTGTGGTGGAGGAGCCGAAGGACGTCGTCGCGATCGAGCGGACCGGCGAGTTCCGCGGCAGGTATCACGTGCTGGGTGGGGCGATCAACCCGTTGGAGGGGGTCGGCCCGGACAATCTGAAGATCCGCGAGTTGTTGCTGCGGCTGGGCACCGGTGAGGTCCGTGAGCTGATCCTGGCGACGGATCCGAACACCGAGGGCGAGGCGACCGCCACCTACCTGGCTTTGTTGATCAAGCCGATGGGTATCGCGGTGACCCGTCTGGCCAGCGGGCTCCCGGTCGGTGGTGACCTGGAGTATGCGGACGAGATCACTCTGGGTAGGGCGTTCGAGGGCCGCCGCGCGCTCTGACGAAACATCGCGTAACCAGGCTGTAACGGGATGCCACCTGTTTGGCCTGGATTGGCCACTTGCGAACCCCTTACGCGGTACCTTCCGTTTGTTCAGCGTCTAGGTCACGGTGACATCACGAGGGAGACACGGAAACATCCGCGTGCGGTCAGTGAGCTTGACCCGGGCACCGCACTAGGTGAATGTTCCTCTCGATGGCGGCCACACCCGCCATCGGGTGCCCTCGTGGTCCCGGCCCGACATGGGCCGGTCGGCCGATGGGGGCCGGCACTCGAGGCATGCGATAACCGATCGGTTTACCGCTCGCAACGTGGGCCATCGTCTCCGGGCCGTGGGGGTCTTCCGTGTACCCACGCGCCGGGCGGCCGTGGACTCTCTGCTGCGCGGTGGCCGGGAGAGGACCGGCGAAACAGATGTCGCTTGGCCCAGAAGCGTCGATCTCTGACGACGCTCCGCCGCCACCGGCCGTTGATGCTGCCGAGACGCGGGGTCCCGCCGAGAAGGCCATCGTCGGGCGCTCCCTCAAGCAGATCGCCTGGCGTCGGCTGAAACGGGACAAGGTCGCGGTTGCCGGTGGCGTCTTCGTCCTCTTCCTGATCGCCGTCGCCTTCCTGGCGCCGCTGCTGGCCAAGTGGTTCGGTCACCCGTTCGACGAGTTCCACGGCGATCAGGTCGACCAGACATTCCAGACGCCGCTCAAGCCGTGGGGCGGCATCAGCAAGGACTTCATCCTCGGTGTGGAGCCGGTGAACGGCCGGGATGTGTTCAGCCGGATCGTCTACGGCGCGCAGACCTCGCTGTCGGTCGCCTTCCTCGCCGCCTTCTTCTCCACGATCCTGGGCAGCGTGTTCGGTCTGGCGGCCGGTTACCTGGGTGGCTGGGTCGACTCGGTGATCAGCCGGGTGATGGACTTCCTGCTCGCCTTCCCCCAGCTGCTGTTCGCGATCGCGCTGGTCTCGGTGCTGCCGCAGTCGTTCCTCGGGTTCGGCAACCGCTGGTCGCGGGTGCTCGTCCTGGTCCTGGTGATCGGCTTCTTCGGCTGGCCCTACGTCGGTCGCATCGTCCGCGGTCAGACCCTGTCGCTGCGGGAGCGCGAGTTCGTCGAGGCGGCCCGCAGCATCGGTGCCCGCTCGCCGCGGATCCTGTTCCGCGAGCTGCTGCCCAACCTGGCCGCGCCGATCCTCGTCTACACGACGCTGATCATCCCCACGAACATCCTCACCGAGGCGGCGTTGAGCTTCCTCGGTGTCGGTATCCCACCGCCGAATCCGTCGTGGGGCGGCATGCTGTCCGATGCTCTGCCGTTCTACGCGGACGATCCGCTCTTCATGATCATCCCGGGCGGCATGATCTTCATTACGGTGCTGGCCTTCAACCTCTTCGGCGACGGCCTGCGCGACGCGCTCGATCCGAAGGCTCGGTAATCCCCCGCGGATCCACGCGGCTCTGCATCAGCCCTTGCATGGTCGGCGGCGTCACCGCCGTTATCACACGAGGTAGGAGAACAAGGTGGCAAATAAGACGAAGGTGATGGTGGCCGCGGCGGCTGCCCTCACGCTGGGGGTGACCGCCGCGTGCGGCGGCTCCTCCAAGTCGGACGACAAGAAGGGCTCCTCGGCCGAGGGGGCGGGCTTCAACGCGGCGGTCACCGGGGTGGTCAACCCGAGTGACAAGGCCGGCGGCACGCTGAACATGTGGACGTCGCAGGCGCCGGACTCGTTCGACCCGGCGATCTCGTACTACGGCTGGACCATCAACATGGCCCGGTTCTTCAACCGGACCCTGTTGGCCTACGACGCCAAGCCGGGCAAGGACGGCCTGAAGCTGGTTCCCGACCTGGCCTCGGCCGAGCCGGAGATCACCGAGGGCGGCAAGGTCTACACCTTCAAGCTGCGCAGCGGCCTGAAGTTCGACGACGGCACCCCGATCACGTCGAAGGACGTCAAGTACGGCATCGAGCGCATCTTCGCGCAGGACGTCGTCCCGGGTGGCCCGCTGTACCTGCAGCAGCTGCTCGACCAGGGCCAGAAGTACCCCGGCCCGTACAAGGACACCGACCCGAACAAGCTGGGTCTCAAGACGGTCCAGACGCCGGACGACTCGACGATCGTCTTCCACCTGGCCAAGGCCGACTCCAGCTTCCCGTACATGCTGGCCCTGCCGGGCGGTGGCCCGGTGCCGCAGAAGCGGGACACCGGCGCCAAGTACGCGCTGAACCCGGCCTCCTCCGGCCCGTACATGTTCGCGCCGGGCGCCATCCAGCCGGGCAAGAGCGCGACCCTGACCCGGAACCCGAACTGGGACAAGTCCACGGACCCGATCCGTAAGGCGCTTCCGGACAAGGTCGTCCTGACGATCACCACGAACGCCGCCGACATGGACGACCGCCTGATCGCCGGCACCGCCGACATCGACGCCGGGCAGAGCGGTGTGCAGACCAAGGCCCGGGCCGACATCCTGCGCGACCCGAAGCTGAAGGCGAACGCCGACGCTCCGAACACCGGCTTCATCCGGTACGCCGCGATGTCGACCAACGTCGCGCCGTTCGACAACGTGGCCTGCCGCAAGGCCGTCATGTACGCCGCCGACCCGACCACGCTGCAGGCCGCCCGCGGTGGCCCGGTGGCCGGCGGTGACATCGGCACCAACATGCTCCCGCCGAACATCCTCGGCTCGGACGTGAAGTACGACCCGTACAACCGGGCGCAGGGCAAGGCGCAGGTCGAGGAGGCCAAGAAGGCCCTGACCGAGTGCGGCAAGCCGAGCGGCTTCGCCACCAAGATTGCGGTCCGGAACAACAAGCCGGCCGAGATCGCCACCGCCACCGCGCTGCAGGCGGCCCTCAAGGCCGTCAACATCGACGCCTCGATCGAGCAGTACGACGGCTCGCTCATCTCGTCCGTCATCGGTGCGCCGAACAACGTGCACAAGAAGGGCTACGGCATCATGATCGCCGGCTGGGGCGCGGACTACCCCAACGGCTCGGGTTACCTGCAGCCGCTGGTCGACAGCCGCTTCCTGGTGCCGAACGGCAACTACAACCTGCCCGAGGTCAAGGACCCGTCGATCGACGGGCTGTTCGACCAGGCCGCCGCGGAGACCGACCCGACCAAGGCCGCCGATCTGTACAGCCAGATCAACCACAAGATCATGGACGGCGCGTTCTACCTGCCGTTCGTGTTCGACAAGGCGCTCAACTACCGCAACCCGCGGCTCACGAACGTCTACGAGCACTCCGCGCTCGCCATGGTCGACTTCCAGGCGTTGGGCGTGAGCGACGGCAAGTGAGCCGTCCTGCCGGTAACGCACCACCAGGTATCTCGAAGGGCAGGTGAAGGCCACCTCCCGGTAGGCGGGTGCCGGTTCCGCGAGGAGCCGGCGCCCGCCGACCGTTCGGCCGAACGTCGTGCTTGCTTACCTCATCCGACGGCTGATCAACGCCGTCCTGACGCTGCTCGCGGTCACCCTGGTGACCTTCGGTGTCTTCTTCATGGTGCCGAAGCTCACCGGTAGTGACCCGGCGCTGCTGTACATCGGCAAGCAGGCCGACCCCGTCGCCGTTCAGGGCATCCGGGAGAAGCTGGGTCTCAACGACCCGGTTCTGGTGCAGTACGGCAAGTTCGTGAAGGGCCTCGTCGCCGGCCGGGACTACACCACCGGCGTCGAGGTCACCCACTGCCCGGCACCCTGCCTCGGCTACTCGTTCAAGACCGACGAGGAGGTCTGGCCGAAACTGCTGGGCGACCTGCCGGTGACGGTGTCCCTGGCGATCGGCGCGGCGATCCTCTGGGTGCTGATGGGCGTCATGTTCGGGGTGATCTCGGCATTGCGCCGAGGAACGTTACTGGACCGGACGGTGATGGGTGTCGCGCTCGCCGGCGTCTCCCTGCCGATCTATTTCACCGGTCTGGTCGCCCTGTCGGTCTTCACCTACAAACTCGGCTGGCTGAAGGACGCGGACTACACCCCGTTCCTGGACAGCCCGGTGGACTGGGCCCGCGGCCTGATCCTGCCCTGGGTCACGCTGGCGTTCCTGTTCGCCGCCACCTACGCCCGGCTGACCCGGGCGAACATGCTGGAGACGCTCGGCGAGGACTACGTCCGGACAGCCCGGGCCAAGGGCCTCGGCGAGCGCACCGTGATCGGCAAGCACGCGCTGCGGTCCAGCCTCACGCCGCTGGTCACCGTCTTCGGCCTGGACCTGGGCGCGCTGCTCGGCGGCGCGGTGCTCACCGAGGCGGTGTTCAACCTGCGCGGTCTCGGTTACGAGGCGCTCAACGGCATCCGGACCAGCGACCTCCCGATCATCCTCGGCGTCACCCTGTTCGCCGCGTTCTTCATTGTTCTCGCCAATCTGATCGTCGACCTGGTCTACGGCATCATCGACCCGCGCGTGCGGCTGGGCTGAGGGGAAGCGAATGTCACGCCCATTCCTCGAGGTCAAGGATTTGACCGTCCGGTTCGAGACCGACGACGGCATCGTGCAGGCGGTCAGCGGGTCGACCTTCAGCCTGGAGGCCGGCAAGACGCTCGGCATCGTCGGCGAGTCCGGCTCCGGCAAGAGCGTCACCTCGCTGGCCCTCCTGGGCCTGCACCGGACCCGCAGCAACGCCAAGGTCGCCGGCGAGATCTGGCTGGACGACAAGGAACTGGTCAGCGCCTCCAACGAGGAGGTGCGGGCGCTGCGCGGCGGCAAGATGGCGATGATCTTCCAGGATCCGCTGAGCGCCATGCACCCGTACTTCACCATCGGGTCGCAGATCGTCGAGGCGTACCGGGTGCACCACCCCGGGGTGAACAAGAAGGTGGCCCGGGAGCGGGCCATCGACATGCTCGCCCGGGTCGGCATCCCGCAGCCGGCGCGCCGCTTCCACGACTACGCCCACCAGTTTTCCGGTGGCATGCGGCAGCGCGCGATGATCGCGATGGCGCTGGTCAACGACCCGAAACTGCTGATCGCCGACGAGCCCACCACGGCCCTGGACGTGACCGTCCAGGCGCAGATCCTGGACCTGATTCGGGATCTGCAGGAGGAGTTCGGCTCCGCGGTCATCATGATCACCCACGACCTCGGCGTCGTCGCCGAGCTGGCCGACGAGGTCCTGGTGATGTACGGCGGCAAGGTGATCGAGAAGGGCCCGGCGGTGGATCTGTTCCAGCGCCCGCAGCACCCGTACACCTGGGGTCTGCTCGGCTCGATGCCGCGGCTGGATCGCGAGGTCCGGGACCGGCTCACCCCGGTCAAGGGCACGCCGCCCAGCCTGATCAACCTGCCTTCCGGCTGCGCCTTCCACCCGCGCTGCCCGTACGCCGGCCGCAACGGCGACCGGTCGTTCACGGAGACTCCGGTGCTGACCGGCGGGGCCCACGCGGTCGCCTGCCACCTGCCGCCGGAGGCGCGCGAAAAGATCTTCCAGGAAGAAGTGGCCCCCAACCTCTGAGCGGGGAAGAGAGAGAACGATGAGCGAGAACCTGCTCGAGGTGACCGGGCTGCAGAAGCATTTCCCGATCACGAAGGGGCTGTTGAAGCGCCAGGTCGGCGCGGTCCGCGCGGTGGACGGCATCGACCTGACCGTGCAGGCCGGCGAGACGCTGGGCCTGGTCGGCGAGTCCGGCTGTGGCAAGTCGACGACCGGCCGGCTGTTCAGCCGGATCCTGGAGCCGACGGCCGGCAAGATCGTCTTCGAGGGTCAGGACATCACCCACAAGTCGGTCGGTCAGATGCGGCCGCTGCGCCGTGACGTCCAAATGATCTTCCAGGACCCGTACTCGTCGCTGAACCCGCGGCACACGGTCGGCTCGATCATCTCGGCGCCGCTGCAGATCCAGGACATCCCGACACCGCAGGGCCTGAAGAAGGCCGTGCAGGAGCTGCTGGAACTGGTCGGCCTCAACCCGGAGCACTACAACCGGTATCCGCACGAGTTCTCCGGCGGCCAGCGGCAGCGCATCGGCATCGCCCGGGCGCTCGCCCTGCGCCCGAAACTGATCATCGCCGACGAGCCCGTCTCGGCGCTCGACGTGTCGATCCAGGCGCAGGTCGTCAACCTGCTGGAGGACCTGCAGAACGAGTTCGACCTGACCTACGTGTTCATCGCGCACGACCTGTCGGTGGTCCGCCACATCTCCGACCGGGTCGCCGTGATGTACCTGGGCAAGGTCATGGAGATCGCGCCGCGCGACGAGCTCTACAAGAACCCGCGGCACCCGTACACGGTCGCGCTGATGTCGGCCGTCCCGGTGCCCGACCCGGTCCGGCGGGACCGCGCGCAGCGCACCCGGGTGCTGCTCACCGGCGACGTGCCGAGCCCGATCAACCCGCCGTCCGGCTGCCGGTTCCGCACCCGCTGCTGGAAGGCGCAGGACATCTGTGCCACCCAGGAGCCGCCGCTGGTGGCGCGGCTCGACGACCCGGAGGGGCACCTGACCGCGTGCCACTTCCCGATCGCGCAGGACGAGGCGGTCGCCGGTCGCACCCCGGCGGCGACCCAGGCCTGAGGGCCACCGCACGATTCGTTCGTACGCCGACGGCACCGTCCGCCCGAGCCATCATGGCTCGGGCGGACCGGTATCGATCACCCCTCGGGGCGGTTGAGCAGCCCGACAGCGATGCAGTGCACCGCGTCCAGGTCCGTGGGGTCGGCCAGTTTCGACCTGCCCCCGGTGACCACGTACCACTCGTCCGCGTCCTTGTACTGCACGCGGAGAGTCACCTCGCCGTCCTTCAGCTCGGTGCGCAGCGTGAGGTCACCGGTGACCACACCCACCTCGTCGGTCATCACCCCGCCCGGCCCGGGCACGATGTCGGTCGTCTTGCTGGCGCCCGCGTCGGCGGCGGGCTGCGCCGCGGCGGCCGGAGCCGCCGCGGTGGGCTGAGCCGTTGCGGCGGCCGGAGCCGCCGCGGTCGGCTGCGCCGCGGCAGTGGTCTGCGCCGCGGGCTTCTCTGGGGAATCGGTCTTGGCTTCGGTCATCAACAGGTCTCCAGCATCTCCTTCAGAGCGTCCTTCTCCTTCTGGAGCACGGTCAGCTTGTAGTACGCCTTCACGGTTACCCAGTCGGTGGCGTACGTGCACCACTCGGCCTTGGCCGGCGGTTTCCAGGTGGACGGGTCCTGGTCACCTTTGGACCGGTTGGACGCCGCCGAGACCGCGACGAGCTGTGGCCGGTCCAGGTCGTTGGCGAACGCCTCGCGCTGATCGGTGGTCCACTTCGCGGCGCCGGACCGCCACGCGTTGGCCAGCGGCACCACGTGGTCGATGTCGGCCTGGCCCGGTGCGGTCAGCGACTTGTCGTCGTAGACGCTCTTCCAGGTGCCGGCCACCACGTTGCAGCCGGACTTCTTGACCTTGGTGCCGTCGCGCTCCAGCACCGAGTCGCGGACGTCGCAGTTCTTGCCGGTGCTCTTCCAGTGCGGGAACTTCTCCCGGCTGTAACCGGCCATCGAGCCGGCCTTGTCGACGACGGTCAGGCCGTCGAGCTGCTTGACCACCGAGCCGGCGGATGCGCCGGACCCGGTGGTGGCGTGGGTCGTGGTCGTGGTGCTGCCGCCGGGCGAGCCGGCGTCGACGGTCTGGCAACCGGCGACGAGGGTGACGGTGAGCAGGAGCGGGAGCAGTGTGTTACGTGGGGGCACCCGCTCAGCGTAAGGCCGGCTGTCGCGTGCCGCCTCCCGGCGGCACGCGACCGGGTGACTAGCGGGCGCGGTTGATCGCGCTGTTCACCGCCTTGATCGACGCGCTGACGATGTTGGCGTCGATACCGACCCCCCAGAAGGCGCGGTCGCCGACCTCGACCTCGACGTACGCCGCGGCCTGGGCGTCACCGCCGGAGGTCAGCGCGTGCTCCTGGTAGTCCAGCACCCGGGCCTTGATCCCGAGCGGCGCGACCGCCTGGGTGAACGCGTCGATCGGGCCGTTGCCGACGCCGACCAGCGGCCGCCGCATCCCCCGGTGGATCACCTCGACGTCGATCTCCACCTTGCCGTCCACGGTGGCCGTGCTGTAGCTCTCGATCTTGAAGGCGCTGCCCAGCTGGTGCTCGACCAGGTATTCCTGCGCGAAGATGTCCCACATCTGCTGCGGGGAGACCTCGCCGCCCTCCTCGTCGGTGTGGTGCTGCACCACGCCGGAGAACTCGATCTGCAGCCGCCGCGGCATGTCGAGCTTGTGCTCCTCCTTCATGATGTACGCCACGCCGCCCTTGCCGGACTGCGAGTTGACCCGGATGACCGCCTCGTACGTGCGGCCCACGTCCTTCGGGTCGATCGGCAGGTAGGGCACGCCCCAGGTGAAGTCGTCGATCGGGGTGCCGGCGGCGTCCGCGTCCGCCTGCAGCGCGGCGAAACCCTTCTTGATCGCGTCCTGGTGCGAGCCGGAGAACGCGGTGTAGACCAGGTCGCCCGCGTACGGGTGCCGCTCGTGCACCGGCAGCTGGTTGCAGTACTCGACGGTGCGCTTGACCTCGTCGATGTCGGCGAAGTCGATCTGCGGGTCGATGCCCTGGGAGAACAGGTTCAGCCCCAGGGTGACCAGGTCCACGTTGCCGGTGCGCTCACCGTTGCCGAACAGGCAGCCCTCGATCCGGTCGGCGCCGGCCAGCAGGCCCAGCTCGGCGGCGGCCACCGCGGTACCCCGGTCGTTGTGCGGGTGCAGGCTCAGGATCACGCTGTCCCGGCGCGGCAGGTGGCGGTGCATCCACTCGATCGAATCGGCGTACACGTTGGGCGTGGCCATCTCGACGGTGGCCGGCAGGTTGATGATCAGCGGCCGGGCCGGCGTCGGGTCGATCACGTCGATCACCGCGGAGCAGACCTCCAGCGCGTACTCCAGCTCGGTGCCGGTGTACGACTCCGGGGAGTACTCGTAGAAGATCTCGGTGTCCGGGGTGTGGATCTCGGCGTACTTCTGGCAGAGCCGGGCGCCCTGGGTGGCGATGTCGGTGATCCCGTCCCGGTCCAGGCCGAAGACCACGCGGCGCTGCAGCACCGAGGTCGAGTTGTAGAAGTGCACGATGGCCCGCTTGGCACCGCGGATCGACTCGAAGGTCCGGTCGATCAGGTGCTCGCGACACTGCACCAGCACCTGGATGGTGACGTCGTCCGGGATCAGGTCCTGCTCGATCAGCTGGCGGACGAAGTCGAAATCGGTCTGGCTGGCGGCCGGGAAGCCGACCTCGATCTCCTTGTAGCCCATCTTCACCAGCAGCATGAACATCCGCCGCTTGCGTTCCGGGGACATCGGGTCGATCAGCGCCTGATTGCCGTCCCGCAGGTCGACGGCGCACCAGCGGGGGGTCTGCTCGACGACGCGGCCGGGCCACCGCCGGTCGGGCAGATCGATCGCGAACTGTTTCTGATAGGACTCGTACCGCTGGAAGGGCATCGAGCTGGAACGCTGCGAATTCTCGGCGAAGGTGGACATGTGACTGCTCCAGTCAGAAGGAAGACGAGCAGGCGGCGCGTGTCACCACCGCGACGGGGTGCCGGCCTGGGAAGAGGCCCCGTCGCGGCAGAGAAGGAGGAGGTTCGCCTGCCACATGTCGACCACCACGTTACGTGATCCACTTCGGGGCGGCTAACCGAACGACCGGATCGTGGGATCGCTCAGCCGGCCGCGGCCGACGGCGCCTGCACCGGGTCGGCGGCGGACATGCCCATCGCGGCGCCGCCCACCTCCGGGCCGGGGAACTGCACGGTCGGCGGCGCGGCCACCTGACGGACCAGCCTCAGCACGCCGAAACCCACCCGGGCCGCGGTGAGCATGCCGTCCGGGGCGTAGCAGTAGACGCCGACGTCGACCGGCGCGTCCCCGGAGGCGGCGTTCGAATCGACCGAGTAGCACGCCGAGCCCTGCGTGCCGTCCAGCGGCTGCGCCACCGAGACCGCGAGGGCCGCGTTGCGGTCGGTGAAGACCGGCAGCCACTGCCGCAACAGGCGCTGCACCCGGGGGTCGTACGGGGCCGGCACCTTCTCGCCCTTGGACGCCACGTGCACGCAGCCGGCGTTGATCGGCGCGCCGGACATCGAGACGGTGCACTGGTAGACGCCGTTCGGGTTGTGCACGATCGACACGTCCGCCGAGCCGCCGAGCGCGCCGTTCGCGATGTCCACCCGCCAGGTGCCGTCGTTCGCCACGGTGGCCACCACGTTGCGGGCGACGCCGTCGCCGCCGGTGAACGAATAGAGCGCGGCGTACCGCCGGTCCATCGCCAGCGCGGCCATGCCGGCCAGCTGGTTGCGGGCGTCCGGGTTCGGGTCGGTGGACGCGGACGGGGACGCCGAGCCGGTCGGCGCGGCATCCGGGGTGTCGCCACCGCCGCACCCGGCCAGGCCGAAGGCCAGCAGGGCGGCGGTCAGCGCGGACAGGCCGCGGACGGATCCGGAGGGAAGGCGCACGGCGCCATTCTCACCCCATTCCGCCCGTGGAACGCGACACGCCGGACGGTGTGCCTCGGCGTGTCGTGCCGGAACGGCCGGATTCTGGGATCGTCTGTCGAGCCCGCGGGCCCACGCGGCTAGGGTGGTGGCGAATGCCCTGAAAGGATTGGTTGGCCGTGGCTCTCGTGGTGCAGAAGTACGGTGGTTCGTCGGTCGCGAACGCCGAGCGCATCAAGCGCGTGGCCGAGCGGATCGTCGCCGCCCGCAAAGCCGGCCACGACGTGGTCGTGGTCGTCTCGGCGATGGGTGACACCACCGACGAGCTGCTCGACCTGGCCAACCAGGTGAGCCCGCTGCCGCCCGGCCGCGAGCTGGACATGCTGCTCACCTCGGGCGAGCGGATCTCGATGGCGCTGCTCGCCATGGCGATCCACAACCTGGGGTATGAGGCGCGGTCCTACACCGGGTCGCAGGCCGGCGTGCTGACCACCTCGGTGCACGGCAAGGCGCGGATCATCGACGTCACCCCGGGCCGCCTGCGCACCGCGCTGGACGAGGGTGCGATCGCCATCGTCGCCGGCTTCCAGGGCGTGTCCCAGGACACCAAGGACATCACCACGCTCGGCCGGGGCGGCTCGGACACCACCGCGGTCGCGCTCGCCGCGGCGCTGCACGCCGACGTCTGCGAGATCTACACCGACGTGGACGGTGTGTTCACCGCCGACCCCCGGATCGTGCCGGACGCCCAGCACATCAAGCAGATCACCTATGAGGAGATGCTGGAGCTGGCGGCCGGCGGGGCGAAGGTGCTGATGTTGCGATGCGTGGAGTATGCGCGCCGCTTCAAGGTGCCGATCCACGTACGCTCTTCGTACTCGAACAAAGAAGGCACGCTCGTCACCGGCTCGATGGAGGACCCTGACGTGGAGCAAGCACTGATCACCGGGGTCGCGCACGACCGCAGCGAGGCCAAGATCACGATCGTCGGTGTCCCCGACGAGCCGGGGTCGGCCGGCCGGATCTTCGAGACCGTCGCGTCGGCCGAGATCAACATCGACATGATCGTGCAGAACGTGTCGACCGAGGGCACCGGCCGCACCGACATCTCGTTCACCCTGCCGAAGGCCGACGGCCCGACCGCGATGACCGCGCTCGACAGGATCAAGGATCAGATCAAGTTCAAGAGCCTGCTCTTCGACGACCACGTGGGCAAGGTGTCGCTGATCGGCGCCGGCATGCGCTCGCACCCGGGCGTCGCGGCCTCCTTCTTCGCCTGCATCGGTGAGGCCGGCGTCAACATCGAGATGATCTCCACGTCGGAGATCCGGGTCTCCGTCGTCTGCCGCGACACCGACCTGGACACCGCCGTCCGCGCCGTGCACGACCAGTTCGAGCTGGGCGGCTCGGAGGAGGCCGTCGTTTACGGCGGTACCGGCCGGTAAGCCGGACGATGGGGCGGCCCACGCTTGCCGTCGTCGGAGCCACCGGTTCCGTCGGGACCGTCATGCTCGACCTGCTCTCGTCCCGGCGCGATGTCTGGGGCGAGATCCGGCTGATCGCCTCGACGCGGTCGGCCGGCCGGACTCTGACCTGCCGCGGCGAAAGTCTCCAGGTGCTGCCACCCTCCCCGGAGGTGTTCGACGGGGTCGACGTGGCGATGTTCGACGTGCCCGACGACGCGGCCGCACACTGGGCGCCGATCGCGGTGTCCCGCGGCGCCGTCGTGGTCGACAACTCGGCCGTCTTCCGGATGGAAGCCGACGTTCCACTCGTGGTGCCCGAGGTCAACCGGGAGGCGCTCGCCCACCGGCCGCGCGGCATCGTCTCCAGCGCCAACTGCACGGTCGCCGCGATGATCATGTCGGTGGCGCCGCTGCACGACGAGTACGGCCTGCGCGAGCTGGTCCTCGCGTCCTATCAGGCCGCCTCCGGCGTCGGCCAGGTCGGCGTCGACACCCTGCACGACCAGCTCACCAAGGTCGCCGGTGACCGGCTGCTCGGGTCCCGCCCGGGCAACGTCCGCCAGGCCGTCGGCGACGACCTCGGCCCGTTCCCGGCCCCGCTCGCCCTCAACGTGGTCCCCTGGTCCGGCGACCTCGGCCCGCTCGGCTGGTCCTCCGAGGAGCTGAAACTGCGCAACGAGAGCCGCAAGATCCTCAGCCTGCCGGCCCTGAAGGTCTCCGCCACCTGCGTCCGCGTCCCGGTGGTCACCGGCCACTCGGTCGCCGTCCACGCCGTCTTCGCCGCCGAGGTCACCGCCGACGGCGCCCGCCAGGTCCTGCGCAACGCCCCCGGCGTCATCCTGGTCGACGACCCGGAAGCCGGCGAGTTCCCGATGCCGATCGACGCCGTCGGCACCGACCCGTCCTGGGTCGGCCGCATCCGCCGCGCCATGGACGACCCGCGAGCCCTGGACTTCTTCGTCACCGGCGACAACATGCGCAAGGGCGCGGCGCTGAACACGGTCCAGACCGCGGAACTCCTGGCCGCCGAACTGACCACCTAGCCCACGTAGCCGCCCGTCAGGTCACTGATCCCGGCCCGGTCCGGTCGGCCGGGTATGAAGATCAACTTTAAAATCAGGGTCGTTTTTTACGCGCATCCGCCGGGGTGCGGATCGCATGCTCCCGCGCGGGCCGGGCCACGGCGATCTGGCCGCTGGCGCGTCCAGGGCGATCACCGCGGCCCTTCACTGTCCGCTTCTGGTCGCGGTCAACCCCGGACCGGCCCCGTATGCCCGGCGAACCTGCCTGTTCTCCGGCCCGCCTCGCTTCCGACCCCACCGTGGCATGGCGCCTTCCCCGGGCGGTCCCATGCGGTGCGCTTGTCTGGGCGGCCCCATGCGGTGCGCTTGTCTGGGCGGCCCCATGCGGTGGGCTTGTCCGGCGGCCCCATGCGGCGTCCTTGCCGGTAACCGGGTGTGGTGTCTGCTGGCGCCCGGCCTCGCCTTCCAGCCGGGTTTCGTGCGGCTGTCCGGCGGCTGGGTGCGGTGCTTTCGCCGGGTGACCCGGTGTGGTGCGCCCGTGCGGGTGGCCAGGGGTGATGGGCTGCTGGGCGGCCCGGGGTGTGTGGCCTGGCGGGAACCCCCGCTGTCCGGCGACGTGCGCGGCCGGGCATCACCATGCCCGCCGCCCGAATCGCGGACAGCCGGCCGTCGACGCACGCGCCTCGGTCCGGGCGGTGCGGCGGGACCGGTGTGGTGTGGCCGTGCGGCGGGAGCGGCATGATGTGGCTGGTTCCGGTCCGGAGGGACCGACGACGTGCTGGTGCCTACCCGACGGGTGGGTGGTTTGCGGGTTGGGATTTCTGGGGTGGACGGTGACCAAGCACGGACAGTGAAGGGTGCGGCGATCGCCCTGGACGCGCCAGCGGCCAGATCGCCGGGCCCGGCCCGCGCGGGAGCATGCGATCCGGACCCCGGCGTACCGGCGTATCGGATGAATTTGATCTTGATTCGGGGAGATGGCCCGGGCGTGGATCACGCGACCCCGCCCGGGCCGTCCGTCAGGAAGCCGCCGCGTCCAGATCCGCCCTGGTCAGCAGGGCCCGGAGGGTGATGCCGGCGTCGGCGAGGGCCTGCGATCCCCCCTCCTGGCGGTCGATCACGCAGACCGCGTGGTCGACGTGGGCGCCCAGCTTGCGGAGCTCGCCGGTGGAGATGACGACCTGGCCGCCGGAGGTGACGACGTCTTCGACGACCAGCACGCGCCGGCCGGCGACCTCGGCGCCCTCGGCGAGGCGGGCGGTGCCGTACTTCTTCGCCTCCTTGCGGACGAAGGCGGTGGGCAGTTGGGCGTGCCGGGCCAGCGCGGTGACCACGGCGATGCCGCCCATTTCCAGGCCGGCCAGCACCTCGGTGCCTTCCGGGATCAACACGGCGAGTCGCTCGGCGAGTTTGTCGAGGAGGACCGGGTCGGCCTCGAACTGGTACTTGTCGAAGTATTCGGTGGCGGTGCGGCCGGATCGCAGGGTGAATTCGCCGGTCAGGCGGCTCACGGAGCGGACCTGGCGGGCGAGGTCGATGGAGTCAGTCACAAGGTCCCAGCTTGTCAGGCGGCGGCGTGGCGACGCGCAGGCACCCCGGTCGTCACCCGTTGGCGTACTTGATCTCCGCAATACGGCATTCTATGTCTGTTTGGGGTACTTTTCGCCTAATTAGCGGCCTTTGTTCGGAAGGAACATCGCTGTGACGCCCTTCGCCTTGCTCTTCCTCCTCGCCCTGGCCGGATCGACGTGCTTCGCGCTCGGTCGGGCCTTCGGCCGTGGGGAGCGCTACGAGCGCGGATACCGCGAGGGATTCCGCGACGGTGAGACCGGGTCGCTGGCCCGGGCCACCCGGCTGATGCAACTCGGTGAACGGCAGACCATCGCGCCGGTCGTGGAGACCATGCTCGGTCCCTACTGCGTGCCGCAGCAGATGGCGCCCCGCCCGGTCGGCCCGGCGGTGGCCGGAGTGCCGGTCCGCCCGCAGTTCGCCGTTTGACCGCGAAGGGGTTGACGGCGGTTCTCCACCGCGCCGCATCGCTCGGGGTCCCGCCGATGCCGGAAAGGGCCGATCGGGCGTCTGCGGTCCGTTCAGGCCACTCAGCGGTCGATCATCGACCGGGCCGGCGCGGGTGCATGGTCGTCAGTCACCACATGGAGAAGGCCCGGTTTTCCCTGAGGAGAACCGGGCCTTACTGCAAGCTGGTCGGGGTGGCGGGATTTGAACCCACGGCCTCTACGTCCCGAACGTAGCGCGCTACCAAACTGCGCCACACCCCGTTGCTGCGTTAAGAATACTAGCGGACCATCCGGCAGGCCCGAAATCCGGTACCCCCGTGCGGTGTTTCCGCAGCTCAAGGCCGAGGCGGGCGACGGCGCGGGCGGGCGACGGCGCGGGCGGGCGACGGCGCGGGCGGGCGACGGCGCGGGCGAGCGTGGGGCCGCCCGCGCCGAGGCCAGCCGGCCGGGGTCAGCGGGGGATCAGGGTCAGGATGGAGGCCTCCGGGCGGCAGGCGAAGCGGATCGGCGCCGTCGGGTGGGTGCCGAGGCCGGCCGACACGTGAAGCCAGGCGTCCGAGCCCGGCCACCGGTGCAGCCCCTTCGCCAGCCGGGTGGGCAGGTCGCAGTTGGTGGTCAGTGCGCCGTACCCGGGGACGCAGACCTGACCGCCGTGGGTGTGGCCGGCCAGCAGCAGCTCGAAGCCGTCGGCGGCCATCGGGTCGAGGACCCGGGAGGCCGGCGTGTGCGTGACGCCGAGGTGCAGGTCGGCGCCGGCGCTGATCGGGCCGGCCACCGCCGGGTAGTCGTCGCGGTCGACGTGCGGGTCGTCGACGCCGGCCAGCTCGATCGAGCGGCCGCCGGCCTTGAGGATGGTGCGGGCGTTGTTCAGGTCGGCCCAGCCGGCGTCGGTGAAGGCGGCGCGCAGGTCGTCGTAGGGCAGGTCGGCGCCCTCCACGTACTCTCGCTCGGGCAGCACGTACTGCAGCGGGTTCTTCCAGACCGGGCCGGTGTAGTCATTGGAGCCGAAGACGAAGGCACCGGGCACGTCGAGCAGGGGTTCCAGGGCGCGCAGCACGCCGGGCACCGCGTACGGCGAGGCCATGTTGTCGCCGGTGACGATCACCAGGTCGGGGTCGGTGCCGCTCAGGCCGGCCACCCACTCCTGCTTGCGCCGCTGGTCGGGCATCATGTGCAGGTCGGAGAGGTGCAGGATGCGCAGCGGTTCCGCGTCCGGTTCGAGCACCGGGACGTCGAAGCGCCGGAGCGTGAACATGTTGCGTTCGACGAGGGCGGCATAGGCGAACGTGGCGCCGCCGACGGCGGCCAGCGCGGCCGCGGCGGAAATAAGGGAGCGCTTACGCATGACGGCAAGGGTAGTTTCTCCGTCCATGGGAACGCTGAAAGACCGCCTGAACGATGACCTGCACGCCGCGATGAAGTCCCGGGACGAACTGACCACCTCGACGCTGCGGATGGCCCTGTCCGCGGTGCGTACCGCGGAGGTCGCCGGGGACGAGGCCCGGGAGCTCTCCGACGACGAGGTGCTGGCGGTGCTGACCAAGGAGGCGAAGAAGCGTCGCGAGGCGGCCACCGCCTTCGACGGCGCGGGTCGTGCCGACCAGGCGGCGAAGGAGACGGCCGAGGGCGAGGTTCTCGACCGTTACCTGCCGAAGCAGCTGACCGACGCGGAGATCGCCGAGATCGTGGGCGGGGCGCTGGCGGCCGGTGGATTCACCGGTAAGGCGCAGATGGGCCCGGCCATGAAGGCGGCGCAGGCGGCCGTGGCGGGTCGGGCCGAGGGCGGCCGGGTGGCCGCCGAGGTGCGCCGCCGGCTCGGCTGATCCCCGGAAACACGAAACGGGCGGGAGATCCGATCTCCCGCCCGTTTGCCGTGCTCGGTGCTATCGCCCGGGTTTCGTGGTGCCGGGCTTCGGGTTGCCCTGGTTGCCCTTGCTGATCTGGATGGTCACCGCGCCACCCTTGATCGTGCGGTCCTCGTCGGTGCCCGCGGCGGTGCCGGCCGGGCAGTCCGAGTCCACGCTGGGGCCCTCCACCGGGTCGAAGCCGGCCAGCTCGATCTTGTCCTTGGCGGTGGAGAGCGGGTCGCAGGTGACGTCCGGCACGCTCTTCAGGTCGCCGATCGAGATCTTGTCGTTGCCCGGGGTCTTGAACTGAACGCTCGGCTTGCCCTTCATGTAGTCCTTGAGCGTGTACTGCACCGTGGCGTTGATCTCCGGGTGGGACATCGTGTTGTTGTGGTCGGGCCAGTCCGGGTCGGCCATGTAACCGGCGACGACCAGCGAGGTGGTGCCGACGATCAGCGACGCGGTCTTGCTGGCGTCGGTGGTGCCGGTCTTGCCGAACACCGGGTGGCCGACGATGTCGTGGGTGTTGCCGGCCGTGCTGTTGCCGCCGCAGCTGCCCAGCTGGGCCGAGTCGCCGACCGGGCACCGGGCCGCGTCCAGCGCGGCCCGCGCCACGTCCTTGGTGGTGGCCTGGATGCAGTGCGGCTTGCCGACGTCGATCTTCTCGCCGTCCTTGGTGGTGATCTGCTCGACCGGGGTCGGCTCGCAGTACTTGCCGTCACCGGCGATGGTGGCGTACGCGTTCGCCATCTCCAGCGGGGTGGAGTCCATCACACCGAGGGTGAAGGCGCCCCAGTTGGCCGCGTTGTTGGCGTTCTTGATGTCCTGCGTCGAGCGGAACTGGATGCCGAACCGCTTGGCCACGGCGACCACCTTGTCGGCGCCGACCTTCTGCTCCAGCGGCACGAAGAACGTGTTGACCGACTTACCGAAGCCGGTCCACATGTTGTAGACGCCGGCCTCCTTGGTGCTGGAGTTGCCGGGACACCAGTCGTCGGTGCCGGGGCAGGCGGATTTCTCGCCGTAGCCGGCCGGGTACTTCGAGTGGAAGCGGACCGGGGCGTTGATCTGGTAGCTCAGCGGGATGCTGTTCTCCAGGGCGGCGACCATGGTGAACATCTTGAACACCGAGCCGGCCTGGTAACCCACGATGTCGCCACCGCCGGTGATCAGTGGGTTGGTGGTCTTCGGGAACGACCCGCGGATCTTCTTGCGCTTCTTGGCCGGGTCCGGCGAGATCTTGTTCGTCGGGTGGTCCGGGTCGTCCAGCGAGTACTTCCGGTTGGTGGCGAGCAGCCGGACCTTGCCGGTGCCGGGCTCGACGCCGGCCAGCAGCAGCGCGTCCTGGCTGCTGTCGGCCTCCCGCTGGGCGATCTCGGCGCGGGCCGAGGCGGTGCCGTTCAGGTCCATCGAGGTGATCACGGTGTAGCCGCCGCTCTTGAGCCGCCGCTCGCGGTCGTACGACGTGGCGCCGAACGCCTCCTGGCTCATCCACCAGCGGTAGAAATAGTCGCAGAAGAAGCCCCAGCTGTTCTTCGCGACCGAGACGCAGCCGTTGCTGACCGGCTTCACCTTGGTCGGGATCGGCTCCTTCTTCGCCTTGTCCGCGTCGGCCGGGCTGATCGCGTTCATGGCGACCATGCCGGGGATGATGTAGTTGTCGCGGCGCGCCTGGATCTGGTCGTGGCCGCTCTTCACCGTCGGGTTGAAGCTGGTCGGCGCCTTCACCATGCCGGCGAGCATGGACGCCTCGCCGATCGTCAGGTCCTTCGGCTTCTTGTTGTAGTAGACCTGGCTGGCGGCGTAGATCCCGTACGCCTGGTTGCCGAACGGCGCGATGTTGAGGTAGCGCTCCAGGATCTGCTCCTTGGAGAGCTGCTTCTCGATCTGCAGCGCGTACTTCATCTCGGTGATCTTGCGCTTCGGGGTGTCCTTGGTGGCGTCGATCACCTCCTGCGGGTTGGTCGCCGAGTAGGCCAGCGACATCCGCACGAGCTGCATGGTGAGGGTCGACGCGCCCTGCTGGGAGTCACCCTGGCTGTTGCTCACGAACGCGCGGGCGACACCCTTGAGGTCGACACCGTTGTGCTCGTAGAACTTGCGGTCCTCGGCGGCGACGATCGCGGTCTGCATGTTCTTCGAGATGTCCTTGAGCGGCACGTCGCTGCGGAACTCGTCGTAGAACTGCGAGATCAGGGTCCGGCCGTCGGAGGCGTAGATCCGGGTGATCTGCGGGGAGCTGAATTCTTTGATCTCACTGGGCAGACTCGCGAAGCCTGCCCCGCCCGCCTTGGCGGCGAGGCCGGACATCGCCGCCGCGGGGAAGGCGGCGGCCGCCACCACCACGCCGGCCAGCAGGCCGCACACGAGCAGCGAGGTGGCGTTCGTGAAGATGTTGTGATCGCGTCTGCGCATCCAGGAGCTCACCCGAGGCAGGATACGCGAACAGTGCACGCGCCTGCCCGTCGAGCAGGTCGCCTTCGCCCGTTATGAGTGTGACGCTTCACCCCGTCCGGCGAGGCGATTTACAACATCTGCACCAAAGATACCCCCGTTCGGTCACCATAGCGCGGCCGCTTTGCCCGGAACTACCGGCCTATACGTATTTGAGGGACAACGTTGCGTAATCACCCAACTACAGAGCATGATGGTCCGGCGAGACATCTCGCATGACGTCTGCGCGGCATGAGGGGACATGGGCTGCCGCGCCGGACGTTCGGGGGTGAAATGCAAGGGGGGACGTTTACCAATGGGGATGATCAGCGACTGGCCCAGCATGGCGGCGTGTCAGAGTGGCGACCCTGACGCGCTGTTCGTGCAGGGCGCCGAGCAGAACGTGGCGAAGAGGATCTGCCGCAGCTGCCCGGTGCGCTACGAATGCCTCGCGGACGCCCTGGACAACCGGATCGAGTTCGGCGTCTGGGGAGGCATGACAGAACGGGAGCGGCGTGCCCTGCTGCGCCGCCACCCGCACGTGGCGAGCTGGCGGAAGATGTTCGAGGCCGCACTGAAGGAGAAGGGCGCCGACAAGGTGCTCGTCTCCACCCGCTGATCTGTTTGTTCAGGCGAGTCCGTCAGTTCAGGCGAGAAGAGCGCCTATCGTTCGCAGCCCGTCGACGTCGTGGACGTCGGCGGGCTGCGCCGCGACCGAGGTCGTCGGCACCTCGGGGAACGCCTCGGTGAAGCCCGCCGCGACCCGCACCTCCCGCTCGCTCTGCCGGAGCAGGCCGGCGTGGATGCGCAGCACGTCCGCCGCGAGCGGGGCGTCCGCCGACAGCTGCTGCGCCGCCGCGAGCGAGGCCTCCGCGGACAGGCCGGCCGGCTCGGTCCGGTGCATCCGGTTGAGCACCAGCCCGGACAGCGGCATCCGCTCGGCGACCAGCCGCTCGGCGAAGTACGCCGCCTCCCGGATGGCGTCCCGCTCCGGCGCCGCGACCAGCAGGAAGGCGGTCTGCGGGTCCTGCAGGATCCGGTAGGTCTGGTCGGCCCGCTGCCGGAAGCCGCCGAACATCGAGTCGAGCGCCGCCACGAAACCCGACAGGTCGGTCAGCAACTGGGCGCCCAGAATCTTCTGCACGGCCCGGGAGAACAGCCCGAACGACGCGGTGACCAGGCTGAACATGCTGCGGCCGCCGCGCGCCGGAGCGAGCAGCATGCGCAGCATCCGGCCGTCGAGGAAGCGGGACAGCCGGGCCGGCGCGTCCAGGAAGTCGAGCGCCGACCGGGACGGCGGGGTGTCCACGATGATCAGGTCCCACTCGTCGCCGGCCCGCAGCTGGCCCAGTTTCTCCATCGCCATGTACTCCTGGGTGCCGGCGAAGGTGGAGCTCATGGCCTGATAGAACGGGTTCGCGAAGATCTCGGCGGCGCGCTCCGGCTTGGTGTGCTGCTCGACCACCTCGTCGAAGGTGCGCTTCATGTCCAGCATCATGGCGTACAGCCCACCGCCCTCGATGTCCTTGACCTGCCGCGGCGTGTTGTTCAGCTCGGTCAGGCCCATCGACTGGGCCAGCCGGCGGGCCGGGTCGATGGTGAGCACCACGGTGCGGCGGCCGTGCACCTCGGCGGCGCGCACGCCGAGGGCGGCGGCCGTGGTGGTCTTGCCGACCCCGCCGGAGCCGCAGCAGACCACGATCCGGATGGCCGGATCGGCGAGCAGGCCGTCGATGTCGAGCCGGGGAGCGGTCACGTCAACCACCACTTCAGAGTAGGGCGTCGGTCATCAGCCGGCCGGCCAGGACATCCAGGCCGGCCCGGTCCACCCCGTCGGGCAGCTGGGGCAGCTCGATCATCGGCCGGCGCCGGTCGGTCAGGTCGTGGCGCAGGGACTCCTCCAGCTCCCGCCGGGTCAGGTGGGCCTGCGCCTCGGCGGCCAGCTGATTGACGGTGGCCGGGGTGGCGGGCAGGCCGGCCGCCACCAGACCGCGCTTGATCTCCGCCTTGGTCACCCGGCCGGCGGCCAGCAGCGGTGGGCGGGCGCCGTTCAGGATGATCCGGCCGACCGGGATGCCCAGGCCGGTCAGCTCGTCGACCGCGTCCAGGGTCTCCTGCACCGGCATCTCCTCCAGCAGCGTGACCACGTGCACCGCGGTCATCGGCGAACGCAGCAGCGAGGACACCCCGTCGCTCTGGGTCTTGATCGGGCCCATCTTGGCCAGCCGGGCGGTTTCCGCGGTCACGTTCAGGAAGCGGCCGATCCGGCCGGTGGGCGGGGCGTCCAGGACTACCGCGTCGTACACCCGGCGGCCGTCCTGCGACCGGGTGGTGGCCTCCTTGACCTTGCCGGTGAGCAGCACGTCGCGCAGGCCGGGGGCGATCGTGGTGGCGAAGTCGATGGCGCCGACCTTGCGCAGCGCCCGGCCGGCCGCGCCGAGCTTGTAGAACATGTCCAGGTATTCCAGGAGGGCCTCCTCCGGGTCGACCGGCAGGGCGCGCACCTCCCCGCCGCCGGTGGTGGTGGCGATCCGGCGCTCCGCATAGGGCAGTGGCTGCAGCCCGAACAGCTGCGCGATGCCCTGCCGGCCCTCCACCTCGACCAGCAGCGTGCGGCGGCCGCCGGCGGCCAGGCCCAGGGCCAGTGCGGCGGCGACGCTGGTCTTGCCGGTGCCGCCCTTGCCGGTCACGATGTGCAGTCGCTCCGGCCAGTTGCCGTGATGCTCGCCCATGTCGTCCACGTTACGGCGTTCGGTAAATCCGGCTCAGCCGGAGACGTCACAGACCAGCCAGCCACTCTTGTGCACGACCGTGAACTGCAGGTCCTGAGCAGCGGTTTTCTCGTCCTCGGTGGACATCACCACACGGACGCCGACCTCGGCCTCACTGCCGGTGCCGGCGGTCACCGCGGGGTCGTCCCAGCGGAAGCCGGCACCCTCGTAGGCGTCGGCGTAGTCGCGGATCTGCTGCACCCGTTCGGCGAGCTTGGCCCGGTCCCGGGACCTGCGGCAGACCAGGTCCTCGGCGGCGGTCGCGTCGTGCTGGGTGTAGACGGCGGTGAGGAACCGGTTGACCGCGGTGGCCGGGTCCGGTGAGCCGGGCAGGTCGGCGTCCCGGAACATCACGTACGCCGAGACCGCGCCGCCGCCACAGAGCGCCAGGGTGGCGGCCAGCGCCACGGACAGGAAGATCGTCGAGCGCCGGGACCGGGGCGTACGGGCGATCGGGGCGGGCGGCGTGCTCACCCAGATCGGCTCCGGCTCGGGCGGCGGCACCTCGGCCGGTGGGGAGTGCTCCCAGGCCAGATGCTCGGGCGGGGGGTGCCGCCATTCGCCGGGTTTCTCGTGCCGGGCGTGCCACGGCCCCTCCGGGGGTGGCTGGTGCCAGCCGCCGACCACCGGATGTTCCATCGTGGCCGCCTCCGGGAGGGCGTGCCGGCCGCGCTCCGGCTCGGGCTCCGTCACGTCACTCCCCGCACTGGCTCGTGTGCTTTCCGTGGCCTTTCCCGCTCAGCCTAACCAACCGGTCGGTTCGCCGGGTCCTAAGCTGTGCCGGTACCCGACGAAGGAGTGTCCGAGCCATGCAGAAGTGGGAGTACGTGACCGTGCCCCTGCTGGTACACGCGACCAAGCAGATCCTCGACAACTGGGGCGAGGACGGCTGGGAGCTGGTCCAGGTGGTACCGGGGCCGAACCCGGAGCAGTTGATCGCCTACATGAAGCGGGCGAAATCGTGACCACGCCGATCGCCGGCGACGGTGGCGTGGACGCCTACGCGAAACTGGCCGAGCTGGGCCTGACCCTGCCGACCGTGGTCCCGCCACTGGCGTCCTACGTGCCGGCGGTCCAGTCCGGCAATCATGTGTACGTGTCGGGCCAGCTCCCGATGGTCGACGGCAAACTGCCGCGGACCGGCAAGGTCGGCGACGAGGTGACCGTCGAGCAGGCGGCCGAGCTCGCCCAGATCTGCGCCCTGAACGCGCTGGCCGCGATCGAGGCGCTGGTCGGCCTGGGCCGGCTCGTGAAGATCGTGAAGGTGACCGGCTTCGTCGCTTCGGCGCCGGGCTTCACCGGTCAGCCGGCCGTGATCAACGGCGCCTCCAACCTGTTCGGCGAGGTGCTCGGCGAGCAGGGGCGGCATGCCCGCAGCGCGGTGGGGGTGACCGAGTTGCCGCTGGGCGCGCCGGTGGAAGTCGAGGTCATCGCCGAGGTGGCGTGATCTTGGGAGGGTTCGGCCGGGTTTGATCACCCAAGGTGACCGGAACGGACATCGTGTCTCGGCTCACCGTGAAATCGCGACGTACGATTCTCGGCATGGGGGGTGCTGAGCCCGCGTCGGCTGAGGTCGACCGGCTGCCGGGTTGGGTGTCGCTGTTGCGCGCCCCCAACCCGGGCCCGATGACCTTGGACGGCACGAACACCTGGATTCTGCGGGCACCCGGCGCCGACCTGGCGACGGTGATCGACCCCGGTCCGCTCGACGAGGGGCATCTACGCCGGATCGCCGAGCGGGGTCCGTATCGATCGATCTTGATCACGCACGGTCATCATGATCACGTGGAGGGCGCCGCCCGGCTCGCCGGGATGCTGGGCGGTGTTCCGGTCCGGGCGGCCGACCCGGAGCACGGTGCGGGTTTCGACCCACGCGGGAGCCTCGACGGGAACGGACTCGAAATACAGGTCCTGCAGACTCCCGGGCACACCGGCGATTCGGTGTGTTTCCTCGTCGGGTACGGGGGTGAGCGGGTGATGTTCACCGGCGACACGATCCTGGGCCGCGGCACCACGGTGGTGGCCGCGCCGGACGGCGACCTGGGCTCCTATCTCGCGAGTCTGGAGCTGCTCACGGCGTACGAAAGCGTCCCGATGTTGCCCGGCCATGGGCCGGCCCGCAGCGACACAGCGGCCCTGGCCCGCGACTATCTGCAGCACCGCAGGGAGCGGCTCGCGCAGGTCAGAGCGGCGATGGCCGCCGGCGCGCGGACCCCGGAAGCGGTGGTCGACCTGGTCTATCCGGACATCGACCCGCGGGTGCGGTTCGCCGCCGAGTGGTCCGCGGCCGCGCAGATCGATCATCTGATCCGGGAATCAGCGGCGGGGGCCGACGGTTTGGACCGGCTGTGACCTGCCCTGTGTGTGGCACCGTCGCCGTTCCCGGTGCGCGCTTCTGTCACCACTGCGGCGCGGCACTGCCGGCTGCCGCCGCGATGCCGGCCGCCGAGCGCCGGATCGTCACCGTGCTCTTCGGCGACCTCTCCGACTTCACCTCCTGGTCGGAGGACCTGGACCCGGAGCGGGTCGGCGCGGTCACCGACCGGGTGCTGGCGGCGCTGGCCGGGGCGGTCAAGACGTTCGGCGGGCACGTGGACAAGCTGACCGGCGACGGAATCATGGCGGTCTTCGGCGCCCCGGTCGCCCACGAGGACGACGCCGAACGGGCGGTCCGGGCCGCGCTGAGCATGCAGCGCGCGGTCCGCCGGGTGCTCGACGACGAGCGTGGCGGTGGCGCGCCGCTCGGCCTGCGGGTCGGGCTGAACACCGGCGAGGTGGTCGCCGGCATGCAGGCCGGCATCGAATACACGGTCATCGGCGACACGGTGAACACCGCCGCCCGGCTGGCCGACGCCGCCGCGGTCGGCACCGTCTACGCCGGCGAGCGGACCAGCAACGGCACCCGGCACGTCGCCTCCTGGCGGCAGCTGCGGCCGCTGCGGCTCAAGGGCAAACGCGAACCGGTTCCGACGTACGAGCTGCTCGGCCTGCACGACGCCCCGGGCACCCGGTCCGGCCTGGGCGACGAGGCGCCGTTCGTGGGCCGCGAGGCGGAGCTGGGCCGGGTCTCCGGCCGGCTGGCCGAGGCGATCGACGCCGGCGCCCCACGGGTGCTGGTGATGACCGCCGAGGCCGGGATCGGCAAGTCCCGCTTCGCCGGCGAGGTGAAACGGCTGGCCGCCGGCTTCGAGGCGGGCGGCGTCCGGGTCCTGCGGGTGCGCTGCCGGGCGTTCGGCGAGCGCCGCCGCTACGCACCCCTGGCCGACCTGGTCCGCAAGGCCGCCGGCCTGCCCAAGGACGTGGTCGCCACGGTCGGCCGCACGGTCGTCGAGGAGCGCCTGCGCAAGGTCGCCCAGCGGCTCGGCGTCACCCTGGACATCGACCGGCTGCTGGTTCTGCTGGGCTACGGCGAGGCCCCGGTCAACCCGGGCGGCCCGGCCGCGCCCGCCGACTGGCCGCCGAGCGCCAAGCGGATCGACGCCGAGGCCATCTCGGTCGCGGTCGCCGACCTGCTCAACGCGATGGCCACCAGCTCGCCGCTGATGGTGATCGTGGACGACCTGCACGACGCCACCGCCACCACGGTGGACGCGTTGGGCAGCACGCTGTCGCAGCTGGAGGGCCCGGTCGTGGTGCTGCTGCTGGGCCGGCCCGAGCTGGTCCGCACCGGCGCGCTGAGCCGGGTCGCCGACGCCGAGGTGCACAACCTGCCGCCGCTGCGCGGTGCGGACGCGTCCCGGCTGCTCACCTCCTATCTCAACGGCGGCAAGCTGCCCCAGCCGGACACCGACCGGTTGCTGGCCACCGCCCAGGGCAACCCGTTCTATCTGGCCGAGATGGTCACCCTGCTGATGGAGCGCGGCGCACTGACCCCCGCGGTGGGCGCCAACGCGGCCGGCAAGTGGCAGCTCGCCGCCGGTTCGCTCGGCAGCCAGCTGCTCTCCCGCGACCTGGCGGCGGTGCTCGCGGCGCGCATCGACGCGCTGCCGGCCGAGCCGCGGTCGGTGCTGCGTGACGCGTCGGTGGCCGGCACCACCGTGCCGACCGGGGTGCTGGAGGCGCTGCAGGAACGCCGCGCCCCCGGGGAGGACCTCGAGCCGGCCATCGACGAGCTGCTGCAACGCCGCATGATCCACCGCAGCCGGGGCGGCTTCCAGTTCACCACCCCGCTGATGCGCGAGGCGGCCTACGCCGGGATCGGCAAGGCCGACCTGGCCGAGCGGCACGCCCATCTGGCGACCTGGGCCGCGCCGGAGACGGTCGGCCGGCACGCCGACGGGGCCACCCGGCTGCCCCTGACCGACAACGAGCGGGACGCCTTCGTGGCCGCCCATGCCGAGGCCGCGATCGAGCTGGCCGACGCGGTACGCCTGCGACCGGACGCGACCGCCCGGGAGGTGGCCGCCCTGGGCCGGGCCGCGCTCGGCCGGATGGCCCGGCGTGCGCTGGCCAACATCGAGCCGGCCGCCGCCATCGAGTACGCCGAGCGTGCCACCGCACTGACCGGCACCGACCTGCCGCTGCCCGACCAACTCGTCCTGGCCCGGGCGATGCTGCGGCTGGGCCGGGCCGAGGAGGCGCTGGCGTATGGGGAGAAGATCACCAAGAGCGCCGCCGAGGACCCGGTCTGCCGGGCCGAGGCGATGATCGTGGTCGGCCGCGCGCACGAGGCGCTGGGCGACGGCGGCCGCGCCGTGGCCGCCTGGCAGGAGGCGCTGGAGGTGGCCACCGAGGCGCAGCTGCTGCCGGAGCGGGCCAACGCGATGCGCCGGCTCGGCATGGCCGACTTCCTCAACGGGCGGCTGAGCCAGGCGAGCAGCCGGTTCGCCGCCGCCTACCAGGTCACCCTGGCCGCCGGCGACCGGCACGGCCAAGCCTGGGCGCTGCAGAATCTCGCCTGGGTGACCACCACCCGGGGCGACTTCGCCGGCACCGACGCGGTGCTGGGCCGGGCCGCGCGGCTCTTCGCCGAGCTCGGTGACCCGGTGGGCCGGTCCTGGCTGCGCGGCACCACGGCGTTCGCCCGGCTGCTGGCCGGCCGGCTGCAGGAGGCCCGTCGGCTGGCCCGGATCTTCCTGCCCTTCGGCGACCGGGTCGGCGAGGGCTGGGCGGTCGGCACGCTGCGGGTCGTCGAGGCCTATGCGGCGGCCGAGCTGGGCGACCTGGGCGCGGCCGACAGCCAGGCCCGCCGGGCGTACCGGGAGTTCCAGGAGGTCTCCGACGACTGGGGTTGCGGGCTGGCGATGGTGGTGCGCGGGGCGATCGCCCGCGGGCTCGGCGAGTTCGACCACGCCGCCGACCTGCTCGGCGACGCGCTCTGGTTCGCCGACCGGACCGGGCACCCGCTGCTGCTCGGGATGGCCGGCACGTTGCACGGGTTCGTCGCGCTGCAGCAGGGCGACCTGGCCACCGCGGAGGCCGACGCCCGCCGGGTGATGACCGCGGTGGAGCCGCACAACTCGCTGGCGCCGGCCCAGGTCGGCCCGCGGGTGTTGCTCGCCGAGGCGCGGACCCGGGCGGGTGACCCGCAGACCGCGATCGGCCTGCTCGCACCGATCGCCAGCGACACGTCGTCCCCGTCGCTGCTGTTCTCCCGGCGGCACGCGCTCGCCTCGTACGCGTCGGCCCTGCTCGCCGACGGCCGGGTCGAGTCGGCGCTGACCTGGATCGAACGCGCCCGTGAGGTGCCCGCCGAGGACGTGCGCAGCGGGGTGATCGCGGCGATGGTCCGGGCCCGGGTGCTGGCCGCCGCCGACCGCTGCGGGGAGGCCCGCACGGCGGCCGAGGACGCGGTCCGGCTGTCCCGTTCCACCGAGCAGACCAGTGAGCGCGCGGCGGCCGCGGAGCTGCGGGACACTCTCGCGATCACCGAGGTGGAGGCGACTCCGGCGGAAACTGTCGCGTACGCGTCTGACGTGCCCGGATGATCTCCCGGTCCGCTGGCGTATTTTCTAAGCCGTGACGGAGACACCGCCTGGCGCCCTGCCCGTGCCATATGTCCCGGGTATGTCCGGCTTGTCGGTCATGGCCCGTGGGGGATACGCGACCGTTTACCGGGCCACCCAGGACTCCGTCGGGCGCGAAGTCGCCATCAAGATGGAGAACAGGACCCTCGACAACGCTCGTGACCAGGCCCGATTCCTGCGGGAGGCGCGCGCGGCCGGCCGCATGTCGTCGCACCCGCACGTGGTGGACCTGTTCGACGTCGGTGTCACCGTCGACCAGCACCCGTACCTGATCATGGAGCTCTGCGACGGGTCGTACCTGGACCGGATGCGGGTCCGCCCGCTCACCGCCGGCGAGGCCCGCGACGTCGGCGTGAAGATCGCCGACGCGCTGGTGCACACCCACGCCAACGGCGTGCTGCACCGCGACGTGAAACCGGCCAACATCCTGTATTCGCAGTTCAACGCGGCGGTGCTGGCCGATTTCGGGCTCGCCGTGCTCGGCGAGATGCGCGACTCCTCGGTCACCCTCGAAGTGCTCACCCCGGCGTACGCGCCGCCCGAGATGTTCCGCCATGAGCAGCCGTCCGGGGCCGCCGACGTCTACTCGCTGTGCGCCACGCTCTACGCCGTCATGTATGGCCGTCCGGCCCGCTGGCCCAGCGATCGCAGTCCGAGCCTGATCAGCCTGATGAACCTGTTCGACGAGCCGATCCCGGAGCTGCCCGGCGTGCCGCGGGCCCTGACCGCGCTGCTGCGCCGCGGCATGCACAACGACCCGCGGGGACGTCCGTCGGCGCAGGAGCTGCTCCAGGAGCTGAGCAACCTGCAGCTCGAGCCGGGGGCGCCGCAGCAGAACGTCTACCGGTCGACATCCACCTATGTGCCGCCGCCGCGACCACGGCCGATTCCGCCGACGACGCCGACGCTCGACGAAACCCCGACGGTCGCGACCGACCGGAAGGGATTCTTCGCCAAGTGGTTCAGCCGGTGACCGATCACCATCCAGCCTGAGTACGCCCTGAGCCCACCGCGTGCCCGTGCCACCCCGCCGCCGCGCCTCGCGCGCCACGGTCGGGCGAGGCGCGGCGGGGCGCTGACGGGGGACGGGCGTGCGGCTTACCCGTACGAAATAAGGGGATATTTCTACTCTGGGTCGAGAACCGCGAGCAGCTCGCCGGTGGCCACCTCGGCCCCCGGATGCACCGGAAGCGACGCCACGACGCCGGCCGATGGCGCATGGACGGGGTGCTCCAGCTTCATCGCCTCCAGCGTCAGCAGCAGCTCCCCGGCCCGGACCCGTTGGCCGGGAACGACCAGTACGCGACGGACCGCCCCGGGCAGCGGGGCGATCAGCGAGCTCTCGCCGGCCTCCGGCGCGGGCAGCGGGAAGCGGGAGATCTCGCGCAGCGTCACCGACCCCTCAGGGCTGTCGACGTAGGAGACGTCGCCGACCCGGTGCACGAGGACCGCGAGGCGGATGCCCTGGACGTTGAGCACCACCCGGTCACGGCTGGCCGACACCACCACGATCGGCGGGTGCTCGTCGACCGGCGCCTGTCCGATTCCGGCCAGGTCCAGCTCCTCCGGGTCGACCGGCCGGACCCACCAGCCGGCGAGTTCGCCGTGCCGGTTCATCCGGTAGCCGACCTCGACCGGGCCGGTCGGGCCGTCGTAGACCGCGGTCTGCGAGCCGGACGGGACGTTGCGCCAGCCGGACGGGAGAGTGCCCAGCACCGGCGCGCTGGCCCGCCGATCGGCCGCCCCGGCCAGCGCGGACGCCAGGCAGGAGAGCCGGACCGCGTCGACCGAGGAGAGCAGCGGGGCGAACACCTCGGGGTGCCGGTCGAGGAAGCCGGTGTCGATCTCACCCGCCCGGAACGAGTGATGCCGCAGCGTGCGGACCAGCAGGTCGCGGTTGGTCACCACGCCGTGCAGCTGGGCGCGGGCCAGCGCGGAGGCCAGCATCCGGGCCGCCTCCTGCCGGGACGGCGCCCAGGCGACCAGCTTGGCGAGCATCGGTTCGTGGTGCTGACCGGTCACCGAGCCGTCCGCTACCCCCGAGTCGAGGCGCAGGCCGGGCTGCGGCAGCGGGCGGAACGCGCCGGCCACGTCCGGCACCGCGAACCGGTGCAGGGTGCCGGAGCTGGGCAGCCAGGCGTACGCCGGATCCTCCGCGCAGATCCGCACCTCGATGGCGTGCCCGCGGATCGGCGGCGGGCCGGGCATCGGCAGGCTGCCGCCCTCGGCGACCAGCAGCTGCAGCCGGACCAGGTCGTACCCGGAGGTGCACTCGGTGACCGCGTGCTCGGTCTGCAGGGTCGGGGTGAGTTCCAGGAACCAGAAGTCGCCGTCCGCGTCGAGCAGGAACTCGACCGCGCCGGCGCCGACGAAGCCGAGCGCCCGGACCGCGACGATGGCGGCCCGGCACAGGTCCTCGCGCAGCGCGGCGTCGACCGCCGGTGACGGGGTCTCCTCGACGATCTTCTGGTAGCGCCGCTGCACGGAGCACTCGCGCTCGCCGAACGGCACCACCGCGCCCATCGCGTCGGCCAGGATCGGCACCTCGATGTGCCGGACGTTGGGCACGTACGGCTCACAGAACACGTCGCCGTCCACCTCGCGGCGGGTCGACGCGACCGCCTCGGCCAGCGTCGCGGCGTCCCGCACCACCCGCATGCCGGCGCCCCCGAGGCCGGTGTCGGGCTTGATCAGGACCGGGAAGCCGGGCACCGTCTCCGGGTCGGTGAAGCTGGGCAGCACCGGCACCTTCGCCTCGGCCACCAGCTTCTTGGTCTCGGTCTTGCGGTGCAGGGTGCGCAGCGTCGCGGCCGGCGGACCGACCCAGATCATTCCGGCGTCGCTCACCGCGGCGGCGAACTCCGGGTCCTCGGCCAGCATCCCGTTGCCCGGGTGCACCGCGTTCGCCCCGGCCCGCTTGGCCGCCGCGATCAGGGCGTGCTGTTCCAGGTACGTCGCGGCCGGGGTGCTGCCTTCCAGGTGGACGGCGTAGTCGGCCTCGTTGACGTGCGGAGCGTCGCTGTCGACGTCCGAGTAGACGGCGACCGTCTCGATGCCGACCAGGCGACAGGTGGCGAACACCCGGCGAGCGATCTCGCCACGGTCGGCCACCAAGAGACGTCGGATCACGGGTCTACCTTTCAAGGTCGGAACACGCCGACGTGTTCGGCACCCGCCACGGCGGCGCTGTGCACTGCGGACAGGCAGAGGCCGAGGACCGTGCGGGTGTCGCGGGGGTCGATGACGCCGTCGTCGGCCGCGGCGCGATCCGCCGGGGGACGCGGCCAGCTGAACTGGAACCGGGGCTGGTCGGCGCGGGCCGGGGTGCCACCGGGCTCCGGACCGACGGTGAGGACCAGGTGCGGCACCGTGGATTTGGCGATGGCATGCACCAGGGGGGCATCGTTGCGGACGTCGGCGTCGTCGCTGCCCTTCGTCTCACCGGGATGCCGCAGAAAGATCACCGGAGTGGCGGTGGCGTTGGCCAGCTGCAGGAAATGCACCGCCTTCTGGGATTCGGTGGGAGACAGCCAGATGCCCGGGCTGGCCAGCACGCCGACCGGGTAACCGTGCAGCTCGCCCCAGCCGGCCACCAGCACGCTGCCCTGGCCGGGTTTGAACTCGTCGAAGTCGGAGTCGTCCAGGATCCGGGCGAGCACCTCGCGCGGCTCGAAGTTCGAGCCGGCCGCGGCCAGGCTGAGCAGGGCCTCCGAGCTGTACCGTGGCTCGCGCGGCTGACGGTTGCGCGGCGCCGGGCCCTGCTTGCGCCAGTTGAACCGGCGCACGCACTGCCGGGCCAGGCGCAGCCCGTCCCGTTCGTCCTCGGCGAGCTGGTCGGCGGGGCCGGCCGGCCCGGACGGCACCACCGGGGTGGCCCGCACCTCGACACCGGACCGCTGCGGATGGATGGTGAGCACCTTGGCGTGCCCGCGCACCACGATCGTGTAGTCCGAGAGCGCCGGCAGGTACGCCGCGTCGCCGCTGGTGGTGCCGAACACCACGCAGACGGTCGGCACCCGGTCGGCGGTCAGCCGGCTCAACTCCCGGGCGATGCTCCCGGCCGGGGCCGCGTCACCGGCCGACTCGACCAGGTTGACCAGCGGCAACCGATTCTCCGAGGCGATCCGCGCGGCCCGGCGGATCTTTTCCGCGGTGTACGGGTTGACCGCCCCGCCGTCCACCGTCGGATCGTTCGCGACCACCACGCATTCGACGCCCTCGACCGCGCCGATCCCGGTGACCACGCTCGCCCCGACCGGGAACTCCGAGCCCCAGGCCGCCACCGGGGACAGCTCCAGGAACGGACTGTCCTGATCGAGCAGCATCTCGATGCGTTCCCGGGGCAACAGTTTCCCCCGGGCGTGGTGCCGGGTCACCCATTTCTCGCCGCCGCCGGCGCGCGCCTCGTCGAGGGCGACCTCCAGCGCGGCGAGCCATTGCAGGGTGGTGCCGCGACCCTCCAGGTATGCGGGGTCGCGCGGATCCAGCGTGGTGTCGAGCACGGTCACGCCGACACCCCGATGCCCGCTACTCGCCTACCTGCGTCCAATGCCGCGCCCTTCCGTGTCCCGCCGGTGCCTCTCGGCCACCTCCGTAACGAGTGGCCGTGCGGGCGCGACACGGACCGGGCTGGCGAGCCACGGTCACCGGGAAGAGTGGATCAAGCACGTTTGAGGGGCTGCCCGGCAGGACAGCCCCTATGACGTGAAGCGGGGAAGGTCAGACCCGGGCGCGCCGGGCGAGACGCTCCGGATCGAGGATGATGACGCTCTTGCCGTCCAGCCGGAGCCACGCGCGGGAGGCGAAGTCGGCCAGCGCCTTGTTCACCGTCTCGCGGGACGCGCCGACGAGCTGGGCCAGCTCCTCCTGGGTGAGGTCGTGCGTGACGCGCAGCACACCACCGTCCCGGGTGCCGAACCGGCCGGCCATCTGCAGCAGGTTTTTCGCCACCCGGCCGGGCACGTCGGTGAAGATCAGGTCGGCCAGCGCGTCGTTGGTCCGCCGCAGGCGCCGGGCCAGCACGCGGAGCAGCTGCTCGGCGATCTCCGGCCGGTTGTTCAGCCACGGGCGCAGCGACGACTTCTTCAGCCGGGCGAGCCGGCTGTCGGTCACCGCGGTGGCCGTCGCGGTGCGCGGGCCCGGGTCGAAGAGGGACAGCTCGCCCAGCATGTCGGACGGTCCCATGATGGAGACGAGGTTCTGTCGTCCGTCCGCCGCTCGTCGACCGAGCTTGATCTTCCCGGACAGAACGATATACAGGCTGTCGCCGGCCTCGCCCTCGTTGAAGACCACGTCGCCCTTGCGGACTTCGATCGTGTCCATCTCCTTGGCGAGCGCCTCGGCGGCTTCCGGGTCAACGCCCTGGAAGATCCCGCTGCGCGCCAGTACCTCATCCATCGCCGCACCTCCGAAACGCGCAACGTCTGCGCTCGATCAGTCTAGGCGCACGCGGGCGGGAAACGGGCGGCCACCCCTTGATCCAGATACTGGGCGGTAACCAAGTTTGCCTTAACCGTCGGTGACAATTCGACGGGACGGGCAGAATCGGACGGCACTTTCGTCGGTCGCTTCCGCTTGCAGGCCGACGGTATCGTCCCGGTCGATGAATTCGCACCCCCCGACCCACCGCGACAGCGGATCTGGGCGATATGCCCTCTATATAACCCTGGTCGGCGTTGTCGTGGCCGGCGCCGCCATCGGCGGGTATGCGCTGGTCAACCGGGGGACCGAGGCCGACGCGAGCTGGCAGTCGCCGGCGCCGACCAGGGCCGCGGCTGCCCGGACCGAATCGACCCGCGCGGCGGCAGCCGCCACCGCGGTCACCTTCTCGGCCACCGGCGACATCATGATGGCCAACGCGCCGGGCGGCCTGCCGCCGAACAACGGCAAGGGATTCTTCGACCCGGTACGCCGCAGCCTCGCCGCCGACCTGGTGATGGGCAACCTGGAACAGCCGCTCACCGAGGACACCGGCACCTCCAAGTGCGGCACCCCGGCCCGGGCCAACTGCTTCGCGTTCCGGTCCCCGCCGTCCTACGCCCAGGTGCTCAAGGCCGGCGGATTCCAGCTGCTCAACACGGCGAACAACCACGCCAAGGACTTCGGCCCGACCGGCAACCGGAACACCTTCCAGGCACTCGACGGCGCCGGCCTCAGGTACACCGGCGCGCAGGACCAGATCACCGTGGTCCCGGTCAAAGGCCTCAAGGTCGCGGTCGTCGGCTTCGCGCCGTACGCCGGTGTCAACAATCTGACCGACCTGACCCACGCCCGCAGCCTGGTCGCCAAGGCCCGCAGCCAGGCCGACCTGGTCGTGGTGCAGGCGCACATGGGCGCCGAGGGCCCGGCAATGAACCACGTCAAACCGGGCAGCGAGATCTACTTCGGCGAGAACCGCGGCGACCCGATCAGGTTCAGTCACGCGATGATCGACGCGGGCGCCGACCTGGTGATCGGGCACGGCCCGCACGTGGTTCGGGGCATGGAGTTCTACAAAGGCAAACTCATCGCCTACAGCCTCGGCAACTTCGCCGGCGGCGGGCACACGCTCTCCAAGGACGGGATCCTGAAGTACGCCGGGATCCTGCGCGTGACGCTCAACGCCGACGGGTCGTACGCCGGCGGCACCTTCCTCTCCACCTGTCTCAACGCCGACGGCCTGCCCACCCGGGACGCCACCGCGGAACACGGCCGCCGGCTGATCACCCAGCTGACCGCGACCGACTTCCCGACGACCGGAGCGACGATCGGCGGCGACGGGACGATCAAGCCGTCCGCGTGACCGATGGTGCGGGCGGGGCGACGTACTCTGTATCGGTGACCCGACCCCGTCCCGCGCCCGCCGACCCCGGGACGGCCGTGCTGGCGCGGTCGACGAAACGCTTCGCCGGGGAGACGCCGATCGGGCGCAAACGCCGGGCCCACAGGATGGCCCGGGTGCTCGCCGACACCCACCCCGACGCGCACTGCGAGCTCGACTTCACCACGCCGCTCCAACTGGCGGTCGCCACCATCCTGTCGGCGCAGACCACCGACGTGCGGGTCAATCAGGTCACCCCGCTTCTTTTCCAGAAATATCGGACAGCTGCCGACTATGCCGGCGCCGACCGGGCCGAGATGGAGACGATCCTCCGGCCGACCGGCTTCTTCCGGGCCAAGACCAACTCGCTGATCAGCCTCGGGGAGGAGCTGCTCGCCACGCACGGCGGGGAGCTGCCGCGGAAACTCGACGAGCTGGTGAAACTGCCGGGCATCGGGCGCAAGACGGCCAACGTGATCCTGGGCAACGCGTTCGACGTTCCCGGGATCACCGTGGACACCCACTTCCGGCGGCTCACCAACCGGTTCGGGTGGGTCGACGAAGAGGACCCGGTCAAGATCGAATTCCTGGTCGCGGAGCTGATCGAGAAACGCGACTGGACGATGCTGTCGCACCGGGTGATCTTTCACGGGCGGCGGGTCTGTCACGCGCGCAAGCCGGCCTGTGGGGCTTGCACACTGGCGGCTTCCTGCCCGTCCTACGGTCTGGGGCCGACCGAGGCCGCGCCGGCGGCGAAACTGCTGAAGGGCCCGCGGGCGCGCGACCTGGCGGTGGCGGCCGGTGTCGACCCGGACCTCGTGCCGGTGGGTGCCGCCGTCGAGCCCGACTCGGAGGCGTTGTGAGGCTTCTGGCGCCGGTCGCGATCGCGGCGCTGCTGCTCAGCGGGTGCACGGCCGCCGCGGTGAAGGAGTCGCAGGCCCCGTCGCCGTTCGCCGCCTGCGCGCCGGCCACCGGCGGCAGCACCCTGCCCGACATCACGCTCGACTGCCTGACCGGCGACAGCCCGGTGCGTCTCGCCGACCTGCGCGGGCCCGCCGTCCTCAACATCTGGGGCTCCTACTGCGGCCCGTGCCGCGCGGAGCTGCCGGTCATCCAAAAACTTGCGGACACCGGCAAGCTCACCGTGCTCGGCGTCGACACCGGCGACACCCGGGCCGCGGCGATCTCGTTCGGCACCGACCACGGCGTCAGCATGCCCACGCTGTTCGACCCGGACCGCAAACTCGTCGCCCAGCTCGGCGTGATCAGCCTGCCCAGCACCATCTTCGTCGACGCCACCGGCAAGATCTTCATTTACCGGTACGCCATGGACGCGCCCGCCCTGACCGAGCAGGTGGCCAAGCACGCCGGGGTCACGGTGACACTATGAGCCGGGGCGAGCTGCTGGACCGGCCGGACGACCTGCCGGAGTGGTTCGAGCCGCTGCTCACCCGGGTCTCCGAGATCCGCGCCGAGGATTTCAGCACGCTGCGCCGCCCGTCCGGGTCCGGTGGCCGGTCCAGTGCCGTGCTGGTCCTGCTCGGCGCCGGCGAGTCCGGTCCCGACCTGCTGATCCTGCAGCGGGCCGCGAGCATGCGGAACCACGCCGGGCAGCCGGCGTTCCCGGGCGGCGCCACCGACCCGTCCGACGCCGACGCGGTCGCCACCGCGCTGCGCGAGGCGAACGAGGAGGTCGGCCTCGACCCGGCCAGCGCCACGGCGCTGGCCCTGCTCCCGGAGCTGTGGATCCCGGTCAGCCGGTTCTCGGTCACCCCGGTGCTGGCCTGGTGGCGCCGGCCACATCCGGTGCTGTCCCGGCAGCCTGAAGAGGTTGACCACGTCGCCCGGCTGCCGATCAGTGAACTGGCGGACCCCGCGAACCGTATCCGGGTGCGACATCCGAGTGGTTGGATCGGGCCCGCCTTCCAGGTCCGCGGACTGCTCGTCTGGGGTTTCACTGCGGGGGTGATCTCGGTTTTGCTGGACATGGCGGGCTGGGCGCAGCCGTGGGAGCCGGGTCGGATCGTGGAACTGCCGGACGCCGCGGCCCCGGTGCCGGCCGCGCGTGGCGGCGCACCCGATGAGGTGGTGCCGTGACGTGCGCGTGACTTCTATGTTGAGTGAGTGCCCGTGGTCGATGTCATCCTGATCGTGCTGATGCTGCTGTTCGCGATCAGCGGCTATCGCCAGGGATTCGTGATCGGGGCGCTCTCCCTCGGCGGCTTCTTCAGCGGCGTGCTGATCGGCCTCCAGCTGGGCCCGCTGCTGGCCAAGCAGTTCGCTGACGGCACGGTCCGCATGATCGTGGCGCTCGCGGTGATCCTGGCCCTGGCCGTGCTCGGGCAGACCCTGGCGGGCTGGCTCGGCACCAGCCTGCGCAAGGCGATCTTCAACCGCCCGCTGCAGCATCTGGACGACGCCGGCGGCGCGGTGGTCTCGGTGGTCGCCGTGCTGATGGCCGCCTGGCTGGTGGCCGTGCCGATGGGTTCCACCCCGTTCCCGGCGCTGAACAGGGCGGTCCGCAGCAGCGCCATCCTCGGCGGCATCAACGGTCTGATGCCCGAGCAGGCCCAGGCGCTCTCTTCGGCGCTGCGCGAGACGCTGGACACCAACGGCTTCCCGGACGTCTTCGGTGGCCTGGCCCGCACCCAGGCCAAGGAGGTCGCCGAGCCCGACCCGGCGCTGAAGAATTCGAAGATCGTCCAGAGCTCGAAGCAGTCGGTCCTGAAGGTTCTCGGCGCCGCCCCGAGTTGCTCGCGCCGCATCGAGGGCACCGGTTTCGTCTACGCCGACGAGCGGGTGATGACCAACGCCCACGTGGTCGCCGGCACCCGCGACGTGGTCGTCGAGACCGCCCGCGGCCAGCTGACCGGCACCGTGGTCGTCTACGACCCGAAACGCGACCTGGCGGTGATCCGGGTCCCCGGTCTGAAGGCCCCGGTCATGCCGTTCGTCAGCAAGAAGGCCGGCTCCGGTGCCTCCGCGATCGTCCTGGGCTACCCGCAGGACGGCCCGTACAACGCCCAGTCCGCCCGGGTCCGCGACGTCGGCGACATCACCGGCCCCGACATCTACGAGTCCGGCGACGTGACCCGCGAGATCTACACCATCAAGTCCCTGGTCCGCAGCGGCAACTCGGGCGGCCCCCTGATCTCCCCGGACGGCCGGGTCCTCGGCATCATCTTCGCCGCGGCCGCCGACGACAAGAACGTGGGCTTCGCCCTGACCGCCGCCGAAGCCGCCCCCATAGCCAAACTCGGCCTGGAAAGCACCGAGGGCGTCAAAACCGGCGGGTGCGCCTGACCCCGTCCTGTCCCCGCTCCTGCCGCCCGCCACATCCCGCGGCGCCCAGACCCTTCCCGGCACCGCTCCCGCACGTCGCCGCCCGCCTGCCCGGCCGTCTGTCCGCCTGCCCGGCCGTCTGCCCGCCCGCCTGGCCGCCTGCCCGGTCGCCTCTGCCCGGCCGTCTGTCCGCCTGCCCGGCCGTCTGTCCGCCTGCCCGGCCGTCTGCCCGCCCGCCTGGCCGCCTGCCCGGTCGCCTCTGCCCGGCCGTCTGCCCGCCTGCCCGGTCGCCCGGTCGCCTCTGCCCGTTCGCCTGCTCAGGCCGGGCGCCTGCCAACCCGGCCGGCTGGTCGCCCGCCCGGCTGCCGCCGGGTCGAGTACCCGGTGGGGCGCCGAGGTCGGACCGAGCTTGTCGCTGAGCCAGCTTTCGCGCCCGCAATCCGCCGACACGGTCCGCCGCCCTGATGTGTGCCTCGCAACCACGCGTCTGCGCCCCGCATGCTGCGGCTCCGCGCCGAGTCCTTAAGGCGCTTGCTGCATTCAACGCCGTTCGCGCGCTCCGTGGTGCCGTGTTCGGCGCCCGCGTGGTCGGCCCCTCGCCCTGCCCGCCGCCCTGCTCCTTCGGGCTTGCGGTGCCGCCGTTGCCCGAGCGGGTGTGGGCTGCCTCCGGTGCGGCCGGTGGGACGGCCGGGAGCTCAGCCGGTGGTGAGTGCGAAGCGGCGGATGGTGAGAGCGCCGACCGCGGTGGAGAGCGCGAACAGGCTGATGGCGATCCAACGGCCGCGGTGCGGGGCCGGCTGGGCGGTCGCCTTGGCGGCCCAGCCGCCGGCGTTGGTGCCGGGGGCGGCGGCCAGCGGCTGGCTCGACGGGTCGTCGGTGGGGGCGGACTGCGCCTCGCCGGAGGCGGGCGCGCTGCCGAGGCGGCCGACGCCGACCGGCGGCGTGGTGTCCAGCGGGTTCCCCAGGACGCTGGGCACGCTCGCGGTCAGCGCGCCGGTGGGGTCGATCAGGCCGAAACCGAACACGTCGTCGCGGCCGGGGGTGCCGCGGTCCTTCGCGGTGCGGATGATCCGGTTGATCACGTCGCCGGCTGACATGTCGGGCCAGCGGGAGCGGATCAGGGCAGCGGTGCCGGCGACCATCGGGGCGGCGAAGCTGGTGCCCTGGACCCGCCAGTATCCGCCGGGCCGGGCGCCGACCAGCTCGGTGGCGGGTGCGGTGACCACCGTCTCCGGGCCGGTGATCGAACCCGACCAGAGGTCGGTGCCGTTGCGTTCCATGCCGGCCACCGCGAGGACGCCGGGCTCGCGGGCCGGGTACCAGACGCTGTGGGCGCTCGAGGTGGCGCTGACGTTGCCGGTGCAGGCGACCACCACGACGTCCTTGGCGAACGCGTAGTCCAGGGCGGCGGCCAGAGCCGGGCTGTTCGCGCTGCCGCCGAGCGACAGGTTCACCACCCGGGCGCCGTGGTCGACCGCCCAGCGCAGACCTTTCGCCACGATCAGCGCGTCGTCGTAGCGATTCGCCTCGTCCAGCACGCGTACCGGCAGGATTTTGGCTTTGGGGGCGATGCCGACCACGCCGGTGTTGTCGTCGCTGCGGCCGGCGATGATGCCGGACACCGTCGTGCCGTGACCGACCGGGTCGGTGTCGCCGTCGTCCTTGGGGTTGACCAGGTCGAGACCGGGCAGCACCTGGCCGTCCAGGTCGGGGTGGTGCGCGTCGACCCCGGAGTCGATCACCGCGACGGTGACCCCGGAGCCGTCGGCGTAGGTCCACGCGTCATGCAGGTCGAGGGTCTGCAGCTGCCACTCGTCGGCCCGGACGGTGTCCTCTACGGCGGTGCCCGGCTCGGCGAGCGGCCGGCCCTCGACCACCTCGTCGGCGAACCCGGGCTCCGCGAGCGGCCGCCTCGTCACCGCCCGCCGGGAAACCGCCGGGACCGCGAGCGACCGGGCCGCCGCGGAGCGCGCGGAAATCGCCGGGACCGCGAGCGACCGAACCGCCGCGGAGCGCGCGGAAACCGCCGGGACCGCGAGCGACCGAACCGCCGCGGAGCGCGCGGAAACCGCCGAGGCCGCGAGCGAGCGGGCCGCCGCGGGACGCCCGGAAACCGTCAGGGAGATCGCGGAGCCGGCACCCGACCCGCCACCGGGCACCGGAGCGGCGAACACCGCCGGGCGCACAGCGGCGAAGGCGGGCGCCGCCGCCGGCGTCATCACGAGGAAACCGGCCAGGGCCGCGGCCCCGAGATGCCGGACCGTCAGCAACGCGCACCGCCGAAGGGTGCACGACACCGCGGCCGCTGCGGCCGGATGGTTGCGCTCACTCTGGTCACGGGTCGGCGTCGCCATTCTGATGATGGTCAGTCGATGGGGGGAGATTACTCCGAAACAGTTGCGTGTCGCTGCGGTCCGAGGTCCCTAATCGCACTGAGAGTCTGTCCCGGGCCCGGATTCCGGAAGTGCCAGCTGAATAAGGCGAATTCCCTCACGCCGAGTGATCAGACGACCACGCCCCGGTGGCAGCGGACCGGGTCGCACGCTGCCGATCAGCGCGCCCTCCTCGGGCGCTCCGGACATCACCAGACCCGGCGCGGAGAGCTCCCGGAGCCGCTGGATGACCGGCTCGTAGAGCGCCCGCCCGGCGCCCCCGGCTCGGCGGGTGAGGATCAGGTGCAGCCCGATGTCCCGGGCCTGCGGCAGATATTCGAGCAGCGGGGTCAGCGGGTTGACCGGCCCGGCGGCGACCAGGTCGTAGTCGTCGACCAGGACGAACAGCTCCGGCCCGGTCCACCAGGAGCGGTCGCGCAGCTGCCGGGCGGTCACCTCGGGCCCGGGCAGGCGTTTGGCCATGTATCCGGCGACCGACCGCATCAGGTCCAGGGTGGGTTGGGCCTGCATGCCGTACCCGATCCGGTGCTCGGTCTCCGGCAGGTCCATCAGGCTGCGGCGATAGTCGACCAGGATGATCCGGGCCTGCTCCGGGGCGAACCGGGCGGTCACCGTACCGGCCACCACCCGCAGGAACGTCGACTTGCCGCACTCGGCGTCGCCGAACAGCAGGAAGTGCGGGTCGGTGGCGAAGTCGACGGTGACCGGTTCCAGGTCGGTCTCGGCCAGCCCGATCGGCAGCCGCAGCCCGTCGCCGGCGTCGGCGATCCCGGCCTGCGCGACCACCGCCGGCAGCAGCCGGACCTGGGGCGCGGCCGGCCCGGGCCAGGCCGCGGCCACCGCCTTGACCAGCTCGGCGGTGTCGCCCAGCGAGGAGACCTCGGGCCGCGCGGTGAGCAGGTGCAGCCACTGCTCGCGGACGCCGGGGTGTTCGATGACGCCCCGGCCGGGCTGCTGCTCCGGGACCGTGCCCGCGGCCCGGCGGCTCACCGACGAGTCGGTGGTGTCGCCCAGCCGCAGCTCGACCCGGGAGCCGAAGAGGTCGCGCACGGCCGGGCGGAAATCCATCCAGCGGGAGGCGGCGGCCACCAGGTGGATGCCGTAGGACAGGCCGCGGGTCGCCAGGTCGGTCAGCACCGGCTCCAGCTCCTCGAAGTCGGCCCGCACCGTGCTCCAGCCGTCCACCACCAGGAACACGTCCGGCCCGCCGCGGGACCGCCGGAACTCGCCCATCGAGCCGACGCCGAGCTCGGCGAACGAGCGCTCCCGTGCGGCCAGCAGGGTGACCATTTCGCCGACCGTGCGGCGCACCCCCTCCGCCTCCAGCCGCCCGAACACCCCCCCCACGTGCGGCAGCCCGCGCAGCGCGCCCAGCGACCCACCGCCGAAGTCCAGGCAGTACGCCTGCGCCTCGGCCGGGGTGTGGGTCAGCGCCAGCCCGCAGATCAGCGAGCGCAGCGCGGTCGACTTGCCGCTGAGCGTGCCGCCGACCACCGCCACGTGCCCGGCGGCCCCGGCGAGCTGCAGCCAGAGTGTGTCGCGCACCTGTTCGCGCGGCTTGTCCACCAGCGCGATCGGCACCTGCAGGGCGCCGTGCAGCTCGGGGCTGACGCAGGTCAGGCCGCGCCCGGCGGCCACGATCGGCGGGCCCAGCAGATCGTCGAGGGTGGCCGGGGAGTCCAGCGGCGGCAGCCACACCCGGTGGGCCGGCGGGCCCTGTCCGGCCATCCGGTCGACCAGCACACCGAGCAGCGTGGGCGAGCCGCTGGCCGGCTCGGGTGCGGCGATCGCCGCCGGGCGGGCCGGGGCCGCCATGGCCCGCGTCGTGTAGGGCAGAACGCGCAGCTCGGTCGTCCCGGCCGGGTCGCCCGGCGAGCCGGTGCGGCGCAGCGGCCCGGACACGTACGACCCGCGGAACCGGGTCAACGGCCCGTTGCCGACCTTCAGGTATGCGTGCCCGGGCGCGCTGGGCAGGTCGGCCGCGTCCGGGACGCCCAGCACCACCCGGGACTCGACGCTGTTGAAGGTCTTCAGGCCGATCCGGTACGACAGGTGCGTGTCCAGTCCCCGCAGCCGCCCCTCCTCCAGGCGCTGACTGGCCAGCAGCAGGTGCACGCCGAGCGAGCGCCCCACCCGTCCGATCTGCAGGAACATCTCGATGAAGTCGGGTTTGTGGACCAGCAACTCGGCGAACTCGTCGACGACCACCAGCAGCGACGGCAACGGTGGCAGGGCCGCCCCGTCCGCCCGGGCCCGCTCGTAGTCCGGCAGGCCGGCGAAGTTGCCCGCCTTGCGGAGCAGCTCCTGCCGCCGGAGAAGTTCGCCGTCGATCGCCTCGGCCATCCGGTCGACCAGCGGCAGCTCGTCCCTCAGGTTGGTGATCAGCGCGGCGGTGTGCGGCAGCCGGTCCAGCGACGCGAAGGTGGCGCCGCCCTTGAAGTCGATCAGCACCAGGTTCAGCGACTCCGGGGAGTGGGTGCCGGCGAGCGCCAGCACCAGGGTGCGCAGCAACTCCGACTTGCCGGAGCCGGTGGCGCCGATCAGCAGGCCGTGCGGGCCCATCCCGCCCTGCGCCGACTCCTTCAGATCCAGCTCGACCGGCAGGCCGTCGGCGGTCACCCCGATCGGTGCGCGCAGCCGGTCCCGGGCCGGCCGGGGCCGCCAGCCCCGGGCCGGGCGGAAGCTCTCGGGGTCGCCGATGCCCAGCAGCTCGGCGAAGCCGGTCTCGGCCGGTACCGGCGGCCCGTCGGGGTCGGCCACCCCGGCCGTGCGGAGCGGGGTCAGCCGCCGGGCGATCGCCTCGGCGGTGGTCGCCGGCAGGCCGTCCGCCCGCCCGGCCACGGTCTCCACCTCCATGGTGGCGGTGAGCAGCGTGCCGGTCCGGTCCACCTCGAGCGCCAGGGTGGCCCGGTCGAGCAGCCGGGGCGGTGGCGCGTCCAGGTCCAGCACGGTCACCCCGTCGATGCCGTCACCGGGTGGGAGCGGCTCGCCGCCGTCCCGGACGATCACCACGTGCGGACCGGCCGCGCTCGCCGCGCCGGGCTGGAACCGGGGACGGTCGGCGAGCACGTCGTGGAGCAGCCGGTCCAGCTCGCCGGCATCGCCGGCGACCAGCCGGAGCGGGCCGAGCGGGTCGGAGCGGGCCGGGTGCAGCGCGTGCGGCAGCCATTTGACCCATTCCCAGTCGGCCCGCCGGGCGGGGCCGGCGCAGACCGCGACCAGCAGGTCGTCCGGCGCGTGGAAGACCGCGAGCTGGATGATCGCGGCCCGGACCAGGTCCCGGGCCGCTTCGCCGCCGCGCAGGTGGACCCGGGCGAACCCGCGCAGCGACATGGCCACCGGCAGGTCCGGCACGACCGAGTAGGCGTCCAGGAACCGGCGCAGCGCGCCCGCGGTCACCGGCTCCAGCTCGTGCAGCGGGCGGGTGGCCGGCGCCAGCAGCGGGGTGGCCAGGGCCTGCGGGCCGAGGCCGACCCGGACCACGCCGAAGTCCGGGTCGTCCGGCCGGCGCTCCCAGACCCGGTGGCTGGCCGCCGTGGACCACAGCCGGTCCGGGTCGGGATGGCGATACAGCTGGCCGGCGCGCTGCCGGCGGGCGGTTTCCCGGACCCGGCGGCGCAGCACGGCGAGGTGTCGCAGGTAGTCGCGGTGGGCGGCGGCGGTCTCGGCCCGGCGGGGTCCGGTGGCCGAGCCGAAGGAGGTGGCCAGCATGGCGATCGAGGAGATGCCGAAGAGGCCGCCGATCACGTACGAATACATGCCGCCGTGACCCTGGCCCATCATCATCGCCATGGCCACCGTGCCGCCCAGCATCGGCAACACCATCAGGGCCTGCTGCCACCGCCCGGCGGCCGGCCGGGCCCGCTCCGGGGGCGGCTCGACCAGCAGCTCACCGTCCGGGATCGCGGGCGCCGGACGGCGCTCGGACCGCTTGATCACCACGGTGCCCATCGCGTGCGCTCCCGTCGCTCACCGTGCCTCGCCGATCACGGGGCATCACGAAGCGCCCATGCTAGGTAAAGTTCGGGGCATCGCGCAGCATCGATCTTCGTCGCTGTGGACAACCGTCGGAGGGGGTTCGGTGCGGACCGGTCTGGCCCGGGTGACGATCAGCACCCCACGACGCCGGGTGGACGTGGCGCTGCCGGAGCGGGTCCCGCTCGCGGAACTGCTGCCAGAGGTGCTCCGGCACGCCGGCGAGGACCTGGCCGACACCGGTGAGCGGCATGGCGGCTGGGTGTTGCGCCGCGTCGATGGAGCCACCCTCGAGGTGGGGCGGGGGCTGCACGCACAAGGCGTTCGCGACGGCGAGGTGCTGCACCTGAGCCCGGCCCTGGACGACTGGCCCGAACTGGAGTACGACGACGTGGTCGAGGCGGTGGCCGAGGGCGCCCGGCGGCGCGGCGGCGTCTGGACCGCCTCGACCACCCGGGCGGCTGCTCTCGGCGCCGCCGGGATCGCGCTGTCCGCCGGGCTGCTGACGCTGCTCGCCGGCCCGGTGCGAGGAGGCGGCCCGGCGCGTGGCGGCGGGGGCGCGGGCTGGACCGGTCTCGGCCTGGCAGTCGTCCTGCTGCTCGCCGCGACGGTGGCGTCCCGGGCGTACCGGATGCGCCCGGCCGCTGTCGTCCTCGGCGGTTTTGCCATGGCGTACGCCTTCATCGGCGCCGCCGCCCTGGTCGTCGGCGCCCATCCGGCCGGCCCGCTGCCCGCCCTGCGCTGGCTCGCCGGCCCGGAGCTGCTGGCCGGCTCGATCGCCACGCTCGCGACCGCGGCCCTGTGCGTCGCCGGGGCGGCCACCGGCAGCCGGGTCTTCCCGGCCGGTGTCACGGCCGGCGTGCTCGGTGCCCTGGCCGCCCTGACCGGCCTGGCCACGGACCCGGCGGCGGGCGCGGCGGTGCTGCTCGCGGTGCTGCTGTGCGGGGTCTCGCTGCTTCCCGGCCTGGCCATTCATCTGGGCCGGATGCCGGTGCCGCCGGACACGCTGCCGGACGAGTCGGCCGGCGAGGGCTTCGCGCTGGACGCGATCCGCCGCCGCCCGGACCGGGAGGCGGTCTTCGCCGCGGTGCGGCGCACCGACGAGCTGCTGGCCGGCCTGCTGCTGGGGCATGCGGTGCTGGTCGCCGGGGCGGCCGCGGTGCTGGCCGCGACCGGTGGGCCGGCGGCCCGGCTGCTGCTGGCCGTGACCGCGGCGGTGCTGCTGCTGCGGTCCCGGCTGTTCCGGGCCCGGCGGCTGCGGTTGCCGCTGATCGCCGGTGGCCTGGCCGCGCTCGCCGCGCTGGGCGCGGATCTGCTGGGCCGGGTGGGCAGCGATGTGCTGCCGGTCGCGGCGGCGGCCTGTGTGCTGCTCGCCCTGGCCGTGGTGCCGGCCGGGACGATCTGGTCGCAGCGCCCGGCCGGGCCGCTGTCGGCCCGCGTCGCCCACCTGTTCGAACTGCTGGTCACCGCCGCGGTGATCCCGGTCGCCTGCGCGGTCGCCGGCCTGTACACCGCGGTCAGCGGCATCTCGCTCTAGCCCGCAGAGCTGTTCGATCCGTGGCCCCGGAAGACGGGATGGCCACACGACCGCACCTGCGGGGCCGGAGCCTCGCAGGTGCGGTCGTCAGCGGTGCAGCGGGAAGCGAGCGGTCAGTGCTCTCCCTCGGCCTCGGCGGCCTCGGCGCGCTTGAAGGACGCGCGGATCTCGGCCTCGGCCTCGACCCGGCCGACCCAGGTCGCGCCCTCGACCGACTTGCCCGGCTCCAGGTCCTTGTAGACCGTGAAGAAGTGCTGGATCTCCATCCGGTCGAACTCGCCCAGGTGGTGGATGTCGCGCAGGTGCTCCTGGCGCGGGTCCTCGAAGGGCACGCAGAGGACCTTGTCGTCGCGGCCCTTCTCGTCGGTCATCCGGTACATGCCGATCGCGCGCGCCCGGACCAGGCAACCGGGGAAGGTCGGCTCCTGGATCAGCACCAGGGCGTCCAGCGGGTCGCCGTCCTGGCCCAGGGTGCCCTCGATGTAGCCGTAGTCGGCGGGATACTGTGTCGCCGTGAAGAGGGTCCGGTCCAGCCGGATACGACCGGTCTTGTGGTCCACCTCGTACTTGTTGCGCTGCCCCTTGGGGATCTCAACCAGAACGTCGAAATCCATGATTCGCTCCCCTTTTGCTTGCCCGCCTGAATAGACCGGTCCGCCGGGCGGGAAGCGGGGGAGAGGAAGCAGGCCCGCAGGATCCGCGCGCAACGGTGTGCCGGATGTCGCTAGTCTCCCCTAAGTCTGACGCCACGGGCGAGGAGGGGCGTGTGACGAGGCAAGATTCACAGAACGGACCGGAGTACAACGGCGTGTCTAACGGGACGGATCGCCCGGATGCCGGTAAATGGCAGCCGGCCGCGCCGGATCCGGCGACGACGGCGCAGATCCCGGCTCCGGGGGCCTACCCGCCGAGCGGCCTGCCGCCCGCGCCGCCCGCGGCGTCCACGGGTGACGCGTACGGGAAAGCCTCCGTGCCGTTGAACACCGCCCGCCCGGCGGTCCCGGCTCCCGCACCGCCGCCGCAACCCGCCGCGGCCCCGGAACCCGACGCGGAGCCGGCGGCGCCGGACTTCTTCTCGAACCCGAAGATGGCCTCGATCGTGCTCGCCGCCGTGGTGCTGCTCGCCGTGGTGGTCGTCGGTGTGGTGGAGAAGCCCGGCCCGATCGCCGGCTGGTTCGGTGACTCGGCGAGTCCGGCCGGCGTGACCACCACCCCGGACCCGAAACCGACCCCGGTGCTGGCCGCCGCCGCGGCGCAGGGGACGGCGCCGAACCCGACCGCGGTCAAGGCCGTCCTGGACCCGCTGATCCGGTCGGCGGCGCTCGGCGGCAAGGTGCACGTCTCGGTCATGGACGTGGCCTCGCAACAGGTGCTCTACGCGCAGAACGCGGACATCCCGACCACCCCGGCCTCGACCGCGAAGCTGCTCACCGCGGTGACCGTGCTGGCCGCCCGCGGCCCGGCGTACCGCCTGACCACCCGGGTGGTGGCCGGCGCGAAGCCGGGCGAGGTGGTGCTGGTCGGCGGCGGCGACCCGACCCTGGCGGTCAACGCGAAGGCGGAGTTCCCCGGCGCGGCCCGGTTGGATCAGCTGGCCGCCCAGGTGAAGAAGGCGATGGGCGCCACCCCGATCACCCGGGTGACGGTCGACACCTCGCTGTTCACCGGCCCGGAGACCGGGCTCGGCTGGTCACCCGACGACGTCTCGCCGGACGGGCAGGTGGCGCGGATCCAGGCGCTGATGACCAACGCCGGCCGGATCACCCCGGTGCACCACGAGAACGGCGGCGACCCGCGGTTCGCCGATCCGGCGCTGGCCGCCGGGCGGGCGTTCGCGAACTTCCTCGGCGTGCCGTCGGAGAAGGTGGCCAAGGGCAGGGCCCCGGATGCCGGCACCGAGCTCGGCAAGGTGGATTCCCCGCCGCTGGTCCAGATCCTCGACTGGATGCTGCAGGAGAGCGACAACACCCTGGCCGAGACGATGGCCCGGCAGGTGGCGATCGCCGCACACAAGGAGGCCAGCTTCGACGGCGCCTCCGAGGCGATGATCGCCAAGCTGCGCGAGCTGGGTCTGCCCGGCGACGAGGCCGACCTGTACGACGGCAGCGGGCTGTCCCGGCACGACGGCCTCAGCCCGACCCTGCTGGTGCAGGCGCTGGCGCTGGCGGCCGGCGGGACGAGACCCGAGCTGTCCGCGATGTTCGACGGGCTGCCGGTGGCCGGCTGGTCCGGGACGCTGCGCACCCGGTTCGTCACGCCCAGCCCGAACCGTGCCGCCCAGGGTGTGGTGCGCGCCAAGACCGGCACGCTGAGCGGGGTGAACACGCTGGCCGGGGTGCTGGTCACCAAGGACGGCCGGGTGCTCTCCTTCGCGATCATGGCGACCGGCACATCGAACGCGGCCAGTGCCAAGACCGCGCTGGACAGGGTCGCCGCGAAACTGGTGGCCTGCGGCTGTTCCTAAGGGTTTCTCCGGAGTGCGGTGTGGAGTCGCGCGGGTACTGTCGGCTGCATGGCGCAGTTCGTTGACTGGGATCTGGCCGCCGCGACCGCCGGCGCGCTGTCGAAATCGGGGCCGGCGGTCTCCTATGACGAGGCCGCCCAGGTGGTCGCCGAGCTGCGGGTGCTGACCGAGCAGGCGGCCGGCCACGTGGCGGCGTACACCGGGCTCAGCGCGCAGGTCGACGCGCCGCCGGTGCGGGTGGTCGACCGCCGCGACTGGGCGAAGGCGAACATCGCCGGCCTCCGGCAGGTGATCAATCCGCTGGTCACCAAGCTCTCCGGGGACAGGCCGCCGGGCGCGTTCGCCGACGCGATCGGTTCCCGGGTCACCGGCGTGCAGGCCGGCACGATCCTGGCCTATCTGTCCGGCCGGGTCCTCGGGCAGTACGAGGTGTTCTCCGACGACCCCGGTCAGCTCCTGCTCAACGCGCCGAACATCGTCGAGGTCGAGCGCAAGATCGGCGCCGACCCGCGGGACTTCCGGCTCTGGGTCTGCCTGCACGAGGTGACCCACCGCACCCAGTTCACCGCGGTCCCCTGGATGCGCGGCTACTTCCTGGGCCAGGTGCAGGCGTTCGTCGACGCCTCGCAGGGCGGTGATCACCTGCTGGAGCGCCTGCGCCGTGGGGTGGCCGGCCTCTCCGACGCGCTGCGCGACCCGGAGAGCCGCGTCTCGGTGCTCGACATCGTCCAGACTCCCGGGCAGAAAGCCGTGCTGGACCGGCTCACCGCGCTGATGACCCTGCTGGAGGGCCACGCCGAGTTCGTGATGGACGGCGTCGGCCCCGAGGTGATCCCGAGCGTCGAGTCGATCCGGGCCAAGTTCAACCGCCGGCGTGAGGGCGGCAACCCGCTGGACAAGACGGTCCGCCGGCTGCTCGGCATCGAGGTCAAGATGCGGCAGTACGCCGAGGGGCACAAGTTCGTGCACGGCGTGGTCGAGCGGGTCGGCATGGAGGGCTTCAACAAGATCTTCGAGTCGCCGCTCACCCTGCCTCTGCTGGAGGAGCTCGGCGACCCGGACGCCTGGGTGGCCCGGGTGCACGGCCCTCGCCCGGTCCTCGACTGACCGTGGCCCGGATCCCGGCGCCGGTCGCCGCGGTCCGCACGGCGGTCCGTCGCGGCCTGGCCGACCTGCCGCCCGCCGCGCTGGTGCTGGTGGCCTGTTCCGGCGGCGCCGACTCGCTGTCGCTGGCCGCCGCCGCCCGGTTCGTCGCCGCCCGGGTCGGTCTGGTCACCGTGGACCACGGGCTGCAGGAGGGTTCGGACCGCCGGGCACGATCGGTTGCGGCCTGGGCGCGCGCCGCCGATTTCGATCCGGTACGCGTGTGCCCGGTCACCGTGACCGGGCTGCCCGGAGGCCCCGAGGCGGCTGCCCGGACCGCCCGTTACGAGGCCCTGGAGGCCGCCGCCGCCGAGACCGGGGCGGCCGCAGTGCTGCTCGGGCACACCCGCGACGACCAGGCCGAGACGGTCCTGCTGGCGCTCGCCCGGGGCGCCGGCCCGCGCGGCCTGTCCGGAATGCCGGCCCGCCGCGGGGTGTTCCGGCGCCCGCTGCTCGACGTGTCCCGGTCCGACACCCGCAAGGCGTGCGCCGCCCTCGGCCTGGCTGCCTGGGAGGACCCGCACAACACCGATCCGGCGTACGCCCGTGCCCGGGTCCGTGCCACCGCCCTGCCCACCCTGGTGGCCGAGCTGGGTCCGGCCGTGGTCGGCAACCTGGCCCGCACGGCGACGCTGCTCGCGGCGGACACCGCGGCCCTGGACGAGCTGGCCGCCGCGGCCCTGGACCGGGCCCGGTCGCCGGCCGGGCTGGCGGTGCCGGCGCTGGCCGCGCTGGCCGGCGCGATCCGCGGCCGGGTGCTGCACCGCTGGGCGCTGGAGCTGGGGGCACCCGGCAGCGCCCTGGCGTACTCCCACGTGACCTCCCTGGACGCGCTGGTCACCGGCTGGCGGGGGCAGGGCCCGGCGCATCTGCCCGGCGGGATCGCGGTGGGGCGGCAAGGAAGTGACCTCGTTCGGGTGGTTCCCGCCATTATCAAGTGAGCGAACCGGAGCGAAAGTGGCCCCGTTTCACGAACGGTAACCTCGATGCGGCAGGCTAGAGCCATGGCTGATGGCTCTTGGTACGACGCCGACATCGACCACGTGATCATCTCGGAGGAGCAGATCCGCGAGAAGATCGATGAGCTGGCGAAGCAGGTCTCCGTGGACCACGCGGATGCCGCCGACGGCATCCTGCTGGTCTGTGTGCTCAAGGGAGCGGTCATGTTCATGGCCGACTTCGCCCGTTCGCTGGGGCGGCACGGGCCGTCCACCGAGATGGAGTTCATGGCCGTCTCGTCGTACGGGCAGGGCACCACCTCGTCCGGTGTGGTGCGCATCCTCAAGGATCTGGACCGGGACATCGCCGGCCGGCACGTGCTGGTGGTCGAGGACATCGTGGACTCCGGGCTGACCCTGTCCTGGCTGATGAAGTACCTGGAGTCGCGTCAACCGGCCAGCGTCGAGGTGGTCGCGCTGTTCCGCAAGCCGGACGCGGTCAAGGTGCAGGTGCCGGTCCGCTACGTCGGCTTCGACATCCCGAACGAGTTCGTGGTGGGTTACGGTCTGGACTTCGCGGAGCGTTACCGGGAGTTGCCGTACGTAGGCGTGCTCCGCCCCGAGGTGTACGCCCGTAGCTGAACCGCTTTCTCAGCGTGTTCTCAGTAATGGTGGTTATGAACCGTTTTATTACTGAAACGCGCCGGATTGCGGGGGGTTACGTGGAGCTCGCCCTCTGGCCTCACGGGTTCGCAATCCGGGCCTACGGTGTACGGTCGAGTGACCGACGGCGTGGTGTCACAGGCGCCGGAGGGCCGGGAGGGTTCACCGCAAGCCAGCGGGGAATTGATACCGGCGGCCGCCGGTGGGCGGCGACGTTGAGGTGACCAGGACGCCGATCAGGAGGGTCCGGGCGCTTGGCGCCCGACAACAGTATGGAACGTACGCGTTTCTTCCGCCGCCCGGTGGTCTGGATCATTCTGGTGATCATCGGCGTAGTCGCGCTGAGCTCATTCTTCACCAGTGGTCCCAGCTACCAGCGGGTCGATACTTCGGTCGCTCTCGACCGTCTGAACCAGCCCGGCATCGAGAAGGTCGTCCAGAAGGACAAGGAGCAGACGCTCCAGATCGACCTCAAGAACCCCGAGCAGTTCAACGGCAAGTCGACGAGCAAGATCGAAACCCAGTATCCGTACGAGGTCACCTCTGATGTCTGGAAGGCCGTCCAGCAAGCCAAGGACGCCCAGCGGATCAGCGGGACGATCAACGCGACGGTCTCCGGCGACAACATCCTCCTCAGCCTGCTGATCAACCTGCTGCCGATCGCCATTCTGGTGGTCCTGCTGCTGCTGTTCATGTCGCAGATGCAGGGTGGCGGCTCGCGGGTGCTCAACTTCGGCAAGTCCAAGGCGAAGATGATCACCAAGGACACCCCGAAGACGACGTTCGCCGACGTGGCGGGCGCCGACGAGGCGGTCGAGGAGCTCCACGAGATCAAGGACTTCCTGCAGAACCCGGCGAAGTATCAGGCGCTCGGCGCCAAGATCCCGAAGGGTGTGCTGCTGTTCGGCTCCCCGGGTACCGGTAAGACGCTGCTGGCCCGCGCGGTCGCCGGCGAGGCCGGGGTGCCGTTCTACTCGATCTCCGGGTCCGACTTCGTGGAGATGTTCGTCGGTGTCGGCGCGAGCCGGGTTCGTGACCTCTTCGAGCAGGCCAAGTCGAATGCGCCGGCGATCGTCTTCGTCGACGAGATCGACGCCGTCGGCCGGCACCGCGGCGCCGGCATGGGCGGCGGCCACGACGAGCGCGAGCAGACGCTCAACCAGCTGCTCGTCGAGATGGACGGCTTCGACACCAAGGGTGGCGTGATCCTGATCGCGGCCACCAACCGGCCGGACATCCTCGACCCGGCGCTGCTGCGCCCGGGCCGTTTCGACCGGCAGATCCCGGTGGACAACCCGGACATGGAGGGCCGCAAGGCGATCCTGCGGGTGCACGCCAAGGGCAAGCCGTTCACGCCCGACGTCGACCTCGACTCGGTGGCCCGTCGCACGCCCGGTTTCTCCGGCGCCGACCTGGCCAACGTGATCAACGAGGCCGCACTGCTGACCGCCCGGCACGAGAAGCGGGCGATCTCCAACGAGTACCTCGAGGAGGCGATCGACCGGGTCATCGCCGGCCCCGAGCGTCGTACCCGGGCGATGAGCGACAAGGAAAAGAAGATCACCGCCTACCACGAGGGTGGACACGCGCTGGTGGCCTACGCGCTGCCGCACTCCGCCCCGGTGCACAAGGTGACGATCCTCCCGCGTGGCCGCTCGCTCGGGCACACCCTGGTCCTGCCGACCGAGGACAAGTACACCCAGACCCGCGCCGAGATGATCGACACCCTGGCGTACGCGCTGGGTGGCCGGGCCGCCGAGGAGCTCGTCTTCCACGAGCCCACCACCGGCGCCGGCAACGACATCGAGAAGGCGTCCGGCCTGGCCCGCGCCATGGTCACGCAGTACGGCATGAGCTCCAAGCTCGGCGCCGTGAAATACGGCACCAGTGGTGACGAGCCCTTCATGGGCCGCAACATGGGCCACGAGAAGGACTACTCGGACGCCGTCGCCGCCGACATCGACTCCGAGGTGCGGGCGCTCATCGAGCTCGCGCACGACGAGGCCTGGGAGATCCTGGTCGAGTACCGCGACGTTCTCGACAACATGGTCCTGGAGCTGATGGAGAAGGAGACCATCACCCAGGACGACATGAACCGGATCTGCGCCCGGGTGCAGAAGCGCCCGCCGATGTCGCCGTTCAACGGCTTCGGCAAGCGCCTGCCGTCGGAGGCCCCGCCGGTGCTCACTCCCGCCGAGCGGGAGAAGCTGAAGGCGCAGGCCGAAGCGGATGGCCAGTTCGCTGTCGGCCCCAACGCCAACGGCGCCGTGGAAGGCAGCATCTGATCAGCACGCACGACGACATCGACTATCTCGCCGCCCGACTGGTCGACGGCAAGCTCACCGGCACCCCGGTGGAGCAGGCCGTCGACCTCGGGCGGATCGAGAAAGCGGTCCGGGAGATCCTCATCGCGATCGGTGAGGACCCCGACCGGGATGGTCTCGCACGCACCCCGGCCCGGGTCGCCCGCGCCTACGCCGAGCTGTTCGCCGGCCTGCGGGTCGACCCGGCGGAGGTGCTGACCACCACCTTCGAGGCGGACCACGAGGAGCTCGTGCTGGTCCGCGACATCGAGGTGCAGAGCATGTGCGAGCACCACCTGCTGCCGTTCAAGGGCGTCGCGCACATCGGCTACATCCCGGGCGTCGACGGACGGATCACCGGGCTGTCGAAACTGGCCCGGCTCGTCGAGGTGTTCGGGCGACGCCCACAGGTGCAGGAACGCCTCACCTCACAGATCGCCGACCTGCTGATGGCGAAGCTGGGGGCGCGCGGGGTGATAGTGGTGCTGGAGTGCGAGCACCTGTGCATGGAGATGCGGGGCATCCGCAAGGTGGGCGCGCGGACGGTCACCTCGGCGGTGCGCGGCGCCTTCCAGACCGATGGCAAGGTCCGCGCCGAAGCTATGGCCCTGATCAACGCGCGCTGATTTTCGGTGACCACCCACGGGCAATGAAGGGTCGCGATGATCGTTATGGCCGCGCAGCGGCCTGATCATCGCGACCCGGCCTCGGCGGGAGCGGCGATCAGTTATCGGCCGCAGCGCACGATATCTGCATTTCGCTCTTAAATCCCGCCGCGAAACTGATTGGCGGAATCCATGGCGGCGCGGGTCAACTGGGTTGCCTCGTCGAGCCGGGCCCGGGCCTGTTCCAGATGGGCGATAGCGGCCGTCGCCGCCGGATGAAACGACCCGACCGTGGTCAGGCGCAGCATCGCGAGCGACTGATCGAGCTGGTCACCGGCCATCTGAATGCCGGCGATCGCGCGGTCCGCCCCGGACACCGAGACGGCGATGTTCATCTTTATCTCTTCGACGCTCGCCATTGTCCTGTCCTCTCCAGGTTTCAGTTCAGCAGTTGTTGCAGACCGACACCCATGCAGGTGAGCAGCACCGGGGTGAGGCACGCGACGATGCCGACGACCGGCGTGCGATCGACCGGCGGACCGCCTTTCGCGGCGTCCGGACCCCAGACGAAACCGATCGTGGCCCAACCCAGGCCGAATGCCAGCAGCGGCATGCTCAGGCCGCAGAGGAGCGTGTATGTCGGCAGCGAACCGCTCGGCGCGACCAGATAGAGAATGATCTGCACGAACAGCACGGCCGCCGCGAACGGACCGTAAACCAGAAGATTGCGCGCCCAGGGGCGTCCCGGGCCGAGCGGAATCGGACCGATGAAAGCGTGATCGGCGGCGTCGGCGGTAATCCTGGCTTGCTGCAACGCCGCCAGGACCGCGTCCGGGCCACCGATTGTCGCGGCCTGCGCGGTCGCACGTTCCCCCTCCAGGGGGAGCAGATCTATTTCGGGCACGCCGAAATCGCGCATCAGCCGGGCACGCTGCGGCGCCAGCCGGGCCCGGACCGCGGTGAGCTCCTGGCGTGCCGCGGCGATCGTGGCAGCCTGCTCGCCGGCCGACGTGCTGGCCGCCCGGCGCACCACGTCGAGTTGCTGGGCGGCCGCCAGATAGGCCGCCCAGGGACTCTCCGGGGGTGCGCCGGCCTGAGCGGGAACCAGTCCGCTCTGCTCTGCCTGCTCCGTCATGGGTGTTCACCCTCCGGCTGTACGAACGGGACCACCGTGACCGTGCGATCGGTGTGACGGTCGTGCAGCAGCGCCCGGTTCGGCCGCGGCTGCCAGTCGACCGCCCGCCCCAGCATCAGCGACACATCCGCCTGCGGAACGTTGAGGAACAGCAGGCCGGCCACATCCTCGCGGCCCATGCTGCCGCCGGTCTCCTCACTGAACCGGCGCACCCCCCGCCACCAGGACAGCAGGTGCGCGCCCCGGCTCGGACCCTCGCGCAGCAGCTGCCGCAGGCCGGTCAGGGCGCCCGGCGGAGCGGCGTCCATGCCGAACACCACCCGATAGCCCGGCTGGTCGTCGGCGAGTTCGGCAGCCAGCCCGGCGGCATCGGTCACCACCACCTCCTGCCGGTGGCTGATCTCCGCGGCCAGGGCCGCGGCCAGCGCGTCGCCCTCGGCGACCAGGGAGCAGATCACGAAGCGGGCGGTACGCGGCGGGTGGCACGCCGCCACGCTGCGCGCCGCCGCGTCCAACACCTCGGAACCGGCCGCCTGCGAGCCCAGGATCGCCAGGTGCCGCCCCGGGGAGGAATCCAGGGGGAAGGCGGCCGTCGACAGGCTCACGTCGATCATGCGACCGATCAGGGCGGTGGGGCGACTCGCCCGGCCGGCCAGGGCGGCCCGATAGGTGGGGTCGTCGACCAGATGCTGATGCGCATACCCGGCGAAGATCCGCGGCGGCACCGCCTCCGGGTCGCGGGCACCCCACAGCCGGTGCCGCAGGTTGCTGAGCGACTCCTGATCGGCGTGCGGATCCGGGAACCGAACCACCCGTTCGTGACCCCGGGTCGCCCCGCGGGGGCCGCCCAGACCACCGGCCGTGTTCACCACGGCACTGCCCAGCGGCAGACCGGCCGCCGCGTCGTTGGTCGGCTCCAGCACGTCACCGCCGCCCGGCAGCGCGATCCGCACCGGGAACTGGCCGAAGATCGAATCCCGTTTGGCGTAGAGAGCTTCCACCCCGAGCACCGTCTGACTGGCCAGGACCAGGTGAATCCCGTACGACCGGCCCTTGCGCGCCAGCGACTCGAGCAGTCCCACCGCCTCGCTCGCGGTCGGATCGTTGCCGGCCAGCAGCACCTGGAACTCGTCGATGACACAGAGGACCCGCGGCAGCGGCCGCCCGCGCCCCTCCTCCGCCGCCACGGCGCGAAGATCGGCAAACCGGGAAACACCGGCTCTTTTGTACGCCATGGACCGCCGGCCCATCTCGGCATCCAACTCGCGGAGCACCGCCAGGCCGTACTCCCGATCCGACTCCACCCCGACCGCACGGGCATGCGGCAGCCAGGTGCGGTCCCGGTGCGTCGGCACGAACTCGGCGAAGGACACGCCCTCCTTGAAGTCCAGCAGGTAGAGGGCCAGCTCGTCGGGCGAGTAGCGGGTGCCCAGCCCGTACAGCACGTTGATCAGGAAAGCGGTCTTGCCGGCGCCCGAGCGCCCACCGACCATCCAGTGCGGGGTCAGATCGTTGAAACGCAGCACCAGCGGCACGTCGCCGTGATGCCCCACCACGGTTTCCACACCCGCGGACGCGTCCGCCGACCACAGCTCCTCGGACGGCTCCGGCAGCAGGTCGGCCAGCGTCACCCGGGACGCGGCCGCCGATCGGGCCGCCAGCTCCTGACAGACCGCGTCGACCAGGTGCGCCGGCGGCTCATCGTCGAGCAGAACCGGGGCGTTCAGCCACGGCGCTTCCGGCGTCGACCCGAACGATCCCCCGGGCGGGTCACCGACCACGGCGAACGGATTCCGCACACTGATCGCGGTGGTCCGCGGCAGCGGCGCCTGAGTCGTCTCCGCGGTCAACGGCGGCGGCGGCCAACCGGCCACGATCAGGTGCAACCCCGACTCCGGCCCCTGCTGCGCGAGAGCGGCGATCCGACGCAGCTCCTCGCCCTCGGTGAGCTCCGGCAGACTGGCGATGACCAGCAGCAGCATCCGGTCCCGTTTGGCCCGGCGGGTCTGCCGCACACTGTCCGACCCGACCCCGCGGGCCGGCCGCAGCCACTTCTCCGCCTCGGCCAGCACATCCCGCAGCCCCTGCCGGTCCACCGCCGGCGGCGACATCAGCCCGGCATCGGCGAGCTCCTCGAACGGTTGGAAGACCGCACCCCCACCGATCCCGTCCACCGCCCGCACCAGCAGCGACCCCGCCGGAGCCGCCGCGAAAAGCCGCAGAAGCAGCGCCCTGATCAGCCCGAACACCCGCGGATCGGTGGCGCTCGCATCGATCGTCAAATGCCCGGCACCCAGCAGCGGAACGATCGCCGGAAATCGAACCTCATCAGCGGGTCGGACCTGTCCGAGATCAACGGGTTGGGGTTGTCCGAGACCAACGGGCTGGCGTTGTCCGGAACCGACGGGTTGGGACTGCCCGGGACCGACGGGCGGGGGCTGTCCAGGACCGACGGACTGGGACTGTCCGGCACCAGAAAGGTGAGCCACCCCGACCCGCACGAACCGCCCCGGTTCCGTCCCTCCGGCAGCAACCTGCGTCCCCGAACCGTCAAGCGGCATCCGCGAAGTCAGCGCATCCAGCGGCGCCCCCAGCCACCCGGGCGCCACCTGCGCCGCCGCCTCCCGCAGCCGCTCCGCAAGCCGCTGCTGCTCCCGCGGATCAGCGGCGCTGGGCGCAAACGCCTCCAGCGCGGCCGCCGCAGCATCCGCCGCCGCCACCGCCTGCCGGTGCAAAGCAGCAGCCTGCCGGACCCGCAGAGCCGAATCCGCCACTGCTGTCACCTCCTGTCGCGCGCATAAAACCTATCCCAGACCAGCCCCCCTACTCGCAATGCGGTCCCGCCGAACCGCTATGCCGAGCTAGCTCCGCGGGTCTCCGGGAGAGCGCCCACCGGCCCTCGATGATCCATACACCCGGGCAATCCCATCGGTTCGGTCCGGCACAAGGTCCTCTGCCCGTGTTAACACGGCGATGACGAATTAGTGTTTGAGGTATGCAGCCGTCTGAGCCGGGACACGAAGGAACGTCGAAGTTGCCAGCCGGGCTACCAGCGTCTCCGTCTTGGACCCCTGAGCAGTTCGAGCGCTCTTCGCCTTCGATCCATCCGTCTGATCCGTCCAATGTCGGAGTCTTGAAGCGACGTAGACGTAGCGGCCGCCTGAGCACTCGGAGGGGGAGGCTGTGGCTTGCCCTGGGTGCCGGAGTCGTGGTGCTGCTATGTCTGGGTGCCGTGGGTGTCATCGTCGCGCTCTACGATAGTGCGACGGAAGTGAAGCGCTCAGAACCGGATGTCGTCGTAGACAGCTTCCTGCGCGCATATCTTGTGAATCGCGACGACAATGAAGCGGCGCTGTATGAATGCAAGCCCGGAAGCACCCTTGCTCAAATAGCAAGCTACCGGAGCCAGGTCTTGTCCGATGAGAAGAAATTTTCTCTGGGAATTCGGGTAACCTGGACGAGTCTCCAGGTGTCGGACCAGAGTGGCAGCACCACAGTTACAACGCAAATCCATCGCGCCTTCGCTGATGGAAGCGAACGTGCGACTGATAATTGGATCTTCGGGATGCAAAATCAGGATGGTTGGCGTGTATGCGATGCGAGGCGTACATCCTAGCTCATTCCAACCACAATGAGTGGACTGGCACCTCTAGGGTTCGCGGCGTCTTCCCGCTCCAGGACCACGCATACCAGTCAAGCTCATCCGCCACTCGTGCGCAGATATCGCCGCTCCCACTGCTATACAATTCGGTCGTTGCCCGAAGATCTCGCTGACAAGTCCCATCATCAAGGACTCGAATCAATCTATGTCCAGTGATTCGTGAGGACTGTGCTGCCATTATGGGGAGGCGCCGGGGAGGATCGTCGAGAGAAACTAATCTGACTGGCCCTGAGGCCGCGGATTCAAACACCGTAGCCAAACCATACTCTTCGACCCAGACGCGATCTATCGGCACAAGGGCTGCAAATACTTCCGTTCCTTCCGACTCCGCGCGATAAAACTCCGCTTCGCGCATGACGGGTACGTAAGTACGGCTGCCCTGCACGGTCTTCTCGTCCGCGCGCAAGTCACTTCGCCACCCAAGTCCCGGGGCACCGATTATGACTCGACGACCCCGCAGCGGGCCAGTCATGGCTGCTGGAATGGGAACGATCGGTTGCGGAGTTTCGGTGGGCCAGCTTGAACTGTTCGCGAAGGGATCTGGCTCGTGGCGTTGGTTCACTCTGCGCCACCCAATGGAGCGCCCACCTTCTGCATGAACGGGACGGGGTTTATGGCGCCATTACTAGATCGGTCATAATTAAGATGCACTTCGAAATGCAGATGTGGCCCCGATGAATTGCCGCTAGTTCCGACTCGGCCGATTACTTGGCCGGCCGTCACCTTCTGATTCACGTGCACGAAAGGCATTTGGACCATGTGACAGTAGCGAGTCATGATGTTGCCTGCATGCTGGATTTCGACCATCCACCCGCAGCCGCCCTTGCCAGGATAGCCATCCACGTCGCAGGTTTTTCGCCCTTTAAAATCCTCATCGCATTTCACGACGGACACGATCCCGCTAGCGGCGGCGAGGATTGGCGTGTATCTGCCGACGATTAGATCTACGCCTTGGTGGTTGGGTCGGTCGGGCCCGCGGAAGCCGGATCCTACAATCGCTTTTACTGGAATTGTCCAGCCTGATGCTGCTATTTGGCCAGCCCGTGCACAATTCATTGCCAGAGAGTTGCCAACCGCATTTGCTGCGCCATGGGCTAATAGATTGACCATCTGGGTTGCGGCCGGCTCGTGTTTAGCATAAGCATCTGGGTACGCACTGATCTGAACGGCCTGCGCGGCTCGAGTCAGTGACATATTTTCCCAACCCTGGATAGTCTTCAACTTCTCATAGAACTTGGTAGCGGCATATTCAGGGTCCTGGAGCTGTGCTGGCTTTCCCCAGCCCGAACTAGGCCTCTGCTGGAAAAGCCCCAATGAGTCGTGGTCGTTTCGTGACCCTAGGTTGCCTAGATTGGATAGGCCGGATTCCTGCATCGCGGTTGCTACGGCGATAACCCAGGCGCGAGGAGGCATTTTCAGCGCAGCCCCGACGTTGACGATCACTGCGGCATTGTGGACCTGCTGAGAACCGTATTGTCGAACTTGGGGAAGTTTGCCACCTAGGGCGATCGGCCCACCCTGTCCGCATCCAAAAGAGGCGGTGTTTGTGGATGTCTGATCGCGCCTCTTACTGATTTCGCCGAATACCAGAAAAGTGATACTGCCTCCGCAGCACAACAATGCCAACGTGGTCACGACGGCAGTAAGCAAGACGGCTTTCTTGGACGCCCTGAATTTCATGTCGCTTCCCAGTCGATGCCGTCAACCAGCCAGTGTCCGCTCGATGCGATCAGACGAAGACTCAATCTTCCCTTGTCCATCGTGACGGCTGCATTAACTTGCGTCTCATTAACGACCTCGAGGGTGGGCCGCCCAATGACCTGGTTAGCTGGCACGCCAGCAGGATCTGCTCCGCGAAGTTGATTCTCGAGGTCAGTTGTAGCGTTCGGCAGTAGGCGATCTAACCAAGCCTTCGACGTGACCCCGGTATGACTGGCCCATGCAGATGCAAATGCGTAAGCAACCGCCTCCGGCTGAGCTCGGCCCGGGCTGGTTCTAGGTTTTGGAGGAGGATCGGACGATATGACGCTGTCATCTTCAGACGGATCGATGCTTACCGTAACACTGGGCGGATTAAGACCAGCGATCGGCGAGTTGCTGTTTCCGCTAGATAGCAGCCGTCCAACGCCGACCACGGCCATTACTACGGTTACAAGCACGAGTGCGACACCCCAACGGCTACGGAAAAGTGCGTTGAGAACGCGCGCGACGATCGCCGACACTTGTCACCTCGCCTCGGAGCGCACCCGTGGAGTCGCCGGTTCCTGAATTGTCGCCCCAGTAGACGGTCGATAGATGGTGTACGACGCTGGGGTCTCTGTGGCCTCCGGCTCTGCCCACTCGGTACGCCTAGGTCGGTTCCGGCTCTGAGAAGGCTGACTCGTGCCGGCTATAGAATGAGCACTGGCAGCGGCTTCACCATGTACGACCTCGCTACCGTCCGGACGAATTTGCATCGGCGGGTGCGCGGGGAGCCCTCGTTCAACCACATTGGAATGGGCAGTATTTATTGCTGTATGCGTCGAGTCTTCGAGGCGGGCTTCCGGACGTAAGTCGCGTGTTTCGGCACGGACCACACGGCTATTCTTTCCAAAATTTGCTGGGGAGCCGGCGCCTTCAGCGGCCTCCAATTTGGCAGCTTCGCGCATATCGCGAAAGAAGCGGCGATGCCAGGAGCCCCCCGAAGCGATAGCCGCAGCGTTATCCTTGCCGCCCAATTGCGTAATTCTACGGTACGGGCGTAGGAGAAGCCATCCGACGACGCCACAGAGCCAAACCAATACGACCTGCAGCCAACCGGCCAAACTCGCGGTATTCATGATGAGATCGACTGCGAATAAATATATGGCAGCCCCTGTGCCGAATATGGCCACATTAAAAACGGCTGCCACAACGGCATTGCCTAGGCGCCGGATTCCTGCACTAGCCGGGCGAAGAAGGCCAACGGTTCCTAGGATGGGTGCTGCAATCACTGCCCAACGAAATATCAAGAATCCAAGTAGGACAAGGATCGAGGCGGTAAGGTCGAACATTGCAAACATGACCGCAGCGAGGACGGCGATGAACCCAGCACCGACTCGTTCCATGCCGTTCTTTCCCTGAAGATATTCGTATGCTTCCGGGTCTTCCTTACTGATCTGTTCGGCTACCTTCTTCCACTGCTCTTTTTTTCCGTTGAGGATGCCATCGCGGGTTCCGGGGTTGTCTCGGATGCGCTGTGCTTCGTCCCATGTTAGTGAGCGAGCGTCGTATAGTGCAGCGCCGTATTTTTTGGCGGTATCGCTGTCGGCCGAGCCAAGAACTCCACGCAGCCAATTACGATAGAGCATAGTCTCCGTGGCGGTGTCACTAGCGCGCACGGCTGGTGGCCGCTGATCCTCACATGAGGTTGGCTTCAGGCGACATCCGTTACCACCACTTTGCGGGCGAGGTCCGACGGCATCGTGGACAACACCTAGCGTGGTGACCAAGGTTTGATCCGCAAGATTAGCTGATCTAACTGGCCAAGCGGCGATTGCTGTTACGGCAACCATTACCAAGATTGCCCATCCGGCGGTTGTTGTTGCAGCGCCCATGTCAGCTTGGCGTGAACGCCATATCAGGTAAAGGCCAACTATCGCGAGCGTGATCACGCCGAATACGCTAAATACCTTTTCGTAAACCGCTTTGGTCGCTTGGTCTACCAGAGGGTCGGCCCAGCCCCACATTGTTGCCGGGTCCCAGGCTCGCTCCCTTAGCGCGTTAGAGGCGCCGATTACGGCCGTGGCGACCATAAGCTCGCCATTTGCCATAGTATTCTCGATGCCGGTGTCTGCATTTACGGCACCGGCAGCGCAACCGCCGTCTAGATCATATGTATTGTAGCTGTATCCGGCGTACCCGTACTCGCTATATATTCCCTGAGGTCCATCTTTTGTGGATGACTGCGGACGCTCCGCAAACCATCCGGCAAGGCCTGAATCCGGCGTACTGGGAGTCGGAGGGTCTAGGCAATCTACCCGGTTGCCAGCCACCTTCTCCAGTCGGTCGACGCAGCCTTTGAGGTCATTCTTCCATTCCTCAATGCTGCACGCCCCTGAAGGGGCTTTCGATGGGACGGCGTATGCGCTGGCTGGGGTGGCGACTGCCCAAGCGATTGAGGCCGCCACGATCACTACGAGGACTGAGAGAAACGCAACCCCCCGCCGCAGCATTTTAGGCCTCCAGGTCGGACGGGAGAGGGGCCAACTGGGGCTGGGCTGGGCCTGGGGTGGTGTCCAGGTGTTCCAGGAGGCCTTCGACGTAGGAGACGTCGACCCGGACCTTCTGCACCCGGCCGTCCACATCCCGCATCACGAACTCCCGGAAGCCGAGGCGGTGCTGGGACGACGTGTCCACCTGGGACAGGGACGCCAGGGTGGCCTCGTAACCGTCGTGGACCGGGACCCGCAGCAACCGGAGGGCTTCGGAGGCGATTTCCTGGTCCTCGGCGATGCGGCCGACGAAGACGGTGGAGACCAGGTTCTGCACGTCCAGGCCGAGGATGTCTCGGGGGTTCTGGGAGGCGACCAGGGCGGCCAGGTTCCATTTTCGGGAATCTCGGGCGAGGCGGACCAGGAAGGAGCGGCCGGAGCGCCAGCCTTCCATGAAGTGGGCCTCGTCCAGGCCGACCATTTTGCGGGTGGACATCGAACCGCCGTAGCAGCGGCGGACGGCCAGGCGGTGGGCGGTGTGCAGCATCGGCAGGGCCAGGGACTCCTCGGCCGACCAGTATTCTCGTTCGATTTTCAGGTCGGGGAGGCGCAGGCCGGCCATGGTGATGACGGTGAGGGCGGCGTCGGCGCCGAGCAGGTGCTGCGGGGGGCGGCCGAAGAAGAGCAGGGCGAGCGGCATCTCGGCGGTGTCCAGGAGCAGGTTGGCCAGCTCGCGGCCCTCGTCGTCGCCCAAACCCTGCAGGGTGGTGACCACGTCGTCGAGGGTGGAGGTTTCCTCGGCGGGGACCTGACGGACCGCGTGTCGCAGCAGGGTGGCGGTGGAGGCCTCCTTGGCGACCTGCGGGGGGACCAGCATCGAGCAGATGTCCTGGACCAGCATGCGGCGCTCGGCGCGGGCGTTGGAGACGGCGATCTCGAACTCGCGGTCGCCGGTGGCGCCGGTGGGGAACTCGGAGCGGATCGGGGTGGGGATCAACGCGTACGGCGCGAGGGTGCCCTGTTCCGAGCCGGTCAAGTTCAAAACTCGGCTGTACGGGCGGAGTTCCGGCATCTGGCACAGCCGGGCGAGCGGACCGGACGGGTCGAGCAGGGTCACCTGTACGCCGCGGCGGGCGTTCAGGTAGCCGAGGGCGCCCATCAGGGTGGACTTGCCACCGCCGGGCTCGGCGACGAACACGCCGAGGCCGGAGCGTTCCCGGACCTCCATCGGGAAGTGCAGGTCCAGGAAGACCGGGCGACGGCAGGTGCCGGCGGTGCGGCCGATCAGGTCGCCGCGGCGGTCGCCGACCGTGGAGGCGGCCTGCGGGAGGGCGGCGGCCAGCAGTTTGACCGGCATCCGCCGGACGTAGCCGGTGTTGGCGATCGGCTCACCCGGAATGAATTCGCGGGCCAACTGGTCCTGGTTCTTCGGATGCTGCAGGGAGATCCGCAACTCGCGGGAGTACAGCTGGATGAGGCGACGGGCGCGTTCCAGGCATTCCTCGCGGTTGGCGCCGCTGACCGCGATCCGGTGCCAGCCGTGCGCCCGGGCCGAATCGGTGGGCAGACCCGTGGTCATCTCGTCGCCGATCACCAGGGCGCGCTTGGCGAGGCGTTCCAACTCGGGCGGGGCGTCGATGCCGTGCTCGGCATAGTCGAGCTGCTGCGAGCGGATCATCCGGAGCCGGTGCTCCAGGTTCCTGAACGAGCTGTTCGAGCCGAGGATGTCGATCCGGGAGGAGAGCTCCATCGGCCATGGCAGGCGCTCGTGGAAGTGCATCCACGGCTCGTGCCGCTCCGGGATCTCCAGCGGCTCCATCCGGCCGACGGAGAGGACCGCGACGTGGCGTTCCTCGCCGGTCATCCGGTTGACCAGCTTGACCGTCGACCCGTACGGCGTGCGGTAGCGCTCGACCTGCTCGGTCAGCGCCAGCAGATCGCCGGTCTCCCAGTGGCCGTTGGAAACCGGGGAGAGCAGGCCGGGCGGGGCCATGCCGAGCGCCACCGAGCGGAACAGCAGCCACTCCAGCTCCTGCGGAGTGACCCGCCGGCCACGCATGCCGAAGGCGTTGAGCACCTCGTCGAACTGCTCGACCGTACGCCCGAGTTTGCGTCGTTCGTTTTCGGACGTGCCGCGGCCGAAAGCGCGCAGGATCCGCTCCGAGAACGTGTCGCCGAGCGAGCGCCGGGCGAAGGTCACGCCCAGGTAGGTCTGGCCCTCCGCGTGGTTCACCGAGAGCAGATGGCGCTGCGCCGCGACCAGGTGGTCGGACCAGGATGTCGCGCCCGGCACGTCGGGCAGCGGCCGGGTGGTGAAGGAGTCGACCGTGCGGGCCCACTCGTCGGCCGGGAACGGGCGGGTGGTGCGCCGCAGGTGCAGGCGGAAGCCGGCGAGCCCGGCGTACTGCTCGGAGATCGCGCTCAGCAGCGCCTCGCGCTCCGCGTCGGGCCGGAACGCCCAGCGGACCTCGGGCAGGTGATACCAGGCGGTGACGGTGCTCTGGGTGAACGTCAGATGGCCGGCGATCTCGCTGATCGCCAGCTCGATCGCCGGATCGCGGTCGTTGAACTTGAGTTTCTGGGGGCGCAGCGCGGCCGGTTTCGCGGCCTTCGGCTCCTTGGTGCGCCGGCGGGCCGGAGCTTTGTCGGTGACCGTCGCGGGCACCGGCAGCGGTGCGGCGACCGGCGCCGACAGGGCCGCGGGCGAAGCGGCGGGAGCGGCCAGCTCCGGGGCCGGGGCGGGCAGGCGGCGCGGCGCGGGCCGGCTGTCTTCGGGGCCGTGCGGTGCGGGCCGGCTCTGTTCGGGGCCGCGCGGAGGCCACTCGTCGTACTCCGACCAGTCGTCCTCGTCCTCGACGACGAAGGGGGTGGACGTGATCGCCGGTGATGGTGGCGGGGCGGCCGCGGGCAGCGCGGTGACGGTGCCGTGGGGGAAGCCGTTGCGGGCCGGACCGGATCCGTTGGCACGGTGACCGTTGGTCCCGGCCGGTTTCGCCGGAGGATCACCCGGACGGGTGGGCGCCGGCCCGGCCGTGCCACCGAACAGATCGAGGAACGGTGAGTCGATGTCCATCGTCGTGTCGACCGGCGTGCTCAGCGGACGCACCGCGTTCGGCGCCTGGAACACCCCGACGCCGCCGTGCCCCGGTGCGGCGACCAGCTCGTCGGGCTGCTCGACCGCCTCGGGCGAGGAGTAGTCGTTCGGGCGCACACCGTTACTCTGCCTGTCGGCGGTGGAGGCGCCCGCGCGGGGATGCCCGGGCGGAAGGTTCGTGGTCATGCCTGAACACCGCCGGCGGGGATGGCCACACTGGTCATACCAACTCCTCCCGAACCCGGATGCGAGTGGCGACAAGTCTCGGATCGCGCCGCTCGACGGCTGACTCGCGGGTGCGGCGCCAGTCGGTGAGCGCGGTGCGGATGACGACCCGGGCCGGCCGGTCCGGGTCGACATGCCGGAACACGTACGACGTCGACACCATGGCCAGCGCGATCTCCCACGCCGGGAACGGATCGAAGGTGAACGTGATCAGATAGTGGATGACCATGAAGAGGGGCACCAGCACGACGAACATGCCGTACTGCGCGTACGGCAGGTGGACGGGCAGCGTGTAACCGGGCGGGCCCAGATAGACGAGGCGGGCCCGGTAGATGTCGTCGTCGGTCCGGAGCCGCATCTCAGTTGAAGATCAACTTAATCAGCGCGTCACCGACGAAGAACAGGGTCGCCGCCCCGGCGATGAACGCCAGGCCCACGATCGCGATCGCGGAACTGGTGAGCACCTTGGAGACCTCACCGCGGCTCGCGCGACCGATGAAGATCACGCCGAGCACGGCGAGCAGGATCGGCGCGATGTTCTTCGCGAAGAAAGTGACGATGCCCGACGTGTTGATGCCGGTGGGCTCGGCCGGTGCGGCGAGCACACTGCTCTGGAGCGCCGTCATCACGTGACCGGCGACCTCGGTGGCAATCATCGGTAAACCTCCCCGTGTCCGGTATGGGGGGTACGGACACGCTGCAGTGGTAAAGCCGTTCGGCAACGCCCATATCGTGCTACCTGTAGCTCACCACGTCGAGTGAGCCGTTCGGGCACTGCCATGCTTGTCTGCTCTCTTCGGTCACTTCATGATGCCCAGTTCCGAAGAGTACGGCGCGTACTTGCGAGCAACAAGCGTCCGTTTCGTTACTCAAGGTGAAGGAATGCATGAATGTGCGTCACCAGGTCATCGTACACCTGTTCGAACAACCCTCGCCCCGTACGCTCGGCGGGTGCTGACTCCGCCGACAGAAGCCCAGCTCATCGGGGCTGATCTGATGCATCGCGATCACCCGGTCGTGATGGGCGTCCTGAACGTCACGCCGGACTCCTTCTCCGACGGCGGGCGCTACACCGACCTGGACGCCGCCGTCGAACATGGCATTTCTTTGTACGCGCAGGGGGCGGACATCATCGATGTGGGCGGTGAGTCCACCCGCCCGGGCGCCGAGCGGGTCGACGCCGCGACCGAGGCCGCCCGGGTGGTCCCGGTGATCGCCGCGCTGACCGCTGCCGGGGTGCCGCTGAGCATCGACACCACCCGCGCCGCCGTCGCCGAGGCGGCGCTGGCGGCCGGTGCCGCGGTGATCAACGACGTCTCCGGCGGGCTGGCCGACCCGGGCATGGCCGCGGTCGCCGCGGCGGCCGGCTGCCCGTGGATCCTGATGCACTGGCGCGGGCACTCCCGCGACATGCAACGCCTGGCCACCTATCAGGACGTGGTCACCGAGGTGCGCGACGAGCTGCGGGCCCGCGCCGACGCGGCGGTCACGGCCGGGGTGGACCCGGCGCGGATCGTCCTCGACCCGGGGCTGGGCTTCGCCAAGAACGCCGAGCACAACTGGGCGCTCAGCGCGCGGCTCGACGTACTGGTCGCCCTGGGCTTCCCGGTGCTCTTCGCGGCCAGCCGCAAGACCTACCTGGGCCGGTTGCTGGCCGGCCCGGACGGGACGCCGCGGCCGGTGGACGGGCGGGAGGCGGCCACCCTGGCCACCTCGCTGCTGGCGGTCGCGGCCGGCGCCTGGGGCGTCCGGGTGCACGAGGTCCGGGAGACCGCCGACGCGCTCGCCGTCTGGCGCGCCACCGGAGCGCCTCGGCTGGCCCTGGAGAAGTAGGGGAACGATGGGGCAGATCACACTCACCGGACTGCGCGCCCACGGCCGGCACGGGGTCTACGACTTCGAACGGGAGCAGGGCCAGGACTTCGTCGTCGACGTCCGGCTCGACCTGGACCTGAGCCGGGCCGCGGCGACCGACGACGTCGCCGACACGGTGCACTACGGCGAACTGGCCACCGCTCTGGTCGCGGTGCTCACCGGTGAGCCGGTGAACCTCCTGGAGCGCCTCGCCGACCGGCTGCTCGACGTCTGCCTGGCCGATCCGCGGGTGTCCGCCGCCGAGGTGACGGTGCACAAGCCGCAGGCCCCGATTCCGCACGAGTTCGCCGACGTGGCGGTCACCCTGCGCAGAGAAAGCAGAGAAAGCAGAGAAGACGGAGAAAGAGGCAGGGGAAGCGAACGGGGGAGAGGATGAGCCGCGCGGTGCTGTCGCTGGGCGCCAACCTCGGCGACCGCCTGGCCCACCTGCGGGCCGCTGTCGCACTGCTGGGCCCGGCCGTGCGGGCGGTCTCCCCGGTCTACGAGACGCCGCCCTGGGGAGACGCGGAGCAACCCGCGTACCTCAATGCCGTCCTGATCGTCGAAGACCCGGCAGCGACGCCGCACGACTGGCTGGAGCGGGCCCGGGCCTGCGAGGCGGCCGAAGGTCGCGAGCGCGACCCGGACCGCCGGTTCGGGCCGCGCACCCTGGACGTCGACGTGATCGCGGTCTGGGACGCCGACGGGCGCCCGGTGCACCGCGACGATCCGGAGCTGATCCTCCCGCACCCGCGCGCCCACCTGCGCGCCTTCGTGCTGACCCCGTGGCGGGACGTGCAGCCCGACGGTGAGCTGCCCGGGCACGGCCCGCTGACCGGGCTGCTGGCCACGCCCGAACTCGCCGCCGACGTCGCCGGAGTCACGCCTCGTCCGGATCTGTCGCTAGAGTCGTAGGCGTGAGCGCCAATCCCGACGGCTCCCCGACCGGGCGCCGGACCGACCCGTCACTGCAACCGACGAGCGTCTCGGCTCTGGTGCTGGCCGCCCTCGTCGGCGCGGCGCTGGGCTGGCTCCTGCTCGGCTACAACGAGCTGTTCTACCGGCTCACCCCGCTGCCCTGGACGGGGGCGATCGTGCTGCTCGCCCTCGCCGTGGTCGAGGGCTACCTGGCGCAGAACACCAGCGCCCGGATCCAGCGCAAGCCCGGCGCGCCGCGGGTCGACCCGCTGGCGGTGGCCCGCTATGTCGCGCTCGCCAAGGCCTCCTCACTGGTCGGCTCGCTGACCGCGGGCTTCTCCGCCGGGATCCTGATCTGGCTGGTCACCCAGCCGACCGATTCGGCCAAGTCGGACCTGCCGACGGTGGCCACCACGCTGATCGCCGGGGTCGCGCTGATCGGCGCCGCTCTCTGGCTGGAGCGCTCCTGCCGGGTGCCGGACGGGCCGGATCGCGACGACGACGATCCCGACCGGCGGCGCTGAACCGGCGGCGGCGATCCCGGCCGGCGGCGCTGAACCGGCGGCGGCGATCCCGGCCGGCGGCGCTGAACCGGCGACGGCGATCCCGGCCGGCGGCGCTGAACCGGCGACGGCGAACGCGACCGGCGGCGCTGAACTGAGGCCATCTCGTATCCGTATCCTGTGCGGTGGGTCACCCGACCCGGAGTAGCGTGCGCCTCGAACCGCTGAGGAGGCGTAAGGAGGCGCGGACCCATGGCGTATGACGAGGCGACCACCGATCCGGCCGCATATCGGCGCCGCGTCCAGCTCGACGACACCGCCGGCGGTGGCAACACCCTCGACCAGTCGCTGTCCGCCCCGGTCCCCGCCCCGCCCGTCGCCGACGACGGCCGTGACCGCCTCGGCATCCACCTCGGTTGGGAGGTCGTCCTCCTGGTCGTCGCCGCGGTGCTCGGCTTCCTGCTCTGGCGGGAGAGTTCGGCCGCCTTCCAGCGTCCCGCCCTGGACGGCCTGCTGGTCACCGCCTCCGCGATCGGCCTGGTCACGCTCGGCGCCGGCCTCTCGCTGCGCGCCGGTGTGCCGAACCTGGCGATCGGCCCGATCGTGCTGGCCGCCGAGTTCCAGTTCGCCGAGAACGGTGACAAGGGCCTGCTCGAGTCCCTGGTCCCGGCGCTGCTGATCGCGGCCGCCGGCGGTCTGATCGTCGGGGTGCTGATCCTCGTCCTGCACGTGCCGGGATGGGCGGCCACCCTGGCGGCCGCGCTCGGCGTGATCACCTTCGACCAGCTGCGGGTCGACGCGGTCGCGGTGCAGGGCACCTGGGAGCCGACCGACCGGGCCTTCCTGCTCTTCGGCGGGTTCGCGATCCTGGCGGTGCTCGGCGCCGGCCTGGGCGCGATCGGCCCGATCCGCCGGTTCTTCGGCCGGATGCGCCCGGTCGGTGACCCGGCCGGCCGGCGTGGCGCCGCGGTGGTGCTGCCGGTGCTGGTCGCGCTGATCGTCTCCACGGTCTTCGCGGCCGGGGCCGGGGTGATCATGGCCGGTCAGTCCGCCGGGCCGATCCGACCCGGCACCGGTCTGGAGTGGACCGGCATCGGCCTGGGGCTGGCGCTGCTCGGCGGCACCAGCGCGTTCGGCCGCCGCGGCGGCATCTTCGGCTCGCTCTTCGCGGTCGTCGCGCTCACCCTGTTCCTGGACTACCAGGCCCGCCGGGAGCTGCACATCTCGCTCTACGCGACCGCCGGCGTGATCTTCCTGGCCGGACTGATCGCCACCCGGGTGGTCGAGTCGTACGGTCGGCTGGCGAGCGCCGCGCGCACCACCGACTGGAACGCCGCGCCCTCCGGCGGCCTCGGCACGAACTGGTCGCCCACCGCCCCGGAGACCTGGAACACTCCGGCCACCCCGGTGGGCACCGACCGTTGGGACGACGGACCGTGGGGCGCCACCCGCTGAACGTATGCTGTCGGTCATGACCACGCACGGCTTCGCCGAACTGGACGCTCTGCCCACCGAGGAGCTGCGGGAACGCGCTTTCGCCAAGGCTCGGGAGAAGCACGACGTCCGCTTCTTCTGGTCGGTGCTCAAGCACCTGCCGGACGCCGACGACGCCGCCGGGCTCGACGGCGCGCCGAACTCGATCGGCCCGACCGTCGACGAGGCGGTCGCGCTCTGGCGCGAGCTGGAGGGCCGTGATCTGGGCGAGCGGGAGCCGTTGTTGCGTGCCGCTTTCATCGACTATCTGTCGAGGTAGTGACAGTCGTCGTTTGAGTCGGTGGTCCCGCCGGGAATCAGGGACCATGGCTCTCGAAAGCAGGTACAAGACCGCAACCGGGGCGGGCACGCTCGCTGCGTTCCTGCTCGTGCTGATCTTCGGCAGTCCCTGGTACGGGGACTGGGTCACCGACGCCGTCGACGGGCGCACCGGCGCCGGCTGGTGGCTTCATCTGCTGCACTGGCCGGCCTGGAAGTTCGACAGCTCGGACTCGCTGCGCGGCGTCATCGTCGGTGATCTCCGGGCGATCCTGGCGGTCGTCCTGACCCTGGTGTTCCTGGTGCTGCTGCCCGGCACCCAGCTGGCCCGGGCCCGCGGCACGATCGCCCAGCTGCTGGCCGGCTGGGCGGCGTACGTCTTCGCGGGCGCCTTCGCCGCGCTGATCGCCGTCCTGTTCGTCGCCGACCCCACCCTGATGAGCATCTTCCAGAACAGCGGCGCCGGCGCCGAGTACGGCATGTTCGTCGGCTGGATCGTCGGCCTCGCCACCCTGGGCGGTCGCCGGGGCACGGCCGGCTGACCCGTACGGCAGCCGGTGGTCCAGGTCCGATTGCGGTGGTACGTCGTGAGCCCCGCCCGCCGCGCCACGACCGGCCGCGCCGGCTGCCCTAGACCGCGCTCTGGGCCGGTGCCTCGAACACCGCGGTCCTGGTGACCTGACCGACCGGCTGACCGTTCTCGGTCACCAGGACCGTGCTCGCATTCTCGGTGAGCATCACGGCCAGGGCGTCGTGCAGGGTGGCCGCGGCGTCCACGGCGGGCAGCCCGTCGACGGCACCGACGGGCGCCGACATCACCTCCCGTACCGGGGTGACCGCGAGTCGCCGGATGCCGCGGTCGGCGCCGACGAAGTCCCGGACCTCGGCCGACGCCGGTCGGCTGAGCAGCTCGGCGGGCGGCGCGTACTGCAGCAGACGGCCGCCCTCGGCCAGCACCGCGATCCGGTCGCCCATCCGGACCGCCTCGTCGATGTCGTGGGTGACCAGCACGATCGTCTTGCGCACGGTGGCCTGCAGGCGCAGGAACTCCTCCTGCAGCCGGGCCCGGACGATCGGGTCGACCGCCGAGAACGGCTCGTCCATCAACAGCACCAGCGGGTCCGCGGCGAGCGCGCGGGCCACCCCGACCCGCTGCCGCTGACCGCCGGAGAGCTCGTGCGGGTACCGCTTGGCGTACCGCGCCGGATCCAGGCCGACCAGGTCCAGCAGTTCGTCGGCGCGGGCGGTGATCCGCCTGCGGTCCCAGCCGAGCAGCTTGGCGACCGTGCCGACGTTGGCCCGGACCGTCTGGTGCGGGAAGAGTCCCACATTCTGGATGACGTAGCCGATCTGCCGGCGCAGCCTCACCGGGTCCTCGCCGAGCACGTCGCGCCCGTCGATGGTGATCGTCCCGCGGGTCGGCTCGATCAGCCTGTTGATCATGCGCAGGATGGTGGACTTGCCGGAGCCGGAGGCGCCGATCAGCACGGCCAGCTCGCCGGCGCGCACCTCGAGGCTGAACCTGTCGACGGCGACCGTGCCGTCCGGATAGACCTTGCCAACGTCCGCCAGGGTGATCGATGCCGCGGTAGCGTCCACGTATGTCCTTCCTGTCGTGGGTCCCGGCATCGCCGGCGCTTGCCGCACCGGCCGATGACGGCCCGGGGAATCCGTGGTTCTCCTGGCGGTACGTCCATGAGAACGCCGACGCCATCGGCACCGCCCTGCGTTTCCACGCCGGGCTGACCGCGCAGACCGTGCTGGTCGCGCTGGTGGTCGCCGTGCCGCTGGCGGTCGTCGCCTACTGGATCAAACCGCTGACCGCGCCGATTCTCGCACTCTCCGGCGTTCTCTACACGATCCCTTCGCTGGCCCTGCTGTCGCTGCTGGCCCCGCTGGTCGGCACCACCAGCACCACGTCGGTCCTGATCGCCCTGGTCCTCTACGCCCTGCTGGTGCTGGTCCGCAATGCGCTGGCCGGGCTCACCCAGGTCCCGCCCGAGGTCATCGACGCCGCGACCGGGATGGGGTACGGCCGGTTCGGCCGGTTGCTGCGGGTCGAGCTGCCGCTGGCGCTGCCCGGCATCCTGACCGGGCTGCGGCTCGCCACCGTCTCCACTGTGGCGCTGGTCACGGTCGGTTCACTGATCGGACAGGGCGGCCTCGGCGATCTGATCCTCGGCGGTTTCCGGAACAACTTCTACAAGGCCGAGATCCTCACCGGCACCATCCTCTGTGTGGGCCTGGCGCTGGTGCTCGACCTGCTGCTGGCCGGGCTGGGCCGGCTGCTGACACCGTGGACCCGGGGGCGCGCCGCATGAGCTACTTCAACGAGGGCATCGTCTGGCTCAACGACCCGCTGAACTGGACCAACCCGGGCGGCATGGTCGACCGGCTGACCGAGCACCTGGTGATCAGCTTCTGGGCGGTCCTGCTGGGCTGCGCGGTCGGCTGGCCGCTCGGCATCTGGCTGGGTCACCGCGGACGCGGCGGCGGCCCGGTGATCACCGCGGCCAACCTGACCCTGGCCGTACCGACCCTGGCGCTGCTGACCATCCTGCCGCTCACCCCGCTGGGCTTCGGCAAACCGCCGGTGGTGGTGGCCCTCGCGGTCTTCGCCGTGCCACCGCTGCTGGCCAACGCGTACACCGGGCTGCGCTCGATCGACCCGGAGACCAGGGAGGCGGCCCGCGGCATGGGCCTGTCCGGCGGGCAGCTGCTGCGCCAGGTGGAGCTGCCGCTCGCGGTGCCCTACCTGGCGGCCGGGCTGCGCACCGCGGCGGTCCAGGTGGTCGCGACCGCGGCGCTGGCCGCCCTGGTCAACGGCGGCGGCCTGGGCCAGATCATCAGCGCCGGCTTCGGCATCGGGATGAGCAACGGCGGCGGCGGTCAGATCGTGGCCGGCGGCCTCGCCGTGGCCCTGCTGGCCCTGCTCGTCGAGGGCCTGCTGGCGCTCCTGCAGCGGCTGGTCACGCCGCCCGCGCTGCGCACCCGGAAGCGTCGTCGCAGCGCTGTGACGGTAACCACGCCATAACGCTCCCGCAACAGAAGCCGATCTTGTCATACCCGCTTGCTAGGAATGACTCAGCATTACGCGGGCATCGCACCTTGACTGCCCGTCGGACACGCGGCACCGCCATCCGGGCGGCGCCGGGGCACAGAAGGCGGCAGTAATGCGTAACAACATTTTCCGCACGGCCGGCGTTCTCGCCGCGGCCGTCGTCGTCCTGGCCGGCTGCGGCAAGGCCGGTTCCTCGGGCACCGAGGCTCCGCCGTCGGCGGCCGCCGCGGCCGGCGCCGGGTGCGCCCCGGTCGCGGGCGACAAGCTCGTGGTCCTGACCGACGACAAGAAACTGCAGAACACCGACAACGTCATACCTGCCATCAACAAGAAGGCGGCCACCCCGGAGCTGATCGCCGCGCTGGACAAGGTGTCCACCGCGCTCGACACCACCAAGCTGGTCCAGCTGAACAAGGCGGTCGACATCGACCGCAAGTCGTCCAAGGCCGCCGCGCAGGACTTCGCCACGGCGAACAACCTGACCGCGGGCATCACCAAGGGCAAGGGCGGCAACATCACCGTCGGCGCCGCCAACTTCAGCGAGAACGCCACGCTCGGCGAGCTGTACGGCATCGCGCTGACCGCGGCCGGCTACACCGTCAAGGTGCAGCAGATCGGCAACCGCGAGCTCTACGAGCCGGCCCTGGAGAAGGGCGACATCACCGTCGTCCCGGAGTACGCCGCGACCCTGGCCACCTTCCTCTCCGGCAAGATCGACGGCAAGGCCGCCAAGGACCCGTCGTCGCCCGAGCTGGAGACCACGGTCACCAACCTCAAGGCGCTCGGTGACAAGGCCGGCCTGAGCTTCGGCCAGGCCAGCACCGCGCAGGACCAGAACGCGTTCGCGGTCACCACCGCCTTCGCCCAGAAGTACAACCTGACCACGCTCTCCGACCTGGCCACCAAGTGCTCCGGCGCGGCGACCGTGCTGGGCGGCCCGGCCGAGTGCCCGCAGCGGCCGAAGTGCCAGCAGGGCCTGGTCGCGACGTACTCGTTCCAGGCCGGCCGGTTCGACACGCTGGACGCCGGTGGCCCGCTCACCAAGAACGGCCTGAAGCAGGGCACCATCTCGGTGGGCCTGGTCTTCAGCTCGGACGGCGCGCTCGCGGCCGGCTGACACCCGCACGTCCGACCGACCGAACGCCGGGTTGGCGTGTGCCACCCGGCGTTCGGCCGTTTCGTCCCGGACGCACTCTCGGTAACATCTGCCCCCATGCCGGAACGCGACTCCCCAGCGGGACACAGCGCACGCCTGCTCCGCGGCCTCCTCTGGGCGGGGGTGATCCTCGCCCCGGTGGCCGGAGCCGTCGTGCTGCTCGGCGGCACCGGCAACTCGGTCCGCTTCGGGATCCTGCTGACCGCGGTCAGCGTCGTCCTGGTCGGCGCTTCGGTCCTGATCCGCAGCGATCCGGTGCTGCTGCGCATCGACGTCGAGGACCGGGTCGCCGAGGAGGTCGACCGGCTCCGCCGCGGGCTGATCACCGAGCTCGCCGGGCACGCGTCCGCGGCGCCCGACCCGAACCGGCCGCCGCTGACCGAGCATAGGGCGCCGGGCCGGCCCCTGGCGATCGATCGCGATCAGCAGCCGGGTCACGACGGTGAGCACACCATGGGATTCGGGCCGAACGGGCGGGGACGGCAGGGCAACTTCGTCGAACAGCCCGGCTTCGAGACGCCGCCCGCCCCGCAGAACGTCCCTGCCCCGCAGGGCTTCGCCGGCCCGCACGATTTCGCCGGCCCGCAGGGCTTTGACGAGCCGACCACCTACGGTCCCGGCCCGCAGGGGTTCGACTCCGGATTCGACGAGCAGCCCAGCGGCTTCTTCGACGACTACGCCCAGCCGGACGACGGCCCCCAGCACGCCCCCGAGCCGCCCCTGCCCCCGCGCCCGGCCGGCGGCCGCGCCGTCGTCTCCGGAAGCGCCCGTCCGATGTCCCCGGGCGCCCCGGCCGGCCGCGCCTCGGCCGCTGTCCCGATCAGCTCCGCCTCGGCCGCTGTCCCGGCCGCCTCAGCCGCGGTGCCGGCCGCCGCGGTCGTGCCGCCGCGCGGCGCCGCGTCGGTGCCCCCGGCGGCCGCCGGCACCGCCCGGGTCGCCGCCGCGGCAGTCGTCCCGCCCGCCGGAGCGGGCGCGGTCTACGGCTCCGGTGGCCACCCGGTCACCCGCCCCGCCCCCGCCTACGGCCACCCGGAAGCTGTGAACGGCGACTTCGGCTACGCACCGCACGACAACGGCTACGACTACGGTCCCGACGACGGCAACGGCTACGGCCCGAAGTACGGCACCGGCTACGGTCCCGACGACGGCAACCGTTACGGCCCGAAGAGCGGCACCGGCTTCGAACCCGGCACCGGCGGCTTCCGCCCCACCCCCGACGACCCCGCCCAGTACCAGGCCCGCCGCCACCGCCCGTCAGCCAACGACACCAACGTCGGCTCCCTCGCCGACTTCGCGAACATGCCCGGCTACCGCGACGAGGCCCCCGGCAACTGGTGACCGCCCCGCCCTACTTGTCGATGTCCCCGACCACGAAGAACATCGACCCCAGGATCGCGATCAGATCCGGCACCAGGCAGCCCGGGATCAGCGTCGCCAACGCCTGCACATTCGCGTACGACGCGGTCCGCAGCTTCAACCGCCACGGCGTCTTGTCCCCCCGGGACACCAGGTAGTACCCGTTCACCCCGAGCGGGTTCTCGGTCCACGCGTAGGTGTGCCCCTCCGGCGCCTTCACCACTTTCGGCAGGCGCACGTTGACCGGCCCGCCGATCCGCTCCACCCGGTCCAGGCACTGGTCGACCAGGTCGAGCGACGCGTACACCTGATCCAGCAGCACCTCGAACCGGGCGTGACAGTCACCCGCGGTCCGCGTCACCACGGGCACGTCGAGTTGGTCGTACAGCAGATAGGGCTCGTCACGGCGTACGTCGAAATCGAGACCGCTCGCGCGGGCCACCGGACCGGAAGCACCGTAAGCGGCGGCGTCAGCCGCCGGCAGAACACCGACCCCCACGGTCCGGGCCAGGAAGATGTCGTTGCGCCGGATCACGTTGTCCAGGTCGGGCATCCGCTTGCGGACCGCCGCCACCGCCTGTCGCGCCCGTTTCGTCCACCCGGCCGGGACCTCCTCCTTCAGCCCGCCGACCCGGTTGAACATGTAGTGGATCCGGCCGCCGGAGACCTCCTCCATCACCGCCTGCAACGTCTCCCGCTCCCGGAACGCGTAGAACATCGGGGTGATCGCGCCGATCTCCAACGGGTACGACCCGAGGAACATCAGATGGTTCAGCACCCGGTTGAGCTCGGCCAGCGCCATCCGCAGCCAGATCGCCCGCTCCGGCACCTCGATGCCCATCAGCCGCTCGACGGCCAGCACCACGCCCAGCTCGTTGGAGAACGCGGACAGCCAGTCGTGCCGGTTCGCCAGCATGATGATCTGCCGGTAGTCACGCACCTCGAACAGTTTCTCGGCGCCGCGGTGCATGTACCCCACGATCGGCTCGCAGGTCACCACCCGCTCCCCGTCCAGGGTCAACTTCAACCGGAGCACGCCGTGCGTCGACGGATGCTGCGGCCCGATGTTGAGAACCATGTCGGCCGTCTCCAGCCCCGACCCGGTCCCCACCGTCATCTCACGCAGCGCATCCGTCACAGACGAATGGTCGCACGCCCGGCGCTCAGCCGAGGGGAAGGTCGACGCCGATCGGATGCCACAGCCACCAGTGCGCGCCGAGCCCGGTCGGTGACCTCAGCTCGGCGGCTTCGCCGGCCGCCGACAGGGCGCGCAGGTAGCCCACCGGATCGCTGCTCGCCAAGGTCAGCGGTGGTCGCCCGCCGCTGACCCCGAGCGGTCCGAGGGCCCTCCGCTGGCTGACCATTTCGTACGGCGTACCGGTGGCCGCCGCGGCCGCGTCCACCGCCACGTGCGCGGTCACGTCGCAACTCCCGTCCGGGACCGGGGGAATCTGCCGCCCGCCGCGGAACCCGGTGATCGTGCCCAGCACCGGCCGCTCGGCCCGCCGATGGCCGTAGTCGACGCAGAGCGCCGCTCCGCGCCGCACCCGCTCCACCGCGCCCGCCCAGGCGGCGTCCCGCGGCGCGCCGACCTCGATCCGCCCGGGGCCGGGCCACCAACGGCTCGCCCAGAAGACCTCCGCGGGATCGGCCGGGCCGCCCAGCGTCTCGGCACCGGTGCGCCGGTCGACCAGAACCTTGCGCAGCCGACCCTGCTCGTCAGTCTCGACGACGTCGAGCGGGACGTTGTCCAGCCACTCGGTGGCGACCAGCAGCCCGGTGATGTCCTCCGGGAGGTCGTGCCGCCAGCGGATGCCCGGATCCAGGGAGTCGGGTCGCGGCGCCCGCTCCACGGCGACCGGGCGGACCCGGGCCGCGAGGCCGGCGGGCAGCATCAGGCCGATCGTGGTGAGCAGCTCGCCGCGGCCGGCGCCGACATCGACCAGATCGAGACGGTCCGGGTGGCCGAGCGCGGCATCGACCCGCTCGATCAGGCGGACCAGGGCGCCGGCGAACAGCGGGGAGGCGTGGACGCTGGTGCGGAAATGGTCGGCGGGGCCGGTGCGGGGGTGCACGAAGAAGCCGTCCGGCCCGTACAGGGCGGACTCCATGGCCAGCCGCCACCCGATTCCGCTCACCCGATCAGCCTAGGGGCTCAGTGGGTTGCCGGCCCGTCCGATACATCGGGGGAGCGTCGGTGCGGTTGTTCACAGGCGGTTGCCACCCGTGTGTCGCGACAGCGCATACTGGCGCTCGACCGGTACCCCGACTCGAGGACTGGATCCATGAACGTATTGACCGTCGGCGTGATCGGCGCCGGGCGGGTGGGTGCTGTGCTGGGTGCCGCCCTGCAGCGCGCCGGCCATCGGGTGGCCGCCACCGCCGCCGTCTCCGCCGCTTCGCGCGAGCGCGCCGGGCTCCTGTTGCCCGGGGCCGCGATCCTTCCGGCCGACGAGGTCGCCCGGGCGGCCACCGACCTGCTGCTGATCGCCGTGCCGGACGACGCGCTGGCCGCTGTGGTGGCCGGGCTGCGCAGCACCGGAGCGCTCCGTCCGGATCAGGTTGTGGCGCACACCTCAGGGGCTCACGGACTCGACGTTTTCGGCGATGTGAACGGCATGGCCCTGCATCCGGCGATGACGTTCACCGGCACCGCGGCCGATCTGGCCCGGCTGCCCGGCATCGCGTGGGGCGTCACCACCCGCGACCGGGCGTTCGCCACCCGGCTGGTCGCCGACCTGGGCGGCGCGCCGGAGTGGATCGCCGAGGACGCCCGCCCGGTCTATCACGCGGCCCTGGCGCACGGCGCGAATCACCTGGTCACCCTGGTCAACGAGGCGGCCGACACGCTGCGCGCGGCGGGGGTGCGCGAGCCCGGCCGGGTGCTCACCCCGCTGCTGACCGCGGCGCTGGACAACGCGCTGCGGATGGGCGACGCGGCGCTGACCGGGCCGGTCTCCCGCGGGGACGCCGGCACGGTCACCAAGCATCTCGAACGGTTGCCGGCTGCCGTCGTACCGGCCTATCTGGCTCTGGCGCGGCGCACCGCGGACCGTGCCCTCGCGTCCGGGCGGCTGCGGCTGCAGGACGCCGCGGCCCTGCTCGAAGTCCTGCATCCGGCGAACGAGACGGCGAACGAGACGGCGAACGAGACGGCGAACCTGACGGCGAACGAGGCGGCGAAGGTATGACCCAGGTGGTGCACACCCGCGACGCGCTGGCCGCCGCGCTGGCCGGGGCCGACGAGATCGCCGTCGTGATGACCATGGGCGCGCTGCACGAGGGGCACCGGCAGCTGATCCGGGTGGCCCGCGAGCGTGCCCCCTTCGTCGTCGTGACGATCTTCGTGAATCCGCTGCAGTTTGGCCCGAACGAGGACTTCGAGAAGTATCCGCGGACCCTGGAGGAGGACCTGGCGGCGTGCCGGGCGGAGGGCGCCGCGGTGGTCTTCGCGCCGGGCCGGGACGACGTCTATCCGGACGGCCCGCCGTCGATCACGATGAATCCGGGGCCGCTCGGCGAGATCCTGGAGGGTGCCAGCCGGCCGGGACACTTCTCCGGCATGCTGACCGTCGTCGAGAAGCTGCTCCGGCTCACCCGCGCGGACGTCGCCTTCTTCGGGGAGAAGGACTTCCAGCAGCTTGCGCTGATCCGGCGGATGGTGGCCGATCTGGAGCTCGATGTCGAGATCGTGGGCGTGCCGACCGTACGGGAAATCGATGGTCTTGCCCTGTCCAGCCGTAACCGCTATCTCGGCGCCGCCGACCGGACGGCCGCGCTGGCGCTCTCCCGCGCGTTGCGCGAGGGCGCCGCGCACCACGAGGCCGGTGCGGTCCTGGCCGCGGCCCACAAGATCTTGCAAGACGAGCCGGCCGTACGCGTCGACTACCTCGAGTTGACCGGCGCCGACCTGGGTCCGGTGCCGGCGGACGGCCCGGCTCGCCTGCTGGTGGCCGCCCGGGTGGGCGCCACCCGCCTGATCGACAACGTCCCGATTGTTCTCCGGAAGGATGCCTGATGCTGCGCACCATGCTGAAGTCGAAGATCCACCGGGCCACCGTGACGCAGGCGGACCTGCACTACGTGGGCTCGGTGACGATCGACGAGGATCTGCTGGAGGCGGCCGATCTGCTGCCCGGTGAGCAGGTGGCGATCGTCGACGTGACCAACGGCGCGCGGCTGGAGACGTATGTGATCCCCGGCGAGCGGGGCAGCGGGGTGATCGGCATCAACGGCGCGGCCGCGCACCTGGTGCACCCCGGTGACCTGGTCATTCTCATCTCGTACGGGCAGATGGACGACGCCGAGGCCCGGGAGTACCGGCCGCGGGTGGTGCACGTCGACGCGCAGAACCGGGTGATCGAGCTGGGCGCGGACCCGGCCGAGGCGGTCCCGGGCATGGCCGGTGACCTGGTGCGGGGTGATCTGACCCTGGCAACTCGCTGAATCTTCCCGAACGCCGCCGATGAACCGTACTGATCACCATATGATCGATAAATCGGACATCGGCGGCGGGCGGGAGGGCCCCTCATGCGAGACTGGCGTGCCCGGCTCCGGCGCGCCCGATCGGGCCCCGGCCTGGGCTTCGATCTCGCCGCCACACTGGGCGTGATGCTGCTCGCCGCGGCCGGGTGCGGCAACCCCGGCACCGTCGACGGCGACCTCACCAACAACTGGGGCGCGATGGCCCCGGCCACCGGCTTCGAGCCGATCGCGGACACCTGCCACCTGGCGAACTTCGCGGCGACCGGCCCGCGCGCGACCTATGAGGAGGTCGACTGCGCGGTGCGGCACCGCACCGAGACGGTGTACGTGGGCACCTACTCCGGGGCGGCCGCCGACGCCGAGCAGCCGCCGTCGGAGTCCTCGGCCGGGGCGCGTGCGGCTTACCACACCTGCGACGAGAAGACGACCGCGTACGTCGGCGCCCCCTGGCGTACCGCCCGGCTCTGGATCGGGGTCACCCATCCCTCACCGGCCGCCTGGGCGGGGGGCTCCCGCTGGTTCCGCTGCGACGTGGTGGAACTCGACTCGATCGAGGACGACGGCGCCCTGGTGCAGCGCGCGGGCAGCCTGCGCAGCGTGCTGAGCGCCCCGTCGGACCTGCTGCTGGGCTGTTACGCGATCAAGCTGAGCGACAGCGGGGCGATCGACACCATGCCGCCGGCCCCGTGCACCGCCGCGCACAACGCGGAGTTCGCCGGGGTGTGGGACGCGCCGGCCGACGCCACCTATCCCCAGGGGAACACCGCGTGGAAGAGGTTCCACGACGGCTGCCGGACGGTGGTCGCCACGTTCGCCGGGGTTCCCGACGACAAGAACCTGGAGTACCGCACCGGCGTGGTGTCGCTGCCCGGCAACGCCGACGTCTGGGCGCAGGGCGACCGCGGCGTGCGCTGTTACCTGTGGCTGGACGGGGCCCGGCTGACCACTTCGATGCGGGCCAAGGGGACGAAGGCGTTACCGGTCCAATACCAGTGATGAGTAACGGTGACCACTGATGGTGCCCCCGGCGTGACCGGTGTGCAGGGGCGGAGTGTACTGACCACATGTCACCTCTCGCGGATCTACCGGCCCTGCCGCGCCGGCTCGCGGCCGCCGAGCCCGGCTGGACCGAGACCACCGACGTGGTGGTGGTCGGGTCCGGCGTCGCCGGGCTGACCGCCGCGCTGCACCTGCGGGAGCAGGGCCTGCACGTCACGGTGGTCACCAAGGTCAACATCGACGACGGGTCCACCCGCTGGGCGCAGGGCGGGATCGCCGGGGTGCTCGATCCGCTCGACACGCCGCAGGCGCACGCGTACGACACGGAGATCGCCGGTGTCGGCCTGTGTGACCCGGACGCGGTGCGGGTGCTGGTCGAGGAGGGCCCGGCGCGGATCCGGGAGCTGATCCGCCGGGGCGCCGAATTCGACCGCAACCCGGACGGCTCGCTGATGCTGACCCGGGAGGGCGGCCACCGGGCCGACCGGATCGTGCACGCCGGCGGCGACGCGACCGGTGCCGAGGTGCAGCGCGCCCTGCACGCCGCGGTCCGCCGCGACCCGTGGATCCGCCTGGTCGAGCACGCCCTGGTGCTCGATCTGCTGCGCGCCGCGGACGGCCGGGCCTGCGGGATCACCCTGCACGTGCTCGGCGAGGGCTCGGAGGACGGGGTCGGCGCCATCCTGGCCCGCGCGGTGGTGCTGGCCACCGGCGGGATGGGACAGATCTACGCGTCCACCACCAACCCGTCGGTCTCCACCGGCGACGGCGTGGCGCTCGCGCTGCGGGCCGGCGCGGCGGTCACCGACGTGGAGTTCGTCCAGTTCCACCCCACCTCGTTCGTCACGGCCGACCTGAGTTCGGTGCAGCGGCCGCTGATCTCCGAGGCGCTCCGCGGCGAGGGCGCCCACCTGGTCGACGAGGCCGGTACCCGGTTCATGGTCGGCCAGCACGAGCAGGCCGAGCTGGCCCCGCGGGACGTGGTGGCCAAGGGTATCTACCGGGTGCTGCGGGCGACCGGGGCGGACCACGTCTACCTGGACGCCCGGCACCTCGGCAGAGAGTTTCTGGAGAGCCGCTTCCCGACGATCATGGCGTCCACCCGGGCGGCCGGGGTCGACCCGGCCACCGAGCTGATCCCGGTCGCGCCGGCCGCGCACTACGCCTCCGGCGGCGTGCGCACCGACCTGCACGGGCGGACCAGCATCGCCGGGCTCTACGCCTGCGGCGAGGTGGCCTGCACCGGCGTGCACGGCGCCAACCGGCTGGCCAGCAACTCGCTGCTGGAGGGCCTGGTGTTCGCCAAGCGGATCGCCGACGACATCGGCCGCGACCTGCCGGCCCAGGCCGACCCGGTGCGTGTCAACATGACCCCCGCCTGGGTCGCCGACGCGAGCGTCCGCGCCGAGGTGCAGCGGACCATGACCCGCGGCGCCGGCGTGCTGCGTACGGGTGACTCGCTGGACACCGCGGCCAAGGAACTGGCCCGGCTGGCCGAGTCCCGGGCCACCCCGAACACCGCGGCGTGGGAGGCGACCAACCTGCTCACCGTCGCCACCGCGCTGGTCGCCTCGGCCCGCACCCGGCGGGAGACGCGCGGCTGCCACTGGCGTGAGGACTATCCGACCGCGGCCGACGAGTGGCGCGGCCACCTGCTCGACTCGATTGCTTCCGACGGCAGCATGACCCAGGACTTCCAGGAGATGGCGTGATCGACTTCGGGTTGGACTTCGCGGAGGTCCAGCGGATTGTGCTCACCGCGCTCGCCGAGGACCTCGGCGACCCGCCGCGCGACGTGACCAGCGAGGCCACCATCCCGGCCGACCAGGTGGACACGGCCGAACTGGTGGCCCGCGCGGACGGTGTGGTGGCCGGCCTCCCGGTCGCCGCCGAGGTCTTCGCGGTCACCTCGCAGGGGCGCGCCGAGTTCCGGCAGATCACCGCCGAGGGCGACCGGGTGACCCGGGGCGACGTGCTGGCCGTCGTCACCGGCCCGACCCGCGCGCTGCTCACCGCCGAGCGCACCGCGCTGAACCTGATTAGCCGGATGTCCGGGGTGGCCACGCACACCCGCCGCTGGGCCGACGAGCTGCGGGGCACCCGGGCGACGGTGCTGGACACCCGCAAGACCACGCCGGGGTTGCGGTCGCTGGAGAAGTACGCGGTCCGGGTCGGCGGCGGCACCAACAAGCGCATGGGCCTGTACGACGTCGCCATGATCAAGGACAACCACAAGCTGGCCGCGGGCAGCATCACCGCGGCGTACCGCCTGGTCCGGGAGACGTTCCCGGACGTGGCGGTGCAGGTCGAGGTGACCACGCTGGCCGAGGCGCAGGAGGCGGTGGCGGCCGGGGCCGGCTTCCTGCTCTGCGACAACATGAGCCCCGAGCTGCTGGCCGAGGTGGTCGCCGCGATCGGCGGCCGGGCCGAGCTGGAGGCGACCGGGAACCTGACCCTGGCCACCGCCGCGGCATACGCGGCGACCGGTGTGGACTACCTTTCGGTCGGCGGGCTGACACACTCCTCACCGATCTTGGACATCGCGCTGGATCTGCGACCCCGCTGATCGCGACGCCCGTACGACCTGGGGGAACCCGTGCTGCTTTGCATCGACATCGGTAACACCAACACCGTGCTGGCCACCTTCGACGGTGACAAGCTGGTGCACAACTGGCGGATCAAGACGGACGCCGCCTCGACCGCGGACGAGCTGGGCCTGATGTTCCGCGGGCTGCTGGCCGGCGACGCGGTGGAGATCACCGGGGTGGCCGCCTGCTCGACCGTGCCGGCCGCGCTGCGCAACCTGCGGACCATGCTGAAGCGGTACTACGGCGACGTGCCCAGCGTGATCGTCGAGCCGGGGGTCAAGACCGGGGTGCAGCTGGCCATCGACAACCCGAAGGAGGTGGGCGCCGACCGGGTGGTCAACACCCTGGCGGCGCACGCCCTCTACGGCGGACCGTCGATCGTGGTCGACTTCGGCACCACCACCAACTTCGACCTGATCAGCGCGAAGGGGGAGTTCCTCGGCGGCGCGTTCGCCCCGGGCATCGAGATCTCCTTCGACGCGCTCGCCGCCCGGGCCGCCCAGCTGCGCAAGGTGGAGCCGGCCAAGCCGCGCTCAGTGATCGGCAAGAACACCGTGGAGTGCCTGCAGTCCGGGCTCTACTACGGTTTCGGCGGTCAGGTGGACCGGATCGTCGAGCGGATGATCGAGGAGATCGGCCCGGTCTCCGCGGTGATCGCCACCGGTGGCCTGGCCTGGCTCGTCAAGGACGAGTGCCGGACGCTGACCGCGCACGAGCCGATGATCACGCTGATCGGGCTCCGGATGGTATATGAGCGGAACGTCTGAACCGGGCTGAGTAGGCTTTCCGGGTCTCCACCAAGCCCACCACCACACAGGAAGACCGTGCCGTGACCGAGCAGAACGTGCCAGTGACCGACCCCGCCGACGACCTTCCCGAGCAGATGAAGGTCCGCCGGGCGAAGCGGGACCGGATGCTGGCCGACGGCGTCGCGCCCTACCCGGTCACCGTCGCCCGGACGATCAGCCTGGCCGAGATCCGCACCCGGTACGCGGAGCTGCCGACCGACACCGCCACCGGCGACCAGGTGTCGGTCACCGGTCGGGTGATCTTCATCCGAAACGGTGGCAAGCTGTGCTTCGTGACCCTCCGCGAGGGTGACGGCACCGAGCTGCAGGCGATGCTCTCGCTGGACCGGGTCGGCGCGGAGCGGCTGGAGGACTGGAAGCGCCTGGTCGACCTCGGCGACCTGGTGGCGGTCACCGGTGAGGTGATCACCAGCCGCCGCGGGGAGCTCTCCGTGCTCGCCGATTCCTGGGCGATGAGCGCCAAGGCGCTGCGCCCGCTCCCGGTCGCGCACAAGCCGCTTTCCGAGGAGACCCGGGTGCGGCAGCGTTATGTCGATCTCATCGTCCGGCAGCAGGCCAGGGATACGGTGCGTACTCGCGCAACCGTGATCCGTAGTCTCCGCGAGTCACTGTTCCGCCGCAATTATCTCGAGGTGGAAACGCCGATGTTGCAGTTGCTGCACGGTGGCGCCGCGGCTCGCCCGTTTGTGACGCACAGCAACGCACTGGACACTGATCTTTATCTGCGGATCGCGCCGGAACTGTTTTTGAAGCGGGCTGTGGTCGGCGGCATCGACCGGGTCTTCGAGATCAACAGGAACTTCCGGAATGAGGGCATGGACTCCACGCACTCGCCGGAGTTCGCCATGCTCGAGGCATATCAGGCGTACGCCGACTACAACGTGATGCAGATCCAGACGCGGGAGTGGATTCAGGAGGCCGCGCAGGCGGTCGCCGGTTCGCACGTGGTGACCCACTTCGACGGCACCGAGCTCGACCTGGGCGGCGAGTGGCGCCAGATCACCCTGTTCGGCGCCATCTCTGATGCGCTCGGCGAGGAGGTCACCATCGCGACCGACCTGGCCCAGCTCCAGCGGTACGCGGAGAAGGTGCAGCTCGGCGTCGACCCCAAGTGGAGCGCCGGCAAGCTCGCCGAGGAGCTCTTCGAGCACCTGGTGCAGCACACCCTGCAGCAGCCGACCTTCGTCCGGGACTATCCGGAGGAGACCGCGCCGCTGACCGCGCCGCACCGGGAGACCCCCGGCCTGACCGAGAAGTGGGACCTCTACGTCGGCGGTTTCGAGCTCGCCACCGCCTATTCCGAGCTGGTCGATCCGGTGATCCAGCGGGACCGGCTGCACGCGCAGTCGCTGCTGGCGGCCGGTGGCGACGCCGAGGCGATGCAGCTCGACGAGGATTTCCTCCGGGCCATGGAGTACGGAATGCCGCCCAGCGGCGGCATGGGAATGGGAATCGACCGGCTGTTGATGGCGCTCACCGGCCTGGGCATTCGGGAAACCATCCTGTTCCCGTTGGTCCGCGCGGAGTAGCCGAACATCAATTATTGCCCCCGCCATTGACGGGCGATGTCCCCCTGGCGTTATTGTTCTTCCATTGCGTGGGAGAGTACCTGTGTTCGGGAGGATAACGGCGCGTGGCCAAGCAGATCATTCACAAGCTGGTCGATGACATCGACGGCGGCGACGCGGACGAGACGGTGAAGTTCGCGCTCGACGGTATTCAGTACGAGATCGACCTCTCGGAGAAGAACGCCGCCGAATTGCGTGAGGTCTTCGCGCAGTACGTCGGCGCGGGCACCAAGGTGGCCCGGGGCGGTGTGGTCGTCGGCGGCCGCGCGGCTCGTGGCCGCGGCGGCGCGGCCGCTGACCGGGAGCAGAACAAGGCGATCCGGGAGTGGGCCAAGAAGGCCGGTTACGACATCTCCGACCGCGGGCGCATCCCGCAGGAGATCGTCGACGAGTACCACGCGAAGGGCCCGGGCCGGGCCTGAGCTTTCGACGAAGAGGGCGTACCGATCATCGGTACGCCCTCTTCGTGCTTCCAGTACCGTTATCCACAGGACAGACGAGGTTGTCCACAGGCTGTGGACCGTGCGGATTTCGCTGTCCGCGTACACGTTCGGGTGGGGGAACAGCCGCTGAGCGTGCGAAGTTGGCTAAATCAACGTCGCGGATCGTTTCGAGGGGCTGCGAGGGCCCAGCGGATCCTCCCGGCGGCGATAGAGTTACTGCACGGGTATCACCGGTACCCGTGCGCTGGCCCCGCCAGCTGTTGAGACAGGCTCAGCATTGGCGCACGGCACGTGAGGAGCACGAGGGCATGTTCGAGCGGTTCACCGACCGAGCGCGACGGGTTGTCGTCCTGGCCCAAGAAGAGGCCCGGATGCTCAACCACAACTACATCGGGACCGAGCACATCCTGCTCGGCCTGATCCACGAGGGCGAGGGCGTCGCCGCCAAGGCTCTGGAGAGCCTGGGCATCTCCCTCGAGGGCGTCCGGCAGCAGGTCGAGGAAATCATCGGTCAGGGCCAGCAGGCGCCGAGCGGGCACATCCCGTTCACGCCGCGGGCGAAGAAGGTGCTGGAGCTCTCCCTGCGGGAGGCGCTGCAGCTCGGGCACAACTACATCGGCACCGAACACATCCTGCTCGGCCTGATCCGCGAGGGCGAGGGCGTCGCCGCCCAGGTCCTCGTCAAGCTCGGCGCCGACCTGAACCGGGTGCGCCAGCAGGTGATCCAGCTGCTCTCCGGTTACCAGGGCAAGGAGCCGGCCGCCGCGGGCACCGCCACCGGCGAGGCCGCGCCGTCCACCTCGCTGGTCCTCGACCAGTTCGGGCGCAACCTCACGCAGGCCGCCCGGGAGGGCAAGCTCGACCCGGTGATCGGCCGGGAGAAGGAAATCGAGCGGGTCATGCAGGTGCTCTCCCGCCGCACCAAGAACAACCCGGTGCTGATCGGCGAGCCGGGCGTCGGCAAGACCGCCGTCGTCGAGGGCCTGTCCCAATCCATCGTCAAGGGCGAGGTGCCCGAGACGCTCAAGGACAAGCAGCTCTACACGCTCGACCTGGGCGCCCTGGTCGCCGGCTCGCGGTACCGCGGTGACTTCGAGGAGCGCCTGAAGAAGGTGCTCAAGGAGATCCGCACCCGCGGCGACATCATCCTGTTCATCGACGAGATCCACACCCTGGTCGGCGCCGGCGCCGCCGAGGGCGCGATCGACGCCGCCTCGATCCTGAAGCCCATGCTGGCGCGTGGCGAGCTGCAGACCATCGGTGCGACCACCCTCGACGAGTACCGCAAGCACCTGGAGAAGGACGCCGCGCTGGAGCGCCGCTTCCAGCCGATCCAGGTCGGCGAGCCGTCGCTCGCGCACACCATCGAGATCCTCAAGGGCCTGCGCGACCGGTACGAGGCGCACCACCGGATCAGCATCACCGACGCTGCCCTGGTGGCCGCCGCGACGCTGGCCGACCGGTACATCTCCGACCGGTTCCTGCCGGACAAGGCGATCGACCTGATCGACGAGGCCGGCGCACGGATGCGCATCCGCCGGATGACCGCGCCGCCGGACCTGCGTGACTTCGACGAGCGCATCGCCCAGGTGCGTCGCGACAAGGAGTCCGCGATCGACGCGCAGGACTTCGAGCGCGCCGCCCAGCTGCGCGACAAGGAGAAGCAGCTGCTCGGCCAGAAGGCCCAGCGGGAGAAGGAGTGGAAGGCCGGCGACCTCGACGTCGTGTCCGAGGTCGACGACGAGCAGATCGCCGAGGTGTTGGGCAACTGGACCGGCATCCCGGTCTACAAGCTCACCGAGGAGGAGACCTCCCGCCTGCTGCGCATGGAGGACGAGCTGCACAAGCGCGTCATCGGCCAGGAGGACGCGGTCAAGGCCGTCTCCAAGGCGATCCGGCGTACCCGTGCCGGGCTGAAGGACCCGAAGCGCCCGTCCGGCTCGTTCATCTTCGCCGGCCCGTCCGGTGTCGGTAAGACCGAGCTGTCCAAGGCGCTCGCCGAGTTCCTGTTCGGCAGCGAGGACGCGCTGATCCAGCTGGACATGTCCGAGTTCCACGACCGGTACACGGTGTCCCGCCTGGTCGGTGCCCCTCCCGGTTACGTCGGCTACGACGAGGGCGGCCAGCTCACCGAGAAGGTGCGCCGCAAGCCGTTCAGCGTGGTCCTGTTCGACGAGATCGAGAAGGCCCACCCGGACGTCTTCAACACGCTGCTGCAGATCCTGGAGGACGGTCGCCTGACCGACGGTCAGGGTCGGATCGTGGACTTCAAGAACACGGTCATCATCCTGACCACCAACCTCGGCACCCGGGACGTGGCGAAGGCGGTGTCGCTGGGCTTCCAGGCCTCGGAGGACACCGAGAGCAACTACGACCGGATGAAGGTCAAGGTCAACGACGAGCTGAAGCAGCACTTCCGCCCGGAGTTCCTCAACCGCATCGACGACACGATCGTCTTCCACCAGCTGCGCGAGCAGGAGATCCTGCAGATCGTCGACATCTTCACCGCGCGGATCGAGGGCCAGCTCAAGAACAAGGACATGGGCCTCGAGCTGACCGACAACGCGAAGAAGTACCTCGCGAAGAAGGGCTTCGACCCGGTTCTCGGCGCCCGGCCGCTGCGCCGGACGATCCAGCGCGAGCTGGAGGACACGCTGTCCGAGCAGATCCTCTTCAACGAGCTGCGCCCCGGCCAGATCGTGGTGGTGGACTGCGAGGGCGACCCGGCCAACGTGGAGAAGTCCAAGCTGGTCTTCCGCGGCGCGGAGAAGGCGGGAGCCGTGCCCGACGCGGTGCCGGCCGACCTCGGCGCGACCACCAGCGAGGAGTGACCCGCTGACATCGCGGCCCGGCCCCTTCCCGGGGGTCGGGCCGTTGTCATACCCGGGTATGACGGTCGGTGGGCACCGGAGGGTGACGCGGCCGGGCCAGCCTCATCCATATCTTCCGATGCATGAGAGCGCGTCGCATCGGTCAAGCCGTCTTCTACTCCGCCGGGCTCGGCCCGGTCAGCGCGGCCAGCCTCGGGCTGGCGGTCTCCGGCCGCTCGGCGGCCGCCGAACACCTGTCCACCGGGTGGCAGAGCCGCCTCGGCCCGCCACCCGCGCTACGCGGCCGGCCCGGTCCGGTCGTCGCCAACGCGCTGCTGGGTCTGCTGCTGGGCCTGCTGGCGTTGATTCCGCTGGCTCTGGAGGCCGATTTCGTGGCCCGCGGCATCCTCTACGGCTGGGTCGACCGCGGCCCCTACGACACCTCCTGGGGCGGCCCCGGCCGCGGCGGCGCCTGGGCGGTGCACTTCCTGGTCGGCGTCCCGATCGCGGTGGCCGGCATCGCCGCCCTGATCGGCCTGGCGGCCATGCACCGCCGCTGGACCGCCCGCCTGGCCGGCGAGCCCGGTGGCGCCTGGGTGCTTCCGGTCGCACTGCTCGGCACGGCCGCCGAGGTCGCCTTCGTTATTGCCTTTCTGCGCCAGATCTGATCGGCCAGGATGAGCGACATGCACGAGATCCGCGCCGTCTACGACGAGCACACCATCACCGTCTACCAGGCGTATTCGCCGGCGATCGCGGTCCCGGCGGTGCGCGCCGGACGATTCGTGCCCCCGTTCAAGCGGGAGCGGATGACCTGGATCAAGCCGTCGTTCCTGTGGATGATGTATCGCTGCGGCTGGGCCACCAAGGAGGGCCAGGAGCACGTCCTGGCGGTCTCGATCACCCGCGAGGGCTTCGAGTGGGCGCTGACGAACGCGGTGCACAGCAGTTACGTGCGGGGGGAGTATCCGAGCCGGGACGACTGGCAGCGCGAGTTGCGACGGGCCCCGGCCCGGGTGCAGTGGGATCCGGAGCGGGATCTGCGGTTGCGGGCGCTGCCGTACCGGTCGCTGCAGCTCGGGCTCGGCGGGGAGGCGGCGATCCGCTACGCCGACGAGTGGATCACCGGGATCAGCGACGTGACCGACCGGGTCCGGGAGATCCGCGGCCTGCTGGACGCCGGGCAGGACGCCCGGGCGGCGGAGCTGCTGCCGCCCGAGCATCCCTACCCCGTGGTCAGCCGCACACCGACGGATCCGCGTACGGGCTCCTGACGACGGTCCGGCACGGGCCGGCGGCGATCGGGTGCCAGCGGTGCTGGGCCGGGTTCCACTGCATGATGAAGGTGGTCTTGGCGCCGTCGATCAGGCGCTGCACCGCGTACTTGCCGCCGCAGGCCAGTTCCTGCACGACGTCGTCGGACGCCACCTTGTCGGCGTACTGGCCGGCCTCGATCGCGTCGATGGTCTCGGTGTTGCCGGTCGGGCAGGGCTGGGCCGGATCCACGCCGTTGCAGGCGATCCGGAACTTGCTCCACTCGCCGCGGGGCAGGTAGGAGGTGCAGTAGTCCCCGCTGCCGCTGCCGATCACGACCCACTTCCGGGTGGCCGTGTCGTACTTGAAGACGGTGGCGCCGGGGTCGCTGTTCTTGACCTTCTGCACGTACCAGGCCGAGGCCCACCCGTCGTGGCATTCCAGGTCGCGCCACTTGTCGCCCGGCTGGTACCACCGGCTGTCGTATGCCTTGACCGTGTCGATCAGCTGCTGCTGAGTGACCGGGCAACCCCCCGCCGGGCTGGCCGGCACCATCGTGTGGTGGTGGGGCGTGAGCGGTTCACCGCTGGACGGCGCCGGGGACGGCGAGGTGGTGGCTACCGATGGCTGGGTGGCGACGACCGGGCCGGGCGCGGAGTCGCGGGTGGCGACCAGGGTGAACGGGGTCGCGATCGCCACCACCGCGACCGCCACCGCGGCGGAGGCGACGATGCGGTTGCGGCGGGTGATGCGACGCGAGGTGGTCAGCATCCGGTCGTGCAGATCCGCGTTGCCGCCGTGTGCGGAGAGCTGGTCCATCGTCTCCCGCAGTACGGTGAAGTCGTCGTTCATCGGTCCGCTCCCTTCATCGTGCCGGCGTTGATCAGGTCCGGGGCGACCTGGCGCATCCGCGTCAGCGCCTTGCTGGTCTGGCTCTTGACCGTGCCGACCGAGCAGCCGAGCATCTCGGCGGCCTCGGTTTCGCTGCGGTCCTCGAAGAAGCGCAGCACCAGCACGGCTCGCTGCCGAGCGGTGAGCTGGGCCAGCGCCTTGTGCAGGGCGATCTGCAGGCTGACCCGGCCGGCGTGGTCGCTGTCCGGGTCAGCCCGCTCGGTGAGCTCGCCGGGCAGCGACTCGGCGACCCGGCGGCGGCGCCACCGGCTGACCTGCAGGTGGTACATGGCGGTCCGGGTGTACGCCTCGTAGTGCCCGTCATCGCCGAGCCGCCGGACCGCACGATGGGTGCGGGCCAGCGCGTCCTGGACCAGGTCCTCGGCCAGGTGCCGATCACCGGTCAGGAGGAAAGCCGTGCGCAGTAGCGCCGGCGTCCGACTTCTGACGAAGTCGGTGAACCCCGTGGTTTCACTCACGACCTGTCACACGCCGGCACCCCGGCAGGGGTTGCCGTCGATGTCAAAGAATCTGTCGATCGACTTTCGGGGCGTCGCCGGCCAGTACGAAGTCCTCGTGACCGAGCGGCTCGACCAGGCCGTCCTCGACCAGACCGGCGAGCGCGCGGGCCCGCTGCACCTCGTCGGCCCAGACCACGTCGAGGCGCTGCCGGGGGACCGGGCCGGTGGCGTGCCGCAGCACCTCCAGGAGAAGTCCGCGCACCTGGCGGTCGGTGCCGGCGTACCGCTGCGGTTTGCGGCTCGGCCCCTCCGGCAGCGGCTCGCCGGACAGCCGCCACGCGCACACCTCATGGAACGGGCAATCGGCGCACCGGGGGGCCCGCGCGGTGCAGACGATCGCGCCCAGCTCCATGAACGCGATGCTCGCCCGGGCCGCCCGCGCCGAATCCTCGGGCAGCAGCTCCTCCATGGCGACCAGGTCGGCCGTGGTGGTGGCCGGGCCGGCGTCCGGCTTGCCCTCGACCACCCGGGAGACGACCCGGCGGACGTTGGTGTCCACCACCGGGTGCCGCTGCCCGTACGCGAAGGTGGCCACCGCCCGCCCGGTGTAGGTGCCCACCCCGGGCAGCGCGAGCAACTGGTCGAGCTGATCGGGCACCCGCCCGCCGTGCCGCTCGACGATCGCCTGGGCGCAGGCGTGCAGCCGCATCGCCCGGCGCGGATAGCCGAGCCGGCCCCACATCCGGATCGCCTCGGACTGCGGGTCGGCGGCGAGCGCGGCCGGCGTCGGCCAGCGGGTCATCCAGGAGCGCCAGGCCGGTTCCACCCGGACCACCGGGGTCTGTTGCAGCATCACCTCACTCACCAGGACACCCCACGGGGTGGTTTCGGGCTGCCGCCACGGCAGATCCCGGGCGTTGGCGTCGTACCAGGCGATGGATTCGTCGGCGAGAGTCATAGCAGCCCTTACTGTAGATAGGTGGACGAGCTCGGGACCATCGCCGCCGTCACCGAGGCGCTGACCGCGGCCGGTGGTGACGTCACCGGCCTGACCATGCAGCTCACCGGCCCGCTCCAGCTGACCGCGGAGCTGCCGCCGGGCCGGGCCGACGAGCTGGCCCAGCTGCTCGCGGTGGCCGCCGCCGAGCTGGGTGTCGAGGTCACCCTCCGACCCGCCGAGCCGGGCGGCGCCGCCGTGACGGCATGAGATCGGTCACTGTGCCGGAAAGTCGTTTCTCGATGAGTGGCCGGTGGGCACGCGGTTCACCAGCGCGGGGCCTATCACTAACGAACAGGTCCGCGAGTTGGTGTCGGTTGTCCGGCGCGTCGCGCGCGATGACCGTGGGGGTCCGGGTTTACGGTGGGCCACATCATGCGTACGACGGTTGGTCCCCTCTCACCCGCGGTCTACTGGCGGCGGCGGGCGGTCGTGCTCGGCGCCCTGTTGCTGGGCATCATCGTGTGGTTCGTGGCGTGCTCGCACGACGACACGAAACCGGACACCAAGAACGCGGCCTCGTCGTACCCGACGCCCGCCCCGGCCTCGGCGACGCCCAAGTCGTCGGTCTCCGGCAAGCCCGGTGACAGCGACAACGGCCTGCTCGCCTCGGCGCCGGCCGGCAACCCGGTCTATCCGGACCCGGTGCAGTCGCAGGGCAACAACGGTGACAGCGGCCTGCTGCCCGCCAACGGCGGTGGCCAGAACGGCGGCGGCCAGAACGGCAGCGGGCAGAACACCAACGTCAATCAGCCGGCCGGCAACGCGTGCGCGGACAACGAGATCCAGGTGACGCCGGTCCCGGCGGCCACCTCGATCAAGCGCGGCGCCAACCTGGCGATCACGTTGCGGATCCGCAACGTCGGCAACCGCACGTGCACCCGCGACGTCGGCGCCGACCCGCAGGAGCTGTACGTCGAAGCCGGCGCGCAGAAGATCTGGTCCTCGGACAAGTGCAGCGGCGTGCACGGCAACGACGTGCAGACGTTCAAGCCGGGCGACCAGCGCGAATTCAACATCACCTGGAACGGCCACCAGTCGACGGCCTGCAACGGCGCGACGGCGACCGGCCCGGCGCCCGCGGCCGGGCAGTACTCGCTGCGCGGCCGCCTCGACGGGCTCGTCAGCCAGCCGGTCGTCTTGACCCTGTCCTGACGATTGGTCGCGGCGCTCGAGCTGTACCTGGACGTCGACGCGACGCGGCGGGTCCGGACGCTGTGGCGCGCCCTCGAGGCCGAGGGCATTCCCACGCTCGGATCGCTGCACCCGAGGCACCGGCCGCACGTTTCGCTCGCCGCGGCACGGACCATCGAGCCGTACGCGGCGGCAGCCGCCCTGGACGGCCTGAACGTCGGCCGTGGGCTCAGCGTGCGGATGGACTTCGCCGGCCAGTTCGTCGGGCGGGTGCTCTGGCTCGGGATCACCATGACACCCGAGCTGATGGACCACCATCGCGCCGTGCACGAGCGGCTGGCGGCGGGCGGGGTCGAGGTGTGGGAGCACTACCGGCCGGGGCTGTGGGTGCCGCACTGCACGGTGTCGCTGCGGGTGCCGAACCCGATGATGGCCGCGGCGATCCGGCGCTGTCTGGAGATCCTGCCACTGAGCGGGACGATCACCGGGGCGGCGATCGCCGATCACGCGAACGACATCCTGCACCCGCTCTGACGCCTGCGGGGCGGATCACCCGTACCCGGCAATCGGGAGACCGTCGGCGACGGCCTCCCGATGAGCGCGTGACGGTCAGGCGGTGAAGCGGCGCTTGCGTGCCTGGCGGCCGGCGACGACCAGGCCGCCGCCGACCAGCAGCAGGCCGGTGGCGTAGAGGCCGAGCGTGCCCGCGTTCGAGCCGGTCAGCGCGAGGTCGCCGCCGGGGGTGGTGGCGCCGGCGGTCGGGGTGACGAGCACGCCCCCGGAGGCGGACGGGCTCACCGGGGCGGGGCCGGTCGGCGCGGCACCGGCCGACGGTGAGGACACCGGCGCGGTGGTGGGCGCGGACGTCGGTGCGCTGGTGGGGGCGCTCGTCGGCACGCTGGTGGGCGCCGTGGTGGGCGCCGTGGCGGGCGCCGTGGTGGGCGTCGTGGTGGGCGTGGTCGGCGTCGGGCAGTCGGCCGGCTTCGACGGCGTACCGATGCTGGTCCGGAAGCTGTTGTCGCGAACGGTGACCGGCCTGCCGGAGTGGTCCGTGCGGTCGGCGGCCTGGCCGGCCTTGACCCGGATCCGCTCGCCACCGGTCACGAACACCGCGTCGACACCGGCGTTCGCGGCGTTCGTCAGGTGGATGTGCAGGACGCCGTCGCAGTCGGTGCTGAAGCTCACCGCGGGGCTGGGCGAGCAGACGCCGTCGCCGCCGTTGTACCAGGCCGCCCGGCCCGAGGAGTGACTGCCCAGGCCGGACGACGAGCCGAGCTTGGCGTTGCCGTACCGGGTGTCGTTGCCGGTGATCTCGTTCAGCACGGCCGCGCCGAAGACCGTGTCGACCTGGGTGAAGCAGCCCGGCACCGCGACGTGCAGCGAGACACTGCGGGTGCCGGCATCGATCCGGGCGGTCTGCGCGTCGTAGGCGAACTGCGGGACGGCGTACGACTTCTTCGGCGCCGTGTACGACACCAGCGAGAAGTCTTGCGACTCACCGTCGCACAGCGGCATCAGCGCGGTGATCGTGGCGGTGCCGCCGGGGCCGTCGAAAGTGTGCTGGTAGGTGGCGTCCGCGGCGCTCACGCAGGACCCCGCCCCGTGGGCCTCGGCGGCCGGCGACAGCCCGGCGAACGCGGCGGTGGCGATGGCGGCGCCACTGAGAACAGACATGACACGGCGCATGACGAGGCCCCTGACTGTGCAATCGGGTCGGGGGCGGTCTCACCACTGACTCCCCGGGCCGCCATGCGGTGACCGATCTCTTGCCCGGCCCGGATCCTCGTCTCCCCAGATGCTGGGTGCCGCGGCGAGGTCTCCGCGGTGCGATCAGGCTAGGGCGCACCGGGCGGCGGCGGAAGGGGTCATCACTTTGAGTAATGTCGACCATCGTGGAGTCGCGCCTGAAACGTGCGTTTTACACAATGCCGACGGCGAAATGCCCGATCTCAAGGTGGTGCATGTCACATACGCTGATCAGCGGTGACAGAGGGTCATTAGACGTAGCGCTCTAGGATCGACGCCTCGGCCAGCCGGGACAGACCCTCACGCACCCCGCGGGCCCGGGCGTCGCCGACCCCCTCGACCGCCTGCAGATCCTCGACCGTGGCGCCCAGCAGCCGTTGCAGGCTGCCGAAGTGATCCACCAGCCGGTCGACGATCTGGGCCGGCAGCCGCGGCACCTTGGCCAGCAGCCGGAAACCGCGCGGCGACACGGCCGCGTCCAGCGCGTCCGAGGCGCCCGGATAGCCGATCGCCTTGGCCACCGCGACCAGGTCGATCATTTCGGTGGCGGTGAGCAGGTCCAGCTCGACCAGCGCCTCGTCGAGCGTGCGCGCCTTGCGGCCGGTGGGCAGGTAGTCCCGGATGACCAGGGTGCGGTCCGAGTCGACGCCGGCCATCAGCTCGTCCAGCTGGAGGGCGAGCAGGCGGCCGTCGGTGCCCAGCTCCACCACGTAACCCGAGATCTCGTCGGCGATCCGGCGGACCATCTCCAGCCGCTGCACCACCGCCACGGCGTCGCGGACCGTCACCAGGTCCTCGATCTCCAGCGCTGACAGGGTGCCGGACACCTCGTCCAGCCGGAGCTTGTAACGCTCCAGGGTGGCCAGAGCCTGATTGGCCCGGGACAGGATGGCGGCCGAATCGTCCAGGACGTGACGCTGACCGTTCACATACAGCCCGATGATGCGCATCGACTGGCTCACCGAGATCACCGGGAAGCCGGACTGCTTGGCCACCCGCTCCGCGGTGCGGTGCCGGGTGCCGGACTCCTCGGACGGGATGCCCGGGTCGGGCATCAGATGCACGGCGGCCCGGACGATCCGGGTGCCGTCGCTGGAGAGCACCACGGCGCCGTCCATCTTGCACAGCTCCCGCAGACGGGTGGCGGAGAACTCCACATCGAGCGGGAAACCGCCGGTGCAGATCGCCTCCACCACGGCGTCGTGGCCGAGCACGATCAGGGCACCGGTGCGGCCCCGCAGGATGCGCTCCAGACCGTCGCGCAGGGCGGTGCCGGGGGCCATCAGGGCGAGATTGGCGCGCAGCGGATCGCTGGCGCCACCGGTGAGGCCGGAACCGGTCGCCGGGGTCACCGCGCGGTGGCCCGCGCCGTTGACGCCGGGCCGCGGCGATGAACTGGCGGCGGACTTGGAACCATCGCGGTCGAGCGGCACCGGTACAGTCTACGAACTGTCATCCGGAGCAACGAGGCATGGTTCGATGAATGCTCCGTAGCGTGATGAATCGTCACTCTCGGTCACCGCCCAGGGTCATCGGGTGGAGTGATCGGCCGACGCCCGCGCCGCGCTCTGCAGCGCCGAGCGGAGATCACCCACCTCGATCACCTCCATGCCCCTGGGCGTGCCGCCCTCACCGGCCGTGCTGCCCGGCGGGACCAGCGCCACCCGGAACCCCAGCCGGGCCGCCTCGGCCAGCCGCCGACCGACCGCGCTCACCCGGCGGATCTCGCCGGTCAGCCCGACCTCACCGATCGCCACCAGGGTCGGCGCCATCGCGAGATCCAGCCCACCGGAGGCGACCGCCAGCGCCATCGCCAGGTCGGCCGACGGCTCGGTCAGCCGGATGCCGCCGACCGTCGCCGCGAACACCTCGCGGTTGTAGAGCTTCAACTGTTTCGTCCGGCGCTCCAGCACCGCCAGCACCATCGCCAGCCGGGCGCTGTCCAGGCCGGAGACGGTGCGCCGGGGGGAGCCCTGCACCTCGGCCCCGATCAGCGCCTGCACCTCGGTGACGAGCGCCCGGCGGCCCTCCATGGCGACCGTCACGCACGTGCCCGGCACCGGCTCCAGATAGCGGGTGAGGAACAGGCCGGACGGGTCGGGCAGGCTGCTGATGCCGCCCTCGTGCATCTCGAAGCAACCGACCTCGTCGGCCGCGCCGAACCGGTTCTTGACCCCGCGGACCAGCCGCAGCGACGAATGCTTGTCACCCTCGAAATGCAGCACCACGTCGACCAGGTGCTCCAGCACCCGCGGGCCGGCGACCTGCCCGTCCTTGGTGACGTGACCGACCAGGACGGTGGCGATCCCGCGCTCCTTGGCGATCGAGACCAGGGCGGCGGTCACCGCCCGCACCTGGGTCACGCCACCGGGCACACCCTCGGTGCCCGGAGCCGAGACGGTCTGCACCGAGTCGAGCACCAGCAGGCCCGGCCGGACCGCGTCGAGGTGGCCGATGACCGTGCCCAGATCATTTTCCGCGGCCAGGAAGAGGCGCTCGTGCAGCGCGCCGAGCCGCTCCGCCCGCAGGCGCACCTGACTCACCGACTCCTCGCCGCTGACCACCAGCGAGGGCGAACCGGCGCCGGCCGCCCACTGCTGGGCCACGTCGAGCAGCAGCGTGGACTTGCCCACCCCGGGCTCGCCGGCGAGCAGCACCACCGCGCCGGGCACCAGGCCACCGCCGAGCACCCGGTCGAGCTCACCGACCCCGGTCGGCACCGCCTTGGCCGGGGCGGCGCTGATCTGCGAGATCGGTTTCGCCGGCTCGGACGGCATGCGGGAACTGACGACCCGGCCGGAGACCCCGACGGTCACCGTGGACTCGATCACCGAGCCCCACTCGCCGCACTCCGGGCACCGGCCCAGCCACTTGGGGGGCTGGTGGCCGCAGGCGTCGCAGACATAGGCCGGGCGGGCTGCCTTGGAACTGGTCCGAGAGGTCGTCACCCGGCCAAGTTAGCCGCCGGGTACGACAACATCACCCCTCGGTGTTCTCGTTCTCCAGACCGGGGGCCCGGGAGGCCGGGCTCAGCGGGACCGCGACCGGCGCCTGAATGGTCAGGTCGGGCGTGCCGTTGCTGAAGTGGAAGACCAGGTTGACCGACTCGCCCGGGCGCAGCGCGTCGGACAGGTTGACCACCTGGAGCTTGTCGGCGTCGGTCGAGTGGAACAGGGCCGAGCCGAGCGGCTTGATGGTGATCTGCGCGGTGGTGACGGTCGGAGCGGCCGGCACGGCCGGAGCGGAGGCCGACGTGCCGGGCAGGGCGCCGGGAACCTCACCGGGCTTGGCCGACGCGCCCGGCTGGGCCGACGCGCCCGGCTGGGCCGACGCGCCCGGCTGGGCCGGGGCCGAGGAGGCGCCCGGAACGGCCGCCGCGGTGGTCGGCGCGGCCGCCTTCACGAAGCCGACCTGGGTGCCCGAGACGACCTGCGGCCGGTTGGCCGGGGTGCTGCTGATCGACACGGTGACCGGGCTTGCCGTCCGGTTGTAAAGGTTCAGATCGAGCGGCGCGTTCTCGCCCTTGGCGTAGCCCTTGACGCCGTTGTAGGCCACCTGCGCGTTGCGCACGGCCACGCTGACGGTGCCGTCGGTGGCGAGGGCGTCCGCGTTCACACCCTCGATCGGCGTGTTCAGGATGGCGGTCTCGGCGACCTGACCGGCCGAGCAACCGGCCAGCGCGATGGCACCGACGGTGGCGACACCCGCGACCAGGGCGGCGCGACGGGTTACCAGCGAGCGCATCACGATCCTCCAAATAGCGACACCAAGGTGTGAGATCAGCCTAGTGGGCGGCAAACAGCCGCGTGCGCCGACCCATCCATCCGGCCGCTGTGGATCACACCACCGGCCCGCTGAAGATCAACAAGAGAACGTCGATCAGGGCGACCACCATCACCGCCCGGAACAGAGCGACCGGCCGGCCACGGGCGCGGGCGGCGGCGTACCCCCCGATCGGCAGGACCACGACGGCGGCCGCGCCGGCCGCCCACCCCGACCACGACGGCGCTCCGGGCGGGCCCAGCACCAGCGTCGCGGTAGCGCCCAGCAGCAACGCCGCGGCCGCCAGGCGGGAACCGCCGGCACCGATCCGGTGCGGCAGACCGCGCACCCCGGTCGCCGCGTCGTCGTCCAGATCGGGCAGCACGTTGGCGAAGTGCGCGCCGGCGCCGAGCAGCCCGGCCGCCGCCACCAGCCAGACCGGCGGCGACGGATGCCCGGGCAGGCCGACCACCACGAAGGCGGGCAGCAGCCCGAACGCGATCAGATAGGGCAGCACCGAGAACGCCGTCGATTTCAACGGCCAGTCGTAGAGCAGGCCGAAGACCGCGGCCACCGCGATCGTCACGGTGGCGGCCGCGCCCAGCGGAAGCGCCGCGACCGGCGCGGCCAGGGCCGCCACCAGACCCGCGACGCCGACGGTACGCCGTGACACGGCACCGTCCGCGATCGGCTTGTCCCGGCGTCCGGCCCGCCGGTCCCGGTCGGCGTCCAGCCAGTCGTTGACCCAGCCGACCGCGAGCTGGGTCGCCGCGACCGCCAGGAACACGCAGAGCAGCCGCCCGGCGCGGTGCCCGGCGCCCACGGCCAGCAGCGTCATGGCGACGGTGACGGCCGCGCCCGGCTCCGGGTGGGCGGCGCGCAGCAGGGCCAATGACCTTCGGCGATCCATGAACGGCCATTGTCCACCGGCCCGGGTTGTCCACAAGCCGGGCCCGCCCGGTGGTGGGCGGGGCGCAACCGTGCGAGTCTCGATCACATGGTGTCGATGCGGCGCAACGATCCGTGCCAGTACGACGAACTGGCCGGCGAGTGGTGGCGTCCCGGCGGCGGCTTCGAGCTGCTGCACTGGCTGGCCGCCGCCCGCGCCGAGCTGATCCCGCGGCCGGCCGGGCCGGGCCGGGTGCTGCTCGACGCCGGCTGCGGTGGTGGCCTGCTCGCGCCGCACGTCCGCGACCTCGGCTATCACCACGTCGGGATCGACCTGCGCCGCGCCGGGCTGACCCGGGCCGCCCGGGAGGGCGTCGTCCCGGTCGCCGGGGACGTGACCGCGCTGCCGCTCGCCGACGGCGCGGCCGACGTGGTGGTGGCCGGCGAGATCTTGGAGCACGTCACCGACCTCGGCGGCACCGTCGCCGAGCTGTGCCGGGTGCTGCGCCCCGGCGGCCGGGTGGTGCTCGACACGGTCAACGACACCGCGCTGAGCCGGTTCGTCACGGTCACCCTCGGGGAGCGGGTCGGCGTGGCCCCGGCCGGGCTGCACGACCCGGCCCTGTTCGTGTCGCCGCACCGGCTGCGGGCCGAGTTCGCCCGGCACGGCGTGCGGCTGGCGGTGCGCGGCGTCCGTCCCAGCCTCACCGGCCTGGCCCGCTGGCTGAGCCGCCGCCCGCCCCGGCCCGGCCGGCCCCTGGGCCGCATCCTGCCCACCTTCTCCCCGGCGATCCTCTACCAGGCCGTCGGTCACAAACCTCTCGGACAGGCGGCGGCGTGACAGCGGTGATCAGCGGGATGGGCGTGGCGTTGCCCCCGTCCACCGTGCAGAACGACCTGTGGGACGGCTTCTTCGCCCAGCACTACGCGAACGGGCGGCGCGGCCTGGCCCGGCGCATCTTCGCGAACTCCGGGGTGGTCACCCGGCAGGCCGCGGTGAGCCCGCTCAAGGAGGACGTCTCCGGCTGGTCCACCGAGCGGCGGATGCGGCGCTACCAGGACGAGGCGGTCCCGCTGGGCCGGGCCGCGGCGGAACGGGCCCTCGCCGACGCCGGGCTCGCCGCCGCCGACGTCGGACTCTTCGCGGTCTGCTCGTGCACCGGCTACGCCACCCCCGGGCTGGACATCCTGCTCGCCCGGGACCTCGCCATGTCACCCGGCGTGCAGCGCCTCTTTGTCGGCCACATGGGGTGTTACGCCGCGTTGCCGGGGCTGGGCGCGGTGAGTGACCACGTGGTCGCCCGCGGTCGGCCGGCCCTGCTCCTGTGCACCGAGCTGACCAGCCTGCACATGCAGCCGGTCGGCGCCGGCGCGCCCGACGTCCAGCAGATCGTCTCGCACGCGCTCTTCTCCGACGCGGCCGCGGCCACCGTGCTCACCCCGGCCTCGGCCGGCCTCCCCGGATACGCGGTGCGCGAGCTCGCCGCGGTCACCGACAGCACCACCACCGGACACATGACGTGGGAGGTGACCGACCTCGGATTCCGGATGGGGCTGTCCCCGGAAGTGCCCGCGGTGCTGTCCGTGCACGTGCGGGCGATGGTGGCGGAGCTGCTCGGGCGGCACGGGCTGGAGATCGCGGATGTGGACGGGTGGGCGGTGCACCCGGGCGGGCCACGGATCCTGGACGTGGTGCAGGAGCGGCTCGGGCTCGACGACGGGGCGCTGGAGGCGTCGCGGGGGGTGCTCTCGGCGTACGGGAACTGTTCGTCGCCGACGGTGCTGCTGGTGCTGAACGCGCTGCGCAACCGGGCGAGTCCGCCGCGGCGGGTGGTGATGCTCGCTTTCGGGCCGGGGTTGACGCTCTACGGGGCGTTGTTGGAGTTGTCGCCTCGGGGGTGAGACTGGTCGGGCTTCGTCGGCTCCGTCGGTGGCGGCTCGTTGGATTGCGGCGGGCTCCGCCGGTGGCGGCTCGTTGGGCTGCGGCGGGCTTCGCCGGTGGCGGCTCGTTGGGCTGCGGCGGCTCCGGTTGTGGCGGCTGGGTGGGGGAGGGTCACTACTGCTCGGTCGATGAGGTCACTACAGTCGGAGCGTGAGCGAACGGGGACGGGGCGCCATCCTGCATGGGCTGGCCGCCCTGGTCCTGGCGGCGGGCGGCACCTGGTGGTGGCGCGCCGCACCGCGGGACGCCTCCGATCCGCGCCTGCTCACCTGGCGGCTCACCGCCGAACAGCTGCTGCCGGAAACCGGGGACCAGGAGGCCGCCGAGACCGTGGCGCTGGCTCCGCGACAGGACTACGAGAAGGTGTCCGACCTCGACGGCGGAACGTTCCAGGTCTCGGTGATCTGCGCGGGGCCGGACGGGAGCCGGGCGCGGGTGAGCTTCGGGGGACCGGAGAGCGGGCTCGGGCTGAACTGCTCCGGGACCCGGACACCGCAGGTGTTCTCGGTGGGGGTCGGGACCGAGTTGCGGCTGCGGGTCACCGCCGAGGGCGAGGGGCCGGTCGTCTTCCGCTACACCCTTCAGCGCGCCTGATCGCCTTCTCGGAGACTCCGACCGGGTTCGCGCCTGCTTCGGGATCGGGTTCCGCCCGGGTTCGCGCCTGCTTCGGGATCGGGTTCCGCCCGGGTTCGCGCCTGCTTCGGGATCGGGTTCCGCCTGTTGTGGGCTGACAAGGCGATATGACCTCTTGGCCCTTTTGGGCAGTTGGAGGTAATCAGGTAATGCGGTCGTGTGCGGCTTTCCGCATCGTCCGGGCTTCCGGGGGCGGTCGCTCGGTGTCAGCCGGTCAGAGCCGGCCGGTCAGAGGCGGCCGGTCAGAGGCGGCCGGTCAGAGGCGGCCGGTCAGAGGCGGCCGGTCAGAGGCGGCCGGTCAGAGGCGCTGCAGATCGGGCTGGATGGACTCGACGGCGACGACGTGCGGGAACTTCCGGAGGATGGTGCCCGTCTCGTTGACCAGGATGGCGGCGGCGGTGCCGTCCTGCCCGGTGAGGCCCATCTGCTCGCGGAGGGCGCCGGTGGGATCCTGCAGGTAGCGGACCGCCTTGCCGTCGGACGGCGGGGCCTGGGCGGTGGTCAGTCCGGTGGGGGTGGGCGCCGAGGGACGCGCCGACGACACGGCGAGGACCGCGATGTCGGACCGGACGGCGGCGGCCGTCGCGGCGACCAGGGCGGCGCAGTCGCAACCGTCTGTGATCAGCACCACGGCCGGCAGCCGGCCGCGCAGCGGGACCGTCTTGCCGTCGGCGGCGACCAGTTCCAGGGCCGGAAGCGTGTTGCTCGGGGCCGGCGTCGTGCCCGAGGTGCGCTGCACGGACGGCTGGCGGACCGGGCCCGGCCAGGCCGAGGCGAACAGGCTGGCAACGGTCACCAGGATGGCCATCGAGACGATCAGCACCGGGGCGCGCAGCATCAGCGTGCCGACCCGGCGCAGCCGGCGCATCGACGGGCGGCGTGCCAGGCGCTGCCAGCGCGTCGCCGCCGTGGTCAGGTGCAGCTCGGCGCGCACCGCCTCGACCTCGTCGGACAGCTCGGACAGATCGTCGGGGATGACGATCACGCCCCACTCCTCAGGGAGGTCGGGCAGCTCATCGGGCCAACCGCCGTCGGGCGGCCAGCCACCGTTGTCGCTCGCGCCTGCCATGACCCACCTCCCCCCTGGCCGACCAGATCCTGCTTCGGTCGGGGAACTTCCGTCCAGCGTCTCGCACGCTACGCCGCATCGCCAGCGAAGGGGCGGCGAGGACCGCAGCGATACGCTTGATCTCGCAAAGCCATCAGGTCCGGAATTCCCGACTCGTCAGCAAGAGCGGTCACCTCCTGGTCACTTTGCGTTACTTAGGCAGCTTCCGGCCGTGCTGTCAAGCGGTAGAAAGCCCCGTCACAGGGCCTCTGAGCTGCACTAACAGTGACCGTCAGGGCGAGACACCGACGCCTGGGCGTGTTACCCTAGACACAGCGAAAGGGGTTTCGAACCTATGGTTTTCAGTGTCGGCGAGACCGTTGTTTACCCCCACCACGGGGCCGCACTCATCGAGGCAATCGAGACTAGGGTCATCAAGGGCGTTGAAAGGCAGTATCTCGTTCTGCGTGTCGCCCAGGGCGATCTGACGGTTCGGGTGCCCGCTGAGAACGCCGAGGAAGTCGGCGTGCGCGAAGTGGTTGGCGAGGAAGGCCTGGGCAAGGTCTTCGACGTCCTCCGCGCTCCGCACACCGAGGAGCCGACCAACTGGTCGCGGCGCTACAAGGCCAACCTGGAGAAGCTCGCTTCCGGTAACCCGCTCAAGGTTGCCGAGGTTGTTCGTGACCTCTGGCGTCGCGAGCGGGAGCGCGGTCTCTCGGCAGGCGAGAAGCGCATGCTCGCGAAGGCCCGCGACATCCTGGTCGGCGAGGTGGCCCTCGCTGAGAAGAGCACCAAGGACGAGGCTGAGGTTCTGCTCGACAAGGTCCTCACCGAGGCCTGATCCACCGACGCATCCCTCACCGCACCGTGATCGCCGACCGCGACGTGACCGCGCAGCTCAATGCTCGCGGTGACGTCGCGGTCGTCGTTCCGGCGGCGGGGGCGGGTCTCCGGCTCGGCCCGGGCGGCCCGAAAGCTCTGCGTCTGCTCGACGGCGAGCCGCTGCTCGTGCACGCGGTCCGGCGGTTGGCCGCGGCCGCGCCGGTCCGCATGATCGTGGTGGCCGCTCCGCCCGCCGAGGTCGACGCGGTGTCCGCGCTCCTCGCCCCGGTGGCCCCGGTCACCGTCGTGCCCGGCGGCGCCGAACGCCAGGAATCGGTCGCCGCGGCACTCGCGGTCGTTCCGCCGGACGTTCCGATCGTTCTGGTCCACGACGCGGCTCGATGCCTCACCCCGCCCTCGGTTACGGAGCGTGTCGCCGCCGCTGTCCGGGACGGTGCCGACGCGGTGATCCCGGTCCTGCCGGTCGTCGACACGATCAAAGAGGTCGCGGCCGATGCCACCGTTCTCGGCACGGTCGACCGTTCCGTGCTGCGTGCGGTACAGACTCCGCAAGGCTTCCGCGCCTCGGTGCTGCGCGCCGCTCACCGGGCCGCCGCCGACTCACACACCGACGACGCCGGTGCCGTCGAGAAGCTCGGCATCCCGGTCCTGTGCGTCCCGGGCTCCGACCTCGCGCTCAAGATCACCCGGCCGATCGATCTGGCGCTCGCCACGCACCTCCTGGCCCTGCCGGACCCGGACGCCCCTACCGCCTGACCTTGGCCGGGTGTTCCGGCTGGTCTGATCGCGGGTCGGTGACGTCTCGCCGGCTGACTTTGGCCGGGTGTTCCGGCTGGCCTGATCGCGAGTCGTCGACGTCTCGCCGGGCGACCTCGGGCCGGATACTGCGAATCACCCCGCTGCAACGGCGCGCCAGGCCCCGGTGTTCCGGTTGGTTCGATCGCGGGCCGGTGATGCCGTGGCCCGTTCCCCGGTCCGGCTGATCGCATGGCTCGCTCTACCGGTCCGGGGCATCACTGCCCGGCGGCGGAACGTGTGATCCCGGGCTCGGCGCCGCGGAGCCTGACCGCTTCGGCCGACGTGGCGCGGTGGCGGCGTCGGGTTGCCGGGCGTGGTGGGGGAGGTGCGTGGTTAGGGTGGCGAGGTGATCATTCCGCGGGTGGGTATCGGCACGGACGTGCACGCATTCGACGCTGACCGGGCCTGCTGGGTGGCCGGGCTGGAGTGGCCGGGGGAGCCGGGGCTGGCCGGGCACTCGGACGCGGACGTGGTGGCCCACGCGGCCTGTGACGCGCTGCTGTCGGCGGCCGGGCTCGGGGATCTGGGGGGCAACTTCGGGACGAGCCGGCCGGAGTGGGCCGGGGCAGCCGGGGTCACGCTGCTCGCCGAGACGGCGCGGCTGGTCCGGGCGGCCGGGTTCGCGATCGGCAACGTGTCGGTGCAGGTGATCGGGAACCGGCCGAAGATCGGGAAGCGGCGGGCCGAGGCCGAGAAGGTGCTCTCCGCGGCGGTGGGGGCGCCGGTCACCGTGTCCGGGACCACATCCGACGGGCTGGGGCTCACCGGGCGTGGTGAGGGGCTGGCCGGAGTCGCGGTGGCGATGGTCTACACGGAGAACGCTCTTCCGGCCTGACCGGCGGGGCTTCCGATCACCCGGAACGAGTGATCTCCAGGTGGAACGCCTACGCTCCGACTGTGCCCGTGCCCATGGAGCCTGATCCCACGCCGGAGGAGCATCGCCAGCGTGCGCTCCTGCTTGCCGACCTCGGGCGCTACGACGAGGCCGCCGACGAGATCGCGGCCGGCCTCAGCGTCGCCCCCGGCGGCACGGCCGGTGGCGTCGGCGATGCGGCGAGCGGTGCGGCCAGCGGTGCGCCCGGTGGCGTCGACGACCTGCCGGGCGGTGGGATCGGTGGTCTCGGCGATCAGGCGAGCGGTGCGCCCGGTGGCGCCGATGATGCGGTGAGTGGTGCGGCCGGTGGTCGTGTCGGCGGAGCCGGGAACCGGTCCGGGGCGGCCGACTCCGCAAGTGGTGCGGACACCGCGGAACTGCTGGCGACGCTCGCCCGGATCCATCTGGTGGCGGAGCAGCCGGTGGAGGCGCTGGCCGCGGCCGATCGGGCGGCGGCGGCCCGACCCGTGTCGCTGACCGCCCACGTGGTGCGGGCGATGGCACTCGCCGACAACCGGCGGTACGCCGAGGCCGCCCAGGTCGCCGGGGAGATTCTGCGGGCGTGGCCGGAGGACGCGTACGCGCAACGCACCGGAGCCGCGCTGCTCAGTGAGTCGCGTAACGGTCAGGAGGCGCTGAACGCCGCGTGGAACGGGGTGCGGGTGGCGCCGGGCGAGGCCGAGGCGCATCTGGTGCTGGCGGTGGTGGCGGCCCGGCTGCGGCTGTTCGATCTGGCGCAGCGGGCGTACGGGGAGGCGCTCGACCTGGATCCGGCGATCGGGGATGCCGGACAGGACGTCGGGATCGTTCGCCTGGAGCGTCGTCGCTGGGCCCGGGCGCTGGAGGAGCTCGCCGAGGAGGCGTCGCTGACCGACGCGGACGGGTTTCCGGAGGAGCGGGCGCCGGCACGGGCCGGTGTGGTGGAGCCGCCCGCGGTCAGCCTGCCGCGCAGGGCGGTGCTCGACGTGTCGGCGGACTCGATGGCGGCGGTGGTCGAGACGATCCGGTACGGCGCGAACGGCACCCTGGTGGCCGCCGTGGTCACCGCGGCGATGACGGTGGTCAGCAGCGGAATCTCGCGGGTGTGGGCGGGGCTGATCGGTTTCCTGGTGTTCGTGGCCGTGGTGCTCTGGTTCCGCAGCCGCCTGACCGAGCCGGCCGGCCCGGTGCTGGCCCGCCTGCGGTCGACCGCCCGCCCGCTGGCCGCCGCGTGGCATCTCAGCCTGGCCGGGCCGCTGTTCCTGCTGGCCTATGCCGTGGTCGGCGGGCTGCCGACGCTGATCGCCGGCATGCTCGTCGCCGGTATGGCCGACCTCATCGTGCTGATCCGCCGCCGCTGACCGGAAGACGGCCACGCCTCTGTCGCCGCCGGCCTGGTGATCATGACGCTGCCCGGGTTCGTGACCGGTGTCCTACGGTACCGGGCGCACAGCGACGACCGGGCGATCTGAACACCTCTAGCCCTTCTGTCGTCCGGCACGTTAGGTTCGGTTCGTGTCGACGATCGTGCCTCCGCTGTATGCCGGGCTCGTCGATGACGCGTCTCTGCTGCCGCCCAGCCCGACCGGCCTGGCCGACGCGGAGGCGAAGTATCGCGAGCACGCCACCGCCTGGTATGCGGATCTGATCGGCACCCTGCTGGTGCCGGCCTCCGTGGTGGGCGCCGAGCCGGTGCCGCGGGTCCCGGCCGCGCTGGTCGGTGACATCCCGGCCGGTGCGCTGCCGGCCACGGTGGAGAAGCTGCGCGCCGCCGGCATGGTGATCGAGCATGTCGAGGCGGCGGTGGCGCGGCGGGGCGAGGATCCGCAGCCGGGGTTGTCGCTGCTGCGCACGATCGCGGCCGGCGAGCTGGGGGCGACCGGGTCGGCCCGGGTCTGGGCGGAGATCCCGCTGAGCTGGGGTCTGATCGGTGCTCTGGACACGGTGGCCGAGGCCCGCCGGGAGGGTCTGCCGATCGCTCCGAAGTTCCGGGTCGGCGGCCTGGCCGCCGAGCTGTTCCCGACTCCGGTGGAGCTGGCCGCGGTCATCTGCGCCTGCCGGGACCGCGAGCTGGAGTTCAAGCTGGCGGCCGGTCTGCGGCATGCCACCCGGCACACCGACCCGGAGACCGGGTTCACCCATCACGGGTTCCTCAACGTGCTGGTCGCCACGCTGCTGGCGGTGGACGGCGGCGAGGTGGCCGAGGTGGCCGAGGCGCTGGCCGCCACCCACCCGGTGCCGCTGGTGGAGCCGGCCCGCGCGCACCGGGACGATCCGCGCCCGCTGTTCGCCGGGTTCGGTGCGGCCAGCGTGGTGGAGCCGCTCACCGAATTGATCCGGCTGGGGCTGGTCAACGGCGGCTACGAGGGCTGATCGACGGGTACGCGTGATCGTGCTGGACGGGGCCTGAAATAATTCCGGCCGTGACCCGGGTGCTGCTGCGAGCTTCGGTGGCGGTACTTCTGCTGCTGGCGACGATTCTGGTGGGCTGGCGGATTCTCCGGCCGGCCGAGGTGCTGGCGACCGCCAAGTCCCCCTATCCACCGCTGGTGGTGTCCGCGCCGGGGGTGGTCGGCCGGCTCAACGTTGCGCCGCTGCTCGTCGAGGACCGCCTGCGCGTCTATGCCGCCAAGCACCAGTTGCGCGCCGACGAGCCGGTCGACAGCAAGGGGGTGAACACCGCCCACTGGTCGTTGCGCCGCTGGCCGGCCCAGCTCAGCGGGGTGGTCGCGGCCGGCAGCACGGTGGTCAGCCGCTGGTCGGACGGCGCGATCGTGGCCCTCGACGCCCGTACCGGGAAAATCGCCTGGCGGGCCGGCGGTCCGCAGGCGCCGGATTATGCCGGGCACCGGACCGGCGCCGCGACCGTCTGGAGTCCTCCGGGCCTGCGGGTCGCCGCCGGCGCCGTCCTGGTTCTGCAGGATCAGAGATTGACCGCGTACGACATGGGCACCGGCGCCGTGCGCTGGCAGGTCAGCACTCCGGCCGCCTGCGCGGACGGTTTCACCACTGCGGGCGGCGCCTTCGTCTGCGGGTCCGGCGCCTTCGACGGGGCCACCGGCGCCGTGCTGCCGGGCTGGCCGGCCGGCAAGTTCGCACCGGTCGGCTGCGCGGTCGCGAGTTCGGGCTGTGCCGGCTTGCGGGACGGCGCGGGCCACGGCTGGCTCACCGGCCGGGTCGCCCCGGTCCGGTCGGTCGCTCTGGACGACCCGGATGCCACGGTCGCCGGCGGCATCGTGGTGTCGACGGCGAACGGCGTGGTCACCGGTCACCGCCCGGACGGCAGCGCCGCCTGGGGCTGGTCCGGCGCCGGCCGGGTGCTCGGCGGCGTCCCGGGCCGCATCCTGGTCCTCACCGACGACCACTTCCTGGTCGGCCTGGACTCCGCGGACGGTCGGGAGCGCTACCGCTTCCACCTCGCCTTCCGCAAGGAGAACGACCAGTGGAGCCTCGGCGGTCAGATGATCGGCGACCACTATCTGGCGCTCGAGCGGCTGAACCCGAAGCCGCCGGCCGATCGGGAGTCGCCGACCTACTACTTCACCACCGACACCGTCCTCATGGTCGGGCTGTAGGTCACGCCAGGGTCGGCAGCAGGGCGGTCCAGGCCTCCTCGGCCGCCCCGGCGATCGGCCCGCGGTCGCCGAGGACGGCCGCCACGATCGGTGGCGGCGACTCACGGTGGATCGACATCAGCCCGTCCCGATACGCCGCGCCGATCTCGTCCGGCGCCACCGCCAGCAGGTCGGCGCCCAGCCCGCCGAGCGTGATGAGGTCCGCGTCCAGCCCGTTGACCAGTCCGGCGATGCCCCGGCCCAGAGTGGCGGCGACGGCCCGCACCGCGGTGACCGTACGCCCGCCGGCGGCCGCGGCGGCGATCACCCGCCGGGCGTAGGTGATCGGGTCGGGTGGTTCCGGGTCGCCCAGCAGCCGGGCGAGTTCGTGCCCGTCCACCGCGATGCCCCAGCAGCCACGCGCGCCGCACGGGCAGCGGACAGCCGGGTCGCCGAACGGCATGTGGCCGAACTCACCGGCGGCCCCGTGGGCGCCGATCACCGGGCGACCGCCGTCCACCACGGCGCCGCCGAGTCCGGATTCGATCCGCAGATGCAGGGCGACCGACGCGCCGGCCGCCGCGCCGCGGTGCGATTCGGCGGCGGCCGCCAGGGTGGCGTCGTTGCCGGCCACGAAGACCTCGCCGGCCGCGCCGAGCTCGGTCAGGTCGACGTCGTGCCAGCCGGTGCCGACCGCTTCCAGGCGCAGGTCCCGGGAGACGGTGCCGGGGACGGAGACGCCCACGGCGCGCGGACGATGCCCGTACGCCGAGCGAAGCTCCTGAAGCGCGCCGCGGACCGCCGAGCGGACCTCGGGCCAGGCGGCGCCGGCGTGCCCGCCCGTCCGGCTGCCGGCGATCGCGCCGCCGAGCTCGACCGCCTCGACCCGCCAGCCCTCGTGGGTGATCGCGACGGCGAGGGTGAGCGGCCCGTCGGGGTGGGGCAGCAGCAGCGTGGTGGGGCGTCCACGGCTGCCGCTGGGTGCGGCCGGGGCCTGTGTCAGCAGTGCCGCCCGGCTGAGTCTGGCGACCAGCTCGGTGGCCGCGCCGGTGCCGACGCCGAGCAGCCGGGCGGCGTCGGCGCGGGTCACGCCGGGCGTCCGGTGCACCACCCGGAGCAGTTCGGTGGAGCGCGTCGTCACATCCGTTCCCTTTCTTATGCTCTTCGGCAGAGCTTATTCTGTGGGGGTGAGTTTTCACCGCCCCGCGCTGGTCGTCCTCGGAGCTTCCGCGTTCTTCTACGTCACCGCCGAAACCCTTCCGGTCGGGCTGCTCCCGCAGATCTCGGCCGGCCTGCACGTCACCGAGGCCCAGGTGGGCCTGCTGCTGACCAGCTACGCCGTGGTCGCCGCGCTGAGCACCATCCCGCTCACCGCGCTCACCATGCGGTTTCCCCGGCACACCCTGATCGCCGCCACGGTAGCGATCTTCGCGGTCTCCCAGGCGGCCGCCACGTTCGCGCCGACCTTCGTGGTGCTGGCCGCGGCCCGGCTGATCTGCGCGCTGGCGCACGGCGTCTTCTGGTCGGTGATCGGCCCGATCATCGCCCGGCTGGCGCCACCGCACCAGGTCGGCCGGGCCACCGCGCTGACCTTCCTGGGCAACTCGCTGGCGATCGTGCTCGGCGTGCCGGCCGGCACCGCGCTCGGCCAGTGGCTCGGCTGGCGGGTCGCGGTCGGGCTGATGGCGGTCGGCGGGGCGGTCTGCGTGGCGCTGCTGCTCGCGGTCCTGCCGAAGCTCCCGCCGATGCCCCGGGACCTGGCCGCCGGATCGCGGGAGCAGCTGCGCAACGCGGTCCGGATCCTGCGCAACCCCCGGGTGGTGCGGCTCTGCGCGGTCACCGGGGTGCTGGTGATCGGGCATTTCGCGGCGTACACGTACATCGCGCCGCTGGTCCGCCGGGATGCCGGGCTGGACGGCGCCGGGCTCAGCGCCCTGCTGCTCGGTTACGGCGCGGTCGGGCTGCTGACCACCTTCCTGGTCGGGCGGTTCGTCGACCGGCACCCGGGCCCGCTGCTGCTCGGCCTGCTGGCCGTGCAGGCGGTGTCGGTGGCGCTGCTCGCCCCGGTCCCCGGGACCGTGCCCACGATCGTGGCGACGCTGCTCTGGGGCGGCGCGTTCACCGCCATCCCGGTGTTCCTCGGAGCGGCGCCGCTGCGGGTCGCGCCGACCGCCCGGGACGCGGCGTCCGCCGTCTACGTGGTGGCCTTCCAGATCGGCATCGGCGGTGGCGCGTTCGTCGGCGAACGGTTCGTCACGGCCGGCCGGCTCGGGGCGCTGCCACTGCTCGCCGGGGTGCTCGCGGTCATGGCCGGGGTGCTGGTGGCGACGTCCCGGACGGTGTTCCCGGCCCGGATGTCGGCGGCCGACCACGACCGGGTGTCCGCCGAGGCTGACTCGTTCGAGGGCATTGCCGCCCGCAGCGGCCACCACGAGCGCGCGGCGTCGTAGGGTCGACATCGGCCGCAAGGAAAAGTCTGGCCGGCCCGCGGCGGATTCGCGGACCGGCCAGACTTCCTGTCGACTGTTACCAGGTCGCCTCGGCGGCGGCCAGGAATGCGTCGTTCTCCTCCGGCGTGCCGATCGTCACCCGGACCCCGTCCGGCTGGAACGGCCGCACGATCACGCCCCGGCTCTCGCAGGCCGCGCCGAACGCCGCCGACCGGTCACCCAGCGGCAGCCAGACGAAGTTCGCCTGGCTGTCCGGCACGTCCACGCCGAGTTTCCGCAGCGCCTCGGTGACCCGGGTGCGTTCCGCGGTGACCAGCGCGCACCGCCGGACCACCTCGGTCTCCTGCCGCAGCGCGGCGAGCGCGGCCGCCTGCGCCACCAGGCTGGTGGAGAACGGGGTGAGCACCTTGCGCAGGACGGCGGCCACCGCGGGCGGGGCCACCAGGTAGCCCATCCGCATGCCGGCCAGGCCCCACGCCTTGCTCATGGTGCGCAGGACCACCACGTTGGCCCGGTCGCCGTAGGTCTCCAGGCCGTCCGGCACCGCCGGATCGGTGACGAGTTCCCGGTACGCCTCGTCGAGCACCACGAGCACGTCCGACGGCACCGCCGCGAGGAACCGGTCCAGCTCCGCCCGGTGCAGCGCGGTGCCGGTCGGGTTGTTGGGGTTGCAGACGAAGACGAGCCGGGTGCGGTCGGTGATCGCCTCGGCCATCGCGGTCAGGTCGTGCCCGTGGTCCGGCCGGTTCGGCACCCGCACGCTGGTGGCGCCGGCCCCGGCCGCGATGATCGGGTACGCCTCGAACGACCGCCAGGAGTAGATCACCTCGTCGCCGGGCAGGCAGGTCGCCTTGACCAGGATCTCGGCCAGGGCCACCGAGCCGCAGCCGGTGACCACCCGCTCGGCGGCCACCCCGAACCGCTCGGCCAGCGCGTCGCGCAGCGCCAGCACGCCCATGTCCGGGTAGCGGTGCATCTGCTGGGCCGCCTCGGTGACCGCCTCCACCACACCGGGCAGCGGGCCGTACGGCACCTCGTTGCTGGCCAGCTTGATCGCCTCGGCGACGCCCAGCTCGCGGGCCAGGTCGGCGACGTTGCGACCGGGGACGTAGGCGGGCAGCGCGTCCAGGTCGGCGCGGGTCAGCCGGGTCATCGGGGTCCTCCAGGAAGATCGCCGCCGGGCGTCGCCTCGACGGTCGGTTGAGCGCCGTCCGGGACCGCCACGACGACGGTCCGGGCCGCCTTGTCGTGCCAGGCCTGCCGCAGGCGCGAGTCGAAGGTGGGGGAGAGCGAGTCCAGCAACTGCACCACGAAGCCGACCAGGCACCACCAGAACAGGCTCCAGAGGCCGAGCTGCGCCCAGCGGCCGAACGCTCGGCGGAAGCCGATCGGCTCGGTGCTGTCCAGCCCGACGACCCGGATCCCCATCATCATCTTGCCCAGGGTCTGCCCGCGTCCGGCGATCGCCGGAGCCTCGTAGAGCAGCCAGAGCAGGGTGGAGATCAGGATGATGGTCATCTGGAGGGTGGCCATCCGCTCGGTGCCCACCGGGTAGTCCGGCTTGGCGCCGGCCTGCACCTGGTCCATGTACCTGGTCAGGATCGGGTGGAAGTCCCGCCACCACTGGTAGGCGAACCATCCGTTGACCACGATGTTGAGCACCAGCACCACGGCGATGTCGATCAGCCGGGCGACCAGCCGCTGGCCCAGCCCGGCCAGGGCCATGCCGTGCGGGTGGGCGACCGGGATCGGATAGAAGTACGCGTGCGGCGGCTGGGCCCCGGCCTGCGGATGCCACCCCGGCGGCGGGGGCGGTGGTGCCTGGAAATGCTGCTGCTGGGGCCACCCGGGCGGCGGGGCGGGCCAGCCGGGCGGCGGCGCAGCCGGATGTTGCGGCTGCACCACCGCGGGCGGCGGGACGGGCGGGACGGGCGCGGGTTCCACCTCCACCGGCGGCGGCCCGTCCGGCGGGACCGCGTCGGCCGGGATGGCCTTGCCCAGCCAGCCCTCACCGTCCCAGTAGCGCTGGGTGCTGGTGTCGGCCGGGTCCTTGTACCAACCCGCGGGAAGGGAACTCATGCGCAAACCTTTACCACGTATGCCTGACGGTTCCCTGCGCGCAGGTCAGTGCGTCACAGGTTGCCGCGCCGCTCCTGCTCCCGCTCGATGGCCTCGAAGAGCGCCTTGAAGTTGCCCTTGCCGAAGCCGAGGGAGCCGTGCCGCTCGATCAACTCGAAGAATACGGTGGGCCGGTCCTGCACCGGGGCCGTGAAGATCTGCAGCAGGTAGCCGTCCTCGTCCCGGTCGACCAGGATCTTCCGCTTCTTCAGCTCCTCGATCGGCACCCGCACCTGGCCGATCCGGGCGCGCAGCTCCGGGTCGTCGTAGTACGAGTCCGGGGTGTCCAGGAACTCCACGCCGGCGCCGCGCATCGCGTCGACCGTGGTCAGGATGTCGTTCGTGGCCAGCGCCACGTGCTGGGCGCCGGGCCCGTCGTAGTACTCCAGGTACTCGTCGATCTGCGACTTGCGCTGCGAGACGGCCGGCTCGTTCAGCGGGAACTTGACCTTGCGGCTGCCGTCCGCCACGACCTTGGACATCAGTGCCGAGTAGTCGGTGGCGATGTCGTCGCCGATGAACTCGGCCATGTTGGTGAAGCCCATCACCCGCCGGTAGAACTCCACCCACTCGTCCATCTTGCCCAGCTCCACGTTGCCGACCACGTGGTCGACGGCCTGGAAGAAGCGCTTCGGACGGACCGCGACGATCGGCTCGCGGGCCACGAATCCGGGCAGGAACGGGCCGTCGTAGCCGGAGCGGTCGATCAGGGTGTGCACGGTGTCGCCGTACGTCGCGATCGCCGCCATCCGGACCGTGCCGTGCTCGTCCTTCACGTCGTACGGCTCGGTCACGCCGCGCGCGCCGGTCGAGGTGGCGTGCAGATAGGCGGCGTCGACGTCGGGCACCTGCAGGGCGATGTCGGAGATGCCGTCACCGTGCTTGGTGACGTGCTCGGCGCCGGGGGCTCCGGCGTGCACCATGCCGGTGAGGATGAACTTGGCGCCGCCGCTGACCAGCACGTACTCGGCGTGGTCGCGGTAGCCCTGCTCGGGGCCGCGGTAGGCGACGCACTTCATGCCGAAGGCGGTGGAGTAGAAGTGGGCGGCCTGCCGGGCGTTGCCGACGAGGAACCGCAGGTGGTCGACGCCTTTAACGGGGAAGACGTCTTTGTTTTCCGGGTTTTCCGGCAGCGAGGTCATGTGGTGAGGTTGACGCAGGTCACAGCACTGGGCAAGAGTTGCAATTTCGGCTGGTCATTCTGTGCATTCGGTAGGGTGGTTGACGGTGGCGACTGAGCAAGGTGTCCAGCTCGACGAGCTTGACGCCCGGTTGATCGAACTCCTCGCCGCCGAGCCGCGGATCGGGATCCTGGAGCTGTCCCGGCGGCTCGCCGTCGCCCGGGGCACCGTCCAGGCCCGGCTCGACAAGCTCACCGTCCGCGGCGCCATCAAAGGCTTCGGCCCCGAGGTGACCCCGGCCGCGATCGGCTTCGGCGTGATGAGCTTCGTGACCCTGGAGATCAGCCAGCGCTACGGCCACGACGCGGTCGCCGGGCACCTGGCCGAGATTCCCGAGGTCCTGGAGGCACACACGATCACCGGCAGCGGCGACATCCTGTGCCGGATCGTGGCCCGTTCGAATGCCGACCTGCAGCGGGTGATCGACCAGATCGTCGGCTACGAGGGGATCAGCCGGGCGCACACGATCATCGCGCTGGCGGAGCTGATCCCGTACCGGACGGTGCCGCTGACCCGGGCGGCAGCTCGGACATAAGCCCATGACACGGGCTTTCTACGCTCACCGGGAAAGTGGATCGAGGTGACTAGGGTGCCCGCATGGCCTCGGGCACGTGGAAGGGATTCACGCTGGTCGCCGCCGTGACCGTGACGGTGCTCGCGGCCACCGGTGTGTGGAACCCGTTCCCCAGGCTCTGGGAGTGGGTCAACACCAGCGGGCCGGTCGCGCCCGGCACCCGCTGGCAGCAGCGGCTGACCGGCACCCCGCAGAGCGTCGCGGTGATCGGCGACGCGGTCGTGGTCGAATACCGCACCTCGGTCGAGGCGTACGGCCTGACCGCGGCGGTGAAACTCTGGGAGAGCGACGCCGACTGGGCCGCGGTGGCCGGCCAGGGGTCGGACGCCGTGGTGGTCACTGGCCGGCTGCTCACCAAGGGATACCAGGTGCTGGACCCGCGGACCGGCACCGTGCGCCGGGCCGACACCACGGCCGGGGCGGTCTGGACGTACGACAACGGGATCGTCGATCTGCACTGTGCCGGCGGCAACGACTGCCGGCTCACCGCATGGGATCCGAAATCCGGTGATCAGCTCTGGTCGGTGGCGACCGGCGGGATCGGCTTCGTGCTGCACGCGGCGAACCCGGACCTGCCCGACACGCACCGGCTCGGCACCGGCGACGTCGACGATCAGGCGGCCGGCCCGGCGCAGATGCCCGGCCTGCTCGGCCTGCCCGACGGCGATCGGGTGCGGGTGATCGACACCGCGAACGGACGCCTGGTGCAGACCGTCCAGCCCGGCCCGGACCAGCGGATCGCGGTGACCGGCGACCGGGTGCTCACGATCACCGGCACCGCCAGGGACGGGACCTGCTACTACGGCGTGGTGGCCACCTCGCCGCCGGGCAACCGGGCGGTCTGGCGGCGCGACGGGCTCAACCTGCGGACCGCGCAGAGCGACTGCAAGCAGGACCGTGACCCGGCCGGCGGATACGACGTGCTGCTCGGCGTCGATCCGTACGGTCGCCAGGAGCTGATCAACGCGGCGGACGGCCGGATTCTCTGGTACGGCGACAAGTCCGCCGAGGTGCTCACGGTCGACGACCGGTACGCGGTGATCCGCGACGGCGACACCCTGCGCGGCTGGTCGTTCGCCCGGGGCAAGGCGGTGTGGCGTCAGGGCGGCCGGGCCAAGGCGGGCGCCACGGTCACCCCGAACGCGGTGATCGTGGTCTCCTCCGGGAGGGTGACCGCGCTGAATCCGGCGAATGGTGCGGTACGTGCCGATGTGCGTACCGATGCGAAGGTCTTCACTGCCGCACCCGGTGGTTTGATCCTGGTTTCCGGTCGCGACATGGCCTATCTGCCGTACAGCTGACGCGCCGACACACGCGTATGCCGGGAGCGGGTTCGCATCGCCCGCCCCCGCTGGCCTAGGCTTGCCGCTCATGAGCAGAGGCGCCGCTTTCACCTACTCGCCGCTCTTGCCGACCGGCGACGACACGACCGAGTATCGCCTGGTCACGGACGAGGGCGTGGACGTCGTCGAGGGACCGGGCGGGCGCCGCTTCCTGACCGTCGAGCCCGCCGCGCTCACCGTGCTGACCGCCGAGGCGATGCACGACATCGCCCACTACCTGCGGCCCGCCCACCTGGCTCAGCTGCGCGCCATCATCGATGATCCGAAAGCGTCGCCCAATGACCGGTTCGTCGCCCTGGACCTGCTGCGCAACGCGAACATCGCGGCCGGCGGCGTGCTGCCGATGTGCCAGGACACCGGCACCGCGATCGTGATGGGCAAGCGCGGCCGGCACGTGCTCACCGACGGGCGCGACGAGGAGGCCGTCGCGCTCGGGGTGTACCAGGCGTACACCCGGCTCAACCTGCGCTATTCCCAGCTCGCCCCGATCACCATGTGGGACGAGCGGAACACCGGGTCGAACCTGCCGGCCCAGATCGAGCTGTACGCCGAGGACCCGAACGGGCATCCGGACGCGTACAAGTTCCTGTTCATGGCCAAGGGCGGCGGCTCGGCCAACAAGTCGTACCTGTACCAGGAGACGAAGGCGCTGCTCAACCCGCAGCGGATGATGCAGTTCCTGGACGAGAAGCTGCGTCTGATCGGCACGTCCGCCTGCCCGCCGTACCACCTGGCCGTGGTGATCGGCGGCACCAGCGCCGAGCACGCGCTCAAGACCGCGAAGCTGGCCAGCGCCAAGTACCTGGACAACCTGCCCACCGCCGGCAGCATGGCGGCGCACGGCTTCCGCGATCTGGAGCTGGAGGCCGCGGTCCTCGAACTGACCCGCGACTTCGGCATCGGCGCGCAGTTCGGCGGCCGCTACTTCTGCCACGACGTGCGCGTCGTCCGGCTGCCCCGGCACGGCGCGTCCTGCCCGGTCGCGATCGCCGTCTCCTGCTCGGCCGACCGGCAGGCGGTTGCCAAGATCACGCCGTCCGGGGTGTGGCTGGAGCGGCTGGAAACCGACCCGGCGCGCTTCCTGCCGGAGGTCACCGACGATCACCTGGAGTCCGAGCAGGTCGTCAAGATCGACCTGAACCGGCCGATGTCCGAGATTCGCGCTGAATTGAGCAAGTACCCGGTCAAGACGCGACTGTCGCTGACCGGCTCGCTCGTCGTCGCCCGCGACATCGCGCACGCCAAGATCGCTGAGCGGCTGGACGCCGGCGAGCCGATGCCGCAGTACCTGCGTGATCACGCGGTCTACTACGCCGGCCCGGCTAAGACTCCGGAGGGTTACGCCTCCGGCTCGTTCGGGCCGACCACGGCCGGGCGGATGGACTCCTATGTGGAGAAGTTCCAGGCGGCCGGCGGGTCGATGGTGATGCTCGCCAAGGGCAACCGGTCACAGCAGGTCACCAACGCCTGCAAGACGTACGGCGGCTTCTATCTCGGCTCGATCGGCGGTCCGGCGGCGCGCCTCGCCCAGGACTGCATCCGGCACGTCGAGGTTCTGGAATTCCCGGAGCTCGGCATGGAGGCGGTCTGGAAGATCGAGGTGGAGGACTTCCCCGCGTTCATCATCGTCGACGACAAGGGCAATGACTTCTTCGAGGCCGTCACGAAGCCGGTTCTGAGCATCGGCAAGCGGTAGGACGGCGGCGTCCGACCGCGATGCCGGGTGGAGCCGGCGGGGGTCAGCCGCAGAAGCCGGCGACCGGGCTCATCCATTCGGCGAGCTGGGGCTTGAGGGTCTTGTCGAGGTCGGCCGTACTCTTGATCTTCTTGAGGTAGGCGTGGTCCTTGGCGCTGGCCTCAAACTTGCGCGCCGACTCCTCACCGGCCTCTTTGAGCTCCGGGTTCTGCGCGCCGGCGGTCTCCGTGCGGATCTGCTCGCCGGCCGACTGCAGCTCGTCGGCCGCCGCCTTCTCCGCCTTGGTGGCGTTGTCGGCCTGCTTCGCCTCCTTGTAGGCGATCATTTTGCCGATCGCCGCCCCGAAGTCGTCGAGTTGGCCGGTGAACACCTTGTCGAGCTTGCCGCAGACCTGCGCGGTGTCGGCCGAGTAGTCCGGCGACGCGATGGTGACCGGCGCCGCGGGCGTCGGCGCGCCGGCAGTGGAGACCTTCGCGTCGTCGCTGTCGCAGGCGGCGCCGGTCAGCAGCACGCTGCCGGCGATCACGGCCAGGATGGCGGGTCGCATGCGGTGATTCCTCTTCGTCGGGAGCGGGGCCGGGTGAGCTCCGCCCGACGGTACGTTCCGTTTCGGCTCGCGTCCAACCGACAGTGATCGTCAAGACACGAACAGCCCGTCCACGGTGACCGTGAGCGGGCTGTCCACCCCCCGAGGGCGGTGTGCCGTTCCACCGCGTTCTAGGGGTGATGGTGGAGGCATCTGCGGTGGAACGGCCCCGTCGTCGACTCTGCCGCACCGTGCTCTCGTTCCACTGTCGATCCACTCTCACCCGTGGACTACTCTCGATCACCGGCACGGGGAATGAGGTGGCTACGGTGCGCTACCGCATCTTGGGGCCACTGTCCGTCACCGTCGATGGGCAGTCGGTGGCTGTCACGGCCGGACGTGATCGGGTCGTGCTGGCGATGCTGCTCCTGCGCCCCCACCGGATCGTCGGCGCGGGCGAGTTGATCGGGGCGCTGTGGGACGGCGACCCGCCGGCCACCGCCCGCGGCCAGCTGCAGTCGTGTATCTCCCGGTTGCGCCGCATTCTGCCACCCGACGTGATTGTCACCGACCGTGCCGGCTACGGCATCCGGGTCGGCCCGGGCGAGCTGGACGCCGAGGTTTTCACCCACGCGCTGGAGCAGGCCCGGACGAACGCCGATCGCGTCGCGTTCCGTGCGGTCCTGGCCCTGCGGCGGGGCCCGGTCTGCGCCGAGCTGGACGCGCCGGCGATCCGGCAGGCCGCCGCGGTGCTCGACGAGCGGTATGCGTTGGCCGTCGAGGACTGGGCGGAGCTGGAGCTGGCCGCCGGCAACGAGCGGGAGCTGGCCGGTGAGCTGACCGCCTACGTCGAGCGGTTCCCGCTGCGGGAGCGGTTGCGTGGCCAGCTGATGCTGGCGCTGGCCCGGTCGGGGCGCCAGGCGGACGCGCTGGCCGAGTTCCGCCGCGCCCGGGACCTGCTCGCCGACGAGCTGGGCATCGAGCCGGGCGAGGAGCTGCAGAAGCGGCACCGGGAGATCCTCCAGGGAGATCTCGGTGAGGTCGTCCACGCCGAGGCGGTGCGGTGCCTGCCGCGGACGGTCGGTGACTTCACCGGCCGCCGGGAGCAGATCGAGCGTCTGATGTCCGGGATCGGCGCGGCAACCGGCGGCCCCGTCGTCGCGGTGATCGACGGCATGGCCGGCAGCGGCAAGACCACCCTGGCGCTGCATCTCGCGTCGCTGCTCGGTGACTGCTATCCGGACGCGCATCTCTTCCTGGACCTGCAGGGCCACAGCGAACGTGACCCGGTCGAGCCGGCCGCGGCGCTGCTGGTTCTGCTGCGTCAGCTCGGTCTGGCGGCCGGGGAGATCCCGCTGGAAGCCGGTCGTCGGGTCGACGTGTGGCGCACCGAGACGGCCCGCCGGCGCGTGCTGGTGGTGCTGGACAACGCCGCGAGCAGTGCCCAACTGGCCGACCTGTTGCCCACCGCGCCGGGCAGCCTGGCGCTGGTCACGAGTCGCCGGCGGCTCACCGGGCTGGACGGGGTGCGGGTCGAGTCGCTGCCGGTGCTCACCCAGGACGAGGCGGTGTCGCTGCTGGCGCAGATCGCCGGAGCCCGGGTGGACGCCGAGCCGGAGGCCGCCGCCGAGGTGGTCCGCCGGTGCGGGCTGCTGCCGCTGGCGGTCCGGCTGGCCGGGGCGCGGCTGGCGCACCGGGCCCGCTGGCGGGTCGCCGACCTGCTGCACCGGCTCGGCGAGGCCGCGCTGCCCGAGCTGGCCGCCGAGGACCGTTCGGTTGCGGGCGCGTTGACTCTCACCTACCGCCAGCTGCCGGAGCCGTTGCAACGGGTGTTCCGGCTGCTCGGGGTGTATCCGGGGACCGAGTTCGACGCGCTCGCGGTGGCCGCGCTGACCGACCTGGCGCGCGACACCGCCGAGGACGTGCTGGACGCCCTGGTGGACGTGAACCTGGTCGAGGAACCGGATCCGGGCATCTTCCGGATGCACGACCTGGTCCGCGAATTCGCCGCGACCCTCGCCGCCGACCTGCCAGCCGTCGACCGGCAGGCCGCGCTGACCGGCGCCCTCGACTTCCAGATGCACGCCGCGGCGGCGGCCACCAGCGTGAACAAGCGGGTGATCCTGTGGCGGGACATCGGCTCGCCCCACCCGGCCCGGCCCGATCTGACCGTTCCGGATCCGATCGCCCGGCTGGAGTGGGAGCGGCCGCAGCTGGCCGCCCACATCACGGCCGCGATCGCGGCGGGCCGGCTGGACGATGCCTGGAAGCTGGCCCGGGCCGCCTGGCACTTCCTGTATTTCCGCGGTTACATGGACGACGTCCGGGAGCTGAACACGCTGGCGCTGCCGGCGGCCGAGGCGTCGGGTGACCGGGCCGCGGTCGCCACCGTCGCCAACTATCTGGCCTCGGCGTACGCCCGTGCCGGGCAGGCCGGCGAAGCCGAGGGATACCTGCGCCTCTGCCTTCGACTGCGCATCGAGCTCGGGCAGCACGCGGCGGCCGGCACCTCGATGGCGAACCTGGCCAGCGTCTATCTGCATCAGGGACGGTTGACCGAGGCGGTCGGGGCGGTGCAGGGCGCGCTGCGCTACTGGGTCTCCTCCCGGGTGAAGGTCAATGTCGGCTCCGAGCTGGGCGTCCTGATCGACGCTTTGGATCTGCTCGGACGCGCTGCCGAGGCGTTGCACCACACCCGGATGCGGATGTTCTCCGCGATCGACCAACGGGCCGAGGCCGAGCTGGCCGCCTCGCTGTTGTACCTGGCCCGGATCCGCTACCGGGCCGGCTGGCTGCGTGCCGAGGCGGCGCACCGGTATCTCGACGCCTGCCTGCGCCTGGCGGATCGGAGCGGCCACCGGTCGATCGTCGCGGATGCGCACAACGAGCGGGCCGTGCTGCACCGGGACGCCGGCCGCCTGGCCGACGCGGTCGCCGAGCACCGCCGCGCCGTCGAGATGTCGGTACGCATGAGCGACGCTCGCCACCAGGCCGAGTTCCGCAACGAGTGGGCGGTCACCCTGCGCCGGTTCGATGACCTGGCCGGCGCCCGGGAGCTGCACGAGCACGCCCGCCGGATCGCCCAGGCCGCCGGGAACCCGTACTCGATCGCCCGGGCGCACGCCGGACTGGCCGACTGCCTGGACCCGGCCGATCCGGCCGCCGAGCGGCACCGCGTCCAGGCCCGGGAGATCTTCGACCGGATCGGCGTCCCGCACGTCTGACCGGTCCGGGATGTCTCGCGGATCACCGGTGATCTCTCCGGCGGCGAGGGAGGATGGGGACGTGACGAGCGATCAGAGTGGATACCGGATCGAACGCGACACCATGGGCGAGGTGCGGGTTCCCGCCGATGCCCTGTGGCGGGCGCAGACCCAGCGGGCGGTGGAAAACTTCCCGATCTCCGGGCGCGGCCTGGAGCCGGCGCACCTGCGGGCCCTGGCCCGGATCAAGGGCGCCGCGGCCCAGGTCAACGCGCGGCTCGGCGTGCTGGACAAGGATCTGGCCGAGGCGATCGCCGCGGCCGCCGCGCACGTGGCCGATGGTGGTTACGACGACCAGTTCCCGATCGACGTCTTCCAGACCGGCTCCGGCACCTCGTCGAACATGAACGCGAACGAGGTGATCGCCACCCTGGCCGCCCGGGCGCTGGACCGCCCGGTGCACCCGAACGACCACGTCAACGCGTCCCAGTCGAGCAACGACGTGTTCCCCTCGTCGATCCACCTGGCCGCCACCGAGGCGGTCAGCGCCGACCTGATCCCGGCCCTGGAGCACCTGGCCGGTGCGCTGCGGGAGCGGGCCACGGCCTGGGCCGAGGTGGTCAAGAGCGGACGCACCCACCTGATGGACGCCACCCCGGTCACCCTGGGCCAGGAGTTCTCCGGCTACGCACGCCAGGTGCTCAACGGCGCCGAGCGGCTCACCGCCACCCTGCCCCGGCTCGGCGAGCTGCCGCTGGGCGGCACCGCGGTGGGCACCGGGGTGAACACCCCGCCGGGTTTCGCCCCGGCGGTGATCGAGCTGCTCCGGGAGCAGACCGGCCTGCCGCTGAGCGAGGCCCGCGACCACTTCGAGGCGCAGGGTGCCCGGGACGCACTGGTTGAGACGTCCGGGCAGCTCCGGGTGGTGGCGGTGAGCCTTTACAAGATCGCCAACGACATCCGCTGGATGGGCTCCGGGCCCCGGGCCGGCCTGCGCGAGCTGCGCCTGCCCGACCTGCAACCGGGCTCGTCGATCATGCCCGGCAAGGTGAACCCGGTGGTGCCCGAGGCGGTCCGCCAGGTCTGCGCCCAGGTGATCGGCAACGACGCGACCGTCGCCTTCGCCGGCACCCAGGGTGACTTCGAGCTGAACGTGATGCTCCCGGTGATGGCCCGCAACCTGCTGGAGTCGATCCGGCTGCTGGCCGCCGTGGCCCGGCTGTTCGCCGACCGCTGCGTCGCGGGCCTGACGGCGAACGAGGAGGTGGCCCGGGGCTACGCCGAGGGTTCCCCGTCGATCGTCACCCCGCTCAACCGGGTGCTCGGTTACGACGAGGCGGCCGCGATCGCCAAGCAGGCGCTGGCCACCGGCCGCACGATCCGCGAGGTGGTGATCGAACGCGGCCACGTGAGCGCGGGCACCCTAACCGAGGAGCAGCTCGACGAGGCACTCGATGTTCTGAAGATGACACGGCCGTGAAATAGACACTTCTCGACCTTGCGTCTAGCGACCCTTCTCGATGGGATGCGGGGGACACAACTCCAGGAGGAGCGCATTCCATGAGAAGACGCCTCACCGCCGGCGCCGTCGTCACCGTGACGGGCCTGGCGTTCCTGACCGGTGCGCCAGGGTCCGCGGTCGCGGAGCCGGCGGCATCGGTCGACTATACGGTCGTGGCCGCCGACGGGGTCTCCGCCGCGGATGCGACGGCCGCCATCCAGGCGGCCGGCGGCACCGTGGTCAGCGGCAACGATGCCGTCGGCGTGTACAGGGTGACCTCGGCCGACACGACGTTCGAGAGCCGGGCGAGCGCCTCGGCGGCGCTGATCGGCGCCACCGTGCGCAAGGCCATCGGATACGCGCCGAACGGCGTCGAGAAGGTGGAGGCCGGTCTCGCGGCGCGCGGCGGGAAGGGCCATGGCCCGGCCAAGGCCGACCCGCTCGACGACAAGCTGTGGGGCCTGTCGATGATCAAGGCCGACAAGGCTCGCCGGATCGAGAAGGGGGACCGGGGCGTCACCGTCGGTGTCCTGGACACCGGCCTGGACGCGTCGAACCCCGACCTGGCCGAGCACTTCAGCAGCCGGTTGTCCCGCAACTTCGCCCCCGACCTGGTCGACATCGACGGCGCCTGTGAGGTGCCGAGCTGCCTCGACCCGGTCGGCACCGACGACGGCGGGCACGGCACGCACGTGGCCGGCACGATCGGTGCCGCGCTCAACGGTGTCGGGGTCTCCGGTGTCGCGCCGGACGTCACCCTGGTCGAGCTCAAGGGTGGTCAGGACTCCGGGTTCTTCTTCCTCGACCCGGTGGTCAACGCGCTGACCTACGCCGGCGACCGGGGCATCGACGTGGTGAACATGTCGTTCTACGTCGACCCGTGGCTCTACAACTGCACCGCCAACCCGGCGGACAGCCCCGCCGACCAGGCCGGCCAGCAGGCCATCATCACCGGCATGCGGCGGGCGCTGAACTACGCGCACGCGCATGGCGTGACCCTGTTCGGCGCGCTCGGCAACAACCACGAGGACCTGGGCAAGCCGCGCACCGACGCGTCCAGCCCGGACCACGGCGGTACGCCGTACCCCCGCCCGATCGACAACGCGTCCTGCTGGGACCTGCCGGTCGAGGGCCCGCACGTGATCGGGGTGTCCTCGCTCGGCCCGTCCGGCCGCAAGTCGGACTTCTCCAACTACGGCACCGAGCAGATCTCGGTGGCCGCGCCCGGTGGCTGGTACCGCGACGGTTACGGCACCGACACCTTCCAGACCGTCGGCAACGAGATCCTCTCCACCTACCCGCTCAAGGTGCTGCAGGAGAAGGGCCTGGTCGACGCGGACGGCAACGTCACCGCGGCGGGTGCCGGCTCGGTCGTCAAGGACTGCGCCGGCGACGGCCGGTGCGGGTACTACACGTACCTGCAGGGCACCTCGATGGCCAGCCCGCACGCGGCCGGGGTGGGCGCCCTGATCGTCAGCCGGTACGGCCTGCCCGACCTGCGGCACGGTGGCAGGTTCCTGCCGCCGGACCTGGTCGAGCAGATCCTGTACCGCACGGCCGCGAAGCACGCCTGCCCGGAACCGCGCCTGCAGAGCTACGTGCAGGAGGGCCGGTCCACCGAGTTCGACGCGCTGTGCGAGGGCGGGACGAACTTCAACGGCTTCTACGGGTACGGGATCGTCGACGCCTACGCCGCGGTCGGCGGTCGCTGAGGACGCCGCGGGGGCTTCGCCGCAACACCCGAGAAGGACGTTGCCGGGTGAGACGACCGGGGCGGTCAATCCCGTCGCCCCGGTCGGTACCCTTGCATGGTGACTCTTCGCTTGTATGACACCGCCACTCGATCGGTCCGGGACTTCGTCCCGATGACGCCCGGTCAGGTGGGGATCTACCTGTGTGGCGTCACCGTGCAATCTTCCCCACATATCGGTCACCTTCGCTCCGCGGTCAACTACGACGTGCTCCGTCGCTGGCTGCTGCACGAGGGGCTGGACGTGACGTTCATCCGCAACGTCACCGACGTGGATGACAAGATCCTGCAGAAATCGCTGGAGCAGTCCCGGCCGTACTGGGCGATCGCCTTCGAGAACCGGCTCCTGCTGGAGCACGACTACCGCACGCTGAACGTGTTGCCGCCCACCTACGAGCCGCTGGCCACCGGTCACATCACCGAGATGCACGACCTGATCGCCGAGCTGATCGAGCGCGGCCACGCCTATGCGGCGGCCGCCGCCAACGGCGACGTCTATTTCGACGTCCGGTCCTACGAGCCGTACGGCGCGCTCTCCGGGCAGAAACCGGACGACATGCGGTCGGCCGACGACGCTCCCGAGCGGGACAAGCGCGACCCGCGCGACTTCGCCCTGTGGAAAGGCGTGAAGGCGGACGAGCCGCAGGACGCGTACTGGCCGTCCCCGTGGGGCCGCGGCCGGCCCGGCTGGCACATCGAGTGCTCCGCGATGGCCCGGCGCTACCTCGGCGACGAGTTCGACATCCACGGCGGCGGCCTCGACCTGACCTTCCCGCACCACGAGAACGAGGTGGCCCAGTCGCAGGCGGCCGGGCTCGGCTTCGCCCGGTTCTGGGTCCACCACGCCCTGCTGAACCTGGGCAAGTCCAAGATGAGCAAGTCGCTGGGCAACGTCATCGACCTGGCCGCGGTCACCGCGGCCGGGATCCGCCCGGTCGAGCTGCGCTACTACCTGGGCAGCCCGCACTACCGCTCGCGGATCGACTACTCGGACGAGGCACTGCGCGAGGCCGCCGTGGCGTACCAGCGGATCGAGGGTTTCGTCCACCGGGCCGCCGAGATCGTCGGCCCGGGCCGGCCCAAGGCGGTGCCGCCGGCATTCGCCGACGCGATGAACGACGACCTGAACACCTCGGCCGCGCTCGCGGTCGTGCACGACACGATCCGCGAGGGCAACACCGCGCTGGCCGCCGGCGACGAGCCGGTCATTCGGGGCGCGCTGACCGCGGTCCGGGCCATGCTCGGCGTGCTCGGCATCGACCCGCTCGACACCGCCTGGGACGGCGGCGAGAGCGCCAACAACCTGAAGCCGGTGGTCGACGGTCTCGTCGCGCTGGCTCTGGAACAGCGGGCCCAGGCCCGCGCACGGAAGGACTGGGCGGCCGCCGACCAGGTGCGGGACCAGCTCAAGAACGCGGGTATTCAGGTGGAGGACACTCCGGCCGGTCCGCGCTGGACGGTAGGAGAGCAGCACTGATGCCGGGTAATTCACAGAACGCGAGCAAGCGGGTCACCTCGAAGAAGGGCGCCGCGGCCGGCTCGGGCGGAAAGAACCGCTCCAGCCTCAAGGGCCGGGGCAAGACCCTGCCCGCCGACGAGCGGCCGTGGCACAAGGGTTACTCGGGCACCGAGAAACTGCCCGAGAAGACCGCCCGTAAGCAGGACAAGGAGCGCCGCGCCGCGGCCGCCGAGGGCCGCACGCCCAAGGTCGGCCAGCCTGGCACCAAGGACACCACCTGGGGTCGCGGCGGTGGCCGTGCCCCGGGCATCACCCGTGCCCAGGCGTCCCGGGGCGGTGGCCGGGTGACCGGTCCGCGTGGCCCGCGGGTGGCCCCGGGCCGCCGGTCCAACCCCACCAAGGAAGGGCCGGAGCTGCTGCTCGGCCGCAATCCGGTGGTCGAGGCGCTGCGCGCGCAGGTGTCGGCCACCGCGCTCTACGTGGTGCAGGGCATCGACATCGACGAGCGGGTGGCGGAGATCGTCCGCACCGCCGGCGACCGGGGCATCCCGATCCTGGAGATCAGCCGCAACGAGCTGGACCGGATGACCGGTGGCGTGCTGCACCAGGGCATCGGCCTGCAGGTGCCGCCGTTCGCCTACGAGGACTTCGACGACCTGGTCGCGGCGTCGCTGGAGCAGACCGCGCCGCTGCTGGTCGCGCTGGACGGGGTGACCGACCCGCGCAACGTGGGCGCGGTGATCCGGTCGGTGGCGGCGTTCGGCGGGCACGGCGTGTTCATGACCGAGCGCCGCGCGGCCGGGATCACCGCCACCGCCTGGCGCACCAGCGCCGGAGCGGCGGCCCGGGTGCCGGTCTCCCAGGTGGTCAACCTGACCCGGGCGATCAAGTCGGCGCAGAAGCAGGGCTTCACCGCGATCGGCCTGGACGCCGACGGCGAGACCGACCTCTACCAGCTGGAGGCGGCGATCGGTCCGCTGATCGTGGTGGTCGGCTCCGAGGGCCGCGGCCTGTCCCGACTGGTCGGCGAGACGTGTGACCTGCGGGTCAGCATCCCGATGGCCTCGGATGTCGAGTCGCTGAACGCGAGCGTCGCGGCCGCGGTCACCCTGGCCGAGGTCGCCCGCCGCCGCGTACACGGCTAGGTCGCCACCGGAAACAGCCAGGTCGGCACAGGAGAAAGCCAGGAAAGTGCCCCGGTCCGCGGACCGGGGCACTTCTCGTTGCCGTGATCAGCTGAGCGGGCCGACGCTCTTCTGGCTGGTCCAGAGGGCGCTCAGGCCGCCGTCCTTGAGCGCGGTGGTGCCGTCGGTGAACAGCACCGCGATCCGGTCACCGTCGAGCGCCAGCTTGGCGACGTTGTCCTCCTCGTTCACCCACGCCGTGCTGACGCCGCCCTCCTTGACCCAGGCGATGCCGCCGGTGGTGAGCGCGGCGATCCGGGTGCCGTTGAGGACGTACTGCTTGACCCCGGTCAGCTCGGTGATCCAGGTGGTGCCGGTGATGGCGCCCTCCTTGACGTACGCGGTGCCGTCCGTGCCGAGCAGGCCGATCCGGGTGGTGGTCAGCGTGATGTCCTTGATCCCGGAGCGCTGGGTGGACCAGCCGGTGCTGAGGCCACCCTCCTTGACGTAGGCGATGCCGTTGGTGAGCACCACGCCGATCCGGTTGGTGGTCAGCGCGAGCTGCTGGACGCCCTGGTACTCCATCACCCAGGCGGCGCTGAGGCCACCCTCCTTGACATAGGCGATGCCGTTGGTGAGCACCACGCCGATCCGGGTGCCGGCCAGGGTCAATTGCTTGACGTTGCTCTGCTCCAGCACCCAACCGGTGCTGAGGCCGCCCTCCTTGACGTAGGCGTCGCCGTTGGTGAGCAGCACGCCGATCCGGTTGCCGGCGAGGACGAGCTGCTTCACGCCGCCGGGGTACTCGTTGACCCAGGACGTCGCGGCCGGAGTGCCCTCCTTGACGTACGCGACGCTGTTGTTGGTGAGGATGCCGACCCGGTCGCCGGCGAGCGCCACGTTGCCCCACGACTTCTGGTCCTTGGCCCGCGCCTCGTCCTGGCCCTTGAGCAGGAAGGCCTGCAGCGCGACCAGGGTGCCGGTGGTGAGCGCCTGGTTCGCCGCGGCGAGCAGGTTGGGCAGCCAGCCGTCGGTCTTGGCGGCGTCCCGGATGGCGGTGACGCGGGTCTTGTAACCGGCGAGTTCCTTGGCAGCGGCGGCGTCCTCGTCCCGCTTGTTGGCGGCCGCGCCGCCGGTGAAGATGAAGTCGGTCAGCGCCTGCGCCAGCTTGTCGTCCGGCGTGTTGAGCGCGACCTGGGAAGCCAGCGAGACCTCGTCGCCCTTGGCGTTGTTGTGGATGTGGAGCACGAACTGCCGGTCCGGCGCGTTCACCAGCTCGTCGGTCACCGGCAGCAGCAACAGCTGCAGCAGCGACTTTTTGGCGGCGACGAGCTGGGCGGCCCGCAGCTTCGCGGCCTGCGCCTCGTCGCCGTCGACGATAATGTCGCGCAGATCCTGCTCGGCGGCGGCCGCCGCCCCGGTGTTCAGGAAGGCGTCCCACTCGGCCTGGCCGGTGCCGTCGGCGATCGCCGCCTGGGCGGCGGTCCAGACGTGGCTGCCCGCGGTGACCCGCTGCCACACCGCGAAGATGAAGTCGCGGTCGTTCCTCTCGATCAGCGCCGTCTCGGACGGGTCGAGCCCCACGGTCACCGCGACCGAACGGCGGCGGGCCTTGGCGGTCTCCTCGACGATCTTGGCGTGCGCGTCGTCGTCGGCCGCCACGAAGATGCCATTGACGATGAAGTCGTAGGCGGCGTGCGGGTCCGACGACAGGTAGGTGCGCAGCGCCTCGGCCTTCACGTACGGCCCGGCCTCGTCGCGCTGGTAGAGGGCGAAGACGAAAGCCTGGTCGTTCAGGACGAGCAGGTCGATGCCGGGGTTGACGCCGATGGCGGCGGCGGCCTTGACCTTGTCCTCGTCGGTGGCGACGTTGGTCGGGTCGGCAACCGTCCCGGCGGCGGCGGTGGTGGCGGTCCCGGCGGCGTGTGCGGGCGCGGCCAACCCGGTCGACCAGACCGTGGTGGCGGTGAGACCGGCCAGCAGCAGATGCGCGGCGCGGCGTTTATTAGACACAGATTCCCCCATGTGAGAAGCCATCCGCACGCACCTGTTCGCCAGCGTCGCGACAGTGCGTGGCCAGGGCGGATCCTGGACGCGGCCGGACCGTCTCGATCGTCCGGCCGAGTGACTGGAAACAATGTAGAGCAGTGCCGTCCCGGCGTGGGGGTGATGTCCGGCGCTGTGGTTGATCCACCGCAGCCGATGTGACGCGATCCACAATCGACGACGTGAAATCTTCCATTCCGGACAACGGGATTCCGTTCTGTCCCCGGCGCCTGTGAGGATGCAGGCCAACCGACCACGGGGGAAGGTTTCAGTGACGTTTCCAGTGAAACGCCTACGACGACGCCTGCTCGCAGGCGTTGCCGTGGGAGTGGCGAGTGTCCTCGTCACACCGCAGATCGCGGTGGCGACGCCGTACGTGCGGGCGCCGCTCGCGGCCGCACCGCAGGAGTTGACGGTGCAGCAGGCGCTGGAGCGTCTGCTGGGCGGTCAGGAGCGGGCGTCGTCGCCCGCGAACGATCCGGTCGACGACGCCGAGCTGGACCGGATGCTGGTCCAGGATCTGGCGGACTACGACGCGGATCCCGAGGTGCGGGCGGCGGCGGCCGCGGCGCTGGCCACCGGCGACGCGGCGAAGATCCGGGACTTCCTGGACAACGGCCTGCCGGTCTATCGCAAGGACGCCGAGCAGCATAAGAAGGACGAGGCGGAGCGGAACCGGGCGCAGATCGACGAGTGGCTCGAGACCGGTGGCCCGCTCGTGCGCAAGAACGGGCAGGCCGCGCTGGACTCGGGCAGCGATGCCAAGATCGCTGACTTCGTGGCCACCGGGCACGCGGCGGCCGAGCTGGCCGACCAGCAGGATGTGCTGAGCGCCGCGCAGAAGGCGCAGATGATCCAGGCCCGGGTCGAGCAGATGGTCGCGCAGGGCGGCTACGAGGTGCAGGAGCTCGGCCAGGCGGCACTGGACAGCGAAGATCCGGCGATCATCGAGGACTTCTACCTCAACGGTTACCAGCTGGCCGCGCAGCAGGACGCGGCCGCACAACAGCAGATCACCGATGCCCTGGCCGCCCGCGCGAAGGCGGTCGCGGACCTGACCGATCTGGCGCAGCGGGCCGCGCAGGCCGCGGACGCGCAGCAGAAGATCATCCAGGCGAGCGTCACCGCGACGACCGCCCTGACCGACGTGTCCGCCACGATGGGCCTGGCGAACCGGAACGCCAAGCAGGCCGACGCGGTCTACGCCGCCGACCTGCCGCTGCGTACCGCGGGCAAGCCCACCCACACCGCGGACCTGACCAGCCTGCGCACCGTCGCGTGCCAGGACGCGGCCAACGCCGCGCACAGCGCCGACCAGGCCACCGCGCAGGCCGGTGTCGCGGCCACCGCCGCGGCCACGCTGGAGAAGACCGGCCTGACCCACGGCATCACCTGGTCCGAGGTGACCCAGGCGCAGTCGGACGCGGCGGCCGCGGGCCGGTTGGCCGCCGAGACCGCGTGTCATGCGGCCGAGGCGACCGAGGCGGCCGGCAAGGCCCTGGACGCCGACCACAGCGCGACCGTCGACGCGAACAACGCGGTGAAGTACCGGCAGGCCGCGGAGCGCGAGCAGGCCGCCGCGGAGAAGCTGGCCGACAAGGCGGAGAAGCTCGCCGCCGCCGCGCAGGCCGCCGCCGCGGACGCCAAGGCGCAGCGGCTGCGGGCCGAGAGTGACGCGGCCAGCGCGCGACAGCATGCCGACAATGCCGCCGCGTACTACGAGGACGCCCGGCAGAAGCGCGCGGTCGCCCGAGCGGCCGCCGCGGCCGCGATCCAGCATTCGCTGAACGCGTACGACGCGGCGAAGCGGGCGATCGACCAGCAGAACATCGTCGTCGCCAAGGGCGCCGTCGCCAAGCAGAAGCAGGACGAGGCGCTGGCCGCCGGTGCCCGCTTCAAGGACAAGGCGGATCGCGCGCAGGCGCTGATCACGAAGGCCTCGAAGGACAACGAGAACACCAAGTCCAAGGAGTTCGAGGCGCAGGCGGCCGAGGCCCGCCAGCTCGCCGCGGAGACGGCCTGCAAGAACCCGCAGACGGCCAACGGCTGTCCGGGGACCGCCGACATGCAGAAGATCCGCGCCGACGCGGCTCAGATGCGGACCGTGGCGAACCAGGCCAAGACCGCATCGGACGCGTCGAAAGCGGCTTCGGACACGGCGGCGGGGGAGTCGTCGGCGGCCGCGGCGGAGGCCCGGGCCGCGGCGGCCGCGGCGTCGGCCGCCGCCGCCGACGCGCGCGCGGCAGCCGCCCAGGCCCAGCAGGCCAGGCAGGACGCGGCGGACGCGAACGCGGCCGCGTCCCGGGCGATCAAGGACGCGAACAAGGCGAACGCCGACGCGCGGACGGCGGTGCAGACCGCCCGGACCGCGATCAACAAGGCGACCGCCGCGCGGGCCGACGCCGACCTGACCGCCAAGTCGGCGCAGGACGCGGCGCGCCAGTCCGCGATCGCGACGTTCGAGTCGCGGGTGTCCGGCCGGGCCGCGCTCGACGCCCGCACCTCGGCGTCCGGGATCGCCGATCCCGCGATGGCCGCGATCGACGTGGCCGCCGCCTACGGTGCGACCGACAACGACGCCGCGCTGGCCGCGGACGTCGCCGGCAACGCGATGCTGATCGGCGACGACCAGGCCGCCGCGGCGCAGCGGCACGCCGACGACGCGGCGGCCGCCGCGATGCACGCGCAGCAGATGGCCGACCTGGCGGCGGCGCAGGTCAAACCGGCGTACGTGGCGGCGCAGAAGGCGGCCGCGGCGGCCAACCGCGCTGTCAAGGCGAGCCAGGTCGCGGTCGCGGCCGCGACCCAGGCCGCCAAGGAGGCGCGGGGCGCCCTGAAAGCCGCCGCGGACGCCGCCGACGCCGCACAGGACGCGGCCGGTTGGGCGGACGGCGCGGCGGACATGGCGGCGCAGGCCGGCAGTGACGCCGGTGCGGCGCAGCAGGCGGCGAACAACGCGGCCGGTTTCGCGAAGAAGGCGAAGCAGGCCTCGGACAACGCGAGCGCGCTGTCCAAGAAGATCACCGGGGTCAGCGACACGATCTCGTCGATCTCCGAAGCGATGTGGAGCGTCGCCCAGTCGATGGGCACGATGGCGCACACGCTGCAGGACATCGCCTGGCAGGCGTACAACGCCGAGCAGGCGGCGGCAGAGAAGAAGCTCAACGACTGGATCGACGACAAGGCGAAGTGGCTCAACGACCACATCGGCGGGTCGGACGTCACGAAGGGCTTCATCGACGGCGCGGCCGGCATGGTCAAGGGGATCATCCAGACCAGCAACTGCGTGACCGGCACGTTCCTGGGCACCGACGCGGCCACCGACGAGTACACGGTGCCCGACGTCAGCTACCTGCCGAACTCGGACAAGTCCTGCAAGATGCTGGTCAAGGGCGTCAAGGACCTGCTCAGCGACCCGAAGCAGCTGCTGCATTGGGACGACTGGAAGAAGAACTGGAAGTACGCGCTCGGCGAGACCCTGTTCGACGCGACGTTCTTCCTGGTCACCGACGGCACCGGGCTGATCACCAAGATCGCCGAGAGTGGCATCGCGGCGACGGCCAAGCAGGCGATCAAGGACATCGCCAAGCTGTCGGCCAAGGACATGGCGGCCGGCGTCGTCAAGTTCGGCACCGAGAAGCTGGTCAACGCGATCAAGGAACTCGGCGCCACCGCCACCGCCCGGATCATCGAGCTCGGCGAGTCCCTCGGTGAGAAGCTCAAGATCACCTTCAACCCGGACGAGCTGAAGGCGATGTCGAACGCCATCGGCCTCAAGGGCATCGACGCCGTCGAGGGCGCGCTTCGCGACCTCAAGGACTCGCCGCTCATCAAGGGCCTGGAGGATTTCGCCGAGGAGTGCTTCGAGGGCAAGAACAGCTTCGCTCCCGGCACGCTCGTCCTGCTCGCCGACGGCCGTACCGAGCCGATCTCGGAGATCGGCATCGGCGACCGGGTGCTGGCCACCGACCCGATCACCGGGGCCACCCGGGCCGAGCCGGTGACCGCGCTGCACCGCAATTACGACACCGCGCTCGTCGACCTCGCCGTCGCCGACCGGGCCGGGCACCGCAGCGTCGTGCACACCACCGAGGAGCACCCGTTCTGGGACGCCACCACTCGATCCTGGACCGACGCCGCGGCCCTCAAGCCGGGCGACCGGCTGCGCGGGCTCGCCGGGGCGAACGCCCGGGTCGCGTCCGTCCGCTCATTCACCGGCGGCCGGATCATGCACAACCTCACGGTGGCCGAGCTGCACACGTACTACATCCTGGTGGGCGGCGCGCCGGTGCTCGTGCACAACTGCGCCGACCTGATCGCCGACGACGGCAAGTTCCAAGGCCAGGCGCATACCCTGGACGAGCACGTCGACCCCGACCTGGCGGCTTCCCAGAAGCTGGCCATCGAGAAGACCGCGAAGCTCGGCTACGAGGTCAAGAACAGTGTCTTCACCGACCTGCAGACCGCGCAGTCGGTCGTCGACTATGCGATCGCCTTCAACAAGGACCGGATCGGGAAGTGGCTCAGCAACAAGGACGCACCTCAGGAGCTTGCCTGGCAGGGGAAATTCGGCGCCAAGAATTCGCTGGGTGTCGCGACGGATGTCCGGGGCCTGCAGACAGCGTGCGGAAACGGCTTCAGGATCGTCCTCAAGAAGGCGCCGGGGCATAAGAGCGGCTTCTACGTCTTCACCGCGTTTCCGATCTGAGGGAGGGATCCGCCATGCCGCTGTCACCGTTCGACCGGGGAATCACCGCCCTGGCGGGAACCTTCTTCGGTCCCGAGTGGCTGCACCACGGTGATCGGTTCGACGTGCTGCGCCTCGCCTACGGCGCGGAGGCCGACCCGGGTGCGGTCGCGGCGACACGGCAGGAAGCCCTGCTCATGCTCGGGGGCCTGGCCACCACAGCGGTTCAAGCGCTGTGGCAGGCGGGCACCCGGGCCTGGGTCGGCATCAAGCATGCTCCGGACGCCGGCCACCAGTGGATGCGCGAGATCGTCGCCTTCTGCGACGAGTGGTCCGCGCGTCATCCCGGCCCGTCGTCCGGCGCAGAGCCGGCGGACGACGGCCGGGAACTGCTGACTTCCGTGCTCGCCCTCATCGCCGAGGTACGGATTCCGGACCGGGAGGTGACCGACGCGTTGGCGGACTGTGCCCGGAACTGCACTCCAGACCTCGCCCTGCGCTGGCTCCTCCAGGTTTTGAGCGTGGCTGATCACCCGCTGCTCACCGCGTCGCAGTACGACGTGGTCACCCAACTTGCCGAGCACCTGAAATACGGCGAATACGTGCTGCCCGACCGGGGCGTCATCGTCGCCGACTGAAGTTTTCTGTTTCCATCAACGGGGAGAATCTGTGTCCACCAAACGTCAGGCCGCACATCTGCTGCTGGCCGGTCTCACCGCCACCACCGTCTGGTCCACCGTGCTGACCGCCCCGGTGTACGCCGCCGGCAGCACCACCGCCGCCGCCGCGAGTGTGGTGGCCGATCCGACGAACCTCGCCACCGACGAGGACAAGGTCAAGGCCGCCGGCGCCATCGGCGTCAACCCCGGGATCGACATGTTCGTCCTGAACGACCAGGCGTTCGTCTTCGCCATCTACCAGCGGGACGAGGCCGGGCCGGCCGTGAAGGCCGAGGCGCTGCGCGTCTACCTGTCGTCCGATTCACACGCCGCCTACGACTTCATCGTCCGCGGCATCTTCGTCGCGGCCGGCGACGACGCCCAGGCCAAGATCGCCGAGACGGCCGCGCGGGCCCGCCGGAGCTCGGTGGCGGTCACCGTCGGACTGGACTCGTCCGAGATCGCGCTGATCGAGAAGAACGACCGCGACTTCATCTTCGCGGTGTGGCAGCGGGTCACCGCCGGCAGCCACGTCTGGACCGCGGCCCGCGACGCGATCGCCGACGGCACCGGCCAGGCCGAGTGGGACACCTTCCTGAACACCGGGGCCGCGGCCGCCGCCGACCTGGACATCCGGGAGGCGATCGCGAAGGCCGACGCCGAGCAGGCCGCGAAGCTGCGGGCCAAGCAGCTGGCCGACGCCAAGACGTCGCTGCTGCAGCTGTTGCTGCTGCCGGTGACCGACGAGGAGGTCAACGCCCCGAACCGGCAGTACGTGCTGTTCGTGCACAACAACGCCAAGGGTTCCGAGGTCTCGCTGGCCTCCCAGGTCGCCCTCAACGCCCCCGACGACCAGCTCGACAAGGCGCTGAGCGACTTCATCTTCACCGGTGGCGCGGCCGCCAACAAGCGGGACGAGGACGCGGCCGCCGCCAAGGAACTCGCCGGTTACAAGACCCGCGTCACCGCCATCCGCGACGCCGCCAAGGCCGACGCCTGGCAGCCGAACCTGGCCGCCGCCGCCGACGCGGCACTGAACACCGGGACCGTGGTGTCCCTGCAGACGTTCCTGCTCAAGGGCCAGGACGTGGCGCGCCAGCAGGACAACGAGTACGCGGCGACGTTCGTCCGGGACTTCAACGGGGACGGCAAGCGCGACATCGCCGGGATCGACGCCAACGGCGACCTGAAGGTGTACGTCGGTGACGGCGCCGGCAAGCTGGCCGAGGGCGGCGCGATGTGGCCGGTCGGCGGTTCCTGGAAGAATCACAAGTTCATCACCTCGGCGGACTTCAACGGCGACCAGAAGACCGACGTCGTCGCCATCGACGCCCGCGGCGACCTGAAGCTGTACACCGGCAACGGGGCCGGCAAGGTGGCCGAGGGCGGCGCGATGTGGCCGACCGGCGGCGCCTTCACCAACTACAAGGCGATCATCGCGGGTGACTTCAACGGCGACCGCAAGACCGACATCGCCGGGATCGACGCGGCCGGCGCGATGCGGCTGTACCTGGGTGACGGTGCCGGGAAGGTGACCGACGGCGGCACCATGGGCGGCAGCTGGGGCGGCTTCAAGGCCGTCGTCGCGGGCGACTTCAACGGCGACCGCAAGACCGACATCGCCGGCATCGACGCGAACAGCGACATGAAGCTCTACCCCGGTGACGGCGCTGGCAAGATTACCGCGGGCACCGCGATGTGGGCGCTCGGCGGCAAGTGGGCCGGTTTCAAGGCCATCGTCGCGGGCGACTTCAACGGCGACAAGAAGACCGACATCGCCGGCATCGACGCGAACAGCGACATGCGGCTGTACGTCGGTGACGGCGCCGGCAAGCTCTCCGGCGGCACCGCGATGTGGGCCACCGGCGGCAAGTGGGCCGGCTTCAAGCGCATCGGCTGACACCCACACCACAACCACAGCCACAACCGCAAGCCACAACCGCAAGCCACAGCCCACCGAGACGGTCCCACCAACCGCCCCCCGCGTAACGCGGGGGCGCGGGGGGCTCGGCCCCCCGGCTGGCATGCGAGGGGGCCCGGTCCGCGCTTTCCGCGGACACGGGCCCCCGTCACCGAGCCCCCAGTCGGACTCGAACCGACGACCTCCCGTTTACAAGACGGGTGCTCTAGCCAACTGAGCTATAGAGGCGACCGGATCAGCATAACGTCTTGAAATGCGATCACCATCTTGGCAGGTGGTAGGAAAACAAATACGGTGGCGAGGCAGTTCCTTCTACTCGGATCGTCCGGCACGTTCCTGCCGGTGGAAAGGAAGTCGATTCACCATGGCTACCGTCACGTACGAGAAGGCCTCCCGGATCTACCCGGGTTCTGAGCGCCCCGCGGTCAACGAGCTGAACCTCGAGATCGGCGACGGCGAGTTCCTCGTCCTGGTCGGCCCCTCCGGTTGTGGCAAGTCCACCAGCCTGCGCATGCTCGCCGGTCTGGAGGATGTGGACCGCGGCCGCATCCTGATCAACGACAAGGACGTCACGCACCTGCCGCCGAAGTCCCGCGACATCGCGATGGTGTTCCAGAACTACGCGCTCTACCCGCACATGACGGTGTACGAGAACATGGCGTTCGCCCTGAAGCTGCGCAAGACCCCGAAGTCGGAGATCGACCGGGCGGTCAAGGAGGCCGCGGCCCTCCTGCAGCTGGAGGAGTACCTGACCCGCAAGCCGAAGGCGCTCTCCGGTGGTCAGCGTCAGCGTGTCGCGATGGGCCGCGCGATCGTGCGTCAGCCGCAGGTGTTCCTCATGGACGAGCCGCTGTCGAACCTCGACGCCAAGCTCCGCGTCCAGACCCGTTCGCAGATCGCGACCCTGCAGGCGAAGCTCGGCGTCACCACCGTGTACGTCACCCACGACCAGGTCGAGGCCATGACCATGGGGCACCGGGTGGCGGTCATGCTGGACGGCGTGCTGCAGCAGGTGGACACCCCGCGGGCGCTGTACGACACCCCCGGCAACGTCTTCGTGGCCGGCTTCATGGGCTCCCCGGCGATGAACATCAAGACCGTGCCGCTGACCGAGGCGGGCGCCAGCTTCGGCGCGCTGACCATCCCGCTGACCCGCGAGCAGGTCGCCGCGGCGCAGAGCGGCGACGGCAAGGTGACCGTCGGCTTCCGCCCGGAGGCCGCCGACATCGTCACCGAGCAGGTCGGCGCGCTGCCGATCGTCGTCGACCTGGTCGAGGACCTGGGCTCGGACGCGAACGTCTACGGTCACGCCGACCTGGCCGGCGGCTCGGAGCGTTTCGTGGTCCGCACCGAGCGTCGCACCATGCCGCACATGGGCGAGACGGTCTACATCAAGCCGCAGACCAACTCCCTGCACGTGTTCCACGCCGGCAGCGGCGCCCGTATCTGACGTCAGGACGCGAGAAGGCCGCCCGCCCGGGCGGCCTTTTTCGTGGTGAAACGACGATTCAGCCGGCGAAGCGGGCGATCAGGTAGTCCTTGTCGCCGGCGCAGGCGATCACCGATCGGTTCCACGAGCAGGTGGAGCTGCGCACGTCGCGCAGCCGGCCGATCAGGGCCGGCTGGTCGCCGAGGTGCACCCCGGTCAGGATCCGGTCGTCGACCGACGGCGACAGCGTGTCGGAGAAGCGCAGCACGTTGCCGGCGTCGAGGCGGACCGCGTCTCCCGGCTCGTCGGTCCACTGCGCCTTGCCGTCGGCGCCGAGCAGCGTCGTGGATTTGCCGGTGGTGACCAGCACCGCGTCACCGACCGGGACGAGGGTCTCGGCCTGCGGGGCCGGCCGGCGCCAGGTCTCCTTGTGGGCGGTCAGGTCGTACGCCACGGCCTCGGCCTTGTCCCGCTGGTAGCCGGCGGTTTCGACGAAGCAGATCCGGTCGTCGCCGCACGGCGTCAGGTCGGTGACCTCGGCGCCGTTGCGTGCGGTGTGCAGCACGGCGGGTTCGGCGGTGTCGAAGTTCTTCAGGTCGTACGCGACGAGCCGGTCGGTGGCGGACTCTTCGACGAACAACCGCCCGTGGTGCGCCACCATCTTGTCGCTGCTGTACGCGACGTTGCTCCGGGTCTTGCCCACCTTGCCGGTGGCGAGGTCGACGATCCGGGCCGACCGGTCGCCGGCCACCTGCACGATCCGGCCGTCGCCGGCGTCGTCGGCGACCGGGAAGCCGTCGTTGGTGGCCGGTCCGGTCAGGCCGTCCGGGGTGGTGACGTCCAGCACGGTGCTGTTCGCCGAGCCGTCCGGGTTCGCGTCCCGCCAGCGTTCCGTGCCGGTGGTCAGGTCCAGGCCGATCAGGTTGCCGTCGGTCCGGTCGACGAGCAGCAGGATGCCGGCCCGGAACAGCATCGTGTCGCTGCTGCCGAACGCGTGTTCCCAGCGTTTGTGCCCGGTGCGGCCGTCGAGGACGACGAGCCGGCCGGTGCTCTGGCTGGTGCTGTAATCCGGGTCTGCGACCAGCGCCACCGCGTCGGGCAGCGCGGTCATCGAGTGCCAGCTGTGCGCGGTGCCCGCCTCGGTGCTGCGCCACAGCTCCTTGCGGGTGCCGGTGTCGGCGGCGACGACTCCGGCGGTGCCCTGCTCGTCGACGCTCGCGAAGTAGGCGCGGTCGCCGCGCACCTGGGTGGCCGCCCAGGTGGAGGAGATCGCGGCGACCGGCGGGAAGTGCGCGACCCGGTCGAGCTCGTGGTAGTCCAGGGCCCGGAAACCGGGCCCCAGCAGGATGGTCGCGGCGATCCCGAGGGCCACGGCGGCGGCCACCGCGGCGCCGCCCAGGACCCAGAACCCTTTCTTGTACGAGGTGGTGCCCGCTCGCGGCTGATGAGCGGCGTACGTCGATCCGCTCGTGCCCCCGGCGGGCGGACCGGCCGGGGAGCTCGGTGCGACCGGCGGGGTGACCGTGGTCGGCGGCTCGGCGTCGTGCCCCGCCCGGACCGGCGGCGCCGCCTCGGCCATCTGCGCGGCCTCGGCCACGTGCGCCGCCTGTGCCATCTGCGCGGCTTCGGCCACCTGCGCCGCCTGTGCCATCTGCGCCGCCTCGGCGGGGTGGGCCGCGCTGTCGGCCCACGGGTCGACCGGGGCGGTGTAGCGGATCGACGGATCCTCGGTCGAGGCGGGGCGCGGCGGCAGCGGGTCGTCCATCCGGGTGTCGGTGCGGACGGGCGGCTCGTGCGGAGCGGTCGGCGGAGTCGGCGTGGGGGTGGCCGCGGCGGCGGTGCCCGTGGCGTACACAAGCGGATCGGGAAGTTGATCTTGATCTTGCTCGTGGCCGTGCGCGGCGGTGTCCTCGGAGCCGTCACCGGGAGCTGGCATTTCGTGGGCCTCCGCCGTCGTGGTTTCGGCCCGTCATGGTACCGAGCGGCGGCCCGCGGGCCAGGCTTGGCCGAACCCGTCGCGCGTCGGGCATTTAAGGTGGTCGTCATGCGGATCGAACGCGTGACGGACGCCGACGAGGTGCGGCGCGGGGCCGGGCTCTTCGACGCGCCGCCGATCGACGAGGCGACCGAGCGGTTCCTCCGGGATCCGACGCACCATCTGCTGTTCGCCTACGACGACGCCGGGACGCCGATCGGGATGATCTCCGCGGTGGAGACCACCCATCCCGACAAGGGGACCGAGATGCTGATCTACGAGCTCGCGGTGGTGCCGGTGGCCCGGCTGCAGGGGGTCGGGACGGCGCTGGTCAGGGCGCTGACCGAGATCGCGCGGGCGAACGGGTGTTACGGGATGTGGGTCGCCACCGAGACGGACAACGCAGCGGCGCAGGCGACCTATCGGGCCGCGGGCGCCTCCGACGAGACCACGTTCACACTGCTCAGCTGGGATCTGCTCACCGGCTGACGGCGGTCGTCCGGCTGACCGGCCAGAGGTAGGGCAGGTCGTCCGGGACGTCGCCGAAGACCGGACGGTAGGTGGCCGGGTCCTTGCGCAGCAGCGCGGACTGATGGCTGCGGTGCAGATCCGGATCGCCGAGCCAGGGCGGCAGCCCGACGATCCGGGCCAGCTCCGGCTGGGTGCGGACCGTGCTGATGCCCTTGGCGGCGCCCAGGTCGGCGAGCAGGGTGTCCGCGCAGGTGTCGGCATGGCCGGAGGCGGTCCACACCTCGCACATCGCCAGGCCGTAGCGGACCAGGGCTTCCTCGTAACCGCGCCACATCAGGACCGCGGGATGGTGCCGCCAGCCGTAGTCGTGCCGGGTGAGGCCGCGCAGTACCTGGATCGTCTCGACGCGTTGCTTGCCGAGCCGTTTCTGATCGAGGACCCGGGCGCTCGCCAGGAAGTCAGGGTAGGGCAGAAAAGTCTGCATGCCGGGGAAATGCCCTGGTGGGAGCCGCTGAAACGGCTCTCACCAGGGGTGCTTCAGTCCGCCGAGGGGATGTCGATCGGCTCCTGGAGCAGCCGCGGATCGTCCACGTTGGAGGCCAGGCTTCCGGACGGGATCACCGACGGGCTCATGGAGGGATCCACGGACGCGCTCATGGTCGGCTCCGGGCTGGCCGACGGCGCGACCGAGGCCGGGTGCTTCGGCCGGCTGCTCTCCGGGAGCAGGTCGGCCGGGGCGACCGGCGAGCCGCCGAGCGGCAGTCCGGCCAGGTTGGCCCGGTTGGTGGTGGGCAGGCGCCGCGGCAGGCCGCGCACGGACAGATCGCCGTCCAGGTCGTCGAGCAGCGGGTACTGGCGGGAGGCGCTCTCCACGGTGTGGCTGCCGTCCGGCAGGATCCCGCTGATGATCGGCAGCCGGCCGCCGCCGAGCAGCGGCAGTCGCACCGCGCCGGTGTTCGTGTCGGTGAGCGGCACGCCCTTGAGCGACCCGCCGAACCGGTCGCCCGGGTGGTTGTGGATGCCGCCGCCGATCACGTCCGCGGCCGGCAGCGCGCCCCCGGCCTTCTCCTCGGGTGACCGTCCGATGCTGTTCTGCCCCGGCTTGACCTGGAACAGTTGCTGGTTGTCCTGGCTCAGGGTGAGCAGCGGGGCGCGGCCCAGCGGGTCGCTGCCGATCGGGCTGGACAGGCGCAGTCCGTTGGTGCGCGACAGCACGTCGTCGACCGGGCCGCCGACCGGCGAGGCGGGGTCCGCGAGGGCGGGCCCGGTCGCTCCGAGGATGAATAGGAGTCCTCCGGCGATCGCACCGGCATACCACAACTTACGCACTGATCTTCTCCAGACGGGTTGCTGGAAATAACGGACGAATGGTGTCGAGTGGGGCAACGGGCGTCCCCACGGGCCGGTAACGGCTGACTACGATTCGTGAACGTGAGTACGGAGATCCACCCCGACGCCGAAAACCTGCCCCACCTGGTCGTCTGCGGCGCCGATGCGCTGGTCTGGACACTCGCCGAGGAATTGGCGAATTCCCGCCATCGGATCAGGCTGACGGTGATCACTCCGCACCACATCCGGTCCGACGTCCCCGACCTGAAGATCCTCAAGAAGGTGGGCGTCGAGCTGCGCCACGCCGACCGGCTGGACGAGCAGGCGTTCGAGGACGCCGGCCTGGCCGGGGCGACCGCGCTCGCTCTGGTCATGCCGGACGACATGGTCAATCTGCACGCCGCCCTGTGCGCCCGCGAGGTCGAGCCCCGGCTGCGGGTGGTGGCCCGGATGTTCACCACCGGGCTGGCCGGCAGCCTGGCCCGGATCTTCCCGGACAGCGAGGTGCTCTCCGACGCGGAGATGGCCGCCCCGGCCTTCGTGGCGGCGGCGCTCGGCGAGGTCGCGCCGACCCACTTCAGCTACGGCGACCGGACCCTCTACGTCGCCCAGCGCGCCGATGTGCCGGCCCGCAACGTGGTGCTCACCCTGCGCTCCGGTGTCCTCCTGCCGGCCGAGCCGGCGCCCGGTGCGGCGGGCCCGGACGATCTGGTGCTGGCTCAGGCGGTCGGGTTGCCCGCCGGCGACGACGTGACCCGCCGGGTGCTGGCCCGGGCCGGCCGTAGCCGCCGTCCGCTGGGCGGCCTGGGCCGCGCGCTCCGCGCCGCCCTCAACCGCAAGCTCGGCATCGCCGTCCTGATCACGCTGGGCACCACGATGCTGGCCGGTGCCGTGCTGAACATCTGGGACGGCACCCGGCACAACCTGTGGCAGTCGATCTACGTCACCCTGATGACCGCGGTCGGCGCCTCCGACGTGCAGGACAAACGCAACCCGGTCGCCCAGGCCGCCCAGCTGGTCCTGACCATCGGCGGCCTGGCCCTGCTCCCGCTGGTCACCGCCGCCGTGGTCGACGGCATGGTGAACGCCCGCCTGGCCCTCGCCCAGGGCCGCCTCACCGGCGAACTGCGCGACCACGTCGTGCTGGTCGGCCTCGGCAACGTCGGCACCCAGGTGCTGCGGCAGCTGCACGCGCTCGGCGTCCGGGTGGTGGCCATCGACCGGCATGCCGACGCCCGGGGCGTGAAGTCCGCCCAGCGCCGCGGCCTCCCGGTCATCATCGGCGACGCCGCCCGCGAGGAGACCCTGCGATCGGTCTCCATCGAGACCTGCCGCGCCCTGGTCGTCCTGTCCACCAACGACTCGGTGAACCTTCAGGCCGCCCTGCACGCCCGGGCCATCCGCGACGACCTGCGGGTCGTGCTGCGCCTGTTCGACGACGACTTCGCCCAGCGCATCGGTGCCGCCTTCGACATCAACACGTCCCGCAGCGTGTCCCGTCTGTGCGCCCCGGTCTTCGCCGCCGCACTGCTGGAGCACAACGTCAGCGTCAGCATCCCGGTCGACCGCCAGGTGCTGGTCGTCGGCACGGTCACCGTCCGCGAGGGCTCGGACCTGGACGGCGCCCTGCTGACGGCCGTCGACAAGCCCGGCCAGACCCGGGTGATCGGCATGTCCTCGGCCGGCCAGGGCTGGATCGACTGGCGCCCCGACCCCCGCCGCCTGCTCGTCACCGGGGACCGGATCCTGGTCGTCGCCCGCCAGAGAGCCCTGCGCGCGCTGGCCCGCTAGGAGACCAGCTCCTCCGCCTCGACGCCGAGAACCGCCTGCTCGTCGGGCTTGTTGACGAGAACCTCGGTCAGATACGACTGCACCGCCGGGCCCATCCCCACGTCCCGGCCGGCCCGCTCGGAGAGCAACCACTTGTGCTGGATGATCTGGGAGAAGATCTCCTGCGGCTCCAGCTTGCGACGCATGGTGGCCGGGACCGCACGGACCACCGGCTCGAAGACCTCGGTCAGCCAGCGGTGCGCGGCCTGCTGTTCGTCGGTCAGCGCGCTCTCCGCGCGGTACGCGTCGAGGTCGTTGAGCAACTGCCGGGCCTGGTTCTCCTCGGCGTCCAGACCGGTCAGGCGCATCAGCCGGCGGGTGTGGTAGCCCGCGTCCACCACCTTCGGCCGCACCCGGTATCCGCCGTCCACGGTGGACATGGACACCTCGGCGACGTCGAAGCCCATCTCGTTGAGCCGCCGGATGCGCCGCTCGATGTGGTGCCGGGCGTCCTTCGCGACCTCCTGCTCATAGGTCACCTCGTGCCACAGCCGCTCGTAACGGGCCACGATGTCGTCGACCACCGTCTCCGGGTCGATCGACTCGTGCAGCAGCTCGGCGGCCTGCAGGTCGAGACACTCGCCGAAGATGTTGAGGCGCAGGATCTCGATGTCCTCGCTGCGCTGGCCCTCGGAGAGCCGGGGGTACAGGTTGCCGGTCTCGGCGTCGACCAGATACGCGGCGAAGGCGCCCGCGTCGCGGCGGAACAGCGTGTTGGACAGCGAGCAGTCGCCCCAGGAGAAGCCGGTCAGGTGCATCCGGACGATCAGCGCGGCCAGCGCGTCGAGCAGCCGGTTCATCGTCTCCGGGCGCAGCACCCGGGAGAACAGCGCGCGGTACGGCAGAGAGAACTGCAGGTGCCGGGTGACCAGCACGGTCTCCAGCGGCTCGCCCTCCGGCGTCTGCCGGTCGGTGGCGATCGCGATCGCCTGCACGGCCGGGAAGTCGATCCGTTCCAGGGCGCGCAGCAGGTCGTACTCCTTCTCGGCGATCCGCTCCCGGGTCTCCTTCATCGCGTAGACGACGCCGTTCAGCTTGACGAAGCGGACGACGTGCCGGGAGATGCCCTGCGGCAGCGCGACCAGATGGTCGGCCGGCCAGTCCTCCAGCGGCACGTGCCACGGCAGGTCCAGCAGCGCGGGGTCGATGAGGGCGGAGGTGATGCGCACCGGTCAAGTGTGCCCGTTCGCTCTCCGCGTCGTGCTCGTACGTGGCTCGTTACACAGGTGCGAAACCGCCTTCGAGCACCGGGAGTGGCATGCGACGCAAGACAGTGTTCGTCGTCGGAGCGTGCGCGGCCCTCGTGCTGGCCGGGGTGGCCGGCGCGGTGACGGCGACGCGCGGCGACGACCATCCGGCCCGGGTGTGGCACTCGGCGCCCGGGGTGCCGAAGGTGCGGGTGGCCGCCGAGGCGACGCTGCGTGCCGTGCCGTCACCGACGTCACGCGCGGCGAAGAAGGTCGATGAAGCGCCGGTCGTCAAGGCGCCGGATGACCTCCGCCACGCGCCGATCGTCGAGTCCGCACAGGTCCCGGACGAGCCGGGCCGGCAGCAGGTCGGCGAGCTGCTCAGCGTCGGCAGACTCCTCGGCTATCTGGCCGGCCCGCCCCGGGAGACGTTCCGCTATCCCGGTGCGTCCTACGTCAAGCTGCACTTCGCCCGGATGGCCATGCTGCCCGGCGACTATGTGACCGTGTCGAACCCGGCCGGGACCGAGTCGTACCGCTACCAGCCCGGCAGCACCGGCCGGTGGGCCATGTCGATCACCGGGGACACCGCGGTGGTCCAGGTGCACCGGGCGCTCGACCCGCTCGGACTGCGGTCCGCCCTCGACGGCCTCGGCGTGACCGTCGACCGCGCGGCGCGCGGGTTCAGTCGTACCGAGCAGGCCCGTGTCCCCGAGGAGACCACCGTGCGCCCGGGCCGGACCGGGCGCGAGGAATCCATCTGCGGCCCGGACACCTCCGCCGACGCGGTCTGCTACCAGTCGGCCGACCCGGTCGCCTACGTCAAGTCGAAGGCGATCGCCCGGCTGCTGATCAACGGCACCGAGTTGTGCACCGGCTGGCGGGTCGGGCCGAAGAACCGGATGCTCACCAACAACCACTGCCTGACCACCTCCGAAGAGGCCTACGACACCGAGGTCTGGTTCAACTACCAGTGCGCCAAGTGCGGTGGGTACGACGTGTTCAAACCGACCAAGGTCTGGGGCGACCGGGTCTTCTCCACCGACCACGTGCTCGACTACACGCTGTTCAGCGTCGACGCCTTCGAGACCATCCAGCAGTTCGGCTATCTCACCCTCGATCCGGCCCGCCCGGCCAAGGGCACAGAGTTGTACGTGCCGCAGCACCCGGCCGGCGAACCCACCCGGATCGCCGGGGCGAAAGGTGACAAGGCCGGCAACTGCGCCGTCGAGGACGCCGACTACACGGGGTACGTCGCGCATTCCGACGTCTCGTACCTGTGCGACACCGCGGGCGGCTCGTCCGGCTCCCCGGTGCTGTCCCGCAAGACCAACCGGGTGGTGGCGCTGCACCACTTCGGCGGCTGCCCCAACTCGGGCGTCCGTGGCGACCTGCTGGCCGCGAAGTTGCGGGCGTACCTTTAACTTCAACAGATGATCCGACGCCGCATCCTGTCCTGGTGGCCCGACCTGCTGCTGCTCGCGGCGTTCGCGGCCCTGACCGGGGCGCTGATCACCGGCCACCTGCTCACCCTCGATCAGCGGGTGGCCGACTGGGCGTTCGACCACCAGCCCGCGGTGCCGTACTGGACCGCCCGCGTCTTCAACTACCTGGGCCAGGGCGGCAAGGTGCTCACCCCGGTCGCCCTGATCCTCACCGGCCTCCTGGCCCATCGGACCCGGTCGGTGCGGGCACTGCTCCCGTTCATCGCCGCCTACGTCGTGACATATGTGACGATCGGTCCGATGAAGCTGTATTTCGACCGGGCTGCACCGAGCTATCCCGGCCCGTTCAAGACCGAGATGTTCAACCCGGTCGCCAGCGGCCAGGATGCGCGCAGCTTCCCGTCCGGGCACGTGGGCAACTCGCTGGTCTGGTACGCCGTCTTCGCCATCCTGATCGCCGAGCTGCTCCGCCGGAGGCTGACCCGGCGGGAGTCGTTTGCGATCCGGGTGCTGCCGGTTGCCGCGGTGTTCGTGACCACGGTCTACACCGGTTTCCACTGGCTCACCGACTCGCTCGCCGGCCTGCTGCTGGGCCTCGTCCTGGCGCGCCTGATCGAGAGAATTCCCTGGGACGACATCCCGCTGCCCGCAGCGGGCGGCTGGTCGCGGCCCGCTTTCCGGGATTCGGCCGTACGCGGCTAGCCCCGCCCCTCGTCCCTCCTTCTCCACGTCGCGCCGTCTCCGACGCGTCCTTGTGGGATCGCGGGCGGGTCAGGTGCCTGCACCGTCGGCGAGGCGGTCCAGCAGGGCCGGGATCCTGGCGAGCAGTCGCTGCTCCTCCGGGGTGAGCCGGCTGGCGATGGCGGCCGCCACCCAGTCGCGACGGGCCGCCCGGTCGGTGTCGAGCACGGCCGCGCCGGTCTCGGTCAGGGTGATCACGAACCCGCGGGCGTCGGCCGGGTTCGGCGCGCGACTGACGTAGCCGAGCCGGTCGAGTTCCGCCACGGTCCGGCTCATGCTCTGATGCGTCACCCGGCGGCGCGCGGCCAGCTCGCCGATGGTGTGCGGCCCCTCCCGGCTCAGATAGCCCATGGTCTCCGCGTGTGTCCGCGGCAGCGAGTCGGCGTGCGCGCGGGTGGTGCGCACCAGCCGCCCGATCGACTGGCGCAACTGTTCGGCGATGTCGGCGAGATTCGGCTCGGTAGGCATGGTGCTAATGTACAACAGTGTTGTACAACAGTGTTGTACAAAACGGAGGGAGTTCGACATGGAACTGACCAAATTCGGCCACGCCTGTGTGGTCCTGGAGCACGACAACCGTCGCCTGGTGATCGACCCCGGCGCCCTGACCCCGGAGGACGCCTTCGCCGGCGCTGACGCGGTGCTGGTCACGCACGAGCACTTCGACCACTTCAGCGCCGAGAAGCTGTCCGCCGCGCTGGCCGCCAACCCGGCCCTGCGGCTCTGGACCAACACCGCGGTCGCCGAAGCCTTCGACGGCGACCCGGCGCGGGTCCACGTGGTCGGCGAGGGCGACGCTTTCCAGGCCAACGGCTTCGAGATCCGCGCCTACGGCGAGTGGCACGCCGAGCTGCACCCGGACATCCCCCGCGTGCCCAACATCGGCTTCCTGATCGACGACGCCGTCTTCCATCCCGGTGACGCCCTGACCGTGCCCGACGTCCCGGTCACCACGCTGCTGCTGCCGATGCACGGGCCGTGGTCCCGGGTCGCCGACCTGATCGACTGGGTCCGTGAGATCAAGCCCGCCCGGGCCGTGGGCGTCCACGACGGCGCCCTCAACCCGCTCGGCCAGGCCATGATCGGCAACTTCCTGGGCGACCGGAGCCCGGCCCCCACCGGAGTGCCCTTCGTCCACCTGGCGCCGGGTGCCGCCCTGCCGTTGGGCTAGGTGCCCAGGTAGCGCAGGACGGCGAGGACGCGGCGGTTGTCCGCGTCGGCCGGGGGGAGGGCCAGCTTGTCGAAGATGGCGGCCACGTGCTTCTCCACGGTGCCGCCGGAGACCGTGAGGGCGTCGGCGATGCCCGCGTTGGAGCGGCCCTCCGCCATCAGCGCCAGCACGTCACGCTCGCGCGGCGTCAGCGCGGCCAGCCCGTCGGCCCGGCGGGTGGCCCGCAGCAACTGGCCGACGACCTCCGGATCGAGCGCGGTGCCACCGGTGGCCACCCGGACCAGCGTGCCGACGAACTCGGCGACGTCGGCCACCCGTTCCTTCAGCAGGTAGCCGGCGCCCGTCGCGTTGCCCTCCAGCAGCCGGGCGGTGTACCGGGTCTCGATGTACTGCGACAGCACCAGCACCCCGACCTCCGGATGCCGGCGGCGGATCTCGAGGGCGGCGCGCAACCCCTCGTCGGTGTACGTCGGCGGCATCCGGATGTCGGCCACCACGATGTCGGGCCGGTGCTCGGTCACCGCGTCGAGCAGCGCGTCACCGTCGCCCACGGCCGCACACACCCGATGCCCGTGATCCTCGATCAGCCGGGTGAGCCCGGCCCGGAACAGCACCGCATCCTCAGCGATCACCACCCGCACGCTCCCGCCGGCCCCCGGGCTGAGGTCACGGTCGCCCGCCCCCACGGCCGGCGCGGCATGGCGGCTATCACCGCCCAGGGTGGGTGTGGGACGGCGGTCGTCGGCGTCCAGGGCGGGTGTGGGACGGCGGTCGTCGGCGTCCAGGGCGGGTGCGGCGCGGCTGGCGTCGGCGCCCAGGGCGGGTGGGGTCCGGTGGCCGGTCATGCGTGCAGGGGGAGTTCGACGGTGACCTCCGTGGGGCCGCCGGGCGGGCTGGCGATGGTGAGCCGGCCGTCGACCACGGCGACCCGCTGCGCGAGGCCGGTCAGGCCGGTGCCGCGGGCCGGGTCGGCGCCGCCCCGGCCGTCGTCGGCGACGCTGAGGCGCAGCACGTCGCGCCGGCCGGCGGCCCGGACGGCGAGCCGGTTGGCGCTGCTGTGCTTGGCGGCGTTGGCGAGGAGTTCGGCGGCGCAGAAATACGCGATCGACTCGATGGCCGGGGTGGGCCGGACCGGGATGTCGACGTTCAGGTCGATCGGCATGGCGCGGTCCGCGGCGAGCGAGGCGAGCGCGTCGGCCAGCCCGTTGTCGAGCACCGGCGGGTGGATGCCGCGGATCAGGCCGCGCAGGTCGGCCAGGGCTTCCCGGGTGCCGCGGAGCGCGGCGTCGAGCAGCTCGCGGGCGGCTTGCGGGTCGGGCACCGGGCCGGTGGCGCCGAGCTTCTCCCGGGCCATGCCGAGGTTCATGGCGAGGGTGGCCAGCCGGATCTGGGCGCCGTCGTGCAGGTCGCGTTCGACCCGGCGGAGCAGCGCGGCCGCGTCGTCGACCGCCAGCGCCCGGCTCACCTCCAGGTCGTGGACCCGCTGGGCGAGCCGCCCCGGCCCGAGCAGGCGGCCGATCAGGTGCGCGTCGGCGGTGACCGCGGCCCGGGTGACCCAGGGCGCGGCCAGCAGCATCGCGGCGCCGGCCGCGGCCGCGGCGAACGTGCCGGGCAGGGTCGCGACCCGGAACGTGCCCTGCCCGAACAGACCGAACGGCGTGTACACCGGCAGCGGGCTGAGGTGCACCCCCGGCGCGTGGTTGCGGAACGCGCCCCACCACAGTGGATATCCCAGGTTGACCAGCCCGCCCACCCAGAAGAACACGGCATAGCCCTGGAGCAGCGCGACCGGCAGCTTGATCATCTGGTAGGCGATGACCCGCCAGCCGCTCGCACCGTCTGGCGGGGTCGCGACCCGCACCCCGAGCCAGCGGGCCGCGAGCCGCCGGTGCAGCCCGCCCAGCCGGGCCGCCGCCCCGGTCCGCACCACCAGCCCGATCAGGACCGCCAGGCTGACCGCCGCGGCCACGATCTCGGCCGGCGACGGGTTGCGCCGACCGTCGTCGACGACCCACCAGAGCAGATCGACGAGGGCCACGAACAGCACCGGCGGGCTGATCAGCGCGAACGGCAGCCCGGACAGGCAGAACATCAGCTCGCGGCCCGGGCGCCGGTGCGACGTCGTCGGGGACGGGTCCATGCCGCCATCCTTCCCTTACGCGTCGCGCCGGGCCAGCAGCCATCCGCCGATGGTCAGCGCGACCGCGGCGTACAGCGACATCATCCCGATCCCGGCCCACGCCGACAGGAAGTGCGGGCACGCCTCGCCGCCGCAGTTCACCGGCCGGGTGGTGCTCAGTGAGTTCTCCAGGATCAGCAGCGGCATGTACGCCGCGACCGCGTGCGCCATGATCCCGAGGAACTGGGCCACCACGTACACTCCGGCGACCAGCACCCCGATCGCGGCCGGGCTGTGCCGGACGATCGCGCCCAGGCCCAGGCCGAGCAGCCCGATCAGGCTGAAGGCGGCCCCGGACAGCACCACGGCGCGCAGCACGCCCGGATCGCCGAGTGTGGGCGCCGGGACGCCGGCGCGCAGGGTGGCCCGCACCGCGACATAGGCGAGGAACGCCGCGATCTCCCCGGTGAGCAGCGTGACCGCCCCGAACACCGCGGCTTTGGCGGCCAGCATCAGCGGGCGCCGCGGGACGGCGGCCAGCGTGGCCCGGATGGTGCCCGAGGAGTACTCCCCGGTCGCGGTGAGCACCCCGAGCACGCCGGTGAGCAGCAGGCCGGGGACGACGCCGGCGAGCGCGTTGTTGACCACGTCGCCGGAGCCGTCGCGGGTGTTGTGGCCCACCGCCAGTCCGATCCCGACGGTGGCGGCGATCGTGACGGCGAGGGTCCACCAGGTCGAGCGCAGGGTGCGCAGTTTGATCCATTCCATGCGGGCGGCCTGGACCGGCCCGTATCCGCGCGTGGTCACGACGTTGCTCCCCGATACTCGACGGATCCGCTGGTGAGCTGGAAGAACGCGTCCTCCAGGGAGGCGGCCTCGGCGGACATCGCGGCGACCGTGGTGTCGGCGAGCAGGCGGCCCCGGCCGATCACCACGAGCCGCTCGGCGGTCAGCGCCATCTCGCTGATCAGGTGGCTGGAGACGAACACCGTGCGGCCCTGCGCGGCCAGCGAGCGCAGCAGGGTGCGGATCCAGCGGACACCCTCCGGATCGAGACCGTTGACCGGCTCGTCGAGCAACAGCACGCCCGGGTCGCCGAGCAGCGCGGCGGCGACGCCCAGCCGCTGGCCCATGCCGAGCGAGAACTTCCCGGCCCGTCGCCCGGCCGCACCGGTCAGGCCGACCATGTCGAGCACCTCGTCGACCCGGGACCGGGGCACGGCGTTGCTCGCGGCCAGTGCGGCCAGGTGCCCGCGGGCGGTGCGGCCCGGGTGGAACGCCTTGGCCTCCAGCATCGCGCCGACCTCGCGCAGCGGCCAGCGCAGCTCGCGATAGCGCCGCCCGCCGATGGTGGCCTGGCCGGCATCGGGCCGGTCCAGCCCGAGGATCATCCGCATCGTGGTGGACTTGCCCGACCCGTTCGGGCCGAGGAAGCCGGTGACGGCGCCGGGCCGCACGTCGAAGCTGAGGGCGTCGACGGCGACCGTCCGTCCATATCGTCTGGTGAGTTCGCGTGCCTCGATCACCCTGGCAACGCTATTCAGCCGAGGCCCCGGAGAGCACCCGGCTGACCTCCGTCTTCTACTGGGGGAAAACCCCCACCCCGGCCCGCAGCACCCGTCGCGGCGCGAGATCGGCGTCCAGCACCACGACGTCGGCGCGCAGGCCGACGGCCAGCGCCCCCCGATCCGCGAGCCCCAGCAGCCGAGCCGGGGTGGTCGACGACATCGCCACCGCGGTCTCCAGCGGCAACCCGGCGGCCACCGCGTTGCGCACCGCCACGTCCATGGTCAGCGTGCTCCCCGCGATCGCCCCGTCCCGGGCCAGTCGCGCCACCCGGTCGGCCACCACGACCGCCTGCCCGCCGAGGTCGTATTCCCCGTCCGGCATCCCGGTCGCCGCCATCGCGTCGGTGACCAGAATGGACCGGCCCGGCGCGCTGGTCGCGGCGAACGCCAGCATCCCCGGGTGCAGATGGATGCCGTCCCCGATGAGCTCCACCGTCGCGGTGGAGCTGAGCAGCCCCACCACCGGCCCGGGCTCACGGTGGTGCACCGGCCGCATCCCGTTGAACAGGTGGGTGGCCACGGAGGCACCCGCCGCCACACCGGCCAGGGTCTGTTCGTACGACGCGTCGGTGTGCCCGATCGCCGCGAGCACGCCGGCTTCGCGCAGACACGCGATCGCCGCGAGCGCTCCGTCCAGCTCGGGGGCCACGGTCATCATCCGTACGCCGCCCGCACCGATGGTGACCAGTTCTTCGATCTCGGCCAGGACCGGGTCGCGCAGGAACGCCGGGTTCTGCGCCCCGCACCGCGCCGACGACAGGTACGGGCCCTCGAAGTGGATCCCGGCGATCACCCCGTCGTCGACCAGCGGCCGGTAGGCGAGTGTCGCCTCCCGCATCAGCTCGAACGGCGAGCTGACCAGGCTGGCCAGCATGGTCGTGGTGCCGTGCCCGAGGTGGAACGCGGCCGCCGCGCGGGCCGCCGCCGGGTCGCCGGTGGTGAACGTGTGCCCGCCCCCGCCGTGGCAGTGCAGGTCGATGAAGCCGGGCACGATCACGTCGTCGCCGGCGGTGTCGTCGGCGACGATCGCGGCGATCGTGGCGTCCTCGATGTCGAGGTGCCCGGTGACGACGCCGCCGGGGGTGACGATCCGGCCGGAGATGCGGGTCATTGCGGGGTCCCCAGGGAGTCGAGGGCGAGCAGGGCGGCGCCCAGGCAGCCGGCGGTGTCGCCGAGCTCGGCCCGGACGATCTCGGGGGTGCGGTGGAAGGTGACCCGCCGGGCGAACGCTTCGCGGACCGGCACCAGCAGGTCGTCGCGCGCCTCGGCCAGGCCGCCGCCGAGCACCACCACGCTCACGTCGTAGAGCGCCTGCGCCGCGAGCAGCCCGTCGGCGAGCGCCTCGACGGCGTCCTGCCACACCCGGCCGGCCAGTTCCTCGCCGGCCGCGGCCCGGGTGGCCACGTCGAAGGCGGTGGCCCCGGCCTGCCCGGACAGTTCGGCGTAGCGGCGGCCGACGGCCCGGGCCGACGCCTCCGCCTCCAGGCAGCCGCGCAGGCCGCAGCCGCACGGGACGCCGCCGGGGCGGACCGTCACGTGCCCGATCTCGCCGGCCGCCCCGTGCGCGCCGGAGTAGCCGGTGCCGTTCACCACCAGGCCGCCGGCGATGCCGGTGCCGATCGCGACGAACAGCACGTGCCGGCGTCCGCGCCCGGCGCCCAGGCGGGCCTCGGCGAGGGCACCGACACGCACGTCGTGACCGAGGGCCGCGGGCAGCCCGAGGCGCCGCTCGGCAAGATCTTTCAGCGGTACGTCACGGAACCCGATGTTCGCCGACCAGACCGCGACCCCGGTGGTCTCGTCGACCACCCCGGGCACCGCGATGCCGGCCGCGATCGGGGTGAGCCCATCGGCGCGGGCCTTGCCGGCCAGCCCCTCGGCGACGCCCAGGATGTCCTCGGTGACCGCTTGCGGCCCCCGGCCGGCCAGGGTCGGGTGCCGTTCCTCGTGGTGCACCACCCCGCCCGGGCGGACCAGCGCGCACTTCATCCCGGTGCCCCCGACGTCGAGGGCGATGACGACACTGTCCGGCACGGCGAAGCGGGTCACAGCGAGTCGGGCAGCACGATGGACCGGGTCAGGCCGCTCGGGTTGTCCGGGTCGAGGCCCTGGGTGGTGGCCAGCAGCACGGCCACCCGCTGGGCGAGGACCAGGTCGGCCATCGGGTCGAGCGGGGCGCGCCCGCCGACCCAGCGGCCCAGCGACGCGTATCCGCCGTGGTGGCGGCTGTGCACGAAGGCGGCGCCGCGGGCCTCGACCTCGTCGGCCAGGCCGGGCGGGACGTCGCCGAAGGCCCACACCACGCGGCGCGGGCCGGCGATCGAGATCGGGCCGTGCCGGTAGTCCATGGCCGGGTAGGACTCGGTCCAGAAGCCGGCGGTCTCCCGGCACTTGAGCGCGGCCTCCTCGGCCAGGCCCACGGTCCAGCCCCGACCGAGGAAGGTGATCTGGTCGGTGAGCGCCGGGTGGACCGGCAGCGGCAGGCGCACGGCCACCTCCGCGTCCATCGCGGCGGCGTCGATGTCGTGGCCCAGGTGGGCCCGGAGCAGGGCCAGCACGCTGGTGGCGAAGCGGGTCTGCACGACCGACTTCTCGTCGGCGAAGTCCAGCACCACGGCGTTGCCGGCGATGTCGACGGCGGGCTGGGCCGGGTCGGCGGTGAGCACGGTGACCGGCGTGCTCTCGCCGACCGCGCGCATCACCTCGAGGGTCTCGGTGGTGGTGCCGGAACGGGTGATCGCGATGAGCCGGTCGTAGCGCCGCCCGTACGGGAAGTCGGAGGCCTGGAAGGCGTCGGTCTCGCCGTGCCCGGCCTGTTCCCGCAGCACCGCGTACGACTTGGCCATGAACCAGGAGGTGCCGCAGCCGACCACGGCGACCCGCTCGCCGCGGGCCGGCAGTCCGGGTGCGTCGGCCAGCTTGGCGGCCTGCCGCCAGCAGTCCGGTTGGCTGGCGATCTCCGCCTTAACGTGCGTCATGGCTCATCCTCACCGATTGTGCTGCGCATTCGCGCTCGGTAGCCGGGTATTTCGCGCGTTATTGTGCTCATGGCGCTGGCGCGGGGGCAAGTACCGCGCACTTGGACTCTTTGCTTCTCGGCCTTTCGCGCACTAATGTGCACACACTTATCATGGATCGTGCATCGGGGAGTGACGGGTGGACCGGTACGCGCGCTGGAATGCCCTGCTGGAGCTCCTCACGGACAGCGGCCGGGTGTCCGTCGAGGAGGCCGCTGAGCGGCTGGACGTCTCGCAGGCGACGATCCGGCGTGACTTCGATCAGCTGGCCCAGCAGCAGATGATCACCCGGACCCGGGGTGGCGCGGTCGCCAACGGGGTCTCCTATGACCTGCCGCTGCGCTACAAGAGCGCCAAGCACTCGGCCGAGAAGCAGCGGATCGGCGAGGCCGCGGCCCGCCTGGTCACCCCGGGCACCGTGGTCGGCCTCAACGGCGGCACCACGATCACCGAGGTGGCCCGGGCACTGGCGGTGCGCCCCGACCTGAACGCCGGCGGCGAGGGCTCCCAGCTGACCGTCGTGACCAACGCCCTGAACATCGCCAACGAGCTGCTGGTCCGCTCCCGGATGAAGATCGTGGTGGCCGGCGGGGTGGTCCGCCCGCAGTCCTTCGAGGTGGTCGGCCCGCTCGGCGGGGCGCTGCTCAAGGAGGTCACCCTGGACATCGCGCTGCTCGGGGTCGACGCCCTGGACGTGGAACTCGGCGCGGCCTCCCACCACGAGGGCGAGGCGGCGATGAACAGCCTGATGGTGGCCCGGGCCAAGCGGGTCGTGGTGATCGCCGACTCGTCGAAGCTGGGCAGCCACGCGTTCGCCCGGATCTGCCCGATCACCCAGATCGAGACGCTGGTCACGGACTCGGGCGCGTCGTCCGCGACGGTCGCCGCCTTCCGGGACGCCGGCGTGGACGTGATCGTCGCCTGATCCGTGGGTGTCCCGACGATTGAGACGGGAGAACGAGCGTCGATCCTTTAGGGTGCGGCGATGACCGCCGTACTCGAGATATCAGGACTGCGCAAGACCTATCGCAGTCGCAAGGGTGTCCGGAAGGCGCTGGACGGCTTCGACATGGTGGTGGAGGCCGGCCAGGTGCACGGCTTCCTCGGCCCGAACGGATCGGGCAAGACCACCACGTTGCGTACGCTGCTCGGCCTGATCAAGCCCAATGACGGCCGGATGGCGATCCTCGGCCAGGAGGTCCCCCGACACCTGCCGCAGGTCGCCGGTTCGGTCGGGGCGATCGTGGAGAGCCCCCAGTTCTTCGGCAACTTCACCGCGGAGACCACGCTGTCGCTGCTCGCCGACGCGGGCGGGGTGGCGCAGGCGCGGGTGCCGGCGGTGCTGGAGCTGGTCGGCCTGCGGGACCGGGCCCGGGAGCGGGTGAAAACCTACTCACTCGGCATGAAGCAGCGGCTCGCGGTGGCGTCCGCCCTGCTCAAGGAGCCCAAACTGCTGATCCTGGACGAGCCGGCGAACGGCCTCGACCCGGGCGGCATCCGGGAGATGCGCACGCTGATGCGCGACCTGTCCGATTCCGGGATGACCGTGCTGCTGTCCAGCCACATCCTGGGGGAGATCCAGCTGATCTGCGACTCGGTGACGATCATCTCGGCCGGGCGCCGGGTCGCCACCGGATCGGTCGGCGAGGTGCTCGCGAAGCACTCCTCGACCGGCGTGCGGGTGCGCCTGGAGCCGGGTGTCGACCTGGCGGGCGCCGCGGCGATCCTCCGGGCGGCCGGCGCGGCGCTCACCGTGGAACGCGACCACCTGGTGGTCGGGAACGCCGGCAACCCGGCTCAGATCACCAAGTTGCTGGCCGAAAAGCAGATCTACGTGTCCGAGCTCAGCCCGATCGAGGCCGGGCTGGAGGACGTGTTCCTGGAACTGACCGGCACCGCGCCGGTCGACGGGGCGAACCGGCAGGTCGATCAGGTCACGGCGACGCAGGGTGGGTGGGGTCAGTGAGCCTGTTCCGGGCGGAGCGGCGCCGGCTGACCAAGCGGCGGTTCACCAGGCTTTTCGTGGCCCTCGGGCTGCTGGTGCTGGTCCTGGTGGCGGCCGGTGTGGCGGCGACCAACCAGAAGGCCACCCCGGCCACGGTGGCGGCCGCGCAGGCCGAGGCGGAGACCGGGTACCGGCAGGCGGTGCAGCAGTTCGCCGAGGACAAGAAGCACTGCCAGCAGGATCCTTCGCAGTTCGGCGGGAACTGCGACAACCTCGGTGAGCCGCAACGGGAGGACTACAAGGCGGAGTACTACATGCCGTCGACGTTCGACTTCCACGAGCAGTTCCCGAACATGGTGATCACCTTCGCGGCGCTGATGGCGCTGGTCGCGTTCGTCGTCGGGGCGTCCTTCGTCGGCGCCGAGTGGAACAGCGGCGGGATGATGAACCTGCTGCTCTGGCGGCCGCAGCGGCTCCGGGTGCTGTCCACCAAGCTGGCCGCCCTGCTGGTCTGGCTGACCGGCCTGACCGTGGTGACCGGCGCGGCCTGGACCGGGATCTGCTGGCTGATCGCGACCCAGCGCGGCATCACCGCGCGGATGACCCCGGGCGTCTGGCAGTCGTTCGGGCTGATGGGCCTGCGCGGTCTCGGGCTGGTGGTGGTGGCCGGCGCGCTCGGCTTCGGCGCGGCGTCGATCGGCCGGCACACCGCGGCGGCGCTGGGCGCGGCGATCGGCACGCTGGTGGTGCTGCAGTACGGCCTGGCGATCGTGCTGTCACTGGCCAAGGCGCGGTTCTACGAGCTCTATCTGCTGCCGACGTGGATCTCCGCGTGGATGAACCAGTCGTACAAAGTGGTCGACGACAACGCGCCGTGCGTGCTGGCCGGCGGGTGTGAGCCGCCCAGCTACACGGTCACCTGGCAGATGGCGGGCGGGCTGTTCGCCGCGGTGGCCATCATCATTGTGGGTGCCGCAATGTGGACGATGCGTAAGCGCGACATCACCTGAGGTAGCGTACGCGGGGATCGTCGGCCGCCACTATGCTGATGATCCCCGCGCGAACCATCCATCCATCCGTGCCGTGAGGGAGTGCCATGCAGCCCGCCGCCGAACCCACCGGTGATCAGCAGCACATCCCCGCGCCCCGCACCGCCGAGCCGTCCGGGCAGCCGGAAGTCGCCGAGCAACCGGCTCTCAGCGAGCGTGAGGAGCAGATCCTCGCGTTCGAGGCCAAGTGGTGGAAACACGCCGGCGCCAAGGAGCAGGCCATCCGGGACACCTTCGACCTCTCCTCGACCCGGTATTACCAGCTCCTCAATGGTCTGCTGGACAACCCGGCCGCGCTGGAACGCGACCCGGTGCTGATCGGCCGCCTGCGGCGGCTGCGATCGACCCGGGCCCGCACCCGCCGCCGCTAGCCTCAGGCGTTCCGCTTTTCGGCGTACGACTCCAGCCAGGCGACCTGGGCGGCGTCGAGCGAGGCCCGCACCCGTTCGCGCGCGGTGCTCACGTTCGCGGCGGTGACGGTGGACGCCTCCAGCGACCCGCGCATCGCGGCCAGCGCCGCCTCCCGGATCAGCGCCGAGCAGTCGGCCGCCGAGAAACCCGTCAGCTCCTCGCCGAGGGCGGTCAGGTCGACCGACTCGTCCAGCGGCACCGACTTGGCGGAGGCCCGCAGGATCGCGGCCCGCGCCGGCCCGTCCGGCGGCGGCACGTAGACCAGGCGCTCCAGCCGCCCGGGGCGCAGCAGCGCCGGGTCGATCAGGTCGGGCCGGTTGGTCGCCCCGATCACCACCACGTTGCGCAGGTCCTCCACCCCGTCCAGCTCGGTGAGCAGGGCGGCCACCACGCGGTCGGTGACCCCGCCGTCCGAGCCCTGGCCGCGGGCCGGGGCCAGGGCGTCCACCTCGTCCAGGAAGACCAGGGTCGGCGCGGCCTCCCGGGCCCGGCGGAACAGCTCGCGGACCGCTTTCTCGCTGTCACCCACCCACTTGCTGAGCAGCTCGGCGCCCTTGACCGAGAGCACGTTCGCCTTGCCGGTCCCGGCGATCGCCTTCACCAGGTACGTCTTGCCGCACCCGGGCGGGCCGTAGAGCAGCACGCCGCGCGGCGGGGTCACGCCGAGCCGGGCGAACGTGTCCGGATAGGTCAGCGGCCACAGCACCGACTCGGTCAGCACCTGCTTGACCTCGGCCATGTCGCCCACGTCGTCCAGCGTGACGGTGGCCACCTCCAGGGTCGACTCGGCCATCGAGGTGGGCCGGACCACGTCCAGCGCCGCCTCGAAGTCGGCCATCGTGACGCTCGGCTCGTCGGACGTCTTCTGCCGCAACGCGGCCCGCACCCCGGCCTCGCGGACCAGCGCGCCCAGGTCGGCCGCGACGTACCCGGGGGTGCGGCCGGCCACGTCGTCGAGGCGCACGTCGGCGGCGAGCGGCATGCCCCGGGTCAGCACGGTGAGCTGCTCGCGGCGCATCGCGGCGTCCGGCAGCGGCACGGTGAGCTGCACGGCGAGCAGGTCGGGGGCGCGCAGCTCCGGGTCGACCGACTCGGGTCTGCCGGTGGTGCAGACCACCGCCGCGCCGCCGGCCACCAGTTCGGCCAGCACCTGGCGGAACACCGTGGCGATCGGGCCCGGCTCGTCGCGCGGCGCGAGCGCCTCCACGTCCGAGACGAGCAGCACCGCGGGCTTGTCGCCGCGGATCGCGGCGGCCGCCTCGCGCAGCCGGCGGGCGGCCGCGTCGTTGGTGAGCGCGGCCAGCTCCGGCGCCCAGATCAGCCGCACCTCGGCGCCGACCGTGGCGGCCACCGCCCGGACCATGCCGCCCTTGCCCGACCCGGACGGCCCGGAGACCAGGATGCCGAGCGCCACCCGGGTGTGCAGCTTGGCCAGCACCTCCCGATGGTTGAAGCCGAGGTCGAGCAGCTCCTGCAGCTCCTTGGCCTGGGCGCGCAGCCCGACCAGGTCCTCCAGGCTGGGCGGCGGCACCTCGGCCGGGGTGCCGGCGGCCGGTGTCTCCGGCGCGGCTTCCCGGGCCGTGGCGGTGGCCGGGCCGTCCTGCCAGCCGACCACCGTCTTCGTGGTGACCAGCACGCCGTCGTCGACCGACTCGACGGTCAGCAGCTGGTTGGTCCACCACGGGAACCGCGAGCTCAGACTGGACCGGGTCGACGGGCTGACCGGCGGCTTGCGGTCCGGGAAGACCTCCTGGGACAGCAGCGACACGTCGTCGCCCGGACTGACCGTCTTGCCGAACAGCGCCTGGCGCAGCATCTCCGGCGGGATCGTGCCGTGCACGCCGGGCGGCCCGCTGAGGATCACCCGGCTCGCCGCGGTCAGCGGGATCGGGGTGACCGTGACCGGCCCGCCGTCCGGCACCCCGGCGTTGCCGAAGGTGAGGTCGTCGGCGTGCAGTTGCTTCTGCCCGGTGGTCTCGTCGGCGATCACCCGCACCACCGTGCTGCGCGACCCGGACAGCCGCGCCGCCTGGCCCGGTTCCAGTTCGAGCGCCTTCATCGCGGTGGGATGCATCCGGACCAGGGCGCGTCGGCCCTCGTCGGCCGGTGACCGCCACGTCATGGTCAGGGTGAGATCGTCAGCCACCGCGCATGCCTCCGAGTGATCGCCGGGAGCCTTAGGTGGTCCACGCTATCTGCCGCCGTCCCGCTTCACAGCCCGTGCTCAGGCGGGCCGGGCTAGGTTGGGCGCCATGTCTGCGTTACCCCGGGTGACCCGGCGCCGGGCGGTCACCGCCGCGGTGGTGCTCGTGCTCCTCGCCGCCGCGACCGTCTGGGCCGTGCTGCCCGCGCGGGCCGCCTGGACAGCCCAGGATCTGCGGATCCCGGTCCGCACCGGCCCGGCCGGTGACCAGCAGGTCGAGCTCGACGCCCGCTTCCTGCTGCCCCGCGACCGGTCCGGCACGGTGCCCGCGGTGCTGCTGGCGCACGGCTTCGGCGGCAGTAGGGACTCGGTCCGCTCGGACGCCGAGTCGCTGGCCGCCCGCGGCTACGCGGTGCTCACCTGGACCGCGCAGGGCTTCGGCCGCAGCACCGGCGAGATCCACCTGGACAGCCCGGACTACGAGGTCAAGGACGCCCGGCAGCTGCTCGACTGGCTGGCCGCCCGCCCCGAGGTGCGCACCGACGCGCCCGGCGACCCGCGGGTCGGCGTGGTCGGCGGCTCCTACGGCGGCGCGCTGGCCCTGCTGCTGGCCGGGCAGGACCCGCGGGTCGACGCGATCGTCCCGTCGATCACCTGGAACGATCTGGACCACGCCTTCCTGCCGCAGTCCGCGGCGACCGACGCCACCGGGGTGTTCAAGAAGGGCTGGGCCGGGGTCTTCTTCGGCTCCAGCGCGGGCGGCGACAACCCGGCGTGCGGCCGGTTCGCCGCCGACGTCTGCGCGGCCTACCTGTCGATGGCGACCAGCGGCACCCCGGACGCGGCGGCCCTGGCCCTGCTGCGCCGGTCCAGCCCGGCCACCGTGCTCGACAGGATCAAGGCGCCCACGCTGCTCATCCAGGGCGCGGTCGACACGCTCTTCCCGCTCTCCGAGGCGGACGCCAACGCGAAGGGGATCGCCGCCACCGGCACGCCGGTCCGGGTGGCCTGGTTCACCGGCGGTCACGACGGCGGTGCCGGGCCCAGGTCCGACCAGGACCGGGTCGAATACCTGACCGGCCAGTGGCTCGACCACTACCTCAAGGGCCGGGGCGCCGCCCCCGGTGACGACTTCACCTTCTCCCGGGTGGCCGGTTTCAGCGCGATGGACCGGGACCTGGTCACCAACGGCTACTCCACCGACTCGTATCCGGGGACGACCGGCACCGGCAGCACCCGGGTCGCGGTGACCGGTGCGGCGCAGCCGATCGCCAACCCGCCGAACGGCAACCCGGCCGCGCTCTCCGCCCTGCCGGGGCTGGGCAGCCGGCTCAGCTCGCTGCTCAGCGGCAACCTCTCCGCCGACATCCCGGGCCAGCACGCCACCTTCGCCAGCGCGCCGCTGACCGCCGCGGTCGACGTGGCCGGTGCGCCGACGATCCGGCTGCGGGCCGCGTCGCCGACCGGGTCGGCGACGCTGTTCGTCAAGCTCTACGACGTCGACCAGAGCGGCGCGCCGACGCTCAGCGCCGGGCTGGTCGCCCCGGTCCGGCTCACCGGGCTGCCGACCGGCATCGAGCAGGCGCAGCCGGTCACAGTCACCCTGCCGGCGATCGTCCGGCGGATGGAGGCCGGGCACACGCTGCAGGTCGTCGTCGCCACCTCGGACCAGGCGTTCCTCTCACCGCCCGGGCCGGCCACCTACACGGTCGCGGTCGACGGGCAGCTGACGCTGCCCACCCTGGTGGGCACGCCGATCGCAACGCCGGCGGCGCTGTGGTGGTACGCGCTGGCAGCCCTGATCGCGGTCATCCTGATCGCCCTGGCTGTCCTGTCGGTGATCCGCCGCGCCCGCCGGCGTCGCCGGGTGACTGCCGTGCGCGACGACCTCGCCGACACCCCGCTGGTGGTGACCGGGCTGCGCAAGGCGTACAAGGACGGCTTCGTCGCGGTCGAGGAGATCGGCTTCACCGTCGAGCGCGGCCAGGTGGTCGGCCTGCTCGGGCCGAACGGGGCCGGCAAGACCACCACACTGCGGGTGCTGATGGGCTTGACCACGCCGACCGCCGGTGAAATCCACGTCTTCGGGCACCGCCTGGTCCCCGGCGCGCAGGTCCTGTCCCGGGTCGGCGCGCTGGTCGAGGGCCCCGGCTTTCTTCCGCACCTGACCGGCGAGCAGAACCTGCGGGCCTACTGGCAGGCCACCGGTCGGCCATGGGCCGATGCGCGGTTCGAGGAGGCGCTGGAGATCGCCGGTCTCGGTGCCTCGATCCACCGGCGGACCAAGAACTACAGCCACGGCATGCGGCAGCGGCTGGCCATCGCGCAGGCGATGCTGGGGCTGCCCGAGCTGCTGGTGCTCGACGAGCCGACGGACGGGCTGGACCCGCCGCAGATCGCCGAGATGCGCCGCGTGTTGCAACGCTACGCCACCGACGGGCGGGCCGTGCTGGTCTCCAGCCACCTGCTCGCCGAGGTGGAGCAGACCTGCACCCACGCGGTGGTGGTGAACAAGGGGCGGATCGTGGCGTCCGGCCCGGTCGGCGACATCGTCGGCGAGTCGCCGTCGGTCGCTTTCGAGGTGTCCGACGTGCCGGCCGCCACCGCGATCCTCTCCGGTCTGGGCGTGCGTTCGGTCACCCCGGACGGCGCCACCGGGCTGATCGTCGAGATGAACGGCACGCCGCGCGCCGACCTGGTCGCCTCGCTGGTCAAAGCCGGTGTCGGCGTCGACCGGGTGGTGCCGCGCCGCCGCCTGGAGGACGCGTTCCTGGCCCTGGTCGGCGACAACTCGCGGGGGAGTGGAGACCGATGAGCATCGATGTCAGTCCGGATGCCGCGGCGGGTTACCGCCCGTCGCGCACCCTGCCGATCGTCGCCGAGATCCGCCGGCAGGCGTCCCGGCGACGCACCCAGCTGGCCCTCGGCTTCATGGTGCTGCTACCGCTGATCATCCTGGTCGCCTTCGAGTTCGGCAGCGACAACCGCGGCGACGACGACAACGGCGGTGGTGCGTTCAGCAGCCTGGTCGACCTGGCCACCTCGGGCGGGCTCAACTTCGCCCTGTTCTGCCTGGCGGTCTCGGCCGGCTTCCTGCTGGTGGTGGTCTTCGCCCTGTTCGCCGGCGACACGGTGGCCAGCGAGGCGAGCTGGGGCAGCCTGCGCTATCTGCTGGCGATCCCGGTGCCGCGGGCCCGGCTGCTCGCGGTCAAGCTGGTGGTCGCGCTCGGCTACGCCTTCCTCGCGCTGTTCCTGCTGGCCGGCACCGGCCTGCTGGTCGGCACGCTGCGCTACGGCTGGCATCCGCTGGGCAGCACCATCGCCGCCCGGATCCCACCCGGGCAGGGCGTGCTGCGGCTGCTCGCCATCCTCGCCTACCTCGCGGTGATCCTGCTGGTGGTAGCCGGCCTGGCCTTCCTGCTCTCGGTGCTGACCGACGCGGCGCTGGGCGCGGTCGGCGGCGCGGTCCTGCTCTGGATCCTGTCCAGCATCCTGGACCAGATCACCGCCCTCGGCTCGATCCGCACCGGTCTGCCCACCCACTACAGCGACGCCTGGTTGGGTCTGCTGTCCACCCCGGTGCAGACCGAGGATCTGGCCAAGGGGGCGATCTCCGCGATCATCTACGCGACGCTCTTCTGGGGCACGGCGTTCCTGCGCTTCACTCGGAAGGACGTAACCAGCTAGGTCCACGGATCGTAGGGTGCGGCGATCTGTTCTGGCCGCGCCAGCGGCCAAGATCGTCGTGCCCGGGAGCGGCGGGAGCGGCGGTCAGTCATCGGCCGCAGCGCACGCCATGAAGATCTTCAAAGGTCTTCTTACCGTGCGCCGATCAGGAGGTCGCTCACACCTCGGGAACTCGCTGGGGTTATTCGTGCATCTCGTCGTAAGCTCGGGGAAACAACTGAATACCTCATCCAGAGGGGCAGAGGGAACGGCCCGATGAAGCCCCGGCAACCACCGCTTTCGTGATGCGGCAGGTGCTAATTCCGTCCTCCGCGGCAGGTCGCCGCCGGGGAAAGATGAGAGGAACGCCTCGATGACGTCTACCGTCAGTGCACCCGCTGCCATCTCCACCTCGCCCGCCCGCGGCCTCGTCTGCCGTGCCTGCGGCGCGCAGTACCCGCTGGCCGCGCAGCACGCCTGTTACGAGTGTTTCGGCCCGCTCGAGGTGGCCTACGACGAGGCGGCTCTCGCGCGGGTGACCCGGGCCGAGATCGAGGCGGGTCCGCAGAACATCTGGCGTTACGCAGCGCTGCTGCCGGCCGGCCAGGACCCGGCCACCCGGGTGACCCTCGACCCCGGCCTGACTCCGCTGGTCAGCGCCCCGCAGCTGGCCGCCGAGCTGGGCATCACCGCGCCGCTCTGGGTCAAGGACGACTCGCAGAACCCGACCCACTCGTTCAAGGACCGGGTCGTCTCGGTGGCCCTGACCGCCGCCAAGGAGCTGGGCTTCACCCGGTTCTCCTGCGCCTCGACCGGCAACCTGGCCAACTCGGTCGCCGCCCACGCGGCCCGGGCCGGCGTGCCCAGCATCGTCTTCATCCCGGGCGACCTGGAGCAGGGCAAGGTCGTGATGAGCGCGATCTACGGCGGTGACCTGGTCGCCATCGACGGCTCCTACGACGACGTGAACCGGCTGTGCAGCGAGCTGGTCGAGACCGACGAGTTCGAGGACACCGCGTTCGTCAACGTGAACGTGCGCCCGTTCTACGCCGAGGGCTCCAAGACGCTGGGCTACGAGGTGGCCGAGCAGCTCGGCTGGCGGATCCCGGCCCAGGTGGTCATCCCGATGGCCTCCGGCGAGCTGCTCACCAAGGTGGACAAGGCGTTCAGCGAGCTGGTCGAGATCGGACTCGCCGAGGCGCCGGAGGGCGGCTGGAGGGTGTTCGGCGCCCAGTCTCAGGGCTGCAACCCGATCGCGGTGGCGCTGCACGGCGACACCGACGTGATCACCCCGGTGAAGCCGACCGGGATCGCCAAGTCACTGAACATCGGCGACCCGGCGGCCGGGCCGTACGCGATCGAGGCGGTCCGCCGCACCGGTGGCTGGATGGACTACGCGGACGACGACGAGATCCGCGCCGGGATCAGCCTGCTGGCCCGCACCACCGGCGTGTTCGCCGAGACGGCCGGCGGCACCACCGTCGCGGTGCTCAAGAAGCTGGTGGAGAGCGGCAGGCTGGACCCGACCCGGGAGACCGTCGTCTACAACACCGGCGAGGGCCTGAAGACGCTGGACGCGATCGTCGGCACGGCCGGCCCGACCCACCGGATCAAGCCGTCGCTGCGCGGTGCTCGCGAGGCCGGCCTGCTGGGATGACTCTGGGTGACCGGCTATCTGCCGGTTGTCGAGAATTCCTACCGCGGAGGACTTGCGCGCCGATCTCCGGATCGACAAAATGCTTCTCGCGGGAGGACGCGACGCCGTACGAGGCCCCTCACCTGAGCTTGGCGACAATCTCCGAGGGTCCCAACGACCCAGCGCTGACCCAATGGCCACGTGCCGGAGGCGCTGTGCGTCCGTCCTCCCGACCAACTACCGCTTCAGCCGCTGCAGCCACGGGCGCAGCGGCAGATCCTCGGGATATCCGCCGTCCTTCAGGCCGGCGTGACGCTCGAAGAAGTTGCGGACGCCGTACGAGCCGGTCGCCGTGAACGACCACCCACAAGCGACCCAGTACGCCGGCCAGAACAGCGGACCCAGCACCGCGTACTGCCCGGCGTGCCGGCTCTCGTGGGCGAGCAGCGCGGCCCGCTCCTCGGCGAGCAGCCACTCGGCGCTGCGCCGCGTGATGATCACCGAGCCGACCGTGAAGCAGGACGCCGGGGGCATCGGCAACCGCCAGCCCTCGGCGATCAGCACCCCGTCGCGCCCGCGGCGGACCCTCGTCCGGGTGATCAGGGCCAGCAGCAGCCCGGCGCCGGTGGTCCCGTTCACCGCGGTCAGCAGCGTCCGGGCGACATGCCACCGGCCGGCCATCAGAGCCGCCGTCTCATCTGGAGCTCGGTGAGCACCGGCACGGTCGGGTGCGGCAGCCGCACCCCGGTGTCCTGGAAGCCGAGTTTCTCGTAGGCCCGGACGGCCCGGTCGTTGCCGGTCACCACCTCGAGCATCAGCTCGTGCCGCCCGGCCGCGGTGGACCAGTCGGCGATCGCCTCGATCAGGCTGGCCAGCATCTTGCCGCCCCGGGCGGCCGGCGTCAGGTAGACCGAGAAGACGACGGTGACCAGCGGATCGTCCGGGATCGCGGTGCCGCCGGCGTGCCCGAGCAGCGGCCCGTCGCCCGGATCGGTGACGAACTGGGCGAGCTCCGGCCCGTCGGCGGCCATGTCCAGCCGCCGCCGGTAACCCTCGTGCGAGCGGGCGGCGGCCTGGGCGAGGGTCTCCAGGAAGGCGAGCGGACTGTCGGCCAGCATCTCCAGCCGCAGGGCGCGCATCCGCCCGGCGTCACGGGCGGTGATCCGGCGCACCATCCAACTCTCCATGCGTCCTCAGTACTCGCCACGGCGGGTTGCGGCAAGCATGTTGCCGCAAACGGGACCCTCCCACCTGCGGTTGAAGATCTTTAGTCGGTTTGCGGGCCGGGCACCGGGGTTTCGCGGGAAGATGGGGTTTCTTGCACTCGGTACCCGGGAGTGCTAAACAAGTGATTGGCACTCACGAGGTGTGAGTGCCAGCAGGTCGGGACGGTGGGGTTCCGGTCGCGACGCCGCCATCGGCGCCGCGACACGAAACCGGTCGTCGCGGGCTATCCGGCTCGGCCTGAGGACGTCACATCGCCAGGTGGTGACGTCCACAGACTTCCTCAAAGAGTGTGCGGGAGCGGGTCAGACCGGCCCTCACCCGCGAATGTCCAGGAGGACAACGCCGTATGGCCAAGATCATCGCATTCGACGAGGAGGCTCGCCGGGGCCTCGAGCGGGGCATGAACCAGCTCGCCGACGCGGTCAAGGTGACCCTCGGCCCGAAGGGCCGCAACGTCGTTCTCGAGAAGAAGTGGGGCGCCCCCACGATCACCAACGATGGTGTATCCATCGCCAAGGAGATCGAGCTCGAGGACACCTTCGAGAAGATCGGCGCCGAGCTGGTCAAGGAGGTCGCCAAGAAGACCGACGACGTCGCCGGTGACGGCACGACGACGGCGACCGTCCTCGCTCAGGCGCTGGTCCGCGAGGGCCTGCGCAACGTCGCCGCCGGCGCGAACCCGATGGCCCTGAAGCGGGGCATCGAGGCCGCGGTGGCCAGCGTCTCCGAGGGCCTCCAGCAGCTCGCCAAGGATGTGGAGACCAAGGAGCAGATCGCCTCCACCGCCTCCATCTCCGCCGGTGACTCCACGGTCGGCGAGATCATCGCCGAGGCCATGGACAAGGTCGGCAAGGAAGGCGTCATCACCGTCGAGGAGAGCAACACCTTCGGGCTGGAGCTGGAGCTCACCGAGGGTATGCGCTTCGACAAGGGCTACATCTCGGCGTACTTCATGACCGACGCCGAGCGGATGGAGGCCGTCTTCGACGACCCGTACATCCTGATCGCGAACAGCAAGATCTCCAACGTCAAGGACCTGCTGCCGATCCTCGAGAAGGTCATGCAGTCCGGCAAGCCGCTGGTGATCATCGCCGAGGACGTCGAGGGCGAGGCCCTGGCCACCCTGGTCGTCAACAAGGTCCGTGGCACCTTCAAGTCGGTCGCCGTCAAGGCCCCCGGCTTCGGTGACCGCCGCAAGGCCATGCTGGAGGACATCGCCATCCTCACCGGTGGCGCCGTCATCAGCGAGGAGGTCGGCCTCAAGCTGGACGCCGCCGACCTGTCCCTGCTGGGCCAGGCCCGCAAGGTCGTCATCACCAAGGACGAGACCACCGTCGTCGACGGCGCCGGCAACGGCGAGCAGATCCAGGGCCGGGTCAACCAGATCCGCGCCGAGATCGAGCGGTCCGACTCCGACTACGACCGGGAGAAGCTGCAGGAGCGGCTGGCCAAGCTGGCCGGCGGCGTTGCGGTGATCAAGGTCGGCGCGGCCACCGAGGTCGAGCTCAAGGAGCGCAAGCACCGCATCGAGGACGCTGTTCGCAACGCGAAGGCGGCCGTCGAGGAGGGCATCGTGCCCGGTGGTGGCGTCGCCCTGGTGCAGGCCGGCAAGACCGCGTTCGACAAGCTGGACCTGGTCGGCGACGAGGCGACCGGTGCCAACATCGTCAAGGTCGCGCTCGACGCCCCGCTGCGTCAGATCGCCGTGAACGCCGGCCTCGAGGGCGGCGTCGTGGTGGAGAAGGTGCGCAACCTCGAGGCGGGTCACGGCCTGAACGCCGCGACCGGTGAGTACGTCGACCTGCTGGCCGCGGGCATCATCGACCCGGCCAAGGTCACCCGCTCGGCGCTGCAGAACGCCGCGTCGATCGCCGCGCTGTTCCTCACCACCGAGGCCGTCGTGGCCGACAAGCCGGAGAAGAACCCGGCTCCGGCCGGCGCCCCCGGCGGCGGGGACATGGACTTCTGAGTCCGGTGAAACCCTGACGGGACGGGCGGGCCGCGTTCAGCGGGCCGCCCGTTCCGCTGTTTCCAGGGGCAGGTCGCGCAGGCCGCGTACCGGTGACCACCAGTAGATCATCGGCGAGATCGCGGTGCACGCCCCGAAGATCAGTTTCCCCGGCGCGTTCGCGCCCGAATCGCACGGCTACCCGCCGCGCTGGGCCGAGATCCCCGGCACCCGCGGCTGCACCCTGGAAGCCCTCACCTACGCCGGGCGGGCCGACCGGTTCGCCGCCGCCGGCGCCCGGATCCGCGGCGTCAGCACCCAGCGCGCCGACCAGCTGCGCGCGTTCGCGGCACACGCCGCTCTGCCTTACGAGCTGCTCTCCGACGCTGACGGCCGGCTCGCCACCGCCCTGCGGCTGCCCACCTTCCGGGCCGGTGGCGGCGACCGCCTCAAACGCCTCACCATGCTGATCGACCCGGCCGGGACGATCCGGGACGTGCGGTTCCCGGTCACCGACCCGGCCGCGTCGGTCGACGAGATGCTCGACCTCCTCGGCGGATACTCGAGTGGGGCAGGCCACATTCCCCCGCCAGGGTGACCCCGGGGAGGGCTAACCTGGGACGGGTGCGTGATCCCTCCGTCTCCCGCTACACGGCCGGCCGTCTCTCCCCGATCCGCCGCACCGCCGACCTGCGGCGGCTCCGCGACGAACAGTTCGACGTCCTGGTGATCGGCGGTGGGGTCACCGGCGCCGGTGCGGCCGTCGACGCCGCCTCCCGCGGGCTGAAAGTGGCCCTGGTCGAGGCCCGGGACTTCGCCGCCGGCACCTCCAGCCGGTCCAGCAAACTCATCCACGGCGGCCTGCGCTACCTGGAGCAGCTCGAGCTGCACCTGGTGCACGAGGCGCTCACCGAACGCGGCCTGCTCGCCACCCGGCTCGCCCCGCATCTGGTCCGCCCGGTCCCGATCCTCGTCCCGCTGCCCGCCGCCAACCCGGTCAAACGGGTCTGGCAGCGCGGTTACTACGGGCTCGGCGTCGCGGCGTATGACGTCTTCGCCGGCGTCCTCGGCGGCGGCCGCGGCATGCCGCTGCACCGGCACCTGAGCCGCGACGGCGCCCGGCACCTGTTCCCCAGCCTGCGCGCCGACAAGATCACCGGCGCGATCCGCTACTACGACGGCCAGATGGACGACGCCCGCCTGGTGGTCAACCTGGCCCGCACCGCCGCCGCCCAGGGCGCCGCAGTGGTCACCAGCGCCCGGGTCACCGGCTTCGTCCGGGAGGCCCGCGAGGTGGTCGGCGTCCGGGTCAAGGACCTGGAATCACCCGGCTCACCCGAGTTCGAGGTGCGCGCCAAGACCGTCGTCGCCGCCACCGGCGTGTGGAGCGACGACATGGCGGAAATGCTGCGCGACGTCGGCGTCCGCCCCGGCCTGCGGGTCCGCGCCTCCAAGGGGGTGCACCTCGTGGTGCCCCGCTCGGCGATCACCGGCGAGGCCGGCCTGATCCTGCGCACCGCCACCTCGGTGCTGTTCGTGCTGCCCTGGGGCGGCCACTGGATCATCGGCACCACCGACACCGACTGGGAGCTGGACCGCTCCCATCCGGCCGCCTCCGCCCGCGACATCAGCTACCTGCTCGACCAGGTCAACACGATTCTCGACCGGCCGCTGACCACCGACGACATCGAGGGCGTCTACGCCGGCCTGCGCCCGCTGCTGTCCGGCGAGGCCGACTCGACGTCGAAACTGTCCCGCGAGCACGCCGTCGTCGAACCGATGCTCGGCCTGCTGCTGGTCGCCGGCGGCAAATACACGACCTACCGGGTGATGGCCGCCGACGTCATCGACCAGGCCGTCCGCCGCCTCGGCGGCGCCTTCCGCCCGTCGCGCACCGACCAGCTCCCGCTGCTCGGCGCCGACGGCTACGCCGCCGCCTGGCGCGACCGCCAGGACACCGCCCGCCGGCACGGCGTCACCACCGGCGTCATCGAGCACCTGCTGGAACGCTACGGCACCCTGACCGTCCACCTGCTCGCCATGATGGCCGCCGACCCGGCGCTCGCCGTCCCCCTCGAAGGCGCCCCGGAGTACCTGGCCGTCGAGGTCGCCTACGCCGCCCTCGCCGAAGGCGCCCTGCACCTCGACGACGTCCTCACCCGCCGCACCCGCATCTCCTTCGAAACCGCCCACCGGGGCGTCGAATCCGCCGCCCACACGGCCCGCATCATGGGCGCCGTCCTCGGTTGGAACGAGACCGTCCGCGACCGCGAGGTCGAGCACTACCTGGCCCGCGTCACCGCCGAACGCCAATCCCAGACCATGCCCGACGATTTGACCGCCGATGCCGCCCGGGTCGGGGCTCCCGACGTCCGCGGTTTGGCGGGAGACCGCGCACACCCTCCCGCCGCCGCTTCCCACCTGGAAGCCGCCGCGTCTCCGCATCCGGAAACTGCCGCCTCCCACCCGGAAACCGCTGCCTCGCATCCGGAAACCGCCGCGTCTCACCCGGAAACCGCTGCGTCTCACCCGGAAACCGCTGCGTCTCACCCGGAAACCGCCGCCTCCCAGCTGGAAGCCGGCGGGTCTCCCCGCCCGGAGGCCGGCGGGTCTGCCCACCCTGACAGGACCGGCCTTCTCGAAGCCGAACGTTGATCCTCGTCGACGAGCCGCGCTGGCCGGGCCGGGGCCACCTCTGGTCCCACCTGGTCAGCGACGTCTCCTACGCCGAGTTGCACGCCTTCGCCGAAATGCTGGGCTCCCCACGCCGCGCCTTCGACCGCGATCACTACGACATCCCGGCAGCCCGCTTCCGCGCCGCCCTCTGGCTCGGAGCAACCCTGGTGCCACCCCGGGAACTGACCGCACGCCTGCGCGCCGCCAATCTCCGTCGCCCCAAACACCTGGCCGGCGGGAGCCTCCGGACCGCTTCCCGGTGACCCGGACGACCTCTGCGCTGCCTTGCGGCGCCCTCCCTGCCCGACTTTGAAGATCAACTTCAAGATCAAATGCTTGATGTCGTGCGCTGCGGCCGATAACTGACCGCCGCTCCCGCCGAGGGCACCTGCGGGCCGAGCTGGCCGCTACGCGTCCAGAACGCTCGGCCCTCCGGCGCTACATCCGCGTGTGCCCACCGAAACCCCCGCCCCGCCCGGGCGAGGGACTCCGGGCGGCTCGAGGCGCGTGTGGTGCTAGGACGGCATTCTGCGGCCCGGTGTTGTGGCCCGAGGCGGTGTGCGGTGGTGAGGCGGCGCGCTGGGTTTGGGGCGGTGAGGTTGCCCGCGGTGTGCGGTGGTGAGGCGGCCGCCCGTGGTGCTCGTCGGGCGGGGCGGTGGTGAGGTCGGCCGGGGTGGTGAGGAACGGTCCGCCGAGTCGTGGTGGCGAACGGCGAGGTGGGGCGGGGCGGCGGGTGGGGTGGGCGGCCGGGGATGGTGTGTGGCCGGAGGACGGTTTGTGGCTGGGGGATGGTGTGTGGCCTGGGGATGTGTGGCTGGGGGATGGTGTGTGGCCTGGGGATGTGTGGCTGGGAAATGGTCCTGTGGCTGGCGTGGGTCAGGACGGGTGGCCGGCGGTGACGACGATGGCGTCGGGGGGGATTTCTGGGCGGCGGCGGGAGAGGCGGCGGATTCCGGTGTTCAGGACGGCGATCAGGGGGACCGCTACCAGGGCGCCGGTGATGCCGGCCAGGACCACGCCGCAGGCGATGCCGATGATGACGGCCAAGGGGTGGATGGCTACCGCTCGGCCCATGATCAAGGGCTGGAGGACGTGGCCTTCCAGCTGCTGGACGAGGATGACCGCGCCGAGGGTGATCAAGGCGACGACCCAGCCCTGACCGACGAGGGCGACCAGGACGGCTACCGCGCCGGAGACGCCGGCGCCGACGATGGGGACGAAAGCGCCCAGGAAGACCAGGGCGGCCAGCGGGAACGGGAACTGGACGTCGAGGATCAGCAGGGCCAGGCCGATGCCGACCGCGTCGATGAAGGCGACCAGGACGGTCGCGCGGACGTAGGCGCCCAGCGTGGCCCAGGAGGCGTCGCCGGCGTCGGCCAGCGACCAGCGGGCGCTGACCGGGAACAGCCGGACGATGAAACGCCAGATCTTGTGGCCGTCGCGGAGGAAGAAGAACGTCGAGAAGAGCACCAGCAGCAGGCCGGTGAGCAGCTCGAAGACGGTGGCGGCGGTGGAGATGCCGGTGGAGGTGAGCGACGAGGTGTTGTCGTTCACCCAGCTCTGCGCCGAATCGATGGCCCGGTCGACCTGCTTGTCGGACAGGTGCAGCGGGCCGGTCTTGGCCCAGTCCTGGATCTGCCGGACGCCGGCGGTGGCCTTCTCGGTCAGCTGCGGCAGGCCGTCGATGAACTGGTTGACCACCAGGGTCAGCGTGCCGGCGACCGCGCCCAGGCCGCCCACCAGCACCAGGAAGGTCGCCAGCGAGCGGGGCAGGTGCAGTTTGCGCAGCCAGCCGACCGCGGGGCCGAGCAGCGCGGTCAGCAGCAGCGCGATGGCCAGCGGAATGACCACGACATCGACCTGGCTGATGAAGCGCAGGCCGGCGTAACCGACCAGGCCGACCACGATCAGCCGCCAGCTCCAGGCCGCCGCGATCCGCAGCGAGTGCGGCACGTCCACGTCGTCGAGGCTGGTGGTGGAGCCGTGCACGACGGCGGGCTCGGCCGGGACCGCGACGAAGTCGTCCTCCTCCGGCTCCGGCTCGGGTCGTGGCCGGTCGATGCGGGTCACCCGGGCCGCCTCCCGTCCCGTGTCGTAGGCCTTCCTCAGGTTTTCCCGGACACGCTGCAAGCGGTTCAACCGCCGACCCCCTCGCCGGATTCGCGTTACGCGACCATCACGGTAGTGGGCCCGGCCCACAACCGTGACACCCCGCCCCATGCGACGCGATCCGGACCACTCGGACCGGCGGCCCGGGCACCGGCGTACCGTCTGCTTTCGTGAGTGCCGATACCGCCCGTACCGAGACCGGACTGCCGATCCGGATGCTTCATGACCGTGTCCTCGTCCGCCAGGACGGCGGCGAGGGCGAGCGCCGCTCGACCGCGGGCATCGTCATCCCCGCCACCGCCTCGATGGGCCGGCGGCTGTCCTGGGCCGTCGCGGTCGGCGTCGGGCCGAACGTCCGGTCGATCGTCGTCGGCGACCGCGTGCTGTTCGACCCGGACGACCGTTCCGAGGTGGAGCTGCACGGCAAAGGCTATGTCCTGCTGCGCGAGCGGGACGTGCACGCGGTCGCGGCCACCCGGGTCGAGTCGGACGGGACCGGCCTCTACCTGTAGGGCGGGTACTGCCCCGGATACTGCGGCGGCCCGGAAGCGGGCGGCGCCGAGTGCGGCGGCGCCGAGTGCGGCGGGGCGGACGAAGGCGGCCCGTAGGCGGCCGGCGGCCCGTAACCCGAAGGCGGCGGCGCGAACGGCGGCGGCCCGTATCCAGGCGCGCCGTATCCAGGCGCGCCGTAACCGGGTGCGCCGTAACCGGGTGCGCCATGGCCGGGCGCCCCATATCCCGGCGTTCCGTAGGGACCCTGCGCCCCCGGGTGGCCGGGCCCGCCCGGGTAGCCGGGGCCGCCCGGGTAGCCGGGGCTCGGCTGACCCCACCCGCCCGCATACGCCGGCATCGGCGGCGGAAGCCGCACCGGCACCGGCATCACCGGCTCGGCCGGCGCCGTCACCGTGCGCACCACCCCGTCCGGAAAGGTGATCCGGTACGCCTGCCCGTCCCACCAGGCCGGCGGCGTCTGCGGGTCCCGTCCGGCGAAGACCGCGCGGTAGCCGACGATCGCGGCGAGCAGTTCGCGTTCCTCGAGGACCGCCTTGGTCATTTCTTTCTGGTCGCCGTTGAGCCCGCGCTGCATGCCGTCCCGGATGATCGCCAGCCGGGTCGCGGCGAACTGGAAGCTGCGCATCGCCCGGTTGCCGGCCGGCCCGGCGACCCGCTTGGCCCACTGCCGGGCCGAGTGCCGGCGGCCGAGGCTGCCCAGCGCGGCCACCTCGGGCGGCGCGAACCAGCCGGTGTGCACGTAGTGGTGCAGCACCCGCTCGGCCAGGCGGCCCTCCCAGCTGCGCAGGGCGATGGCGAAACCGACCACGGCGAAGAAGAACGGCACCATGAAGCCGAGATAGCCGTACAGCATGATCAATGATTTGCCGGTGGCCGCGGAGAGCGTGGGCAGCAGGTTGAACGTGCCGTGCAGGATCATCGCGAGCAGCCAGCCGCCGACCGGGGCCAGCCACCGGACGTGCTTGTCCGCCGAGCGGGACGAGATGCCCAGGCCGATGCCGGTCATCGAGGTGAACAGCGGGTGGGCGAAGCCGGTGAACAGGATCCGGACGATGAAGATCAGGAAGACGTTGGTCAGGCCGGTGGCCGGCCCGTACTGCTGGGCGCCCGCGGCGTAGCCGTGCCCGCCCAGGTAGAGCACGTTCTCCACCATGGCGAAGCCGAGCGCGGAGAGGCCGCAGTAGACGATGCCGTCGGTGATGCCGGACCACTCGGCGCGCCGCCGCCAGAACAGCAGGACCGGGCCGAGCGCCTTCATCGACTCCTCGATGAACGGCGCGACCAGCACCGCGACCAGGGCGTCCGGCAGGCCGATCTTGTCGAACAGCCAGGAGGCGCCGGTGTTCACCGCGAGCGCGACCGCGGTGGCCACCGCGGCACCCCAGGCGAAGCAGAAGATCAGGTATTTGACCGGCTCCGGCTCGTAGCGGTCGAGCCAGGCGAACGCGCTGGCCAGCAGCGGAACCGGGAGGATCGCGGCGGTCAGGCCGACGGCCAGGCCGGCGATGCCGATGCTGTAGCCCAGGAAGATCAGCATGCCGATGGCGGCCGCGGCGATCAGCACGATCACGCCGGTGACCGGGACCCAGCGGCGCCAGCCGGCCCGGCGGCCCGGGATCGGGGCGACGGTCTGCACCATCTCGGTGGGGAACGGCGGCACCGCGTCGGCCGGCACCTCCTCGGCGGTCACCCGGCCGGGCGCGTACACCGGCGGGGCCGGAAAGGTGGCCGGAGAGGCGGCCGGGGACGTGCCGGGATCCGGCGCCCCCGGAGCGGAGACCGGGGATGCGCCCGGATCCGCCGCACCCGGCGAGGTGACCGGGAATGCGGCCGGCAACGCGCCCGGAGGCGCGCCGGGATCCGGCGCCCCCGGGGAGGGCGCCGGCAACGAGGTGGGCGCCGGATCGGGCGACCCGGTCGGAACGTCGGCCATGCCCGCCAGCGTAGTCACCGGCGCCGCGCCCGGCGCCCCCGAGGAGCGCGGAAACGATCACCCGAGGCCGGGGTGCCGGGACCGCCCGGTCCGGTTGCGCGCCCCTTGGGCGCGTCCGGACCATCCGACGGCGGCGCGCACCTGGAGGGTGGCCTCGGCATACTCGACCCCGGTGGCGCGCAGCAGGTCGGCCACCGCGGTGCGGATCTGGGCCACCACCACGCCCCCGGAGTAGCCGACCCCGGTGTCGTAGGCCCGCCCGGATTCCGCGGCGGCCCGCAGCGCGCGTTCCCGGGCGGCGACCGGGGGCACGCCGCGCGCCCATTCCTGGCGGAGCAGATCGACCGCGTCGCCCAGGTGCCGGACCGAGGCGGGCAGCACCTCGGGGACGCGTTCCCGGTCGTTCAGCGCGGTCTGCGCGCGGCGGATCATCACCCGGACGTTGCGCAGTGCGTAGGTGAGCTGGGCGGCGCCGTCGACGTACTGGGCGAGGGCACCCCGATTGCGCCAGCGGGCCGGGGCGAAGGCGACGTTCTCCCGGGCCGCGTCGATCGCGGTGCGGAAGTTCGCGAAGGTCGCCTCGGCGGCCCGCAACCGGCTCAGCGCCGCTTCGATCACGTCCGGGTCGCCCTCGGCGAGCCCGAGCGCGGCCTCGTGCAGCCCGGCGGTGAAGGCGCGCAGCGCCGGGTCCGCGGCCCGGCGTACCACGCTGAGCGGGTTGAGCGGCAGCAGCACGGTCATCACGGTCAGGCCGATCCCGCCGCCGACCAGGGCGTCGAAGAACCGGGTCCACGGGTGTCCGGTCTGCACGGTGAGGGTCGCCACCAGGACCGCGGACGAGGCGGACTGGACGATCAGCGGCGAGCCGCCGCCGGCCGCGGTCGCCACCAGCACGGCCAGGATCACGATCAGCCCGATCTGGACCGGCCCGGTGCCGATCAGCAGGATGATCCCGTCGCCCACGCCGATCCCGACCGCCACACCGGCGACGAGCTCGGCGGTGCGCCGGACCCGCTGCCCGACCGAGGAGGCCAGGGTGATCACCGCGGCGACCGGGGCGAAGAACGGCGCGGGCCGGCCGATCAGGTGATGTGCGACATACCACGCCAGGCCGGCGGCCAGGCCGGCCTGCACCGCCAGCATCAGCCCGGCCCGGGCCCGCGCCGTGGCGGCGCGCATTCCCTCCGTTGCGATGCCGATCATGCTTGCGACCTCCGTGCCAGGATGACCACTGTGACATCTTTGCCCGACCGGTTCCGGGCGGCGGCGCGCGGCGCCGGCGCCACCGCCGCCGACGCGGATCTCGACTCCGCCGCAAATTACCTGCTGACCCGCTGGACCGAGCCGCAACGCCACTATCACGACGTGACGCATCTGGCGGCGGTGCTGGAGGTGATCGACGAGTTCGCCGGGCTGGCGCCGCATCCGGACCGGGTGCGGCTGGCCGCGTGGATGCACGACGCGGTCTACGACCCGCGGGCACTGGGCGATGCGAACGAGCGGGACAGCGCCGAGTTCGCCGCCGGGCTGCTGGTCACGCTGGGCGCTCCGGAGGAGGTGGCGGCCGAGGTGGCCCGGCTGGTCGGGCTGACCGCCGGGCACGCCACCGAGGAGAACGACCCGGACGGCGAGCTGCTCTGCGACGCCGACCTGGCGATCCTGGCGGCTGACGAGGAGCGGTATGCCCGCTACTGCGCGGCGATCCGTCGGGAGTACGCGCACGTGCCGGACGGGGATTTCCGGGCCGGCCGGTCGCGGGTCCTGACCGAGCTGCTGAAGCTGCCGTCGATCTACCGGCTGGCGCCGATCCGGGACGCGTGGGAGGCGCGGGCGCAGGCCAACCTGAAGGCGGAACTCGAGGCGCTGGCCTGACGCACGGCTGCGGCCGCTCCCGGTCGGGACGATTGCCCGGTACGCAGGTCCGCACCCGCCGCGCGCCGACCCGCCGGACCGTGCGCCCGGGCCCGCCGCGCGTCGCCCGGCCGGACCGCGCGCCCCGGGCCCCGCCGCACGTCGCCGGCCGGGACGCGCGCCCGCGGTATCCACGCGCGCCGTGCCGGCGACGCGCGGTGGGACGGTGCTCACGTCGTACACCGGCAGGCGTTTGATCCTGATCGGGGAAACGCCGACGGGCGGGCATCCCGGAGGAGTCCCGCCCGTCGTGACAGAGCGTGGGTCAGGCGGTGGCGACGCTGAACGAGACCTCGTTGACGCCGCGGGTCGCGTCGACCGCGAGCTCGCCGTTGCCGAACCGGCTGAGGGCGCGCAGCGTCCACGAGCCGGGGGCGGCGAAGAAGCGGAAGACGCCCTCCGGGGAGGTGACGACCTCGGCGGTGAACTCGCCGGAGCCGTCCAGCAGGCGGACGTACGCGCCGCCCACCGCCTCGCCCTCGGCGGTGCGCACGATGCCGGTGATGACGGTTTCCTTCTCCAGGTCGACGCTCGCGGGGAGGGGAGCGGACTGGTCAGGAGCGGCGCAGCTGGCGGCCGCGTTGGCAACAGGAGAGGTCATGGTGATCAGGCCTTTCCGGGCTCGTCGCCGAGGGCGATCGGCACGCCGATGAGGGAGCCGTACTCGGTCCAGGAACCGTCGTAGTTCTTGACGTTCTGCTGGCCCAGCAGTTCCTTGAGCACGAACCAGGTGTGCGAGGAGCGCTCGCCGATCCGGCAGTACGCGATGGTGTCCTTGCTGCCGTCCAGGCCGGCGTCGCCGTAGATCTTGGCGAGTTCCTCGTCGGACTTGAACGTGCCGTCCTCGTTGGCGGCCTTGCTCCACGGCACGCTGATCGCGGTCGGGATGTGCCCGGCCCGCTGCGACTGCTCCTGCGGCAGGTGCGCGGGGGCGAGCAGGCGGCCGGCGAACTCGTCGGGGCTGCGCACGTCGACCAGGTTCTTCACCCCGATCGCCTGGACGACCTCGTCGCGGAACGCGCGGATCTCCAGGTTCGGCGCCTTGGCCTGGTACGACGTCTGGGCGCGGCTCGGCGCGTCCTTGGTGTAGACGCGGGCGTCCAGCTCCCACTTCTTGCGGCCACCGTCGAGCAGCTTGACCGACTCGTGGCCGTACAGCTTGAAGTACCAGAACGCGTAGGCGGCGAACCAGTTGTTGTTGCCGCCGTACAGGATGACGGTGTCGTCGTTGCTGATCCCGCGCTCGGACAGCAGCGCGGAGAACTGCTCCTGGTTGACGAAGTCGCGACGGACCGGGTCCTGCAGGTCCTGCTTCCAGTCGATCTTGATGGCACCGGGGATGTGGCCACCGTCGTACGCGGTGGTGTCCTCGTCGACCTCGACGAAGACGATGCCCGGGGTGTCCAGGTTCTTCTCGGCCCAGTCGGCCGAAACGAGTGCGTTGTCGCGACTCATCGGTTCACTCCCTGAAAAGTGGGTGAGGAGAGAGTCAGCGCACGGAGACTTGTCGTCGCACTCCGCGCGGACCCATGGAGATAGTGGGATCACGGGTTTGCTGTGCGACGGCGCCACTGCCGGACAAGAAACGTCCCGGGCTATCGAGAGAAGGTGCTCAGCACCCAGCGGCCCCGTCGGTCAGACGGAGCGACACAGGCACGCGGCCACGCGACACAGGTCGATCGCGCGCCTTTTCGTGAGCAACAGGCTCATGTCCGCGACCCTACCAGCGGTTCCAGAGCCCGGAACAGAGCCGACCACGATCCGGGACGAGTCGCGGGTCACAGGCCGCCGGCGTTGAGATTCACGTTCTGCGCCCCGAACTGGACTTTCAGCCCGTCGTCGCCGGCCGCGACGGATTGCACCCTGAGTTGCAGCGGCAGTTTCGGCACGGCCAGATCGAGGGACATCCGCTGCGCCTGGGCGTCGATCAGGTTCTGGATCAGCGGGACGTTCGGCAGATTGGTGGCCCGCACGTCGGAGAACCGCACCCGGATCCCGCCGTCGACCACGGTGAGCTTGGCCGCGCCGGTCAGATCGACCTGCTGGCCGAGCGCGGTGACGGTGGCCGCGCCGATCAGCTTGCCGTCCTTCGCGGAGAGCTTCACACCCTTCTGCCCGATCAGCTCGACCAACTGCGGGTAGTCGATCGTGCTGACCCCGGTCACGGTGCCGACCACCACGTCGCCCGAGCCGTTGCGCAGCGTGTCCAGCGACGCCTTCACGTCCTGCGCGTGGATGTCGAGCAGTGCCAGGTTGATCTTCCGGGTCTTGTCCACCGGGGCGGTGAGGTGCGGCACCTCGATGTGGATTTCCTGGTAGTGCCCGTCGAGCACCTGGGTGACGAACGGGAAGCCCTCGATGGTCACGTCCGGGGTGTCACTGGACGCCTTCTGTGCCCGGATCTGCCCGGCGACCTTGTCGGAGATGACGCCCTCGGCGAACGACCGGCCGAAGCGATCCACCACGAACGCGACACCCAGCACGATGACCAGCAGGATGACCAGAATGATCAGCACGCCGCGGCCCCGCCGACGGCGACGCGGAGCGGTCTCGTACACCTCGGCCACAGGGCCCTCCCGGTTCGTGAACTGTTGAGGACCGTACATGCCCCGGTCCACCGGATCGCGAAACGGGCAGGCGTCAGGTGAGATAAAGGTGCACCAGCAGATAGGTGGCCACAAAGGTGAGCGCGAACCCGCCCAGCGGACCGGTCATGTGCCGGGCCAGCCACAGCGTCGGCGCCTCACCGGCCAGCCGGCGGCCCGCCTCGCCGAAGTTCACCGCCAGGTCGACCAGGATCGCGGCGACCGCCGCGACCAGCCCGGTCACCGCGCCCTTGGCCGGGTTGAACGGGTAGACCAGCTGGCTGCCCAGCCACGCGGTGAAGAAGGTGCCGGCCATCGCGCCCAGCACCACGCCGGCCGCGCCGCGCGGCACCTGCGGGGCGATCCGCGGTTTCGGGAACACCGCGTCGGCCAGCCGGGCGACCAGCACCGCCAGCCCGGCCCCGGCGCAGCAGACCAGGATCGCCTGCGAGCCCAGGGACTGGCGGCTGAGCACGATCGGGATCGCGTACGCCACCACGCCGGCGACGATCAGCAGCGTGGTCCGCCAGGAGTCGCCGATCCGGTGCCGGTCCTCGGCGCGGACCGCCTGCGCGGCCAGCGCGGCCACGAAACCGCCGCCGGTGACGTAGAGCAGCGGGGTCAGCCCGGCGGTGTCCGCGGTGGCGGCCAGATAGCAGGCGACCAGGCCGGTCAGCCCGCTGGCCGCGGCGGTCAGCGAGGCGGCCGGCGGGCTCAGCGCCATGGTCCAGGCGAGCAGGCCGAGCAGCTGGATGCCGAAGAGCACGATCGCGTACGGCGTGCGCACGCCCGGCCCGGTGGTCAGCGTGCCGAGGATCAGCGCCAGTGCGAGCAGCGCCGCGAACCCGCCGATCGCCACCGACAGCTTGCGTCGGACCGGGACGACCTCGATCTCCTCGAACTCGTCGTCGAAGTCGTCGCCCGGCTCCGAGGTGGGCCGCTCGTCGGGCTCGTCGTCCGGCACGGCACCGTACATCCCGGCTTTGGGGCGGCCCGGGTTGAGGCGCGCGACGTCACGGGAGGCGTCGGCGTCCCAGGGGTCGTCCTGCGGCATGGAGGGGAACACGACAGCGATCGTGCCAGAGTCCGGCCCCCGGCCCAATCCGCCGCCCTATGTAAAAGGCTTGTTAAGAACCGGGCGTTATGCCACTTACCAGGCGTTCTCTGCGTCACTTGCGGGTTTGAACCGGTCGTCAGGACGGGTGGATCGGTTAAGGTAACGGCAACCCACCCGTCGGTGACGCCGGGCCCCAGTTCTCCGGGATAGCGGCTCTGAGCTGCGCATTCCGGGTCACCCGAGCGGCCGTCAGACGCCGCGAGGACGGAGGTGAGTGTGGAGATCCTTCTGTTGGTGACGGCACGTGCCGGTGAGCCATCCGCCGTGCTGCCCGCCCTGGACCTGCTTCCCCACTCGGTCAGGACCGCCCCGCGCGACGTGCGCACCCTGGTTTCCGGGCCGAGCCCGGACGCGGTGCTGGTCGACGCCCGCTCGGAGCTCTCCGAGGCGCGGGCCACCTGCCGCATGCTGCACGCCACCGGCATCGGCGTCCCGCTGATCGCGGTGGTCACCGAGGCCGGCCTGATCGCGCTGAACGCGGACTGGGGCGTCGACGACGTGATCCTGGCCAGCGCCGGCCCGGCCGAGGTCGAGGCCCGGCTGCGGCTCAGTGTCGGCCGGCTCACCAACGCGACCGCCGGCGCCGGCGGCTCGATCCGCGCCGGTGAGCTCAACATCGACCCGGACACCTACGCCGCGAAGCTCAAGGGCCGCCCGCTCGATCTCACCTACAAGGAGTTCGAGCTGCTGAAATTCCTGGCCCAGCACCCGGGCCGGGTGTTCACCCGCGACCAGCTGCTGCGCGAGGTCTGGGGTTACGACTACTTCGGCGGCACCCGCACGGTCGACGTGCACGTCCGGCGCCTGCGGGCCAAGCTCGGGTCGGAGTACGAGTCGATGATCGGCACCGTGCGTCAGGTCGGCTACAAGTTCGTGGTCCCGCCGTCCGGCCGGCAGCTGCCCGACAACGCGCCGGTGTCGCTGCCGGTCTAAGTTCGGTTCCATGCAGAGATTGCCCGCCGCCGAGATCGACGCTGTCCTGGCCCTGACCGAGGCGGCGGGCTATCCGCTCTCCGAGGATGTCGAGCTGCGCCTGCGCAACGGCGGCGGCGATCACCTCCTCGCACACGCCGCGGACGGCTCCCTGGCCGGCTACGCCTTCCTCGAGGACGGCGCCGGCGAGCTGGTCGTCCACCCGGCGCACCGCCGCCAGGGGCACGGCAGCCGGCTGCTCGACGCGGCCGGCCCGGGCGAGCTCCGGTTCTGGGCGCACGGTGACGATCCCGCCGCCCGGGCCTTCGCCGAGCGGCGCGGCTTCCTGCGCGACCGGGTGCTCTGGCAGATGCGCCGTTCCCTGCTGGAGCCGCTGCCCGACATCCCCCTGCCGGCCGGGGTGACCGTCCGCGGCTTCCGCCCCGGCTCCGACGAGCAGGCCTGGCTCGAGGTGAACGCGCGGGCCTTCGCCCACCACCCGGAGCAGGGCCGCTGGACTCTCGACGATCTGTTGCTGCGCGAGGGCGAGCCGTGGTTCGACCCGGCCGGTTTCCTGCTCGCCGTCGACGTGACGGACCGGCTGCTCGGCTTCCACTGGACCAAGGTGCACACCGACACCGACCCGCCGCTGGGCGAGATCTACGTGCTCGGGGTCGACCCGGCCGGGCACCGGCGCGGCCTGGGCGCGGCGCTGAGCGTGGCCGGGCTGAAGCATCTCGCCGGCCGCGGACTCGAGGTCTCCAACCTCTATGTGGACGAGTCGAACACCGCTGCGGTGCGGCTCTACCGGTATCTCGGGTTCGAGGTCCACCACGCGGACATCAACTACCGCCGCCCCGCTTGATAACGGCGCGGCCAAGGCAGTGTCTCGGTAGAGTCACGAGGTGACGGTATATCCGACATATCGGGTAGCAAGAGCGCGGTTCACTTAACGGACAACTACCCCTCAGGGCAAGGCCACCTTCTGGGGTCGACGAGTTCACCCCCAGTTCATGTGCGCCCGGCTCGCAGGTCATCTGGCACTCCTAGTTTTCCCTTCGAGCCGGTGAGCGACCGGCCCGCCTTGAACCCGAAGGGGACTACAACCGTGAAGTTCCAGCGGTCCGGTCTTGTTGCCGGCATTGCTTTGACTGCGACCATCGCGCTCACCGCGTGCGGCTCGGACAACACCGACACCAAGGGGGACACCGGCGCCGCCGCCCCGTCCGCCGGCACCTGCGTTGGTGGCACCCTGGCCGCTCAGGGCTCCAGCGCCCAGAAGAACGCGATGGCCGAATGGATCAAGGCGTACACCGCCTCCTGCTCGGCCGCCAAGATCGACTACCAGCCCACCGGTTCGGGCGCGGGCGTCAAGGCGCTGATCTCCGGTCTCGCCGACTTCGCCGGCTCCGACTCGGCGCTCAAGGACGACGAGCAGCCGCAGGCCGACGCCAAGTGCGCCTCGCCGGCTCTCAACCTCCCGATGGTCGTCGGTCCGATCGCGGTGGTCTACAACATCCAGGGCGCCGACGGTCTGCAGCTGTCGCCGAGCCTGATCGCGAAGATCTTCTCCGGCAAGATCACCAAGTGGAACGACCCGGCCATCGCCGCCGAGAACTCCGGCGCCAAGCTCCCGGACGCGACCATCGAGGCCGTGCACCGCTCGGACGAGTCGGGCACCACCGACAACTTCACCAAGTACCTCAGCAAGACCGCCGAGGGTGACTGGACCTACGACCACGCCAAGGCGTGGGCGGCTCCGGGCGGCACCGGCGCCAAGGGCTCGGACGGCATCGCCGCCAAGCTGAAGAGCACCCCGAACACCATCTCGTACGTCGAGCTCTCCTTCGCCGAGAACAGCGACCTGCAGAAGGCCAAGATCAAGAACGGTGCCGGCGAGTACGTCGAGCTCACCGGCGACGCCGCGGGCAAGACCATCGAGGGCGCGAAGGTCACCGGCAAGGGCAACGACCTGAAGCTGGACATCGACTACAAGACCGCGACCGCGGGCGCCTACCCCATTGTGCTGGCGACCTACGAGATCGTCTGCTCGAAGTACGCCGACGCCGCCAAGGGCAAGGCCGTGCAGGGCTTCCTGAAGTACACCTCCAGCGCCGAGGGCCAGAAGAAGCTGGCCGACCTGGGCTACGCCCCGCTGCCCGAGTCGGTCCGCACCAAGGTCGCCACCTCGGTCGCCGCTCTCTCCTGAACCACCCCCCGGTTCCTGAATCCCTCCGAGACGACAGCGAGCGCGTAGATGGGTGACTATCCCTCCCGCTCGGCGAACGCCACCGCCGGTGACCTGGGCGTGACTCCCCGTCACGCCCGGGGCGCCGGCTCTGGCGTGTCCCCGAGCAGTTACGAAGAGCCCCCGGTCGGTGGCGGCGGCGCCCTGCCCAAGAAATCCCGGTTCTCCATGGAGACCGGATTCCGCGGTCTCTCCCTGGCCGCCGGCACGATGGTGCTGGTCATCATCGTCGCGATCGCCGTCTTCCTGATCTCGAAGGCAGTGCCGGCCATCCGGGCCGACAAAGAGAACTTCCTGACCTACAACTTCTGGCGGCCGAACGAGGCCGAGCCGGCCTTCGGTGTCGCCGTCCTGGCCTTCGGCACGCTGCTGACCTCGGTCATCGCGCTGATCGTCGCGGTGCCGATCGCGCTGGGCATCGCGCTGTTCCTCTCGCACTACGCCCCGCGCCGGCTGGCCACCCCGCTCGGCTTCGTGATCGACCTGCTGGCCGCGGTGCCCAGTGTCGTCTTCGGCCTGTGGGGCCGTGACGTGCTGCAGGAGCCGGTGCGGGACTTCTCGGCCTGGCTCAACCACTACTTCGGCTGGCTGCCGATCTTCGGCGGGGACGGTCCGTTCGGACAGTCGATCATGCTCGGTGGCCTGGTCCTGGCGATCATGGTGCTGCCGATCGTCACGTCGCTGTCCCGTGAGGTCTTCCAGCAGACCCCCGGGATGAACGAGGAGGCCGCGCTCGCGCTCGGCGCCACCAAGTGGGAGATGGTCCGCACCGCGGTCCTGCCGTACGGCAAGCCCGGTGTGATCGCCGCGGTGATGCTCGGCCTGGGCCGCGCCCTCGGCGAGACCATCGCCCTGGCGCTGACCCTCGGCATCACCTGGCAGATCTCGTTCAACCTGATCCAGACCGGCGGCAACTCGATCGCCGCCAACATCGCCAACGCGTTCGGCGAGGCGAACGACACCGGCCGCGGCGCGCTGATCGCCTCCGGTCTGGTGCTGTTCGCGATCACGCTGGTCGTCAACATGACGGCGCGGGCGATCATCTACCGCCGCCGCGAGTTCCGGGACAGTGCCGCATGAGCATCGTGATGACGCCGGACAACATCCGCAGCAGGAAGTTCCCGGTCGCCGCCAACCTGGCGGTCGCCGTGGCCGCACTGATCGTCTCCGCCGTCGTGGTGCTCGGGACCGGCATCGGCAACTGGGTGCTGGTCGCCTTCCTCGGCGTGGTGTTCTACCTGGTCGGCCTCAACCTGGCCGCGTCCCGGGTGGAGGGCAGGCGCGCCGCCCGCAACCGGATGTGGCAGACCCTCATCTACACCGCCTGCGTGCTGGCCGTCCTGCCGCTGGCCTCGGTGGTGTGGACGCTGCTCGCCAAGGGCGTCGACCGGCTCGACGGCGACTTCTTCGGCTCGTCGATGGCGAACATCGGCGCCCGCGACGCGAACGGCGGCGCTTACCACGCCATCGTCGGCACCCTGGAGCAGGTCGGCATCGCCACCCTGTTCGCCGTGCCGCTCGGCGTACTCGGCGCGGTCTACCTGGTGGAGTACGGCCGGGGCCGGTTCGCCACCACGGTCCGCTTCTTCGTCGACGTGATGACGGGCATCCCGTCGATCGTCGCCGGTCTGTTCATCCTCTCCTTCTGGGTGCTGATCGTCAGCCCCTGGTTCAACAACGGGGAGCCGGAGTACTCCGGCTTCGCGGCCGCGCTGGCCCTGACCGTGCTGATGCTGCCGACCATCGTGCGCTCCACCGAGGAGATGCTGCGCCTGGTTCCGGGCCCGCTCCGCGAGGGTGCGTACGCGCTGGGCGTCCCGCAGTGGAAGACGATCCTCAGCGTGGTGCTGCCCACCGCGGCACCCGGCATCGTCACCGGCGTCATGCTCGCCATCGCCCGCGCGGCCGGCGAGACCGCCCCGGTGCTGCTGGTCGCGGGTGGCCTCGCCCGGATCAACTTCGATCCGTTCGCCGGCGGTCAGTCGTCGCTGGCCCTCTACGTGTTCCAGCAGGCGGGCGACGCCTCTAAGTACTCGCCGGCCCGGGCCTGGACCGCAGCGCTGACGCTGGTCGCCCTCGTGCTGATCTTCACGATCGGCGCCAAGCTGCTCGCCCGCCGCAACAAACTGACCCGGTAGAAGAGGTTCCCTCCCATGGCCAAGCGCATCGAGGCGAGCAACGTCTCGTCCTACTACGGTTCCTTCAAGGCGATCGACAACGTCTCGATGATCGTCGAGCCGAAGACGATCACCGCCCTGATCGGCCCGTCCGGCTGCGGCAAGTCGACCTTCCTCCGGTCGATCAACCGCATGCACGAGGTCCTGCCGAACGCGCGGATCGAGGGTCGCCTCACCATCGACGACCAGAACATCTACGACCCGGACGTGGACATCACCGCGGTCCGCCGCATGATCGGCATGGTCTTCCAGCGGCCCAACCCGTTCCCGACCATGTCGATCTACGAGAACGCGGTCGCCGGCCTCAAGCTCAACGGCGTCAAGAAGAAGTCGATCCTGGACGACGCCGCCGAGAAGTCGCTGCGCTCCGCGAACCTCTGGGACGAGGTCAAGGACCGGCTCGACCGCCCCGGCGCCGGCCTCTCCGGCGGTCAGCAGCAGCGCCTCTGCATCGCCCGCACCATCGCGGTCGAGCCGCAGGTCGTGCTGATGGACGAGCCCTGCTCGGCGCTCGACCCGATCTCGACGCTGGCGATCGAGGACCTGATGTTCAAGCTGAAGGACCGCTTCACGATCATCATCGTCACGCACAACATGCAGCAGGCGGCCCGGGTCAGCGACAAGACCGGCTTCTTCTCGATCGACAAGACCGGCGAGCCCGGCCGGCTGATCGAGTACGACGACACGCAGAAGATCTTCAGCAACCCGTCGCAGAAGAAGACCGAGGACTACATCACCGGCCGCTTCGGCTGAGGTCCGCCCGTTCAAAGGCGTCGATCTCCGTACGCGGCGATCGGCGCCTTTGTCGTCTCCTCAGAATCGCAGGGTCGCCGTGCCGTCGTCGGTGACCTCGATGCGGGGCATCACCGGGGTGGCCGCGTCACGGTGCACCGAGGCGGCCACCACGCCGTCGATCGTGCCGCCCGCCACGATCTGGTCCAGGGTGTGCCGGGTCGGCGGCAGCATCGGCAGATCCGCCGCATCCGCCGGATCGATCCACGCCGTGCGGTCCGCCTCCCCGGAGACGTCCCGGGCCTCCTGGGCCTCCGGCAGCAGAGCCACGAAGAACCAGGTGTCGAATCGTTTCGGCTCGAACTCCGGGGTGATCCACCGGGCCCACGGCAGCAGCAGGTCGTCGCGCAGCCGCAGACCCCGGCGGGCCAGCAGATCCGCCATCGTCAGCTCCCGGCGCAGCACCGCCGCCCGATCGGACTCCCAGGTGGGATCGTCGGCGTCGGCGACCGTGCGATCCGGCTCGGCGGCCGGGCCGGCCAGCACCACGCCGGCCTCCTCGAACAGCTCGCGGGCCGCCGCACCGACGACGGCGCGGGCCTGCTCCTCGGACACGCCGAGCCGCCGGGCCCAGTCGTCGCGCAGCGTCTCCGGCCGGTCGGTGGGGTCGACCGCGCCGCCCGGGAACGCGTAGACCCCGCCGAACGCCATCGTGGTCATCCGGCGCAGCACGTACACCTGGAAGCGGTGCCCGGCGGCCGGGCGGAGCAGCACCACCGTCGCGGCCGGCCGCGCCGGAACCGGTGGGCCGGCGAAATCGCGGGCGCGCTGCATCATCGCGGGCGGCAGGGGCATCGGCTCGGTCACCCGTCGATCCTTGCACCATCGCCCGCCTCACGGCAGCCAGCCGGCCAGTCCCGCCGGCGGAGGCGGGGGACAGGGTCCGGTGGGGGCGATACGGTACTGATCATGACGGGACAGAACGTTCGCTGGGGCATTCTCGGGCTGGGCGGGATCGCCGCCACGTTCGCCGCCGACCTTCCGCTGGTGCCGGGGGCGGAACTCGCCGCGGTGGGGTCACGCGACCAGAAGACCGCGGACGCGTTCGCGCAACGGTACGGGTTCGCCCGGGCGCACGGGTCCTACGCCGCGCTGGCCGCCGACGACGAGGTCGACGTCATCTACGTGGCGACGCCGCACGCCTACCACCACGCGGCGGCGCTGCAGTGCATCGAGGCCGGCAAGGCGGTGCTGGTCGAAAAGCCGATCACCCTGGACCTGCCGACCGCCGCCCAACTCGTCGAGGCCGCCCGGTCCCGCGGGGTGTTCCTGATGGAGGCCATGTGGATGCGCTGCAACCCGGCCATCCGCCGGGCCGCCGAACTCGTCGAAGAGGGCGCGATCGGCTGGGTCAGCTCGATCCACGCCGATTTCGGGCTGCAGGGTCCGTTCGCCGCCGAACACCGGCTGCGCGCGCCCGAACTCGGGGGCGGCGCGCTGCTCGACCTCGGCGTCTATCCGGTCCACCTGGCCCACCTGTTCCTGGGGCTGCCCAGCTCGGTGCAGGCCTGGGCGCACCTCACCCCGGAACGCGTCGACGAACACACCGGGATCCTGCTCGGCTGGCAGTCCGGCGCGGTCGGGGCCCTCACCTGCAGCATCAACGGGGCGAGCCGCAACGCCGCGTCGATCACCGGGACGGACGGGCGGATCGACATCCCGCCGGGCTTCATGGTGCCGCGGTCGTTCACGCTGAGCCGGCCGGACAAGGCGCCGGAAACGTTCGAGTTCGACTTCCCGGGCAGTGGCTACCAGTTCGAGGCGGCGGAGGTGCAGCGCTGCCTGGCGGCGGGGGAGCGGGAAAGCCCGCTGGTCAGCCAGACCACGACGCTCGAAGTCATGAACCTCCTCGACTCCATCCGCGAGCAGATCGGCGTCATCTACTGAGGCGCTCCGGATGCTCCCCGCCCCGCGGTGGGCGCGGCCTTCCGGCTGCCGTCGCGGGTTCGTCGCGTTGGGGTTGCCCGGCCGGGAAGTCGGCGGTTGATCTTCAGATCCGGCCTCGGCGGTTGATTCAGGAGAAGGCCGGCCGGACGATGGCATAGGCCAGGCAGGCGATCAGCGCCGCGCCCGGGAAAGTCGTCAGCCAGGCGATGATGATGTTGCCGGCCACGTTCCAGCGGACCGCACTGAGGCGTTTGGTGGCGCCGACGCCCATGATCGCTGAGGTGATCGTGTGGGTGGTGGAGATCGGCGCGTGCAGGACCCAGGCGTTGAAGTAGAGGACCGCGCTGGCGACCGTCTCGGCGGCGAAGCCCTCGGCCGGGCCCAAGTCGATGATCTTGCGGCCGAGGGTGCGGATGATCCGCCAGCCGCCGGTGTACGTGCCGGCGGCCAGCATGGTCGCCGACGCCCAGAACACCCACTCCGGGATGTGTGCAGCGCTGTCCTGGTAACCGCCGGTGTACAGCGCCAGGACGACGATCCCCATGGTCTTGGCGGCGTCCTGGGTGCCGTGGCCGATGGCCATCATGGCCGCGGAGACCGTCTGGGCGTGCCGGAAGCCGCGGTTGAGCCGGCCCGGGTGGCCGCGCCGGAACGTCCACATCAGGGCGATCATCGCGGCGAAGCCGAGGATCAGGCCGACGACCGGGGACAGGATCATCGGGAGCAGGACCTTGCCGACGATGTTGGCCCACTGCACGGAGCCGATGCCGGCGATCATGGTGGCGCCGACCAGGCCGCCGAACAGGGCGTGCGAGGAGCTGGACGGCAGGCCGAAGAACCAGGTGATCAGGTTCCAGGCGATCGCGCCGAGGACGCCGGCGAAGACGACGCCCAGACTCGGAATGCCCAGCGGGAGGGAGACCAGGCCGTCACCGACCGTCTTGGCCACCTCGGTGCCGAAGTGGGCGCCGATGAAGTTGCCGACGGCGGCCATGCCGAGCGCGACCCGCGGGGTCAGCGCGCGGGTGCTGACGCTGGTGGCGATCGCGTTGGCGGCGTCGTGGAAGCCGTTGGTGTAGTCGAAGACCATCGCGGCGACGATCACCGCCAGGACGGCGACGAGTTCCGGAGACAAGGCCTAGGACTCCTTGACCGCTATGGTCTCGACCGTGTTCGCCACGTGCTCGAACGCGTCGCAGGCCGCTTCCAGTTCGTCGGCGACCTCCTTCATCTTGAGCACGGTGAGCGCGTCGTACTCCCCGGAGAAGAGCCGGACGAGCAGCATCCGATAGGCCCGGTCCCCGTCGTTCTCCAAGCGGTTGATCTCGATCCAGTACTCCTCGAGACCCTTCATCGACCGCAGCCGGGGCATCGCCTCGGCGGTGATCTTCGCCTGCTGGTCGAGGACCGTGATCAGCTCGTGCATCTCGCGGGGCAGCGACGGCAGCTCGGTCAGGCCGTACAGGTAGAGCAGGTTGCCGACCGCTTCCAGGTGATCCATCACGTCGTCCAGCTGGGAGCCGAGCGAGTAGATGTCGGCCCGGTCGAACGGGGTGATGAAGGTGGAGTTGATCTTTTTGTACAGCTCGTGGGTGAGCGCGTCGCTGTCGTGCTCGACGTCGCTGAGCCGCTCGCTGACCGACTGGACGTCCACGCCGGGCAGAGCCAGCTCGTTGAGCAGCTCGGTCCCCTTCACCAGGTTGTACGAGGCCTTGGTGAAGAGGTCGTAGAAGACGCCCTCGACAGGACGGAATGAGAACTTCACGGCGCGGACCTCGATCGACGGGCTTTCGTTGGATCTCCGCACGCACTCTATCGGTCTATCCGGGTTCACCCACCGGACACGGGGCGCAGGTGCCGGACCAGAGCGGTGAGATCGGCGTCGGCGACCACGTCCACCCCGGCCGCGATCAGCTCGGACCAGACCGCGACCCGGGCCCGCCGCGGCCCCCGCGGCAGCCCGCTCATCCGCACCGCCCGCCCCTCGTCGTGGGCCTCGCGTACCAGCGCGTGCAGCAGGTGACGCTCCTCGGCGGTGATCGGCTCCCGGCCGTCCCAGCCGAACCGGCGGGTCCACGGCTCGCTCAGCGTGGGCACCAGGTCCAGCGGGGCGGCCGGCGAGCCCAGGTCGTCGAAACCGCCGTCGGCGAACGCGTACCGGACCGGTTGGGCGGCCAGCAGGTCCCGGACGTCGACGATGCCGGCCACCGTGACGGTCACCACGCCCGGCGTGATCTCACCGTCCGCGCCGCGGCTCAGCAGCGCGGCATGGTCGCGCAACTGCTGGTCCAGCATCCGGTAGGCGCGCAGCAGCGGCCCGGTGTCCCGGCTCTCCCCGGCGAACTCCACCACCAGCTGGAACGGGGTGTGCTGGTCGGCCCAGAGCCGTCCGGCGGTGGCCTGGGCGCGGGTGAACAGCGGGGCCAGCACCAGCCGGCGCAGGGTCCGGCCGGGCCGCGGATCGCCCGGGCCGAGGAACAGCTCGCCGTGCGGGCCCGGGGTGACCCGGACGGTCATCCCGGCCAGGCCGGCCCGCAGCACCATCGGCAACGGGTCGGTGACCCGGTCCGGGATCAGCGCGTGTCCGGTGGCCAGACTGCCGCGCGGGCGGCGGGCCAGCGCGATCGACATCGCGCCGCCGGCACCGGCCAGGCCGGCCAGGCTGCCCGCGAGAGTCGCCATGTCCTGCACGTGGTCACCACCCCAAAATAACCGAAAAGTCCGGTTCTACTGTGGCACAGGTGATACCCGACGCCGGGCATCCCGCGCAGAATTGCTCCATGCCGTCGGTCACCGCAGACGAGTTCGAGACCCACCGCGCCTACCTGACGGCGGTCGCCTTCCGGATGCTCGGCAACCGCGCCGAGGCCGAGGACGCGGTGCAGGAGGCCTGGCTGCGCTGCGCGCAGCAGGACGACATCCGGGATCCGCGCGGCTGGCTGACCACCGTCACCGGACGGATCTGCCTGGACCAGCTCAATTCGGCCCGGGTACGCCGTACGTCGTACCCCGGCGAGTGGCTGCCCGCCTTCGCGGTCGACCCGGACGCCGACCCGGCCCTGTACGCCGAACGCGCCGACCAGGTCAGCGTCGCCCTGCTGGTGGTCCTCGAACGGCTCAGCCCGGAGCAGCGGGTGGCGTTCGTCCTGCACGATGCGTTCGGCCTGCCGTTCGAGGAGGTGGCCGCGGTGCTCGACACGACGCCCGCGACGGCCCGGCAGCACGCCTCCCGGGGCCGGCGCGCCGCCGCCGACGGGCAGATCCGGCACAATGCCGGGCTGGCCGAGCAGCGCCGGGTGCTGCAGGCCTTCCTGCTGGCCGCGCAGAGCGGCGACATGCGCATGCTGGCCGCGGTGCTCGCCCCCGACGTGGTGTCGATCAGCGACGGTGGCGGCGTGGCCCGCAGCGCGCTGCGCCCGGTGCTCGGCTGGGAGAAGGTGGGCCGGCTGTTCCACGGCATCCTCACCCGCCGTGCCCACGAGGTGAGCGATCTGAAGGTCGACCCGGTGCTGGTCGAGGGCGGTGCCGCGATGATGCTGCGCGGCCGCTGGCCGGACGGGTCACCGTTGCTCTCGGTGATCACCGTGGCCGTCCAGGACGGCCGGATCACCGGGGTCTTCACCCAGCAGAACCCGGCCAAGCTGCGGCTAGACGACCTCTTGTAGGTGCTTGCGGTAATGCGTGGCGAACGGCTCGGAGCCGTCCCCGAGCCGGCCCATCAGCAGGCGGGCCGCCGCGTTCGCGTTCATCACCAGGTCGTCCGGGTAGCCGAAGAGCGTCCGGTGCTCGTCGAACTCGTCCTCGTCCCGGAGCTCGACCAGGCCGGACTCGCGACGCCGCACCACGTCCAGATCCAGGTCGACGATGTGCACCGTGTCACCCTCCCAGCGGGCCGGGGTGGTGATGTCGCAGTAGACCTCGCTGGTCCGCGGCGGCGGGTTGAACATCCCCGTCCACCAGGCGTGGTGCGGGACGAGCAGGACGAACGGGATCTGCTCCACCGACGGGCGGCCGTGGTAGACCGAAGCGGTGCCCTGGGTCACGCCGACCCAGATGCCCAGGTCGTCCTCGGCCAGGCGGCGGGCCGGATAGTCACGATGCGCCGAACCGTCGTACTTCGTGTAGATGACCCGGACCATCTCGCTCGGCATGGGTGCACCCTAACGGTGACCCGGATATGTCGGTGGTGCCGGGTACGGTTCGTGCGTGCCCGCAGCTACCAAGAAGAAGGCGACCGCCGGACAACTCCTCGCCGCGGCGGTCGGCGCCGTCCCCGGGGGCTCCGCCCGCCCAGGTCAGGAGGCCATGGTCGCGGCCATCGAGAAGGCCATCACCGATCGCGAGCACCTGCTGGTGCAGGCCGGCACGGGCACCGGCAAGAGCCTCGGCTACCTCACGCCCGCCCTGCTCGTCGAGGGCCCGGTGGTCGTCTCCACAGCCACCCTCGCCCTGCAGAACCAGCTGGTCGAGCACGACCTGCCCCGGCTCGCCGCGGCGGTCGAGCCGCTGCTCGGGCGAAAGCCCAGCTTCGCCGTGCTCAAGGGCCGGCACCACTACCTGTGCATGGCCAAACTCGAGCACGCCGACGAGCAGGCGCCCACCGACACGCTCTTCGACGACGCCCCGGCGCCCAAGGCCGGGCAGTGGCTCGGCGAGGCCGGCCGGCTCGGCAAACAGGTCGTCCGGATCCGCAAATGGGCCGACAAGACCCAGACCGGTGACCGCGACGAGCTCGACCCGGGCGTCGACGACACCGCTTGGCGCTCGGTCTCCATGCCGGCCCGTGACTGCGTCGGCGCCGCCCGCTGCCCCTACGGGCAGGAGTGCTTCGCCGAGGCGTCCCGGGTGCGCGCCCGCGAGGCCGACATCGTGGTCACCAACCACAGCCTGCTCGCCGTCGACATGCTCTCCGAGCGGCACATCATCCCGCCGCACAAGCTGCTGGTGGTCGACGAGGCGCACGAGCTCGCCGAGCGGGTGTCGTCGGCGTCGCAGGCCGAGCTCACCCCCGAGGCGGTCGAGCGGGCCGGCCGCCGCGCCCGCACCCTGATCCCGCCGGCCACCGCCGACGCGCTCGCCGAGGCCGCCGACGCGCTCACCGTCGGGCTCGCCGACGTGCCGCCCGGCCGGCTCACCGACGGCCTGCCCGACGGGCTGCGCCAGGCGGTCACGCTGCTCGAGTCGGCCACCCGGGCCGGGCTCACCGCGATCGGCGACGTCAAGTCCGACGACCCCGACCCGGTCCGCAAACAGCAGGCCAAAGCGGTCCTCGACGAGCTGTCCGGCACCGCCCAGCGGCTCCTGGAGGAGGACGAGTTCGACGTCGCCTGGGTGGAGAAATCCGAGATCGGCGCCGGGCGCAAGGCGCTCGTGGTGGCCCCGCTGTCGGTGCACGGCACGCTGTCCCAGGCGCTCTACGCCGACCGCACGGTGGTCGCCGCCTCCGCCACCCTCACCCTCGGCGGCCGCTTCGACACGGTGGCCCGCTCGCTGGGCCTGCCGGTCGCCGCCGCCGAGGACACCTCCGGTGACGGCTGGACCTCCCTCGACGTCGGTTCGCCGTTCGACTATCCCAAGCAGGGGATTCTGTACGTCGCGGCGCACCTGCCCCGCCCGATGGCCTCCGGGCTGCCCGACGCCGCCGCCGACGAACTGCTCAAACTGGTGCAGGCGCTCGGCGGTCGCACGCTCGGCCTGTTCTCCTCCCGCCGGGCCGCCGCCCAGGCCGCCGAACTGCTGCGCGCCAAGACCGACCTGCCGATCCTGCTGCAGGGCGACGAGACCCTGCCGATCCTGGTCCGCAAATTCCGTGAGGAGCGAAACAGCTGCCTGTTCGGGGTGATGTCACTCTGGCAGGGCGTCGACGTGCCCGGCGACGCCTGCCAGCTGGTGGTCATCGACCGCCTGCCGTTCCCCCGCCCCGACGAGCCGCTGGCCGCCGCCCGCGCCGCCGCGGCCGACGCCGCCCGCCCCGGCTCCGGATTCTCCTCGGTCAGCGTGCCGATCGCGGCGGTCCGGCTGGCTCAGGGAGTGGGGCGGTTGATCCGCTCGACCGGCGACAAGGGGGTGGTGGCGGTGCTCGACTCGCGGCTGGAGACGGCCCGGGGATATGGGTCGTTCCTGCGCCGATCGCTGCCACCGTTCTGGTACACGACGCGGTCGGAGGTGGCGATCGGCGCCCTCGAGCGTCTCGCCAAGAGCTGACTTCGGGAGCTGTCATGAAACAGATCGCCTGCACCCTTCTCGTCGCCGCTGACGGGTCGCTGTTGCTGCAGCTGCGCGACGACAAGGCGCCCTACTTCCCGAACGTGTGGGGGCTTCCCGGTGGCGCCGTCGAGCCGGGGGAGACACCAGCCGAGGCGGCGGCACGCGAACTCCGGGAAGAGGCGAGCCTGCAGGCCGACGAACCCCTGCGCCTGTTCGAGCGGCAGGAACTGCCCGCCGAGGGCCGGGTGAAGTACTACTTCCACGGCCACACCGCCGCGACGCAGGCGGACGTGGTACTCGGTGAGGGTGCGGCGATGCTGTTCGTGCCGGCGGCCGAAGTGCTGGACCGGCCGTTCACTCCGGGCAGCGCGGAGGTGATAGCCCGCTTCCTGGGCTCCGCGGAACACCGCGCGGCCGCCGGTTAGGGCCGGTGCACGGGGCGTGTCACCATGGCTGCCGTGACGGGACCGGGCGGGAAGCGGCGACGGTGGGTGGTCGCCATGGTCGCGGCCTGGATCCTGGGGCTCACCGGGCTGTCCTGGTGGTCGATCCGCAACGACCCGGCGACCGTGCCGGAGCAGCGGGATCTCGGGCAGGCGGTGCCGGCCCTGCGGAAAGCCACCGGGACGCTGCTCGCGGCGGCGGACGGGCCGTGGGCGATCCGGCTGGACGCGCTGCGGACCGAGAAATGCCGGCTCACCCCGGTGCGGGACGGGCTGGACGCCAAACGGGACCTCGTCCTGTATGTGGGGGAGGGCCAGACCCGCGCCGCACTCGACCGGGTGGCCGGCGGGCTGCCGGACGGGTTCAAGGCCGGGGTGACCCCGAGCCGGGCCGGAAGCCGGCTGTCGTTCTTCGCCGACGCCGGTGACTTCATCGCGATCGAGGGCGAGGCCGGCGCCGCCGATCAGATCCTGACACTGACCCTGGACACCGGGTGCCGGCCGGGACCCGCGACGCTGGGCGCGGATCCGGCGGCGGGCGCGGCGCCGGCCGTGTTCGGCAAGACGGTCGCGGCGCTCGGCGGGACCGCCGGGGCGCCGGCGTCGGTACAGGCGGCGGCCTGCCCCGAGGGCGGAACGGCGGTGACCCTCGCCGGCGCGGGCGGGGCGAGCGGCGACCGGCCGCGCGGGATCCCGGAGGGCACCACGCCGCTGTGGAGCGGGCCGGACGGCTGGGCGTATCGGGACGGCGCCGCCTCCGTGGTGGTCGACGCCACCGGACAGAACCTGACGGTCAGCGTGACCACCGGGTGCGGCGGTCAGTAGACCAGGGCCTGCGCCCCCTCGGTCATGATCTCCTCGACGAACACCGCGGCCCCGGCGATCCGGATGCCGGGCAGCACATCCTGGGGAGTGATCCCACGGCGCGCCGCGCACTGGGTGCACGCGGTGATCCGGCCCGCCTCCAGCAGCAGGTCGATCAGGTCGGGTAACGGCGCGGCGTGCGGCAGGACGAACTCCGCGGCCCGGCCGGGCAGGGCGAACCAGGTCGACTCCCCGGTCAGCCACAGCGACACGCCGACCCCGGCGGTGGCGGCCGTCGCGGCCACGTTGAACGCCTGGTTGCAGCGCTCCGGGGCGTCGGCGCCGGCGGTGGCCTTGACGACCAGCAAACGTGCCATAGCGGCCAGCATAAGATGGTCCGGACATGGTTACGGAGATCGGGTTCGTGAGCCTGCTGGTCGCCGGGATGGGCGCGCTGGCGGGCGGTTTCGGTTATCTGGCGATTCGGATTTCGAGGGGGCGTTGGTGAGCGGCGAGACGGAAAACCCACTGGGCCCGCCGCCGTGGCTGAACGCCCCGCCGGTCGACGCCTACCCCTACGAGGACACGCACGACCTGCGGGTCGGCCCCGACCTGCACCCGTCGCTGCTCGGCCTGCTGCCGTTCATCGGCCTGTGGCGGGGGCGCGGGCAGGGCGGCTTCCCGGCGGAGGAGGACTACAACTTCGCCCAGGAGATCAGGATCAGTCACGACGGGCGTGACTTCCTGCGCTTCGAGTCCCGGTCCTGGCTGCTCGACGACGACTCGCAGCCGCTCGGCCAGTCGCTCACCGAGTCCGGCTTCTGGCGGCCGGTGCTGGTCGACGGGCGCCCCGGCGACGAGATGGAAGCCACGATGATCCGCCCGGACGGGGTCGCCGAGCTCTACCTCGGCAAGGCGGCCACGACGCGGCTGGAGATGGGCACCGACGCGGTGGCCTACACGCCGTCCGGGTTGCACGTGACCGGCGGGCACCGGTTGTTCGGGATCGTGGAGGGGGCGCTGCTCTACGCGCACGAGATCTCGATCGACAACAGCGCGCTGACGCCGCACATGTCGGCGCGGTTGCTGCGTATCGGCGGCTGAGATCTTCTGCTGACGGGAGGCCCGGCGCTGGGCGTCCGGGCTTCCCGTCAGCGGTGGTGCCACTCCGGTCCGGTTGTCCAGGCGCCAGAGGGCCGCTTGCTCAGGCCGTGCTGAACAATCACGAGCATGGACATCCCCGACCCACTGCGCCAGGCGGCCGTCATGGTCCCGCGGTGGGCTACCAGCGAGGCCGGGACCACCGTCGCGGACGCTGTCGACTACCTCGAGCACAACGAGTACGAGATCGCGCTCGACATCCTCACCGAACTGGGCGATGCCTACGCCGCCGATCAGGCGTTCTGGAACCTCCTGGCAGACGCGGCCACGGAGATGAACCTGCACCGCGCCACAGCGTGGTGTCACTGGAGAGCGGCAGAGGCTCTCCACGGCATCATCCGCGCGGACCTGCACCTGTTCGGCCCTGAGCAGCCTGGTGCCCGAAAGGCCGCGATACCCGGCGACGGCATACTGCGACCCCTGTGGAATCTCGGATTCGTCATGCCGGAAGGTCATCTCGACCTGCACGCCGCCCGCATCCGGGTCGAAGGGGAACCCCGACTGGAACCAGGCGCATGCGGATCCATCCGCCTCGCTCCGCTCGTCCCCGACAGATGGCGGCACCTGCGACCAGGCGACGAGATCACCATGCACGAGCAGGCTCCGCCGGCCGGAACGGCCACCATCACCCAGACGCTGTTTCCAGCTCGGTAACACTCGCCCGTTCGCGCTGTCGGAGGTCTGTCGTCCGGTGGGTCTTGTCGCCGGGCCGGGTTGCGTCGGCAGGACCGTTGTCAGGGACCCGGCCGTCCCGGCCCGGTCATGCGGCGGCTCGCTGACTTGTCGAGGCTCGACCCTGCCCTGGCTCAGAAGCCCAGCAACTCCAGCAACCGCGGCGTCCACCGCGACCGCTCCCGCACCACCCCGTCGAACGTCACCACCTCCGCCAGCCCCCGCAGCGACGACGCCAACCAGATCGCGTCCGCCGCCGCCAGCTCCGGCAGCGTCACCATCCGCTCCACCCCCCGCAGCCCCACCTCCCCGGCCACCGACAGCAGATGCGCCGCCGTGATCCCCGGCAGGATCCCGGCCTCCGCCGCCGGCACCGTGCACAGCTCGTCGCCCGCCAGCCAGACGACGGACGACGTCGGGGCCTCCATGACGTACCCCTCGGTCGAAACCCCGATCACGTCGTCGGCCTGATGCCGCGCCGCCCAGCGCCGCGCCGCGAAATTGGTCGCGTAGGACAGGGATTTGGCGGCGGACAGCGCCCACGGTGGACGGTTCGTCACGGAGACGCCGAGCCCGGCGCTGAGCACCCGCACCCCGTCGCGGCGTTCCCGGAGGACGGTCGCCGGGATGTCGGACACGCTGACGTGCAGCAGGCTGCGGGTGTAGATGATCCGCAGAGCACCCGTCCGCCCGGCAGAAGACGAGAGATCGGGACTTGGCGGTACGGGAAGGTCCAGCAGCGCCGCGGACCGGCCCAGCCGGTCCAGGTGCTCGGCCAGCAGCCACGGGCCGGACGGGCGCAGGTGCATCGTCTCGAACACCCCGTCGCCCATCAGGTCGGCCGGGGACACCAGGATCTGCTCGCTCATCACCGTGAAACTAGCGAACTATGCTCGTGGGGTGTCCGCCACTTCGCTTGCCGCCATGCTGCGTGAGCGCGGCCTGCGGCTCACCCCGCAGCGTCAGCTGATTCTGGAAGCGGTGCACGAGCTCGGTCACGCGACCCCCGAGTCGGTGCACAACGCGGTCCGTGAGCGGGTCGCCGGTGTCAACATCACCACGGTGTATCGGACGCTCGAGCTGCTGGAAGAGCTCGGCCTGGTCAGTCACACCCACCTCTCGCACGGATCGCCGACCTACCACCCGGCGGGCGAGGGGCAGCATGTGCATCTGGTCTGCCGGTCGTGCGGGTCGATCGAGGAGGTGGAGCCGTCGGTGCTGTCGCCGGTCTGTGATCGCCTCCGCGACGAACGTCACTTCCGGGTCGATGTCGGGCACGTCTCCCTGTTCGGGGTCTGTGGAAACTGCAAGGAGTCGGAGTGACCGTGGTCATGGTCGAGGATCTCGACCCGAGTTCGGCCGATGCCGGGGTGCCGGCGCATTTCGGTGACCCGATGAAGGAGCAGCGGCTGCTGGAGACGGGGGTCGGCCTGGTCGACCGGTCGCACCGGGATGTGCTCGCGGTGCCGGGTCCGGAGCGGGCCGGCTGGTTGCACACGCTGACCACCCAGCACCTGTCCGAGCTGTCCGCGAATCAGGGCAGTGAGCTGCTGGTGCTGTCCCCGCACGGGCATGTGGAGCAGCACGCGTTCGTCACCGAGGACGGCACCACGGCGTGGCTCGACACCGAGCCGGGGGCCGGCGCGGGGCTGTTGAGATACCTGGAGATGATGCGGTTCTTCACCCGGGTGGAGCCGCGCGACGCGACCTCGGAGATCGCCGTGCTGTCCCTGGTGGGGCCGGCTGCCGCGGATCTCTTTCCGGATCTGGCGGAGCCTCGGGTCGGTGCGGTGCCGGGTCCGAAGTTCACCGCCGGCACGGTGCCGGCCGAGGCCACCGCGATCTACGACGTACGCCCGTTCGAGGGCGGCCTGGTGCGCCGAGTGCCCCTGGGGGTGGATCTGCTGGTGCCCCGCCACGCGAAGACGTCGGTGATCGAGAAGCTGGGGGTGGCGCGGGCCGGGCTGTGGGCCTATGAGGCGATCCGGGTCGCCGCCCGGGTCCCGCGGCTGCGGCACGAGACGGACCACCGGACGATCCCGGCCGAGGCGGGGTTCATGGCCACGGCCGTGCACCTGGACAAGGGGTGTTACCGCGGCCAGGAGACGGTCGCCCGGGTGCACCATCTGGGCCGGCCGCCGCGCCGGCTGGCGCTGCTGCACCTGGACGGGATCGCCACCGATCACCCGCCGGCGCAGGGGACGCCGGTGGAGCTGGACGGGCGGGCGGTCGGCTTCGTCGGCACCGCGGTCCGGCATCACGAGCTGGGTCTGGTGGCGTTGGCGGTGCTGAAACGCACCGTGGCCGACGACGCCCGCCTCACCGTGGGGGAGTCGGCGGCGGCGATCGACGCCTGAGTCGCCCCGCCATCAGGGCCCGGGCCCGGCAGCGACGGTGAGTGGTGAGCGTGGCGGGCGCGGCTGCCCGCGTCCGCGGAAATGGGGTTGGGCTTTTGTTTTCCGCGCCGTGGGGGCGGTGGCAGGATGACCGGCATGACCGGGACCTTGATCACCGTCGCCCCGACCGGCGCGGAGAGCAGCAAGGCGGACGTGCCGGCTCTGCCAGTGACCCTGGACGAGCTGGTGTCGACCGCGAAAGAGTGTGAGGCGCTGGGCGCCTCGATCATCCATGTGCACATCCGGGACGCGGATGCCCGGCCGACCCTGGACCAGGGTCGGCTGCGCGCCACCGTCGCCGCGCTGCGCGAGTCGACCGGGCTGATCGTGCAGCTCTCCTCGGGCGGTGCGGTGACCGACCCGGAGACGGACCGGTTGGCCGTGCTCGATGCCGGCCCGGAGATGGCCTCCTGCACGATGGGCACCGTCAACTTCGGTGACGGCGTCTTCCTGAACCGCTGGTCGTTCATCGTCGACCTGCACACCCGCATGCAGGAGCGGGGCATCGTGCCGGAGTACGAGATCTTCGACCTGGGTCAGCTGACCACCCTGCAGCGGCTGCTCGGCAAGTACGGGCTGCCGGCCGGCGGGCACGTGCACCTCGACCTGGTGATGGGTGTGCCGGGCGGGATGCCCGGGACGGCGGCCGCCCTGGTCGCCTGCGAGCAGGCGATCCGTGACCTGCCGGCCGGCACCACGTTCTCGGCGACCGGAATCGGTCGCGGCACGATCCCGGTGATGCTGGCTTCGCTGTCCGCCGGCGGGCACCTGCGGGTCGGCATGGAGGACACGATCACGTACGCCAAGGGCCGCCCGGTCGAGTCCAACATGCAGCTGGTCGCCCGCGCGGTCGGCTTCGCGCAGCTCGCCCAGCGCCCGCCGCTGACCCCGGCGCAGGCCCGCGAGCTGCTCGGGGTGCCGGCCCGGTGACCGTGGTCGCGGAGGTGGTCCGCTCCGGCTTCGTGGAGAGCGTGCACCACGGCATCGTCGCGTTCGCCGACCGCCCCGGCGTCGGGGACACCACCGGCCCGTTCTTCCCGCGGTCGTCGAACAAGCCGCTGCAGACCGTCGGCATGCTGCGCAGTGGTCTGGTGCCGCGCGAGGAGACCGACCTCGCGATGATCAGTGCCAGTCACGACGGCGAGCCGTTTCACGTGGATCGGGTGCTCGGCATCCTGGCCGCGGCCGGTCTGGACCCGGCGGCGCTGGGCTGCCCGGCGCAGCTGCCGATGGGCGAGCCGGCCCGGGAGGCCTGGCTGCGCGGTGGTGGCGACCCGGAGCGGATCCTGATGAACTGCTCCGGCAAGCACGCCGGGATGCTCGCCACCTGTGTCGTCAACGGCTGGCCGCTGGATTCGTACCTCGATCCGAAGCACCCCCTGCAGGTGGCGTTCGCCGCCGCGGTCAGCGACCTGACCGGCGAGCCGATCGCGGCGACCGGGGTGGACGGCTGTGGCGCGCCGGTCCTGGCGGTCTCCCCGCAGGCGCTGGCCCGCTCGTTCCAGCGGCTGGTCGAGGCGGCGCCGGGCACCCCGGAGCGCCGGGTCGCGGACGCCATGCGCGCGCATCCCGAGCTGGTGGCCGGGACCGGCTCGCCGGACACCGTGCTGATGGCCGCGGTGCCCGGGCTGCTGATGAAGAGTGGCGCGGACGGCGTGGTGGCGGCCGCGGTGCCGGGCGCCGGCGCGGTGACCGTGAAGATCGCCGACGGCTCGGCCCGGGCGCGCGTCCCGGTGCTGCTGGCGGCGCTGCGCCGGCTGGGTGTCGAGCCGCCGGAGCTGGCCGAGCCGGTGCTCGGCGGCGGCGTGCCGGTCGGCGAGGTCCGCTCGGTCTGGTGACCCGTCTCACGCTAGCTCCTGCAAGCGTTCTGCTTGCAGGAGCTAGCACTGCGCGCTAACTTCGAGTCATGGCCACTTCCAAGGACCTGCCGCAGGACATCGGGACGTTCATCCGTGACCTGCGGCAGACCGCGAAGATCTCGCTGCGGCAGCTCGCCGACAAGGCCGGGGTGAGCAACCCCTACCTCAGCCAGATCGAGCGTGGCCTGCGCAAGCCGAGCGCCGAGGTGCTGCAGCAGATCGCCAGCGCCTTGCGTGTGTCGACGCCCGCGATGTATTTGCGGGCCGGACTGCTCGATGGCGAGGGTCAGCAGGGTGTGCTGGCGGCCATCGCGGTCGACCCGGAGCTCACGATCGCGCAGAAGCAGTCCCTGTCGCAGATCTACGAGACGTTCCGCAACGAGAACGCTCGCAACGCGGCTCCCGCCGAGTCCGCGCCCCCGACAGACCCTGCCGAGGAGACGAAATGACCGAGCAGACCAAGACCAGGATCCCGACCCCGCTGTACGCCGCCGCCGGTGCCGGTGACCTCGCGTACCAGCAGCTTCGCAAGCTCCCCACGGTGCTCACCGAGCTGAGCGACCGGGCCGTCGCCTCGCTGCGCACCGCCAACGAGCAGGCCGCCGAGCTGCAGAAGAAGGCGTCCGGCACCGACTTCGCCGCGCTGCGCACCAACGCCACCACGGTGGCCACCACGTTCGCCCAGGTCGCCCAGGAGCGGGCCGTCGCGGCGTACACCGCGCTCGTCGCCCGTGGCGAGAAGGTCGTCGGCACCGGCATCATCGAGTCCGCCGAGGTGGTCAACGCCGACATCGAGGCCACCGAGCAGCCGAAGGCCGTCGAGGCCGCCGTGCAGCAGGCGCAGGCCGTCGAGTCCGCCGAGACGCCGAAGCCGCGCAAGCGCGCCAAGGCCACCCCGGCGCCGAAGGCCGCCGAGTAAGGATCGCGACATGATCCGCGGGCCCCGGCATTGCCGGGGCCCGCGGCATAGACTGCCCGGCATGGGCTCTTCCGCGCCGCTGTTCATCTACGACGTCCAGTTCTGGACCGAGACGGTCATTCTCATCCTGGCCCTGCTCCTGGAGCTGGTGGCCTTCGTCCACTGCCTCACCCAGCGGGGCGCGGCATTCCAGGCGCTCGGCACCCTGCCCAAGGGGGCGTGGGCGGCCATCATCGGGGTGTGCGGCCTGTTCACCTGGTGGGGTCAGGGTGCGCTGGGCATCTTCGGGCTGATCGGGATCGCGGCCGCGCTGATCTATCTGCTCGACGTGCGGCCCGGGCTGAGGGACATCGCCGACGGCAAGGGTTTCTGGTGAGGGTCGCCGCGTGAGGGGACGCTTCGGGCCGCCTCCGCCGGACGGCGGGCCACGCCTGCAGCGCGGCGATCGGACCGGGCCGCGCTCCGGGCGGCCTACGCTGCCGGGTCCCGAGACCGAGCTGGTCACCCTCGACCCGGGCGTACGCCGACCGTCCCCGCGCCCGCCCGCACCCGTGCACGGTTCCTCGCCGCTGCGCCTCGAGCAGCTCGTCACCGGCCTCGGCGACCCCGTGACGGTGTTCGCGCACGGACTGGCCGGGGACATCTCCGGCACCCGCCCGCTGGGCAGCGCGGTGACCGGCCGCCGGGTGTTCTTCCACTTCCGCGGGCACGGCCGCTCCGACGCCCCACCCGGACCGTGGAGCTTCGGCGACCTGGCCGGCGACCTGCGCGGGGTGGCCGACCTGGCCGGCGCGACCCGCGCGGTCGGCGTCAGCATGGGCGCCGGCGCGCTGTGCCGCCTGCTCGCCGAGACCCCGGACCGGTTCGAGCGGATCGTGCTCTATCTGCCCGCCCCGCTCGACGGCAGCCGACCGGAGGCCGCGCTGCGCCGCCTCGACCGTCTGCTCGCCTCGGTCGAGTCGGGTGAGGCCGCGATGATCGCCGACGCGGTCGAGGCGGAGATCCCGGCGGCGGTGCGCAACACCCCGGCCGGGTGGGGCTTCCTGCGTCAGCGGGTCGACCAGCTGCAGCGCGACGGGCTGGCGGCCGAGCTGTCGACGCTCTGGTCGGCGCCGCCGCTGCCGGACGAGTCGCTGCTCAAGGCCTTCCGGGGGCGGGCCCTGGTGATCGGCTGCCAGGGCGACGAGATCCACCCGGTGGCCGGTGCGGAGCGGGTAGCCGGGCTGCTCGACGCCGACCTGCACGTCTATGACCGGCCGTCGATCCTGTGGACCGACCGGGCGGACCTCCGTGAGCGGATCTCGGCGTTCCTGAACGCTTGACCGCCGCGCCGCGCCGCGCCGCGCCGCGTCGCGTCGCGTCGTGCCGCGCTGCGTCGTGCCGCGCTGCGCCGTGCCGCGCTGCGCCGTGCCGCGCCGTTCCGGGCCAGACGCCGGGGCGCCGGACGGCGTGCCGTTATGTCCGGAAACCGTAACTTTTCCGGTCCGGCGGCGATGTTTCTGACGTGCGCTTGTCCCCTAAATCCGTTTTTATCGGCGTTCTGGCGATCGGCCTGCCCTTCGCCGTCGTGGTGGGCTGGGCCCTGGGCACCCCGGTCACCCAGACTACGGCCGCCCCGGGAACCGGCGGTGCCGGCGGCAGCGACGGCCTCGGCCGGGCCCCGTCCCGTCCGCACTACGCGTCCGGCGGCTACGGCAACCACCCGGCCGCACCGGCCGGCGCCGCGTCCCCGACCACCGCGGCCAGCACCGTGATCACCAAGACGGTCATCGTGCCCGCCTCCGCCGCGCCCGCGACCGCCCCGGCCACCTCACCGCCGCCGGTCCTCAACGAACCGCCGGTGCCGACACCCACCACGATCACCGGGCCGCCCGAGCCGATGCCGTCCGACAGCGCCTCCGCGAGTGCGGCCATCCCGGCGCCCAGCGCCTCCTGACGCGCGGCGCCCGCTGCCTGCCGGTCGCGGCCGGCGTTGCTTCGAGTGGCGGACGGGACAGGCACGACTAAGCTCCCGGATCGTGAAGGAAGATCCGAATCGGCCGGTGGCCGCGGTTCGTCAGTTCGTCACCGGCGCCGGCCTGCTCGGGCGCGGGCTCGGCCTCGTCCTGCGCAGCCCCCGGATGCTGGGCCTGGGTCTGCTCCCGGCGCTGATCTCCGGCGTCGTCTACACCATCGGGCTGGTCGTGCTGGTCCGCTTCCTGCCGCAGCTCTCCGAGCATGCCACCTGGTTCGCCGCACACTGGTCCGGCTTCTGGCGCGACTTCGTCGAGGTGCTGGCCGGCGCCGGCCTGCTCGGCCTGGCGCTGCTGCTCGGCGTACTCACCTTCACCGCGGTCACCCTGCTGATCGGCGATCCGTTCTACGAGCGCATCTCCGAACTGGTGGAGAATCGGTACGGCGGCGTGCCGGACGCCGTCGACGTCGGCTTCTGGAGCTCGCTGCGCCGCAGCCTCGCCGACTCGGTCCGGCTGATCGGACTCTCCGTCCTCGCCGGGATACCGCTGTTCCTGCTCGGCTTCCTGCCGGTCGTCGGCCAGACGGTGATCCCGGTCCTGGCCGGCGCGGTCGGCGGCTGGCTGCTCGCCCTCGAACTCACCGGCGTCCCGTTCCAGCGCCGCGGCCAGCGTCTGCGGCACCGCCGGGTCGCCCTCGCCAAGAACGTCCCGCTCACCCTCGGCTTCGGCGCCGCCGTGTTCGGCGCCTTCCTCATCCCGCTCGGCGCGATCTTCCTGATGCCCGCCGCCATCGCCGGCGCCACCCTGCTCTCCCGGCGGGTCCTGGGCCGCCCCATCGACATCACCACGGTCGGCTCCCTGTGATGCGGATCGAGCTCGTCGAGGGCGACATCACCACGCGGCAGGTCGACGCGATCGTCAACGCGGCCAACTCGTCACTGCTCGGCGGCGGCGGGGTGGACGGCGCGATCCACCGCAGGGGCGGCCCGGAGATCCTCGCCGAGACGCGGGCGCTGCGGGCCGCCCGATACGGCCGGGGGCTCCCGGTCGGCCAGGCCGTCGCGACCACCGCGGGCCGGCTGCCGGCGCGCTGGGTGGTGCACACCGTGGGTCCGGTGTTCAGCGCCACCGAGGACCGCTCCGAGCTGCTGCGCGCCTGCTACACGAACGCGCTGCGGGTCGCCGACGAACTGGGCGCGGAAACGGTCGCGTTCCCGCTGATCTCCGCAGGCGTGTACCGGTGGCCGGTCGACGACGCGGTCCGGCAGGCGCTGACCGCCCTGCGGTCCGCCCGACCGGAGCGGGTGACCACGGCGTACCTGGTGCTGTTCGGCGCCGGCACCGCCGCGACCGCCCGCGCCGTCGCCGAGGGCTCCGCCGAGCTCTGACTCGGGGACGGAACCCGGCCGGCGGTCAGGCCGAGTCGCGGACGATCAGCTCCGTCGGCAGCACCACCGAGTTCGGCACGTCCTGCTCACCGGCGATCAGCAGCAGCATCTGCCGCGCCAGGGTCTGCCCGATCTCGCCGATCGGCTGCCGCACCGTGGTCAGCGGCGGGTCGCTGTACCGGCTGATGTCGAAGTCGTCGAAGCCGATCACCGCCACGTCGGCCGGCACCCGGCGGCCGGCTTCGCGCAGCGCGGTCAGGGCACCGTGGGCCATCAGGTCGCTGGCCACGAAGACCGCGTCGAGCTCGGGGTCGCGGGCGAGGAGCTCGCGCATCCCGGTGATGCCCGATTCGCGGGTGAAGTCGCCGGTGACCGCGAGTTCCGGCAGCCCGGCCGCCTGCAGGGTGGCGTGGTAGCCGGCGAGGCGTTCGATGCCGGCCACCATGTCCTGCGGGCCGGCGATGGTGGCGATCCGCCGCCGCCCGGTCCGGATCAGGTGGTGGACGGCGGCCGCGACGCCGCCGGCGTGGTCGACGTCGACGTAGGGGACGGCGGGGTCGCTGCCGGCGGTCATCGGGCGGCCGCTGCAGATGACCGGGATGCCGCGGCGGGCGAGGGCGCCGGGGAGCGGGTCGGCGCCGTGGATGCTGGCGAACATGACGCCGTCGACGTGGCCGGCGACCGCGTACCTCTCGACGCGGTGGTGGCCGGCTTCGGAGCCGGTCATCATGAGGACGAGCTGTTTGTCGGCGGCTTCGAGTTCCATGCCGACGCCGCGGATGATCGCGGGGAAGAACAGGTCGTCGGAGAAGACCCGGTTCGCGGTTTCCGGCAGGATCAGGGCGACCGAGTCGGTGCGCTGGGTGACCAGGCTGCGGGCCGCCTGGTTGGGCACGTAGCCGAGTTCGTCGACGGCCCGGTTGACCGCCTCCCGGATGGTGGCGGCCACCGTGGTGGACCCGTTGACGACGCGGGAGACGGTTGCCCGGGACACCCCGGCGCGCCGGGCCACCGCCTCCAGCGTGGGCCGCTCCCGCGTCGTCACAAACCGCTCCTTAGGAAAGCCCGTTGCGCTTGATCACCTCGCGGTACCACTTCGCGCTGTCTTTGAGCACCCGCTGCTGCGTCGTGTAGTCGACGTGCACAATACCGAAACGCTTCGCGTATCCCTCGGCCCATTCGAAGTTGTCCATCAGTGACCAGAGGAAGTATCCCCGCAGATCGACTCCGGCGGCCAGTGCGTCGTGGCAGGCGCGCAGGTGGCCGTCGACGTACTCGATCCGGCGCCGGTCCGGAACGGTGCCGTCCGCGATCGGGCCCTCGGGGAACGCCGCGCCGTTCTCGGTGATCATCAGCGGGGTGCCCGGGTAGTCCCGGTGGATGCGGGTGAGCAGCCGGGTGAGGCTGGCCGGCTCGATCGGCCAGTTCATGTCGGTGACCGGGCCGACCGGCGGGCGGAAGGCGATGCCTTCGCTGCCCGGGTAGTCCTTGGCGCCGGGCGCGCCGGGCTTGGCCGACACGTACGCCGGGTTGTAGAAGTTGATGCCCAGCACGTCGAGCGGCTGCTGGATGGTGGCCAGGTCACCGTCGCGCAGGTAGGAGAGGTCGGTGAGCCGGGCGATGTGCTCCAGGACGTCGGCCGGGTACTCGCCGCGCAGCAGCGGGTCGAAGAAGATCCGGTTGGCGAGGCCGTCGATGAGGTGGGCCGCGGCGCGGTCGGCCGGGCTTTCCGGGTCGACCGGGTAGACCTCGCACGGGTTGAGCGTGATGCTGACCCGCTGGGCGCCGGCGGCCCGCAGCGCCTGCGCCGCCAGGCCGTGTCCGAGGAGCAGGTGGTGGACGGCGGCCAGGGCTTTGGCCGGGTCCTGCACGCCGGGGGCGTGGATGCCGGAGCCGTAGCCGAGGTAGGCCGAGCACCACGGTTCGTTGAGGGTGGTCCAGGTGCCGACCCGGTCGCCGAGTTTGCGGTAGACGACCTCGGCGTACTCGCCGAACGCCTCGGCGGTCTCCCGGTCGGCCCAGCCGCCGCGGTCCTCCAGCGTCTGCGGCAGGTCCCAGTGGTAGAGGGTGACGACCGGGTCGATGCCCTTGCCGAGCAGTTCGTCGGTGAGCCGGTCGTAGAAGTCGAGGCCTCGGGCGTTGACCGGGCCGGTGCCGTCCGGGCGGACCCGCGGCCAGGCGACCGAGAACCGGTACGAGGCCAGGCCGAGGTCGGCCATCAGGGCCACGTCCTCGACGTACCGGTGGTAGTGGTCGCACGCGACGTCGCCGGTGTGCCCCTTGTGCACTTTGCCGGGTGTTCGGCTGAAGGTGTCCCAGATGGACGGGCCGCGACCGTCCTCCCGCGCCGCGCCCTCGATCTGGTACGAGGCCGTGGCCGCGCCCCAGATGAAGCCGTCGGGGAAGGTGATCCCCGCACGCGCCGGCTGCGCCGACGTGGACGTGACGGTTGCCGTCATGTCTTCACCGCTTCCTTGATCCGCTGAACTTAACCGGTTCATCATAGGGCCCGACCTCCCCACAGCGGCGTCGTCCAACGGTGCGGGAACTCAGCCGGTGCGAAGAGCCTGGATCAGGCGGGGATCACCGCTCAACGCCAATTGGTCGGTACGTTTGCGGCCCATCAGTGCCAACTGCAGATCACTGGCCGTGCCGGTCGCCTTGGCCCGGGCGTGGTGATCGTCGGTGTCGAGGATCGTGCCGGTGTCCAGCAGCGCGATCCCCGCCCCGCGCAGCCGGACGAACCACTCGGTTTCCGCATCCGTGCCGACCAGGTGCACCACGCCGTGCAGGTCGGTCGGCCCCTGCCGTTTGCCGGCCGGCAGCCAGGTGTCGAGGATCTCGGCCACCCCGTCGGTGGCCAGCTTGGTCTCGATCGGGGTGGGCCGCCCGGCCGCCGCCTCGGCGTCCCAGCGGTGCACCGAGATCTCGTGTGCCATCCGCCGGTCCCAGAACACCGCCCGTTTCGGCTGCGGCGCCCAGTTCCACGCGGGCAGATCCGGGTCGAGCGCCTCCAGCGTCTCGATCGTCCCGGTCAGCTCGCGCCGGAGCTGGTCGAGGGCCTCGTCCCACTCCGGCCGGGAATCGGAGCCCGGGGGAGCGGAGGGGCGGTCGGTGACCCCGCGGGCGATCGTCGCCCGCACCCAGCGCAGCAGGTCCAGAACGTGGAACGCCAGGTCGGCGGTGGTCCAGTCGGGGATGGCGGGGACCGGCACGCCGGGACCGGTCTCGGCGACGGCCTCCCACAGGGCCGGCCCGTCGGCGCGCAGCGCCGCCAGCCAGAAATCCTTCGTCGCGTGCAACCTGTTCATCGCAGTCGTCTCCCGCTCGGCCGGGCCGCAGGTTTTTCACTCCGCCCCTTGAGCTTAGGGTGAACCCCGTGCCCGACGCATTCGCCGACCACCTGACTGACCCGACGCCCGCCGCGGACCGAGTGCTGGCGGCCTATACGACGCTACGCCTCGGCGGCCCGGCCGGCACGGTGACCACCGCGGTCGAGACGGACGAAGCGGTCGCCACGGTGCGTAAAGCCACTGCCGAGGGACGTCCGGTCCTGGTCCTGGCCGGCGGCAGCAACGTGGTGATCGGTGACGCCGGCTTCGCCGGGGAGGTGCTGTTGCTGCGCACCCGCGGGATCGAGGTGGTCTCGGAGAGCGCCGGCGAGGCGGTGGTCCGGGTCGCCGCCGGCGAGCCCTGGGACGATTTCGTGGCGTACGCGGTGGGCAACGGCCTGTCCGGCGTCGAGTGCCTGTCCGGTATCCCGGGGTCGGCCGGCGCCACCCCGATCCAGAACGTCGGGGCGTACGGCCAGGAGGTGGCGCACACCATCGTGGCGGTGCACGCCTACGACCGGGTCGCCGACGAGCAGCTGATGATGTCCCCGGCCGACTGCGCCTTCGGCTACCGCTCCAGCGTGTTCAAGCACAACGACCGCTACCTGGTGACCGCCGTGGACTTCCGGCTGGCCCGGGCGGATCGCAGTGCCCCGATCCGGTACGCGGAGCTGGCCCGTCAGCTGGGTGTCGAGGCCGGCGACCGGGTGCCGCTGGAGCACGCCCGGCAGACCGTGCTGAAGTTGCGGGCCGGCAAGGGCATGGTCCTCGACCCGGCGGACCGGGACACCTGGTCGGTCGGTTCGTTCTTCACCAATCCGGTGGTGAGCGCCGCGTTCTTCGCCGAGCTGACCGCGGCGCGTGGCGAGATGCCGCACTGGCCGGGCGCGGACGGCACGGTGAAGGTGCCGGCCGCCTGGCTGATCGAGCACGCCGGCTTCCCGAAGGGGTTCGCCGGCGCCGGGGTGGCCATCTCCACCAAGCACACCCTGGCGCTGACCCATCGGGGCGCCGGCGACACCGGTGCGCTGCTGGATCTGGCGCGGACCATCCGGGACGGGGTGCGTGACCGATTCGGCATCACGTTGCACCCCGAGCCGGTGCTGGTCAACTGCGCACTGTAAACCGGTTCAGCTCCACCCGAAGGTCTGGGTGTAGTACGGCGTCCCGTCCGCCGCGTACACGATGGCGGCGCCGATCGACTTCGCTCCGCAGTTGAGGATGTTCGCCCGGTGTCCGGGACTGTTCATCCACGCCTGCATCACCTCGGCGGCGGTCGGGTAGCCCCAGGCGATGTTCTCGCCGGCCGGGGCGCGGTATCCGGCCCGTTCGGCGCGCATCGCGAAGGTGGAGCCGTCCCGCCACACGTGGCTGAACAGCCGGGTCCGCGCCATGTAGTAGCTCTGCGCCACCGAGGCCACGATCAGCTCGTGGTCGACCGTGAGGCGGGCGCACCCGTTCGCCTCCCGCTCCCGGTTGGTCAGGCGGATCACCTGGTGCATCAGGGTGCGGGCGCGGGCCTTCACCGGGTCGACCGCCGGCGCCGCGGCGATCTGCGGGGTGATCGGCGCGGCCGGGATGACGGTCGAGGTCGCCGGATCGGGTGACCCCAACCGTTCCGGGGCGGGGGTGGGCATGCCCGGCGGCCGGGGCGGGACCACCGGGCCCTGGGCGTGCACGGCGTGCGGCAGGGCGAACAGGGCGACCGGCAGGGCGAGCAGTGCGGGCGCGGCCGCGAGCGCGGAGGCGCGGCGTACCACCTTGTCGAACACGGGTTTCCTCCCATATCCGTGGTGGACGCGATTCGTCCACCAGGGATATCGGACCCTTAACTTCGCCGCGTGTCACATCTTTCGCGGTATGGCGGAAATGTCGTACTGGAAATGAAATCCTGGGGGGATGGGCGAGCCGCCGCCGGCTCGCGGACCGTGCCCGTCATCGGCCCGGAGATCCTTGGGGACCAGCCCGTGTACCGGGCCTTTGCCCGCTAAACTGTCACTGTCCGTAAATAGGCAGTGACATCACGCTATGGTGTCTTTGCGCCTTTGAATATCTCCCGCCCGCGGTCGCGCGGACGGTGCCAAGCAGGACAACCGACTTCCCGGCGCCATGCGCCCGGGGATCGGCCGTGCCCGGAATCGGGCGCGAGCACGAGCTGGGGGCAGGGTGAGCACACGATGAGTCGCCTACTCGTGGTCGAGGACGACCCGGACATCGCACTCGCCCTGCGGCTGCTGTTCAGCCGGGCCGGGTACGAGGTGGCCCACGCCGCGGACGGCCGTTCCGGGCTGAAGGAGGCCTACGCCGAGCACCCCGATCTGGTGGTGCTCGACGTCGGACTGCCGGAGATGGACGGCTGGCAGGTGCTGGAGCGGCTGCGGGACGTGTCCGACGTGCCGGTGCTGGTGCTGACCGCGCACGGCCAGGAGGCCGAGAAGGTGCGCGGCCTGCGCGGCGGCGCCGACGACTACCTGACCAAGCCGTTCGCCAACAACGAGCTGCTGGCCCGGGTGGAGGCGCTGCTGCGCCGCTCGTCGAGCGGACAGAACAGCTGGGCCAGCCAGATCTACGACGACGGCCTGGTGCACCTGGACCCGACCAAGCGCCGGGTCTATGTCAAAGGCGACGAGAAGCGGCTCACGCCGACCGAGTTCCGTCTGCTCAACGCGCTGGTCCGGCATGCCGGAGCGGTGCTTTCGCCGAACCAGCTGCTGACCCAGGCCTGGGACGACCCGACCGGCATCGGCCAGGAGCGGGTCAAGTTCGCGGTCCTGCGGTTGCGGCGCAAGCTCGGCTGGTCCGACCCGGACGAATCGCCGATCGAATCGGTGCGCGGGTTCGGCTATCGCTATCGACGTCCGGGCGGAGAGGCCTGATCCAGGCCGTATCGGACGAGTCTTCTCAGTTGGCGCCCGCGAGGGTCGATGAGGGCTGTGAAGCCGAGCAGGAGGTAGACGTGGAAGACCTTGGCGAGATCGTCGGCGAATTCCTCATGGAGTCGCACGAGAACCTGGACCAGATCGACCGGGACCTCGTGAGCCTCGAGCAGGAGCCGGGGTCACGTGACCTGATCTCCCGCATCTTCCGGGCGATCCACACGATCAAGGGCACGAGCGGGTTCCTCGCCTTCTCCCGACTGGAGAAGCTCGCCCACGCGGGTGAGTCGCTGCTCTCCCGGTTGCGCGACGGCGTCCAGCCGGTCACCCCGGAGACCATCACCGTCCTGCTGCTCTGCATCGACGGCGTCCGCTCGCTGCTCTCCTCGATCGAGGAGAAGGGCACCGAGGACGAGGTCGACATCGACAGCATGATCGTCCGGATCAAGGCGCAGATGGACGCGCCGACCGACGGCGCCCCGGCGGCCGCACCCGCGGCCGCGCCGGCGGCGGCCGAGGCCGAGTCGCCGGTGTCGGTCGAGACCGAGGCGCCCGCCGCGTCGCGCCCGGCTCCCGAGCCGGTCGCCGAGCAGCGGCAGCCGATCGGGCAGATCCTGGTCGAGGCCGGCGCGGCCCAGGCCGCCGACGTCACCTCGGCGCTGCAGCAGCAGATCGAGGGCGACGAACGCAAGCTCGGCACGATCCTGCTCGAGGAGGGCAAGACGCAGCCGGCCGCGGTCAGCGAGGCGCTGCAGTCGCAGGCCCCGAAGCGGAGCATCGCGGACAGCGCCATCCGGGTCGACGTCGACCTGCTGGACACCCTGATGAACATGGTCGGCGAGCTGGTTCTGGCCCGTAACCAGCTGGTCCGCGGCGTGATGGAGATCGGCGACTCCGGCCTGGTGCGCAGCGCCCAGCGGCTCGGCATGATCACCAGTGAGCTGCAAGAGGGCATCATGAAGACCCGGATGCAGCCCATCGAGCACATCTGGTCCAAGCTGCCCCGGGTCATCCGGGACCTGAGCAACTCGCTCGGCAAGCAGGTCCAGCTGGTGATGGAGGGCAAGGAGACCGAGCTCGACCGCAGTCTGCTGGAAGCGGTCAAGGACCCGCTGACCCACCTGGTGCGCAACGCGGTCGACCACGGCATCGAGGACCCGGAGCGACGGCTCGCCGCCGGCAAGGGTCCGGAGGGCACGTTGACCCTGCGCGCCTACCACGAGGGTGGGCACGTCGCGGTCGAGGTCGCGGACGACGGGGCCGGGCTGAACGTCGAGCGGATCGCGCAGAAGGCCGTGGAGAACGGGCTGCTCCGGCCGGAGCAGGTACCGAACATGGACAAGCGCGACATCATGGCGATGGTCTTCCAGCCCGGGTTCTCCACCGCCGCCAAGGTCACCAACGTCTCCGGCCGCGGTGTCGGCATGGACGTGGTGAAGACCAACATCGAGAACATCGGCGGCGCGGTCAGCGTCGACTCGACGCCCGGCGAGGGCACCGTCTGGCGCCTGACCATCCCGCTGACGCTCGCCATCATCCAGGCGCTCACCGTCGACTGCGGCGACCAGCGGTACGTGGTGCCGCAGGTCGCGGTCCTCGAACTGGTCTTCGTCGACGGGCAGACCACCAAGGTGGAGTACGCCTCGGGTGCCCCGGTGTACCGCCTGCGCGGCAAGCTGCTGCCACTGGTCCGGCTGGACCGCGCGCTCGGTCTCGAAGTCGGTGGCGACCAGGGCGTCTACATCATGGTGCTGCAGGCCGACGGCCGGCGGTTCGGCCTGGTCGTGGACCGGGTGCTGAACACCGAGGAGGTCGTGGTCAAGGCCCTGAACACCAGGTTCAAGGACATCGGCCTCTACGCCGGGGCCACCATCCTGGGCGACGGCAAGGTCGGCCTGATCCTGGACGTGTCCTCGCTGGCCCGCCGCTCCCACCTGGCCGTCGACTCGGAGCGCGAGAACGTCGCCGAGAAGCGCGGCCCGGCCGGTGGTGGCACCGAGCGCCTGCTGGTCACCGCGGTCGGCGAGCGCCGGGTGGCGATCCCGTTGGACACGGTCACCCGGCTGGAGGAGTTCCCGCGCGACCGGATCGAGCACGCCGGCTCCCGCGAGGTGGTCCAGTACCGCGGCCAGATCCTTCCGCTCGTGCGCCTGTCGCACCTGCTCGGGGCGTACGGCGAGGAGTTGGAGGGCGACACCGTCTCGGTGGTCGTCTACAGCGAGGGCGGACGGAGCGTGGCGCTGGTGGTCGACCGGATCGTGGACATCGCCGAGAACTCGACGACGGCCCGTCGGGAGGCCGAGGAGGACGGTCTGGTCGGCACCGCGGTGATCCAGCAACGGGTCACCGAGCTGCTCGACGTGCGCCGGGCGATCCTCGCCGCCGACCCCAACTTCTACAGCGACGCGTCCGACGAGATGTTGGTGGAGGCCTGAGATGGCGAGTCGCCAGTTCGCCACCTTCGAGGTGGACGGGCAGCTCTTCGGGGTGGAGGTGCATACCGTGCAGGAGGTGCTCTCGTACAACGAGTACACCCCGGTGCCGCTCGCACCACCCGCCGTCGGCGGCCTGTTCAACCTGCGCGGTCAGGTGATCGCCGCGGTCGACCTGCGGGTCCAGCTGGGGCTTGCCCGGCAGGCCCTGCAGGGCCCGGTGATGAACGTGATCCTGCGCGGCGACGGGGAGCCGGTGAGCCTGCTGGTGGACAAGATCGGCGAGGTGGTCGACCTGGACGAGGAGACCTTCGAACCCCCGCCCGACACGCTCAGTGGTCCCACCCGCGAGCTGGTGGTGGGTACCTTCAAACTCGACGGGCGGCTCATGCTGGCGCTCGACGTCAATCAGGCGGTCGATACGTACCGCGCCACGAACTGATGTACAGCCTGGTCAGCGCCCCCGTCCTGGGCTTCGACCTGACCCGCCTGCCGGGCGGGTCGGCGGCGGCCGACGTCCTGCTGCGCGGTCTGCGCCTCCAGGCCGCCGACCTGCCGGTGCTCGCCGAGCGGCTCCCGGACGAGGGTGTCCGGGGTCCGCTCTGGGTCGAGGTGGAGAGCGCCGCGCGCCGGATGCCGAACCTCAAGGGCATGTCGAAGGACGACCCGGCGGGCAACCTGGCCCTGGTCGAGCGGGCGCCGATCGGCTCGGTGGACGCGCTGCTGACCTGCCTGCGCTACGACGTGATGTCGTGGACCTGGGAGGGGACCGGCCGGGACGCGCGGCAGACCGAGGAGGCGGCCGCGGCCACCGCGCTGCTCTGCGACGCCGCGGTCGGGTGCTACCTGCGGGAGGTGCTCGACGACGACGCCCGACGGCGACTCGGGGCCGGCTGGGTGGCGGCCATGAAGAAGGTGCCGGCGGGCGCGCCGATCGACCTGGGACCGCACCACTACACCGTCTCCGCCCTGTTGGACAAGCTGCGCACGCTGCGGCCGGAGGACCGAACCCGGGTCGTGACCGCCGCCGACGACGCCCGGCGCAACACCGCCGGCTGGTCGCCGGCCGTGCACTCGGCGTCCTGGGCTGCGTACCTCTCCGATCGGGTCCGCACCGCGGCCGCGGCGCAGATGCTGTTGGTGCAGGCGGTGGACACGGCCGGGATTCCGCTGGCCGACCGGGCCGGCGGGGTCTGGAACATGCTCAGCGGCGCCGTCCAGGCGCTGGTGGTTCGCGATCTGCTGGACACCGCAACGGCGCACCGGCTGCTCGCGCCGGTCGTCGCGGCACTCGGTCCGGCCTGGCTCGGTTGAAGGGAGTGGTCGAATGATCTCGGTTCTCGTCGTCGACGATTCCGTGGTGGTCCGTCGGCTGATCGTCGACGCTCTCGGGGAGGCGCCGGGCATTCAGGTGGTCGGCACCGCGGCGAACGGCCTACTGGCACAGGCCAAGATCGACCAGCTCAAACCCGACGTGGTCACCATGGACATCGAGATGCCGCAGATGGACGGCATCGAGGCGGTGCGTGAACTCCGCAAACGGCACGCCGCGCTGCCGGTGATCATGTTCAGCACGCTGTCCGCGGCGGGCGCCACCGCCACCCTGGAGGCGCTCTCCGCGGGTGCCACCGACTACGTGACCAAGCCCAGCAACGTGGGCTCGGTGAAGGAATCGATCGAGGCGGTACGCGAACAGCTCGTACCCAAGATCCAGGCGCTCGGTGGGCGCCGTCGCCCGCCGCCCGGCGCGCCGCCGCGAGGCCCCGCCCCGGCGGCCGGCCCGCGCCCCGGCATCGGACCGGTGCCCGGCCGTCCGGGTCTGACCCCACCCGGCCCGGCCCGCCCGCCCGCTCCCGCCGCTCCCGCCGGCCCGGCCGGGGCCCGCCCGCCGGCCCGCCGTGGCCCGCAGGGCCGGATCGACATCCTGGCGATCGGCTCGTCCACCGGCGGCCCGGACGCGCTGACCAAGGTGCTGCACGGGTTGCCGGCCGACCTCCCGGTCCCGGTGGTGATCACCCAGCACATGCCGCCGGTCTTCACCAAGATGTTCGCCGAACGGCTGGACCGCAGCATCCCGTTGAAGGTGGTCGAGGCCGGCGACGGCATGGAACTGGCGCCCGGCACGGTCTACATCGCGCCGGGCGACCGGCACCTGATCTTCAACCGCCGGGGCACGTCGACGCTGACCCAGCTCAGCAACGCACCACAGGAGAACTCCTGCCGGCCCGCCGTGGACGTGATGTTCCGGTCGGTGGCCGCGCTGTACGGCGGCACCGCGTTCGCCACGGTGCTTACTGGAATGGGACAAGACGGACGAGGTGGTGCGAAGGTGCTGCGAGACGCGGGCTGTGAGATTCTGGCCCAGGACGAGGCGTCCTCGGTGGTGTGGGGCATGCCGGGCGCCGTGGTCGGCGCGGGTCTGGCCGATGAGGTGTTGCCTCTCGACCGGATCGCGGCGGCGCTGCTGAACCGGGTGCGGGTGGGACGGTCCGCGGCGGTGGCCCGATGACCCTGTCCCAGGCCGAGTTCACCTTCGTCGCCAACCTGGTGCGCCGGGAGGCCTCCATCGTGCTGGCGCCCGGCAAGGAATACCTGGTCGAGGCCCGGCTGATCCCGGTTGCCCGGGTAGTGGGCGCGCCAAACGTCAACGATTTCATCGCCGATCTGCAGAAGCGCCCGAACCCGCAGCATCAGCGGAAGATCATCGACGCGCTCACCACCAACGAGACCTCCTTCTTCCGGGACCGGGAGCCGTTCAGCGCGCTCACCGACGTGGTGCTGCCGGAGTTGGTCAAGTCCCGGGCCAGTACCCGCAAGCTGCGGTTCTGGTCAGCGGCCAGCTCCAGCGGCCAGGAGGCGTACAGCCTGGCGATCACGCTGCAGGAGTCGCTGCCGGCCGGCTGGTCGTTCGAGATCCAGGGCACCGACATCTCCACCGCGATGGTCGAGCGGGCGCAGAAGGCGGAGTACAGCCAGGTCGAGGTGAACCGGGGACTGCCGGCCACCCAGCTGGTGCAGTACTTCGAGCGGGCCGGCGCGCACTGGCGGGTGATCCCGGCGCTGCGCCGCAACGTCTCGTTCAAGCACATGAGCCTGACCGCGCCGTTCCCGCCGATGCAGCCGTTCGACGTGATCTTCCTGCGCAATGTCCTGATCTATTTCGACGTCGCCACCAAGCGACAGGTGCTGCAGAACGCCGCCAAGATCCTGCGCCCCGACGGCTGGCTGTTCCTCGGCGCGGCCGAGACGACGATCGGGATCGACGACAACTATGAGCGGGTGGCCGCCGGCCGCACATCCGCGTACCGAATCCGCAATGCGGTGCCCGCGGGCGCCGGGAGAAGGGGATGACGCCGATGCGCGCCATGGTGATCGATGACTCGCGCGCGATGCGCATGATCCTCAAGCGCATCGTCACGAAGCTGAGCTTCGAGGCGGTCGAGGCCGGCGACGGCAAGGAGGCGCTCGACCTGCTCGCCGATATGACCGAGGTGCCGGAACTGGCCCTCATCGACTGGAACATGCCCAACATGAACGGGCTCGAGTTCGTCATGAAGGTCCGGGCCGACCCGCGGCTGCGCGAGATGACCCTGGTGATGGTCACCACCGAGAGCGAACAGAGTCAGATCGTCCGAGCGCTCGCCGCGGGTGCTCATGAATACGTCATCAAGCCCTTCACGGAGGGTGCCATGATCGAAAAACTGGCCCTGCTGGGCCTCGTGCCGACCGGAGCGAACTCATGAGCGTCGAAGTCGACGTAGACGAGAACGACCTCGCTGAGATGGTGGAACAGGTCTGGGAGTCGTACCTGGATCCGGAGGGCGTGAGCCCGCTGATGCAGACGTACGACGAGAACCAGCCCTCGGAAGTGCACTCCTCAGTGTCGATCACCGGGTCCTGGACCGGGCACATCGTGTACGCGTCCTCCCGGGCCGCCGCCCAGCGGGCCGCGGCCGCCTTCCTGGCCATGGAACTGGACGAGGTGAGCGAGGAGGACATCTCCGACACGCTCGGCGAACTGGCGAACATCGTCGGCGGCAACGTCAAGGCGATGCTTCCGCCGGGTTCGCAGTTGTCGCTACCTCAGGTAGTGCTCGCGCCGGAGAGCTCGGCGCGTTATCCGAACACCGAACGCATCAGCGGCGTCTATGGACTCTGGGAAGGCGAGCCGGTGTCCATTTCGATGTGGCAGAGCAGCACCGACACGAAGGAGGAGGGTGCATGAAGATCCTCATCGCCGATGACAGCCGGGTGATGCGGCAGATCGTCGTCCGTACCCTGCGGCAGGCCGGGTTCGGCGACCACGACCTGATCGAGGCCGCGGACGGGCAGGAGGCGTTCGACATGGCCAGCAAGCAGCAGCCGGATCTGGTCATCTCGGACTGGAACATGCCGCAGATGACCGGCATCGAGGTGCTGCGGCAACTCCGGGCGGCCGGCAACAACGTCAAGTTCGGCTTCGTCACCTCGGAGTGCACGCCCGAGATGAAGACGGCCGCCGAATCCGCGGGTTCGGCCTTCTTCATCGTCAAACCGTTCACGGCTGAGCGATTCGACGAAGTCTTCGCTCCAATTTTGGGATGATTGCGACATGTCAGACGTCTCGGTACTTCCCGGCTCTCTAGCCGTACGCAATCTGTTCGAGGATCTCCTCGGCCGCGAGGTCACCGTCAGCCCCGGTGACCCGCTCAGCGCGGACGAGATCCGGACCGCCACGGTCGCGATCTTCACCGACAACAGCCAGAAGATCTACGCGGCCATGGGCCTGCAGCTGAGCCTGGCGGCCAACGCCGGCGCCGCGCTCGGCCTGCTGCCCCCGGGCGCCGCCGAGGACAGCATCGACGAGAAGCAGCTCTTCCCGAACCTGGCGGAGAACGTCGGCGAGCTGTGCAACATCTTCACCAGCCTGCTCAACAAGGAGGGGGCCCCGCACACCAAGCTCTACCAGGTGATCTACCCGGGGATGGAGCTGCCGGCCGACGCCCGCGCGATCCTGCTCGCGCTCGGGCGGCGCCTGGACCTGATGGTCGAGGTGAGCCGGTACGGCAAGGGCAAGATGAGCCTGTCGCTGGCGCCCTGAGCGCCCGGGTATGGCGTACACCATTGAAGAACTGAAAGATGCGGGCCCGCCGGCTTCCGGCGGGCCCGCAAATTTGTGGCTAAGCAATTCCTGGTCCGGGCCGAAGCTTAGGTTGAGCTTGCCAAGGGACAGGAGAAGTCAATGACCTCGCCGACCTCTGGAATGGGCGCCACCGGCGCCTCTTCGGACGCCGCACAGGCCGCCGCCGCGCTCAAGGCTGAGGCCGCGAAGCGGCAGGCCAAGGACAAGGACCTGGGGGACAAGGACACCTTCATGAAACTGTTGGTGGCCCAGCTCAAGTACCAGGACCCGTCCAAACCCGCCGACTCGACCCAGTTTCTCGCCCAGACCGCGCAGTTCACCCAGGTCGAGAAGCTGGAAGACATGATCGGCATGATGAAGTCGCAGCGGATGACGAGCGCCAGCATGCTGGTCGGCAAGACCGTCACGTACATGGACGCCAACGGCCAGTCGCAGACCGGCGTGGTGTCCGCGGCGAAGCTCAACGGGGACAGCGACCCGACCCTCAAGGTCGGTAACACGGATGTGGACCTGTCCAAGGTCACGGAGATTCAGCAGACCGCCTGAAAAAGACCGCCCGCTTCTTGAGCCCTTTTCTCGACCTTAAGGACGATCTTTAATGCTGCGTTCTCTCTACTCCGGCATCAGTGGCCTGCACGCGCACCAGCAGATGATGGACGTCACCGGCAACAACATTGCGAACGTCAACACCGTCGGCTACAAGTCGGAGGCGGTGCAGTTCCAGGACACGCTCAGCCAGATGGTGGGCGCGGCCGGCTCGCCGCAGAACGGCATGGGCGGCACCAACCCGTCCCAGGTCGGCCTCGGTGTCAAGGTCGCCGGCATCAGCAAGAACTTCAGCCAGGGCTCGGCCGAGACCACCGGCAAGTCCGGCGACATGATGATCCAGGGCGACGGCTTCTTCATCACCCGGACCGGCAACGAGCAGATGTACACCCGGGCCGGCTCGTTCTTCTTCGACGCCAACGGCACGCTGGTCACCACCAGCGGCCAGCCGGTGCAGGGCTGGACCGCGGTCGACGGCAAGGTCAACGCCGGCGGCCAGCCGAGTGACATCAAGATGCCACTGGGTGCCACCATCCCGCCCGCGGCGACCACCCAGATCACCCTCAAGGGCAACCTGACCAGCGACTTCCCGGAGAACAAGCTGGCCACCGAGGACACCGTGACGATCCCGGTCAAGGTCTTCGACAAGGACGGCGCGACCCACACGGTGACCGCCAAGTTCACCCGGGCCATCGACCCGAACCGGGTCGCCGGGGACACCCCGGACACCACCTGGGACATCGCGCTGTACGGCGAGGACGGCACCGCCATCTCCGGCGCGACCGGGGAGATCGACATGACCAGCGGCAAGGCGATCGTCAGCGCCACCGACACCCCGGCCACCGGGGAGTTGGACAAGGACGGCAACATGCAGATCGGCGATTACAAGGTCAACATGGCCGACCTGACCATGTACTCCGGGCTGTCGGACGCTCGGGTGTTCTCCACCGACGGGCAGACCGCCGGCGCGCTGACCTCGCTCGCATACACCGTCTCGGACACCGGTGAGATCGTCGGCGTGTACAGCAACGGCTTGAAGGAGACGCTGGGCCAGGTCGCCATGGCCACCTTCAAGAACCCCGACGGTCTGGAGAAGGTCGGCAACTCGACCTTCCGCAGCACCGTCAACTCCGGGTACGCCCAGGTCGGTCAGCCCGGCAGCGCCGGCATGGGCCAGGTGATCAGTGGCGCCCTGGAGATGTCGAACGTCGACCTCGCCCAGGAGTTCACCAACCTCGTGGTGGCCCAGCGTGGCTTCCAGGCGAACTCGAAGATCATCACGACCTCCGACGAGTTGCTCCAGGAACTCGTCAGCATGAAGCGCTAACGGGTAGCGGCAGGAGTCTCGGCGGCGGCCGGGGCAGGCGTGGAGCCTGTCCCGGCCGCCGCCTTTTGTGCAGGCGTCGCGTGTCGGACGTCGCACCCGGATAGCGACCGGCTCGATCTCATCGGCAACCGAGGTCGGGCCGAAGTACTAGGCGTAGGGCCACGGACGGCCCGACACCAGCCCAGGACGACCCAAGGACGGAACAGTCTTGATCCTCGTAACTCGAATCAACGGTGCCGTGTTCGCGCTGAACCCGGACCTGGTCGAGCGTGTGGACTGCACGCCTGACACGGTCGTCACCCTGGTGGACGGCACCAAGTACGTCATTGCCGAGTCCGTGCCCGAATTCATCGACTCGGTGCGTCACTACCGCGCCTCGCTGATCGCCCAGGCGAGTCGTATGGAGCCTGAGCCCACGGCCGCCCTCTCCTCGTCTGACGACGAGCTCGACGCCAAGGTGCTCCCGCTGCACCGGAAGGACCGCTAATGGACATCTCAACCGTCGTCGGGGTGCTCGCCGGACTGGCGATCGTCTTCACCGTCCAGATCCTGGACGGTGGCTCGCCCAGCTCCATCCTGCTGATCCCCTCGATGCTGCTGGTCTTCGGCGGCGCCTTCGCGGCGGCCATGGCCGGCGGTGTGTTCAAGGACGTGACCGGGTTCGGCAAGCAGCTGCAGAAGGCCTTCACCGCCAAGGTGACGCCGCCGACCCAGCTGCTCGACAACGTGGTCAAGCTGGCTGAGCGGGCCCGTCGCGAGGGTCTGCTGGCCCTCGAGGACGCGGTCAAGACGGTCGAGCACCCGTTCCTGAAGCGCGGTCTGCAGCTGGCCATCGACGGCACCGACCCGGACGAGCTGCACGACATCCTGCACGCCGAGGTCGCGGCCAAGAAGAAGGCGGACAAGGCCGGCAAGAAGTTCTTCGAGAACATGGGCGGCTACGCGCCGACCATCGGCATCATCGGCACGGTCATGGGCCTGGTGCACGTGCTGGAGAACCTCGACAAGCCGACCACGCTGGGCCCGGCCATCTCCTCGGCGTTCGTCGCCACCCTCTGGGGTGTGCTCAGCGCCAACATCATCTGGCTGCCGATGGCGGCCCGGCTCGACCGGCTCAGCGCCGTCGAGTCCGAGGAGATGGAGCTGGTGATCGACGGTGTGCTGGCGATCCAGGCCGGCTCCAACCCGCGCCTGGTCGCCCAGAAGCTGCGGAGCCTGCTCCCGCCGGACGAGATGAAGAAGGCTGAGGCCGCGGCCTCCTCGAAGAAGGCGGCCTGACCCGATGAGTTCCGGTGGCGGCGGCGCCAAGCGCAAGAAGAAGGCCCATGAGGAGCACGAGGAGCACGTCAACCACGAGCGCTGGCTCGTGTCGTACGCCGACATGCTCACCCTGCTGTTCGTCCTCTTCGTTGTCCTGTTCTCCATGAGTGACATCAACCAGAAGAAGTTCGCCCAGCTCGCGCAGGGTCTCTCGGCAAGCTTCGGCTCCAAGAGCGCCGCGTTCACCGGTAACTACGCCCCGCTGGACGGCTCGGCGAACAACGCGCAGGTCGTGCAGATCGACCCGGGCGCCAACCCGGGTGACGGGTCCTCGGGTACCGAGGGCCTGAACCAGAAGCAGCAGGAGGCCGTCTCCCGGGCGGTCATGGCGGAGGACCGCAAGAAGGCCTCGGCCAACGCGGACAAGGCGGCGAAGGAGGCGGAGAACATGAAGGCGATCGAGAACAAGATCTCCGACGCGCTCGCCGCGGCCAAGCTGCTGGACAACGTGAAGTTCACGATCGACCAGCGCGGCCTGGTCGTCACGGTGGTGACCAACGAGGTGGTCTTCGCCGGTGACCGGGCGGACCTGCGCCCGACCGGCGAGAAGATCCTCGGCGCGATCGCCCCGACGCTGGCGAAGCTGCCGAACAACGTCGAGGTGGACGGCAACACCAACCAGCTCAACGCGAAGACCAGGTACTACCCGAGCGGCTGGGAGCTGTCCGCGGCGCGGGCCTCCACCACGGTCCGGTACTTCACCGGGCACGGGATCGCGAAGAAGCGGCTCAGCGCGGTCGGTTTCTCCGACACCAAGCCGCTGATCGACCCGAAGGACCCCCGCTCGATCACGATGAACCGCCGGGTGGACGTGGTCGTGCTGACCATGCTCACGGCCGACCAGGCGGCGCTGCTGCCGTCGGCGGCGGGTTCCGACGCGAAGCTGCACGCCGGTCAGACCACGGCCGAGGCGAAGGCACTGGAGAAGGCGGTCGAGTCCGCCAACTCGTCGAGCACCACCACCGGTACGACCGGCACCACGAACCACAGCACGCTGATCACCGCTGAGACCCGTAACTGAGCAGGGGGGAGTTCTGATGGCTGACGAGAAGGACGCGGCTGCGGAAGCGCCGAAGAAGTCCAAGAAGATGATGATGATGGTGATCGCGCTGGCACTGGTCGTGCTGGGCGGCGGTGGCGCCGGAGCGTTCTTCATGCTCCGCAGCAGCTCGGCGTCGGCGGCACCGGTGAAGGGCATCGTCACCGCGGCGGAGAACACCATCACGGTGAACCTGGCCGACGGGCACTACCTGAAGCTCGGCTTCGCCCTGCAGCAGACCGACGCCTCCGCCGAGGCGGTCGACCTGAGCGAGGCGTACCAGCTGGCGATCGAGGAGTACACCGGCAGGACGATTGCCGAGCTCTCCACCGACGCGGGCCGCGCCAAGCTCAAGGAGGAGCTGAAGGGCAAGCTGATCGCGGCGTACACCGAGAAGAAGAAGAAGCTCGTCATGGACGTCTACTTCACCTCCTTCGTGACGCAGTAGTCGCCGGCACCACGGGCGGGCCTCCTCCGGGAGGCCCGCCCATCGGTGTATCGAGAGGATAAAACGGCCCCGGGGCTCAGCGGTTCGCGAAGTCCGCCGATCAGGACGACGTGACCACCACCGCACGCACCCCCGGCAAGATGTCGCGCCGTGGCCAGGGCGGAGGGCCGACGGCCTACGACTTCCGCCGACCGATCAAGCTCTCCCGCGAGCATGTCCGCACCCTGCAGATCGCCTTCGAGACGTACGCCCGCAGTTGCGGCACCCTGCTGACCACCCGGCTGCGCGCGGTCAGCAACGTCTCGCTGATCTCCATCGAGCAGCTGAACTACGACGAGTACGTGGCGTCGCTGGCCAACCCGACGATCATCGGGGTGGTCGCCCTCGATCCGTTGCCCGGCACGGTGCTGATCGAGATCGCCCAGTCCGCGGTGATGACCGCGATCGACCACATGCTCGGCGGCCCCGGCGGCTCCCAGCCGGAGCGGCCGCTGACCGAGGTGGAGATGCCGCTGCTGCGCGGCCTGATCGAGCGGATGCTGGGCGAGCTGCGCTACGGCTTCGAGAGCCTGGTCGACATCCAGCCGCACCTCAAGGAGATCGAGTACAACGCGCAGTTCCTGCGGGCGCACGCGCCCGGCGACGCGGTGGTGGTGGCCTCGTTCGAGACCAAGATCGGCGCCGAGGAGTGCATCTCGACGATCTGCCTGCCGTTCAACACCATTCTCCCGGTGCTGTCCCGGCAGGAGGCGGTCGTGCTCAGTGCGGCCGAACGCCAGGTCAAGGACAAGGCGCTGCGCAATCTCACGGCCGGACTTTCCGCCGCTCCGATCGACGTAGCAGTGCGATTCCAGCCCATTCGGATGCGCACCGATGACATCGTGGATCTACGTCCGGGTGACGTCGTGCCGCTGGGGCATCCGACCAGCCGGCCGCTAGAGGTGACCGTGAACGACATCGTGTTCGCGCATGCCGTTCCCGGTAATCAGGGTGCCCGGCTCGCCTGTCTCGTCGTGCCGTCCCCCACCGAGAACGAATCCAAGGAGTCTGGCCGCTCATGACCGCCCCTGCCATCACCGCGCCGCAGCTCATCCTGGCCCGGAACGCGGCGGACGCCGCGCTGGCCGTCCTGCCCACCAGCCGGGCACTGGTCGCCGGCGAGCCGATGACCCCGGACGGGACGACCGCGATCGAGGGCCAGGCGGTCACCGCGCGCTTCAGCGGACCCGCCACCGGCGAGGTGGTCGTGGTGGTCGGTCAGGACCTGGCGGACGCGCTCAAGGAGAGCCCGCTCGGCGAACTCGACCTGACCGCGGCGGTCCGGCCCGCGCTGGAGGCCGCGGCCCGGGTCTTCGGGCCGGTCGTGCTGGATCCCGGTCAGGTGATGGAGCCGCAGGTCGCGCTCAGCGCGCTGGCCGCCAAAGAGGGTGCGGTCGCCATCCCGCTGCGCGACGACGAGGACATCCGCGCGATGCTGGCGCTGTCGTTGAGCCCGTGGCCGGACGATGATCCGCTGGTGGCCGCCGCGACCGGCGGCGGGGTGGCCCAGCGCGCCCCGGAGGCGCCGGCGGTCGGCCGGCGCGGCGGCCTCGACATGCTGCACGACGTGGAGATGGAGGTCTCCGCCGAGCTGGGTCGGACCCGGATGAGTGTGCGGGAGCTGCTGTCGCTCACCCCGGGCGCCATCGTCGAGCTGGACCGGGCCGCCGGCAGCCCGGCCGACCTGCTGGTCAACGGCCGGCTGATCGCCCGCGGCGAGGTGGTCGTGGTGGACGAGAACTTCGGCATCCGGATCACCGAGATCGTCTCGCCGGGCGCCGAGTAGGGGTCACGACCAGTGTTCCGGCTCCTCATCCAGGTCGCCTTCTCCCTGTTCATCGTGCTGTTCATGATGTGGGGGCTGGCCCGGGCGCTACGGCGTCCGTTCGGCGGGCGCGGCCACGGCCCGCTCACCGTGCTCACCCGGCAGCAGCTGGGCCGCAGCTCGGCGGTGGCGGTGGTGCGGGTGGCCGATCGGGCGCTCGTGCTCGGGGTCACCGAACAGCAGATCAGCTATCTGGGCGAGGCCGAGCTCGACGTGTTCGAGCACGAGAAGGTGGAGCACCGGGACCACCTGGTGCTGGAGCCGACCGAGCTGATCGACCCGGGCGGGACGGCCCTGCCGGGCCGGCATCCGGCGGCGCCGGTGGAGCACGGCTCGATCCTGTCGCCCAAGACGTGGAGCTCGACCGTGGAGTTCCTGCGGGAGCGGACGACCCGAAAATGATGCGACGCGCGTTGATGCTGCTCATGCTGGGGATCGGACTCGCGCTGGCGATGCCGGCCGCGGCGGGTGCCGCGCCCGGGCAGCAGCCCGGCGCGGCAGTCGTCGTACCGCCGCAAGTGGCGCCGCGAGCACCCGCGGAGCCGCCGGCGTTGCCACCGCCCCGGCTGGTGCCGCAGGCACCGCGCACGTCGCCGCCGAGCATCAACCTGAACATCAACGGCACCAACCCGGACGGCAGCCGCCCGGCGTCCAGCCTGGTCATCGTTCTGGGCCTGACGCTGCTCTCGGTGGCGCCCGCGCTGCTGCTGCTCTGCACGTGTTTCACCAAGGTCTTCATGGTCCTCGGGATCACCCGCAACGCGCTGGGCCTGACCACGCTGCCGCCCAACCAGGTGATCGCCGGACTGGCCCTGTTCCTGAGCCTTTTCATCATGGGACCGACCGTCTCCGAGATGAACAAGGTCGGCGTGCAGCCCTACCTCAAGGGCGACAAGACCCAGTCGCAGGCCTTCGACGACGGCATCAAGCCGCTGCGCGAGTTCATGTGGAAGACCACCCGCGAGGACGAGCTGGCCCTGCTGATCAAGGTGTCCGGTGAGAAGCAGCCGGCGAACCGGGACGCGGTGCCGCTGACCACGCTGGTGCCCGCGTTCGTGCTCTCCGAGCTGCGGGCCGCGTTCATCATCGGCTTCGTCATCTTCATCCCTTTCCTGATCATCGACCTGGTCGTGTCGGCCTCGCTGATGTCGCTGGGCATGATGATGCTGCCCCCGGTGACCGTCGCGCTGCCCTTCAAGCTGCTGCTGTTCGTGCTGGTCAACGGCTGGGGGTTGATCATCACGGCGCTGGTCGGGTCGTACCGGACGTGAACTACGACGTGCCGATCGCGCAGATGCTGGCGATCCTGCTCGGGGCGTGCCGGACCGGGGCGTGGATGGTGATCTGCCCGCCGTTCAACACCCGGCTCATCCCCGGCCCGGTCAAGGCGCTGCTCTCGGTCGGCCTGGCGCTGCCGATGGCGCCGTACCTGACCGGCACCCTGCCCTCGCTGGAGACCTCGGCGCTGCTGTTCAGCGTGCTGATGCAGATCTTCATCGGGGTCGCGCTCGGCTTCATCACCATGCTGCTGTTCGCCGCGCTGCAGGCGGCCGGTGACCTGCTCGACCTGTTCGGCGGGTTCACCCTGGCCACCGCGTACGACCCGCTCGGCTTCAACCAGAGTTCGATCTTCGGCCGGTTCTACAACCTGGTCGCGATGACCCTGCTGTTCGCCGGCGACGGGCACCAGCTGATCCTGCGCGGCTTCATGCAGAGTTTCCGCACGCTGCCGCTGAACGTCTCGTTCTCCCCGGAGACGTTCAGCCGGCTGCTGCTCAGCGGCGTGGGTGAGATGTTCGTGTCCGCCCTGCAGATCGCCGGGCCGCTGGTCTGCGTGCTGTTCCTGGCCGACGTCTCGCTCGGCCTGCTGAACCGGGTGGCGCCCGCGCTGAACGCGTTCCAGCTGGGCTTCCCCGTCAAGATCTTCCTGGTGGTGACCCTGGCCGGGCTGGCCATCGCGGCGCTCCCGAGCGTCCTGCACACCCTGGTCGAGCGCGCGGTCACGGCGGTGATCCGGCTCAGCGGCGGCTGAGGGGGTGTAGATGTCCGGCGAGAAGACCGAACAGCCGACACAGCAACGGCTCAAAAAGGCGAAACAGGAAGGACAGATCGGCCGTACGCCGGACCTGGGCGCCTGGCTGGGCATGCTGGCCGCGAGCGTGCTGCTGCCCCGCACCCTGACGCAGGCGATGCAGCACGCCGAGGAGGCGATCGCCAAGCTGCCGGACACCATCCAGAACCCGGACCCGGCCAAGGGCCTGGCCCTGCTCCGGGAGGGGCTGTTCGGCGCGGCCTGGGCGGTGGCCCCGCTGGCGCTGACCATGATGGCGGTCGGCGTCGCCGCGGCCGGCGCCCAGGGCGGCATCCGGGTCGCCACCAAGCTGTTCATCCCGAAGTTCAACCGGCTCAACCCGTTTTCCGGCCTGAAGCGGATGTTCGGCCCGCACGCGCTGTGGGAGCTGACCAAGTCGCTGTTCAAGACCGCGGTGCTGGCCGCGGTCCTGTACATGACGGTCAAGAACATCGTCCCGCAGCTGATGTCGGCCGGCCGGCTGCCGCTGACCGCGCTGCTCGGCACCGTCACCAACGCGGTGATCTCGCTGATCCGGGCGGCCGCGGTGGCCGGCATCGCGATGGCCGGCGCCGACTACCTGGTGGTGCGCCGGCGCACCCAGAAGCAACTGCGGATGACCAAGGAAGAGGTCAAGCAGGAGAACAAGAACTCCGAGGGTGACCCGCTGATCAAGGCGCAGATCCGGGCCCGGCAGATGGCCATGGCGCGCAACCGGCAGATGGCCGACGTGCCGACCGCGGACGTGGTGGTGGTCAACCCGGTGCACGTCGCGGTGGCGCTGCGGTACGAGCCGGAGAAGGGCGCGCCGCGGGTGGTGGCCAAGGGCAAGGGGCCGGTGGCCGCCAAGATCCGGCAGCTGGCCACCGACAACCGGGTGCCGATGGTGCAGGACATCGCGCTGGCCCGGGCACTCAACTCGGGGTGCGAGGTGGGTCAGGAGATCCCGGCCGAGTTCTTCGGCGCGGTGGCGCGGGTGCTCGCGTTCGTGATGAGCCTCAAGGCACGCGGCTCGGCGGCCGGTCTGCACCGCAGCCCCGCCATGACGTAACCGAAATTTCGGGAGATTTCCTCACATCGGCGCGGGTTAGCAGGGAAGATCGGGGCGTGGCGGTGCCACAGGGGTCTCAGTGACACGGCGACGGAACGCCGAGCGGAGGTGTCGTGAAAGGCCGGAACCTCGGAAAGCTCGCCGTGCCCGTCGGGGTGATCGGCATCATCATCATGATGGTCGTCCCGTTGCCGACCTTCCTGCTCGACCTGTTCATCGCCATGAACATCACGATGGCCCTGCTGGTGCTGCTGATCAGCATGTTCGTCGAGAAGCCGCTCGACTTCGCGGTCTTCCCGGCGCTGCTGCTGGTGATGACGCTGTTCCGGCTGGCGCTCAACATCAGCGCCACCCGGCTGGTGCTGCGCGACGGTGACGCCGGCAAGGTGATCCATGCGTTCGGCAGCTTCGTGGTCGGGGGCAACCTGGTCATCGGGCTGGTGATCTTCTCGATCCTGGTCATCGTCCAATTGATCGTGGTGACCAAGGGTGCCGAGCGGGTCGCCGAGGTCGGCGCCCGGTTCACCCTCGACGCGATGCCCGGCAAGCAGATGGCGATCGACGCCGACCTGAACGCCGGCCTGATCGACGAGGACGGCGCCAAGCGGCGCCGGGCCGAGGTGGCCGCCGAGGCCGAGTTCTACGGCGCGATGGACGGTGGCTCCAAGTTCGTCAAGGGCGACGCCATCGCGGCCATCATCATCACGCTGATCAACCTGATCGGCGGGTTCGCGGTCGGCATCCTGCAGCACGGCCTGGCGCCGGCCGACGCGATGAACCAGTACAGCATGCTCAGCATCGGCGACGGCCTGGTCTCCCAGGTGCCGGCGCTGCTGCTCTCGGTGGCCACCGGTCTGATCGTGACCCGCTCGGCCACCTCCGGTGACATGGGCCAGACCGTCACCGCCCAGCTCAGCCAGAACAAGCTGGCGCTGCGCATCGGCGGTGCCGCGGCCCTCGCCCTCTGCGTCATCCCCGGCCTGCCCAAGGTCCCGTTCCTGGTGGTCGGGGTGACCGTGCTGGCGATCGCGCAGCGGGTCAAGGAGCAGATCCCGGAGGAGACCGCGCCGATCGCCGAGGCGGTCGAGATGCCGGCCGCCGACTCGCCCGAGCAGCTGCTCGGCGAGATGCGGATCGACCCGCTGGAGCTGGCCCTCGCCCCGGACCTGGTCGACCTGGTCGACGCCAGCAGCGGCGACCTGCTCGACCGGGTGCGCGCACTGCGCCGCAAGATGGCCCTGGAACTCGGGGTGATCATGCCGCCGGTGCGTACCCGGGACGACCTGGACCTGCCGCTCTCGTCGTACGCGATCCGGATCTCCGGGGTCGACGCCGGTGCCGGACAGGCGCCGCCCGGCACGGTGCTGGCGATCGGCGAGGGACTGCAGGCGCTGCCCGGCCGGGCCGGCGTCGAACCGGTGTTCGGCCTGGCCGGCAAGTGGGTCCCGGCCGAGATGCACTATCAGGCCGAGCTGTCCGGCGCGACGGTCGTCGATCGGGCCTCGGTGATCATCACGCACCTGGCCGAGATCGTCCGCAACAACGCCAGCCGGCTGCTCGGCCGGGAGGACGTGCGCGCCCTGACCGAGATGGTCAAGCGCACCCACCCGGTGGTGGTCGAGGAGCTGACCCCGGGGCTGCTCAGCCTCGGCCAGATCCAGAAGGTGCTGCAGGCGATGCTCGACGAGGGCGTGCCGATCCGCGACCTGGTCCGGATCTTCGAGGCGCTCTCGCTGCGCGCCAAGACCTCCGCCGACCACGACGGCCTGGTCGAGGCGGCCCGGGCCGCGCTGGGCCCGGCGATCGCCGCCCAGTACGCGAGCGGCGGCCGGCTCACCGTGATCACGTTGGACCCGATGCTCGAGCAGAGCCTGCTCGAGTCCCTGCGGCCCAGCGACACCGGGGCCTTCATGGCGATCGACGGCATGCGTGCCGAGGCGATCGTCAGTGAGGCCAGCCGGCTCGCCGAAGCCGCCGAGCAGCAGGGCCTGAATCCGGTCCTGGCCTGCTCCCCACAACTGCGGTTGCCGCTGATGCGACTGCTGCGCGCCGGCTCCCGCCGGGTGCAGGTGCTGTCGTACAGCGAGATCTCTGGTTCCACCGCACAGATCGAGACGATAGGGGTGGTGAACGGTGCCTACGCGGGTGCTGCTTGAGGGACCGGCCATCGAGCCGTTACTGGCTCAGGTACGTGACGAGTACGGCTCGCGCGTCCGGATCATCTCCGCCGACAAGGTACGAAGCGGTGGCATCGGGGGCTTCTTCGCGAAGCAGCACTACGAGCTCTCCGTCGAAGTACCGGACGCACACGAGGACAGTGAGGACATGGCGCAACAGACCGTCGCCGAGAACGGCGCAAATCCGCTGGAACGCCTGCTCGAGCAGGCCGAGTCGCGGGACCGGAACGCCTTCGACGGCCCGCCGCCGGGCCGCCCGCCCACGCCGAAACTCGGCGCAGGCCCCGGGCTGGGCGAGCGCTTCGAGCGGCAGGGTGGCCGGGACGCCGGGATCGGTGACACCGGGGCCGCGTTCGCCGAGCTGATGGCCGGCCTGGACATGGCCGGTCACCTCGGCGAGACGCAGCGCGGCGGGCACCGGGTGCGGCAGACCGCCGACGCCGGGGTGCGCCCGTTCACCCCGGCCACCGTGACCGAACCACCGGTCAACGGCGGCGGCCGGCTGGGACTGCCGGCCGCGCTGCCCGGGCGGCCGGCGCCGGTGCCGGCCGCCGCCCCGATCTCCCCGGCCGCGGCCACGCCGCCGCCGGTCGCCCCGCCGCCGGTGTCGATCTCCCCGGCCGCCGAGGCGCCGCACGCGCGCCGGGCGGTGCCGCACAGCCCGGCCGCGACCCCGATCCGGCCCGCCGAACCGGCCGCCGCGCCGCCACGGGCCGCGTTCCAGACCGTGCCGACGGGCGCGCCGATCCGGTCCGCCGCCGAGGTCTACGGGCTCTCCGGCGACGACGAGCCGGCGCCGGTCTCCCCGACCGCGGCCACGCCGCCACCGCCCCCGGCGCCCAAGCCGGCGCCGATCCGGGTCAGCGGCGACCTCGACCCGGTGCAGCGCAACCTGATGACCGTCGGCATGCCCGAGGACATGGCGCGGCAGATCACCGGCGGCGACACCTACGCCGGGGTGCTCAGCGTGCTGGCCTCCCGGCCGGCCGCACCCGGCATCCCGGACGGCCCCGGGGAGATCCTGGTCATCGCCGGCGAGGTGCACACCGCGGTGCCGATCGCCAAGCACCTGCTCGAGCAGGTCCACGTCGACCAGAATCACCTGCTGCTGGCCGCGCTCTCCACCTCCGGCACCGGGCTGCACTCGTCGCGGCTGATCTCCAGCCCGGCCGCCGCCGAATCGCGCGCCGACAAGCTGCAGACCTCGGACCACCCGTGGATCGTGGTGATCGACGCGCCGGTGGGCGGCACCGACGAGTTCTGGGTCAACGAGATGTGCGACGCGCTCGGCGCGACCGCGCTGTGGGCCGTCGTCGACGCCACCCGCAAAACCGCGGACACCGCCCGCCACCTGCGCAACCTCGGCGAGGTCGAGGCGCTCGTGGTGCACAGCGTGGAGCTCACCTCGGACCCGGCGTCGGTACTCGGGCTGGACGTGCCGATCTTCTCGCTGGACGGCAAGCCGGCCACCCCGCACGCCTGGGCCGCGATGCTGTGCGCCCGGATCGCCGCCGAGGTGATGCCGGCCGCCGCCTCGCCGCGGCGGGCCACGCGAGCCGCCCGCCGATGATCCGGCCGTCGGTCCTGGTGTTCGCGCTGCTGATCAGCCTGCCGGCGTGGTACCGGCTGGTCGTCGACCAGCTGGATCTCACCCAGGTACTGATTCGGTTCCTGATCGCGGTGCCGATCGCGGCGATCCTGCTGGCCGCGTTCCGGTTCGTCACGTCCGGGTACGGCGTCACCGAGGAGACCCCGGGGACACCGGTCGACCCGGAACCGCTGCAGGAGTGACTGGCACCTTGGGGAAGAGCTGCCAGCACTGAAGAGGGCGCCGGTCCGCTTGTCGCGGACCGGCGCCCCTCGTCTCTCCGGCCGGTTCGTCCGGTCTCTCAGGCGTGGATGTCCAGCCGGCCCGGTGTCGCGCGGCGGGTCGCGGTCGGGGCCGGCTCAGCCGGCAGATCGGCGTTCGGCCGCCCCGACTCGCCGCCACCGCCGCGCCGACCGAACCCGCCCCCGGCCTCGAACTGCTGCCGCGCCTGGTCCTGCGGCGTGCCCTGACGCAGGTCCAGCGAACAGTTCCCGAACCCGGAATCCTGCAGCTCACGCCGCAGATCCTCGATGCCGGCCCGGAGTGCCTCGGTGCCCGCCTCGGTGCCGCCGGTGAGCTGCACGCTGATGTCCCCGTTGCGGATCTCGGCGACCACCTGGACCGGTCCGAGGTCGACCGGGTGCAACTGCACGGTGAGCCGGTGCACGCCGTCGGCGTCCAGCCGCAGCGGCGCGATCCGCATCGCGATCTGCTCGGCCGGCGGGGCCAGCGGGATCGGCGTGGAGTTCTCCGCGGCCGCCGCGGTGGGTGCCGCCGCGCCGGCCGGCGCGGCGGCCTGCGGTCCGGCGACGCCGGCCAGGGCGGCGCCGGGCGGAAGTCCGGGGTCGGCGGCGGGCTGCGCCGCCGGCATGGCGGTGGGCGCGGCGGGCGGTGCGCCGTCCGGGATTGCGACGGTACGCGGTGCGTCCGCCCCCGGCTGCCCGGAGGACCCACCGGGGTCGCCGGCCTGGTTGCCGGCCGCCGTGGTGGGAGTCGGCGCCGCCGCCGGTGCGGCCGCCGCGGCGGCCGCGTCGGCGGGCTGGCCGGCCGTGCCCGTCTCGGTTCGGCCCGCGGCGGCGGATGCCCAGGCGGGACGTCCCGGAGTGCCGGCCACGACCGCGGCTGTCGCCTGCCGTGCGGCCTTGCCGGGCGTCGTACCACCGGCGGCCTGGGCCGCACCCGGCGGGAGCCGGCCCGGCTGCGGAGTGCCGGGCCCGGCCTGGCCGGCCTGGCCGGGCTGACCGACCTGACCGACCTGACCCGGCTGTCCGGGCTGGCCGGTTCCTGGGACGGCCGCCGAGGTGGCCGCGGCCGCCTGGTCGGGCGCCGCGAGGCCGGTGGCCGGAGCCGGTCCGGTCGCCGGCGTGGCGGCGTCGGCCGCCTTCACCGTCCCGGTGGCCTTCGCCGCGGCGGTCTTGCCGGCGGCCGCGGGGTCGGTACCGGCCGCCGCCGTGGTGGTGGCGGCCACTCCGGCGGCGGCCTGGGCGGCCGGGTCGATGAGCGGTGTGGTGGTGGTCGGCGCGGCACCCTTGGCGTCCGGAAAGGCCGGGCCCTGGGCGTCCTCGGTGGCCCTGTCGCCGGTGGCCGCGGCCTTGCCCTTGACGCGGTGCGCGGACCGCCCGTCCGGGCCGTGCTTCGTCTCGGTGGCGTCGGTGGTCTTGTCGCCGGTGGCCGCGGTCGCGGTGTCGTCGCCGCCGGTCGTGTCGTCCCGGTCGGCGGCCGTGCGGGTGGTGGCGTCGGTCCGGTCGGCCGCGGCACTGTCCGCCGCCCGGTCGGCGGCCCGGTCCGCGGCGGCCTGATCCGCCGCGCGGTCGGCGGCCTGACGGGCGCCGGCCCGGTCGGTGGCGGCCCGCACCGCGGCCCGGTCGTCGGCGCTCCGCTGGGCGGCGGCCTGGTCGGCGGCATCCCGGCTCGCGGCGCGGTCCGCCGCGGCCCGGCTCCCGGCGGCCCGGTCGGCCGCGTCCCGGCCGGCGGCGCGCTGGTCCGCGGCGCGCTGCGTGGCCCGATCGGTGGCCGCGCGCGTCGCGTCGCGGTCGCCGGCGGCCCGGTCCGTCGCGGTCCGGTCCGCCAGGGCGCGTTCCGTCGCGGCCCGTTCCGTGGCGGTCCGGTCCGTGGCGGCCCGGGTGACATCGCGCGAGCCGGTGCCGCGAATCGCGGCGCCGCGCAGATCGGCGTCCCGAGCGGCGTTCCGTAGTTCGGTGCTGCGGGCGGTGGCGTCGCGCATCGCGGCGCTGCGGGTGGCGACGTCGCGTAGTTCGGCGCTGCGGGTGGCGGCGTCGCGTAGTTCGGCGCTGCGGGTGGCGGCGTCCCGGCGGTCGGCGGTCTGCTCGGCCACCTCATCCTGGTCGTCGCCCAGCTCGGCGGAGAGCGCCGACCCGAAGTCCGCACCGTCCTCGCGCCGGCTGCCCGCCCGGCGGCTGGTCTCGGTCACGGGCCGGTGGTCCGGTCCCGTCACGGAACTCGGCATGATCATGCGACTCCTCACTCGTCCGGTGTTGCGGGGGCAGCGGCGACGGTCAGCCGCCGAGCGCGGCCAGCGCCTTCTGCACCTTCGGCACGTACGCCTGGGTCTCGCTGAACGGCGGGATGCCGCCGTACCGGTGCACCGCGCCGCCGCCCGCGTTGTACGCGGCCAGTGCCAGCGGCACCGACTTGAACTCGTTGAGCAGGCCCTTGAGCATCTTCGCGGCGCCGTTCACGGCCTGCTCCGGGTCGAAGGCGTCGTCCACCCCGAGGCCCTTCGCGGTGCCCGGCATCAGCTGCATCAGGCCCTGCGCGCCGACCTTGCTGACCGCCTTCGGGTTGTAGCCCGACTCCACCTTGGCGACCGCGGCCAGCAGCTTGGGGGAGACGTCGTAGCGGGCGCCGGCCTTGAGGAACAGGTCCGCGTACGGCACCCCGGCCAGCGAGCCGCCGGCCACCGAGCCGCGCAGCCCGGCCGGACGCAGCGACGACATGTCCTGCACCGCGGCGGCCGGCACGTCGTCGATGATCCGCCGGATGCCGCTCGGCTTCTCGTACACCGACTCGATCTTCACGTGGTCGCCCGGCTTCGGCGCCGCGATCATCTTGTTGTCGCCGAGGTAGATCCCGACGTGGTGCACCGGCGAGCCGAACGCCAGCACGTCACCCGGCCGCGCGTCGGAGAGGCTGGCCACCGGCCGACCCGCGGTCGCCTGCTGCCACGAGTTGCGGGGCAGCTTGATGCCCAGATCCTCGTAGACCTGCCGGACCAGGCCGGAACAGTCCAGGCCCTTGCTCGGGTCGGTGCCGCCGAAGACGTACGGCGTGCCCAGGTACTTCTTCGCCGCCGCCACCACATCGTTCCCGCTCGGGCCGGACGCCGCGCCCGGGGCCTGGCCGGCGCCGGTCGCCCGGGCCAGGGCGGAGGCGAACTTGTCCCCGGAGGACGCGGTCGGGTCGACCGTCGCCTGCGGCGGGTTCAGGCCCAGCTGCTCCTGCAGTTCGGCGATGCGGCCCAGCACCCCGGTGACACCCAGGCTCATGCGTTGCTCCCGTTCTCCTCGGCACTCGGCGTCTCGACGCCCCGAGCGGCATTGCGTGCCTTCGCGGTGACCGCCAACTCGTCGAGGTTGGCCTGGTCGACGCGCAGATCATTGGCCTTGACCATGGCGGCGTGCCGCTCGGACAGCATCTCGACCGCACGCCGGCGCTTGGCCGCGTCGGTCAGGGCGGCCATCTTCTCCCGCTCGACCTCCTCGGCGTCGGTGACCATCCGCTGGGCGCCGAACACGCCGGCGGCCAGCGACTGCCGGGCCACCAGGGCGGCCACCATGGCCCGGGCCGATCCCTCGGACGGTGCATCGGCCCCGATCAGGTCCAGTTGGCGGCGCTTCACCAGCGCCTGCGCCTCCCGGATCTCGGCACGCGACTGGATCAGCTCGCCCCGCGCGGCGTCCTCCTGCGCCTTACGTGCACGAAGCACCGGAACGAGTCGGAACGTGCGGTTCATGCTGGCCTCCTAGCGGGGCCGAGGGGCCCTCACTCTCCCGCTTCGGCCTGCGACCCGCTCCGCTGAGCCCCTGCACCCAACCCGCAACGTCCGTCCCACCGACTCCCGCACCACAACCCGGTCGACCCGCCGCGCCCCGTCGCCCACCCGGCCGGCCCGCTCCCACGCGGCGTCCCGCCGGAGCCGGCCGGCAGGCCGGAGCCGCGCCGGAGCGCCGGGGCGAGCGGACCTCGCGGGGCGCGACCAGGGTGGGTTCCGCCACGGAGCGGGGTGGCAGCACGTACCGGGGAAGGGCAGGTGACCGCGAAGCCGCCGGCGGACCGTGCCCGGCGAGCGGTCCCTAAGTCGTCGCCAGAAGGGCGCGCAAGGCGGCCCAGGCGTCGTCGGCGGTGATGCGCTCGTCGATGTCCTGGCGCAGGAACGCGCTGATCCGGGGCCAGGCCGCGTTGGCCCGGTCGGCCTCCGGGTTGGTCCCCGGCACATAGGCGCCGATCTCCACCAGCTCGCGGACGTCGCGGTGGGCGGCCATCAGCCGGCGGAGTTCGGTGGCGTCGGCGCGCTGCTCCCGCGTCGTGATCTTGTTGGCGACGCGGGAGATCGAGTCGAGCGCCTGGATGCTCGGGAAATGCCCGGCGGTGGCCAGTTTGCGGTCCAGCACGATGTGGCCGTCCAGGATCGAGCGGGCCGCGTCGGCGATCGGCTCGTTGTGGTCGTCGCCCTCGACCAGCACCGTGTACAGGCCGGTGATACTGCCCCGGGCCCCCGGCCCGGCGCGTTCCAGGAGGCTGGCCAGCATGGCGAAGACCGACGGGGGGTAGCCCCGGGTGGCCGGCGGCTCGCCGACCGAGAGGCCGACCTCGCGCTGGGCCATCGCGGCGCGGGTCACGCTGTCCATCATCAGCAGCACATCGGCGCCCTCGTCGCGGTAGTACTCGGCGATCCGGGTGGCCACCGAGCCGGCCCGCAACCGGACCAGCGGCGGGGTGTCCGAGGTGGCGATCACCACCACCGAGCGGGCCAGGCCCTCCGGCCCGAGGTCGTGCTCGATGAACTCGCGGACCTCACGGCCGCGCTCACCGACCAGCGCGACCACGTTGAGTTCGGCCGAGGTGCCCCGGGTGATCATGCTCATCAGCGTCGACTTGCCGACCCCGGAGCCGGCGAAGATGCCGATCCGCTGGCCGCGGCCGCACGGGACGAGCGTGTCCAGGACCCGCACGCCCAGCGACATCGGCCTGTCGACGAGCTGCCGTTCCATCGCCGAGGGCGGGGCCTGCTCGATGCCCACCAGTTCGCCGCGCAGCGGTGGCCCGCCGTCCATCGGGCGGCCGAGCCCGTCCAGGATGCGCCCGCGCAGGTCGGGGCCGACCGGGATGCGCAGCGGCCCGCCGGTGCTGACCGCCGGGGTGCCGGCGCCGATCCCGGCGATCGGGCCCAGTGGCAGGCAGTTGAGCTGCTGTCCGTCCAGCGCCGCCACCTCCGCCAGCACCGCGTCCGGGCCGGTGCCGATCCGCAGCAGCTCGCCGACCCGGGCTTCGAGTCCGCTGACCGTGACCCGCAGGCCGACCGCCCCGGTGACCCGGCCGGACACCGAGGGCCGGGCCGCCTCGACCGCGCTGCGCAGGCGGTGGTGGAAGACGTCGGTCACAGCCGCAGCGCCTCCCGGGCCCGGGCGACGGCCGCCTCGATGGTCGCGTCGACGGTCGCGGTGCCGGTCTCGGCGATCGCGTCGCCCGGCCGCAGGCCGGGGTCGGCGTGCAGGTGGATCTGCCGGCCCTGGTAGTCGAAGGTGCCCGGGTCGTCGCCGACCAGGTGGGCGTAGTCCTCGGGGTGCAGCCGGACCCGCACGTCGCCGTGCTCCGGCGCGGCGGTCATGGCGCGGCGCAGCGCGTCCCGGCCGCGCTCCGGATCGTCGCGCAGGGTCCGCCCGATGACCGCCTCGGCCAACTCGAACGCGCTGCTCAGCACCAGGTCCTGAAGTTCGGTGAAGGTCGGCATGAGCTGGTTCTCCAGCTCGGTGACGGCCCGGCCGAGGGCGTTCACCGCGTGCGCCAGCGCGGCCGCCCGGCGGTGCTCGTGGTGTTCCTCGGCGGCCCGGGCCCGGGCCGCGGCCTCCTCGGCGGCCGCCAGGGCGTCGCGTTTGCCCTGCGCCCAGCCCTCGGCGTAGCCGGTGGTCCGGGCCTGCAGCCGCTCCTCCTCCAACTGCTTCGGATCGTTCGGCTCGGGCATCCGCAGGTTGGTGGCGAACCGGGCGGCGGTGGCGTTCTCGGCCACCGCCCCGCGGATCACCGACCGGTCAGGCGATGAGCTCATCGGCCTCGCCGCCCCGCTGGATCTCGATCTGGCCGGAGTCCTCCAGGGTGCGGATGACACCGACGATCTTGGCCTGGGACTCCTCGACCATCTTGACCTTGACCGGGCCGAGCAGGTCCATCTCCTCCAGCAGGTTCTCCCGGCCGCGCTCGGAGAGGTTCTTGGTGACCTTGTCGCGCACGCCCTCCGGCACCCCCTTGAGGGCGGTGGCCAGATCGGCCGGCTCCACCTGACGCAGGATCAGCTGCACCGCGCGGTCCTCCAGGTTCACGATGTCCTCGAACATGAACATCCGGCGGCGGATCTCCTCGGCCAGCTCGGGGCTGCGGGCGTCCAGGGCCTCCAGGATGAGCCGCTCGGTGGTGCGGTCGGCCCGGTTGATGATCTCGACCAGCGGCTGCAGGCCGCCGACCGTGGACAGTTCGTCGGGCTGCAGCACGCTGGAGAGTTTGCGCTGCAACGCACTCTCCACCTGGCGGATGATGTCCGGTGAGGTGCGGTCCATGATCGCGATGCGGTGCGCGACCTCGGTCTGCACCTCCAGCGGCAGGCCGGCCAGGATCGACGAGGCCAGGCCGGCCGGGATGTGGGCGAGCACCAGCGCGATCGTCTGCGGGTGCTCGTACTGCACGTACGAGAGCAGTTGCCGGGGGTCGGCGTTGCTCAGGAAGTTGAACGGGATGTCGTTCATCGACGCTTCGAGCCGGTCCAGGATCAGCGCCGCCCGCTCCTTGCCGAGCGACGCCTCCAGCAGCTCCCGGGCGTAGTCCATGCCACCGGCACCGGCGAACCGGGTGGTCGCCATCGCATAGAACTCGTCCATCACGTCGTCGACCTGGACGGGGTCGAGCTTGCCCAGTCGCGCCACCTCGGCGGAGATGGCCTCGACCTCCTTCTCGGTCATGTTGGCCAGCACCTGCGCGGATTGTTCCTTGCCGAACTGGATCAGCATTATCGCGGCTTTGCGTACGCCCGTCATGGAGAGCGTGGTGAGCGCGGGTGTGGTCAACGCCTACTCCTCGTACCGTCTTTGCTGCTGTCTGTTCCGATTGCTCAGCGGTGCGTAGCGTCAGCAGACATCCAGCCTCGCAGGAGAGTCGCCATCTCGTCGGGCTTCTCCTTGACCATCTCCTCGATCTCGCGGGTCCGTTCCTCGCGGGCCTCGTCGCGCTCCTCCACGGCGACCCCGCCCTCGATCATCGCGGCGGCGTGCATGGCCTGGGTGGCCTCCAGTTCGGCTTGGCGCTGGGCGTCCAGCGCGGCCTGCATCTCCTCCAGGTGCGCCTTCTCCTCGGCGGTGAGCTGCTGACGCCGCTTGGCCCGCCGGCTGGCCCGCCAGGCCAGGAAGAACAGCATCAGCACGACGAACGCGAGCGCGCCGGTCTTGACCAGGGTGAGCTGCTTGTTCTGCCGGTCCGCGGCGGCCGCCGCGGCCAGTTCGTCCTTGGCCGCCTGCTGTGCGGAGTTGTCGAACGGCATGGCGCTGACCGCGATGCTGTCGCCGCGGGTGGCGTCGATCCCGGCGGCCGAGCTGACCAGCTGCTGCACCTGGGTCGGGTCGATGGAGGCGGCGGTGGTGCTGTCCAGCAGGACCGCCACGTTGAGCCGCCGGATGCTGCCCGGGGCCTTGCGGCGCACCTCCTGTACCTCGTTGAGCGCGTTCTGCCGGGCGTCGTTCTTGTTGGCGTACTGCCCGTTGGACCCGGCGCCGTTCGGCACCTGGATGTTGTCCGGGCCGAGCACGCCACCGTTGTTGCCGCCACTGCCGCTGTAGGTCTCCGAGCTGCTCGTCTCGGAGAGCGACGGCAGGGACGGATCCGAGCTGTACGTCTTGCTCTGCGTCGTGGTCTGGTCGAAGTCCAGGTCGGCGGTGGTGGTGACGACCGAGTGGCCGGACCCGACCAGCCGGTCCAGCATGGCCTGCAGCGAGGCGTTCATCCGGTTCTGGAACTCGACGGTCTGCGCGTCCGAGCCGCTGTCCCCGCCGGTCGCGACGGCCGCGCCGCCACCCGTGGAGAGGATCTTGCCGTCCGCGCCGGCGACGGTGACCTGGGTCGGGTCGAGGCCCTCGACGCTGGAGGCGACCAGATGCACGATCGCCTGCACCTGGTCGGTGCTGAGCGGGGTGGTGGACTTGGAGGCGACCAGTACCGAGGCGGTCGGCTTGGCGGCGTTGTCGGCGAAGACGTCCTTCTGCGGCAGCACCAGGTGCACGGTGGCCGCCTCGACGCCGTCGATCGACTTGATCGTCTTGGCCAGCTCGCCCTCCAGGGCCCGCTGGTAGTTGGCGTGCTGCATGAAGTCACTGGTGGTGATGCCCTGCTGGTCCAGCAGCGAGTAGCCGGTGCCCTCGTCGTTGGGCAGGCCCTGGCCGGAGAGCTGCAGCCGCAGAGCGTTCACCTGGTCGCGGGGGACCATGATGGTCTGGCCGTCGTTCGCCAGCTCGTAGCTGGTGTTCGACTTCTGCAGCGACTCGACGATGGCGCTGGCATCCTTCGTCGACAGGTTGTTGAACAGGATCGCGTACGACGGTTTCGCCGCCCACGTCGCGAAGAAGTACCCCCCGACGACGAGCGCGATGATGGCGAAGATCGTGACAGCCTTCTGTCCCGGCGTGAAGGACTTGAAGGTGTCCGTGATGCGGCGTACCGGAGCGGGAAGGCGGTCGGTCATGTCAGGCCTGCATCCTCATGATCTCTTGGAAGGCTTCGACGGCCTTGTTCCGGATGGCGAGGGTCATCTGGAGCCCGAGGGAGGCCTCGGTCGCGGCCATCGTGTACTGGGCCGGGTCCTGCAGCGTCCCGTTGGCCACCTGGACTCCGAGGTCGTTGGCCTTCTCCTGGGACGCCTGGACGCTCTGGAGTCCCTTGGAGAGCATCCGGGCGAAGTCGGTGTTGGGGCTGGAGGTCTTGGCGGCCTCATCCAGATTCAAGTCATCTGAAATGCCAGACATTCCCGAAATTCCGGAAATGCCACTGAAGCCGGAGACGGCGCCGATGGGGTTGATCATGATTACTTCCCGAGGTTGATAGCGGCCGCGTACGCGTCGCGTGCCCGGTCGACGACCGACAGATTCGCCTGGTAGGAGCGCTGCGCCATGATCATCTGAGCCATCTGGCTGCCCATGTCGATGTCCGGCCGGCGGACGTTGCCCTGCGCGTCGGCGAGGGGGTTGTCCGGCTCGTAGGTCACGATGCCCTCGGGGTTGCCCAGCTGGATCCCGGCCACCTCGGCGCCGTTGCCGTCCTGCGCCGCGCGGGCCTGCACGTACCGGGCCTGGAAGGCGTTCTCGGAGGTGCGGCTGGTGTTGTTCATGTTCGCGATGTTGTCCGAGACGGCGTCGAGCCACTTGCGGTAGACCGTGACCCCGGTGCCCGCGACCCCGATGGCGTTGAAGATGCTCATCGTCAGGCTCCCTTGATGGCGTCGCGCAGCAGGCCGTACTTGCTGTCGATGGCCCGCAGGGTGAGCTGGTAGCGCATCGTGGTGTCGATGTGCGCCAACGTCTCCTCGTCGAGGTTGACGTTGTTGCCGTTGAGCCGGGTCGGCTCCAGCGACTCCTGAACGCTCGGGGTGATGCCCAGCGGCGACTGGCCGCGAGCGACCGCGCCCTGCAGGGCCTCCTCAAACTTGACCTTACGGGCCCGGAAGCCCGGGGTCTCGACGTTCGCGATGTTGTCGGCGATGGCGTTCTGCCGGGCCGAGAGCCCGGAGACCGCGACGCGCAGTGCGTTCGTGGAAAGGTCGTCGAACACCTTGCAGCTCCCTGATCGAAGCGTCCGGTTGCCGATCCATGGCGGGTTGGTGAGCAATCCGTGCTCGTACCATGCAGTTCGGCGCGGCCGGCGATCCGCTGAGCGTCAGACGGTTGCTGCGAGGTTGCACACGAAAACGTCCCGGACCTCCGTGGCGGAGGTCCGGGACGCCGGCGGTATGCGGTTGTCGTTGCGGATCACATGGCGCAGTCGACGTAGACCGGGCGTTTGATCACTTCACCGGTCTCGATCCGCGAGGTGACCGTCTGCTGCTGCCGGTTCGCCACCAGCCGGCGGGCGAGTTCCTGCGCCGCGGCCAGCTGCCGGGTGAGGATCTCGTCCGCCCGCGGCTTGAGCTCCAGCGGCAGCGCGCCCAGGTCGGTCGGCGGCTTCCAGATGTCGGCCGGCGGGGTCTCGGCGTGCCGGTGCTCGTCGGCGAGCATCGCCTCGACCGCCGCGACGTCCATCTCCAGTTCGTCGAGGGCGGCGGTCCAGGCGCTGCGCCAGTTGTCGGTCATGGCGGTGCTCACTTCGCCGCGACGGCGGCCTCGCGCCACGCGTCGCGCAGCGGTTCCAGAAGGGTGCGGCAGCCGGCTACCCGCTCCGGGCTCTTCGCGATGTTCGCGCCGATCAGCTCGGTGAGGATGAAGCCGTACAGGTTCGCCAGGCCGGGCGCGCCGTCCCAGGCCTCCAGGTCCAGGGTGACCCGCAGCTCCAGCACGATCTCCTGGGCGTGGGTGATCCGCTCGTGCGCGGCGTCCCGGTCGCCCTCGCGCAGCGCCTCCTCACCCTGGGTCAGGTCGAGGATCAGCCGGTCGTAGAGCATCACCAGCAGCCGGGCCGGGGAGGCGGTGTTGATCGAGTCCTGGAGGTAACGGTCGCGGAGGTGAGCGGCGGTCATCGGGTGTCCCCTCGGTCAGGCGGCGTGCGGGCGGGTCGGGTCAGGGTCAGTGCAGGCCGGCGAGCTGACCGGAGAGCCAGGTCCCCTGGTCTTTCAGCTTGCCGAGCGCCGCCTCGAGGCCGGCGTACTGCTTCTGCAGCGCTTCCTTCCGGGTGGCCAGCCGCACGTCCCAGTTCTCGATCTGGTCGTTCAGCGCGTCGATCTCGTTGTTCCGGCCCTGCACCACCTTGGTCACGGTGTTCGTCTGGGTGGTGGCCAGATCCTTGACCTGCTTCGCGAAGGCGGTGCCGGCCTCCTGCACCTTGGCCGGGTCCTCGTTGTACGCCTTGGTGAACGCCGCCGCGTCGAAGGTGAGCTGGCCGGTGCTGTCCAGGCCGATGCCGAACTGGCTGAGCGAGCCGAAGCCGACCGCCGCGGTCGACGTGGTGCCGTCCGGGTTCTTCGTCGTCTTGTCGTAGGTCAGCCCGTTGCTGACCAGGCTCAGCGTCTGCTGGGTCATCTGCCGGACGGTGAAGTCACCGGTCAGCGGCGACGAGCTCTTGGTGGACGCGTCGTACTTCGTCTGGTCCTTGATCTCGCCGAGCGCCGCGTTCGCCGCGTCGACCATCGCCTGGAACTTGCCGGCGATCGCGTTGACGTCGGTGGTGGCGCCCACCGTGACGTTCTGCTCGACCTTCGACGCGGTGATCGACACACCGGGCATCAGCGTGCTGAACGTGTTGGTGCTGCTGGAGACCTTGTACTCGGTGGAGGTGCCGGGGTTCAGGGTCAGCGTCGCGTCGCGCGCCGAGGTGTCCGCCGGCGGATTGCCGTCACTGCCGGTCAGACCGGTGATCCGGAAGCCGTTGGCGGCGCCGCTCTTGTTCTGCACGAACTGCATCACGCCGGCGGTGTCCCCGGTCTTCACCGTGTAGGCGCGGATGCCGAGCCCGGCGTCGTTGACCGCGGTGGTGACCGCGTCCGCGTCGTACGGCTTGCCGACGTTGACCGTGGTGAACGAGCCGGAGCCGGTGAAGACGTCGGCGCCGTTGCTGTCGGTCGACCAGGTGCCGGTCTCGACCTGGAAGCTGGACGGGAAGCCGGTCGAGGTGGTGTCGACGTTCAGCGTGCTGGTCTGCGCCCGGGCCACGGAGGAGACGTCGAAGTTGATGCTGCCGGCCATGCCGGCGAGGCCGCCGGTGGCCTTGGCGGTCACCGTCTGGGAGGTCGACGTCGCGTTGAGCGACCGCCACGAGGCCAGCGAGACGACGTCACCGGCGGCCGACTTGGTCGCGGCCAGCTTGGCGTTCACCGACTGGTATGAGGCGACCGCGGTCTGCGCGGTCTGCACCTTGGTCTTGAGCTTGGTCTGTGGTGCGGCCTCGACCTGCATCAGCTGAGCGATCATCGAGGAGGTCTGCATGCCGCTGACGAGGCCGTCGACGGAGCTGGTGGACACGAGGGCCGCCTTTCATGCTGCGGGGTACCGAGGAGTGGCGAAGGGGTAGCCGGCTGGGCTCGCCGGCTACCCCTTCCTGTTCGGTCGTTCGGGAACCTGATTCAGTCGCTACCGGTAGTCATCCGGTTGCGATCAGGGTCAGCGCAGGAGCGACAGCACGTTCTGCGCGGACTGGTTGGCCTGGGACAGCATCGAGGTGCCGGCCTGGGTCAGGATCTGGTTGCGGGTGAAGGACACCATCTCCTGCGCCATGTCGGTGTCGCGGATCCGGGACTCCGACGCGGACAGGTTCTCGACCGCCACGTTGAGGTTGTTGATGGTGTGCTCGAACCGGTTCTGGTGCGCACCGAGCTGGGCCCGGGTGGCGGAGACCGACTTGATCGCCTTGTCCACGGCGTCGATCGCCTGCGAGGCGCCGGACGGCGTCGTGCCGACGGCCGCCGTGGTCAGGTTGAGGTTGTTGAGGCCCAGGCTCTTCGAGCTGACCTCGTTGATGTGGACGCCCAGCTTCTCGCCGGAGTTGGCGCCGATCTGGAAGTCACCGGAGGCCGCGCTGGCGTTGGTCTGGCTCGCCCCGGCCGTGACCAGGTTCGACGCCGTGACGTTGAAGGTCGACGAGCTGTTGACCTCGAAGGTGACCTTGCCGGTCTCGTCCGCCTTGGCGGTCACGCTGATCTCGTTGGGGTCGCGGCCGTTCGCCTTGAGAGCTGTCTGCAGCTGCGTGTTGATGTTGTCGGCCACGTCCTGCGGGGTCGAGGCGGTGCCGGTGGCGGCGGTGGTGAAGGACGCCGCGATGGGCGTGTTCAGCGTGGTGCCGCCGACCGTGTCGATGCTCAGCGTCATGGCCGTGCCGCCCGCCGGCATCACGGCGGGAGTGGTGGTCACCAGGTGGTTGGTGTTGCCGAAGGAGCCGTCGAGCAGCTTCGACTTGCCGAACGCGGTGGTCGTGGAAACCCGGTCGATTTCGGAGCTGAGCTGCGAGAACTCGTCCTGCGCGGCCTGCTTTGCGTCGCTGTCCAGCGAGGCGTTGCTGGCCTGCACCGAGAGGTCACGCATGCGCTGCAGCATGCTGGTGGTCTCGTTGAGCGCACCTTCAGCGGTCTGCACGACGCTGATCGCGTCCTGGGCGTTGCGGGTGGCCACCTTGAGGCCGCCGGTCTGCGCGCGCAGACCCTCGGAGATCGAGAGGCCGGCCGCGTCGTCCGCCGCCCGGTTGATCCGGAACCCGCTGGACAGCTTCTCCAGCGACTTCTGCATCTGGTTGTCGGTGACCGACAGGTTCCGGTACGCGTTCTGGGCGGCGATGTTCTGGTTGATGCGAAGACCCATTGGGTGATTCCTCCTTGACTGGGGTCTTGAGCGGCCCGTCCATGAGCCGGTGTTGCGACATTCCCTTCGGCGGAGGGTCGCGAGCGACTGAGGATTCTCCGAGAATTCTTCCGGCTTTTCGGGTCAACCGGATAAATGCCGATTGGGGGAAACCACTCAGCGGTACGGCGAACATGCCGACCTGTCCGAATGAGCGGGTTGCCGAAAGGGTGCAGCCCGACCCGCGAACCGACGGAGGACCGGGTGAGCCTGACCGACCTGGCCAGCGTCCTGTGGCGCTCTCGCGAGCTGCTGGAGATGCTGCTTTTCAAGCTGGAGGAGGAGCAGTTGCTTCTCGCGGCCAACCGATCCCGCTGGCTCAGCCACGCCACCCGTGAGGTCGAGGTGGTCCTCGACCAGATCCGGCAGACCGAGGTCATCCGGGCCGCCTACGCCCAGGACGTCGCGGCCGAGCTGGGTCTGCCCGTGGAAGCGTCCCTCGGCGAGCTCGCCGACGCCGCGCCGGATCCCTGGTCGGACCTGCTGCATCAGCACCGTAAGGCGTTCCTGCTCCTGACGTCGGAGATCCGGGCCCTGGCCGACGTCAACCGGGACCTGCTCACCGCGGGACAACGCGCGGCTCGCGAAACCATGCTCGTGTTCGCCGAGACTGTGGAAACGTACGGGCCGCAGGGCCAGACCGTCACCGGCGGCGTGCGCCGCCCCACCCTCGTTGATGAGGCGATCTGATGGGCAGCACTTTCAGTGGACTCAACACGGCTCTGACCTCCTTGTACGCGCAGCGGCGCGGCCTGGACGTCACCGGCCAGAACATCGCGAACGCGAATACCGAGGGCTACACCCGGCAGCGGGTGAACCTGCAGTCGCAGAACGGCAACGTGGTTCCCGGCGTGTACGCCACCACCAGTGCGGTCGGCGGCGGGGTCACCGTCTCCTCGGTGGACCGGCTCCGCAACGCCGCGCTCGACCAGCGCAGCTACAGCGAGCACTCGGCCTCGGCGTACCACAACGCCCGGGCCGGGCAGTTCAACCTGGTCGAGGACGTGTTCGCCGAGCCGAGCGACACGGCGCTGCAGGGCCGGCTCGCGGACATGTGGGAGGGCTGGAACGCGGTCGCCGCCAACCCCAGCGACCTGTCCGCCAAGTCGGCCATGCTGGAGCAGTCCAGCACGGTCGCCGCCACCCTGAACGACGCGGCCTCCGCACTGAACAACCAGTACCAGGCGGCCCGCACCGGGCTGAACACCTACGTCGACGACGTCAACAAGGCGGCCGACTCGGTGGCGAAGCTGAACAACCAGATCGTCATCGCCACCCAGGCCGGCCTGTCCGCGAACGAGCTGCAGGACCAGCGGGGCCAGCAGATCCTCAAGTTGTCCGAACTGATCGGGGCGAGCGCCACCGAGCAGCCGAACGGCGCGATCAACGTCTTCGTCGGCAGCGCGCCGCTGGTCAGCGGCTTCAACACCCGGCAGATCGAGATCGAGCCGGGCAGTGCCACCCGGATCGAGGACCTGGCCACCAGCGAGGTCAACCTGCGCTGGTCGGACACCAAGGCGGCGGTCGGGGCCGGCGGGACGATGGGCGCCTCGATGGAACTTCTCGCCAAGGGCGGCACGCTGGACGCGATGACCAAGCGGCTGGACACGGTCGCCGACAAGCTGGCCACCACGGTCAACGCGATCTACAAGAAGGGGTACGCGGTCGACGGCACCCAGGGGGAGTCGTTCTTCGTCCGCAACGACACCGGCGCCGACACCGGGGTGACCGCCGCGCAGATCAAGGTGGCGATCACCAACCCGGCGAAGGTGGCGATCTCGTCGGGCGACCCGACCGGCGCGCCCACCGCGGCCAGTCCCGGCGGCACCCCCAAGGTGCTCGACGGCAACCAGGCGGACGCGATCGCCGAGCTGGCCGACTCGCGGACCGGCGCGGACGCCGAGTACAAGTCGATGATCGGCGAGCTGGGCGTCTCGGCCCAGTCGGCGATCCGCCGGCGTGACGTGCAGAACGCGGTGACCGATCAGGTCGACGCCGCCCGGGACTCGGAGGCCGGGGTCAACCTCGACGAGGAGATGACCCACATGCTCACCTACCAGCGCGGGTACGAGGCGGCCAGCCGCGTGCTCACCACCATCGACTCGATGCTCGACCAATTGATCAACCGCACCGGCATGGTGGGTAGGTAAGGGAGTCCGTCATGACCAGCCCAAGGGTCACCGAGAGCAGCGTGCGCACCCGCGTGATGGCCAGCCTGCAGCGCAACCTGAGCCGCAGCCAGGAGGCGACCGACCGGATCTCCAGCGGCAAGCAGCTGACCCGCCCGTCGGACTCGCCGACCGGCACGGTCACCGCGCTGCAACTGCGTGGCGAGGTGCGGGCCAACAAGCGGTACTCCAGCAACGCCGACGACGCGGTCGGCCGGCTCGGGGTGGTGCAGGACAACCTGCAGCAGACCCAGGAGCTGATCACCGTGGCCCGCAACCTGACGCTGGAGGCGACCAGCGCGGGCGGCGGCGGCACCCCGGAGGCGAACAAGGCCCGGGCCGCCCAGCTGGAGCAGATCAAGGGCAACCTGATCCAGTTCGCCAACTCGAAGTACCTCGACCGGCCGGTGTTCGGCGGGAGCACGCCGGACCACGAGGCCTACGACAGCACCGGCAACTACATCGGTGAGGGGTCCGGCGAGACCCTGCGCGCGATCGGCCCGAACGCCAAGGTCCGGGTCGACGTGCGGGGCCCGGAGGTGTACGGCGCCGACAAGATCACCGATGCCAACGGCAATCAGGTGGACAACCCGGAGCAGTTGTTCCACGTTCTCGACTCGGTGATCGGGGCGATGCGGAGCGGCGATTCCAAGGCTCTGGACGACGGTCTGAAGAATCTCGATAAATCCGCTGATCTCCTGGAATCCACTCTTTCGGACGTAGGTGCCCGATACAATCGGGTTACGCAGATGAAGCAGTCCGCTGAGGATCGTTTGTCGTCCGTGTCGTCGCAGTTGTCCGATATCGAGGATGTCGACCTGCCCAAGGCGATCATGGAAATGCAGCTCCAGCAGACCTCGTATCAGGCCGCCCTGGCCGCCACGGCCAAGGTGATCCAGCCCTCGCTCATCGAATTCCTGAGGTGAACATGACTACTCGCACCATGTCCCGACCGATCGAGGCCACCATGACCGATCCGTCGCTGGGCCTGCCGACCATCTCCATGGCGATCCCCATGCCGGGATTTCCGGGACACCGGGAGTTCGTTCTGGTGCGCCTGAACGACGACGGCCTGCTCTACGCGCTCACGTCGGTCGACGATCCCGAGCTTCGTTTCCTGGTGGCGCCTCCGGAGCCGTTCTTCCCGGAGTACGCCCCGGAGATCGACGAGTCGGTGTTCGCGGCGCTGAACACCAAGGACCCGGACCGGGTGCTGCTGCTGACCGTGATCACCGCGAGCAAGGAGGAGACCACCGCCAACCTCCTCGCCCCTATCGTGGTGGACCGCGACAGCATGCGGGCCATGCAGACGATCCTCACCGGCTCCGGCTACCCGGTCCGGGCGATCATGAACCGGGCGTTCTGAACCTGCACGTGCTCAGGCGCGGTCGCGTTCCCTCGCGGCCGCGCCTTTGCCATGCTGTCCGTTCCATGGATGGAAGGGGAGGGCGTCATGCTTGTGCTGACCAGGCGGGCCGGGGAGAGCGTGATGATCGGCGACGACGTCGTGATCACCGTGCTGGAGGCCCGGGGTGACGTCATCCGGCTCGGTATCCAGGCCCCGCGGGACGTCCAGGTGCACCGCGAGGAGGTGTACCGGGAGTTGCAGGAAGCGAACCGCGCCGCCGCGTCGCCGACCGACGAGGCGGTGGACGCCATCTCCCGGATGGTGCGGGAGAAGCCGGCCGGCTGACAGCGCACCTCACCTGCACCGGCCGCTGACCCCGGAGACAACGCGGGGACGGGATTCTTCTTCACGACGGAGAACTTCAGTCGTGGGAGCGATCGTGGGCGCAGAGCGGGAATCAGTCATCGGCGGCAGTGCGGTCGGCACCGTGTGCGCGCTGGATCTGACGGTGGATGCCCACGTGCACACCGGGTTCGCGGCCGGGCGCGACGCCGTCGGCGTGGTGGTCTCGGCCGCCGACCGGGCCGGGCTGACCGCGCTCACCTTCGCCGACCAGGCCGGGCCGGACACCACCTGGCTGACCGCGTACGCGGATGCGGTGCGTCGGGCCCGGCACCGTACCGAGATGACCCTGCGGGTGGCCGCCGAGGTCGAGGTGGTCCGTCCGGACGGCTGGCTGGCGCTGCCGGCCGACCTGGCCCAGCTGGACGCCCTGTCGGTGGCGGTCTCCGCCCTGCCGCTCGGCGACGAGCTGCTCGACGCGCGGGCGGTCCGGGCCCGGTTGGCCGGCGGCACGCTGACCGCCGAGCGGGTCGCCGGGCAGCTGATCACGGCGATCGTGCAGGGCCTGGCCCGCGCCTCCCGCTACGTGCCGACCCAGCTGGCCCGCCCGCTGGCGCTGCTCGCCCAGGCCGGGATCGACGACGCCGCGGTCTCCGCCGAGATGCTCGCCGAACTGGCCGCCGCCTGCCGGGCCACCGGCACCGTGGTGGAGGTCAGCGAGGCGTGGCGCAGCCCTTCGCCGCGCCTGCTCGCCCTGCTGCGTGACGCCGGCGTGACCCTGGTGCCGGCGAGTGACGCCCGGTACGCCGCCGAGGTCGGCGGCTGGCAGTACCTGCGCCGCATCTGAAGTCCTCGAAAGTGAACACGCGCCGTGCTCGCCTACGTACTCTCTGTCATGCCAGCACTTCAGCATGGGAGAGATGCGATGAGTATGGTTCAGCAGGCCATCGAGGTGAGTGCACCGCTGCACACGGTGTACGAGCAACTCGCCGCGTTCGAGAACTATCCGCGGTTCATGACCGGAGTTCGCCAGGTCACCACGACCGGCGGCGACCAGACCCACTGGATCATGGAGGTGGACGGGAAGCGCCGCGAGTTCGACGCCCAGATCATCGAGCGGTCACCGGACGAGCGGGTCTCCTGGTCGACCATGGAGGGGCCGCTGCTGGCCGAGACGCTCACGCTGCGCCCGATGGGCGAGACGAAGACCCAGATCGTCGCCCAGCTCGAGGCGGACATCGCGTTCCTGATGCCCAGCGACCGGCACGGCCAGGAGTCGCTGAACCGTCGGCTCAAGGCCGACCTGACCACCTTCAAGGGACTGGTCGAGAGCGGCGTGCTGGGCGGCCGTCCGATGCCGACCGGAGCCAGCGTCAAGCGCCTGCCCGGCCCCTCGCACACGCTGTTCAGCCCGGCCCGCGACTACGCCTCGCCGGCCTCGGTCGCCACCCGGGTGCACAAGCATCCGCCGGCTGCCGCACCGCACCCGGGCGCCGGCTGGGACAACGGCGCGGCCGGCGTCGAGTTGCAGGACGAGCCCGGCGGCCGGGCCACCGGCAGCGCGGCCGGCACCGCCCCGATGGGTGGCCGCACCGCGCGGGCCGACATGTGGGGCAACGGCATGATCAACGAAGAGGATCGCGGCATCGGCTGACCCGCCGTCGCCGCCGACTGCCGCATCCGCCCACCGGGCGGGTGCGGCGGTTCCGTTCTCATCCCCGGGGCGCGGTCTCCAGGATGACCAGCAGGCGGGCGCCGCGAGGATCGGCATGCTCGTACCGCATCGACCCGCCGTTCGCCTCCACCAGGTGCCGGGCGATGAACAGGCCCAGCCCGGCGCCCCGGATGAAGCGGCCGAACAGGTCCGGCAGCAGGTCGTCGGGGATGCCGGGGCCGCTGTCGCGCACCTCCAGCCGCACGGTCTCCGGGCCGTCCCGGCCGGCCCGCACCTGGACCGGTGCGGCCCCGTGCGCGATCGCGTTCCGCAGCAGGTTCTCCACCACGATCGTCAGGTGCCCGCGGTCGGCCAGTGCGGACAGGTCCTCGTCGATGGTGACCTCGACCTGGCCGGCGCCGGCCGTCTCGGCGCAGGCCGCGCGGACCACCTCGAGCAGCGGGACCGGCACCCGGCGGGCGGTGACCGTACCGGTGTCCAGGCGGAACAGCAGCTGCAGGTCGTTCATCATCTTGATCAGGCGGCGGGTGTTCTTGTCGATCTTGGTGGCCAGCTCCAGCCGGATGTCCTCCGGCAGGTCGGCCCAGTCGGCGCAGAGCAGCTCGGCCAGGCTGGCGATCGAGCTGATCGGCTGCGCCACGTCGTGGGTCAGCATCGAGGTCAGGTCGTTTTTGAAGGCCAGCGCGGCGGCCAGCTGCGCGTTGCCGCGTTCGAGCTCGGCGGCGTGGTCGCTGAGCGCGTCCTCGGCCCGTTTCCGCTCCGCGATGTCGACGTAGGTGGCGACGTATCCGCGCGGGGCACCCGCCTCGTCCGGGATCGCGGCGACCGTGGCCAGCACCGGTACCTCGGTGCCGTCGGCGCGCGACAGCAGCCAGTCGCCGCCGGCGCCGGGCAGCGGTGGGGGCGGGGCCTCCGCCGCGGAGTCGTACCCGGTCAGTTCCCGCCAGCGCCGGTTGACGTCGATCACCCGGTAGTTGACGTCGAGCACCATGACGGCCTCGTCCATCGACTGCCACAGCGTCTCGGCGTATTCCGGGCGGGCGTCGCCGGGACGACCCGGGTCACCGGGCCGGATCGCGGCGGCCGCGACCAGCAGCGCCGCGGTGGCGACGACGACCAGCGTCGACGCCGACGCGAGGGCGACCGCGGCCAGTACGCAGAGCGCGACCGCCCCGGTCCGCACCCGACCGCCCCGCGGCGCCGCGTAGATCAGCAGGGCGAGACCGGCCGGAAACAGCGCAGCCGCCGGAGGGAGCCTGAGCCCCTCCGGCGGCGTGAGATCGGTCGCGTGCGTGTGCAGCAACCCGAGGACGGTGACCGTGACCCCGGCGCTCCCGGCGATCAGCCGGTTTCTGCCCACGCCGCGCACCGCGATACGCACATATCCCCCCATGACGTGAGGAAATGAGCATAACGCGGTCAGCGCTGCTACTTACCCGCCCAGGCAAACCCTTCCTCCAGGCGGATCTTGCTGGCCACACGCGCGATCTCGGCGTGCATCCGGTTCGCGTGGTGGCCACAGAAGGCCAGGTCGCCGCCGCTGCTCAGGGTCACCTCCAGCTTGGCGGCCGCGCCACAGCGATCGCAGCGCTCGGTGAGCTCGCCGACGGTGTCGATCTCGGGCGACAGCAGGGTGGTCATATCGCTCTCCTTGCTCCTGGGCCGAATGAAGCTGGGCTCAACGGCGGTGTGCAGCGGTCCTGACAGCGGACTAGATCGGTAACCGGCCTGGCCGTCTTAGTGGTTCGACCGGTGGAACCGCCCGTGGTCCGGTGCAACCTCGTCACACCCGGACGGGACCGGAGCGTGCACTTCTCCGACGTCAGAGTTTCCCCCAAGTCGCCACGGCATGCGTCCCGCAGCCGAGGTACCTGACCTGAGGGAGACATTTGATGCTCGGTTCCGACGCCCGTCGCCTGGCCGTCCGTTTCGCGGCCGTCGCGAGCGCCGCCACCGCTTCTCTTTACGGTTTCACCGGCGCGGCCTCGGCCGCACCGGCACCGGTCGCTCCGGCGACCGGGACCGTCCTGGAGGCCGGGGTGGCCGGCGCCATCCCGGACAGCTACATCGTCGTCCTCAAGGCCGGCGCTTCCGCCTCCCCGGACCTCGTCGCCGGTTACGGCGGTCAGGTCCTGAACAAGTACCAGGCCACGGTACGCGGTTTCCACGCCCGGATGTCCGCTGAGCAGGCGGCCCGCCTCGCCGCCGACCCGGCCGTGCAGTACGTCGAGCAGGACGCCGTGATCGGCGCGTCCTCGGTCCAGAGCAACGCCACCTGGGGCCTGGACCGGATCGACCAGCGCGACCGCACGCTGGACCGCAAGTACACCTACGGCTCGGCGAAGGACGTCACCGCGTACGTCATCGACACCGGCATCCGTACCTCGCACAAGGACTTCGGCGGCCGGGCCAGCAGCGGCTGGGACTTCGTCGACGGCGACAAGACCGCCGACGACTGCAACGGACACGGCACCCACGTGGCCGGCACCATCGGCGGCGCCACCTACGGCGTGGCCAAGGACATCAAGCTGGTCGGCGTCAAGGTCCTCGACTGCGACGGCTCCGGTTCGTACTCCGACTTCATCGCCGGCATCGACTGGGTGACCGCGCACGCCAAGCTGCCCGCCGTGGCCAACATGAGCATCGGCGGCCCGCAGAGCAAGGCGCTCGACGACGCGGTCGACCGCTCGATCGCCAAGGGCGTCGTCTACGCCATCGCGGCCGGCAACGACAACAAGAACGCCTGCCGGTTCTCGCCGTCGGACACCTCGAACGCGATCACCGTCGGGGCGATCGACAACGCCGACAAGCGCGCCTCGTTCTCCAACTACGGTTCGTGCGTCGACATCTTCGCGCCCGGCGTCAACATCAAGTCGGCGTCGAGCGACTCGAACTCCGGCACCGAGATCATGAGCGGCACCTCGATGGCCAGCCCGCACGTGGCCGGCGCGGCCGCGCTGGTGCTCGGCGCCCACCCGACCTGGACCCCGCAGCAGGTCCGCGACGACCTGGTCGCGCACGCCGACGCTGGCCTGATCCGCAACCCGGGCACCGGCTCGCCGAACAGGTCGCTCTACACCGGCTACCTCTACGAGACCGGCTCCGCCGCCAAGAAGCACTGATCTCCCGGTACGCGGATGTCCCTCGCGCCGCGCGACGCCTCATGCGTCGCGCGGCGTTTTCCGTGATCCGGTCCGGCCGGGCCGGGGTCGGCAAACCGCCCTACTCGACGGCCCGTGGCGACTAGCGTGAGATCGACCCCAGCCCGCGAGGAGGACCCATGTCCGAGGCGCCGGTCGCCGATACGCCGACCGTCCTGGTCGTCGACGACGAAGAAGATCTGCGCGACATCATGCGCCGCATGCTGGAGCGCAAAGGCTACGCGGCGCTGACCGCGGGCGACCCGGACGAGGCGATCTCGGTCTGCCGCGACCACCCGGGCGTGATCGACGTGCTGGTCACCGACCTCACCCTGCCCGGCGGCAAGTCCGGCGGGGAGCTGGCCGGCACGGTCATCAAGATGCGCCCGGGCACCGGTGTCGTGTTCATCTCCGGCCTGCCCAAGGACATCGCGGTCACCAAGGGCCTGGTCGGCGACGACGCCCTCCTGGTGAAGAAACCCTTCACCGCCGACGCTCTGCTGGAGGCCCTGAAACGGGTCCTCCGCGACGAGGCGGAGCGGGACGACCCGCCACCGAACTGATCCCGCTGCCCGGGGCGGGCGCCGATCAGCCCGGCCAGGGCATACTCAGCTCACCCCGGCGCCAGCGGGCCGGCCCGTCCAGCACGGGCCAGCCGTCGGCGCGCATCCGGCGGACGGTGGCCAGCCAGCGCTGCCGCGGGCCGAACGGGGTGGCCTCGGTCTCCCACGCCCGCCCGAGCGCCCGCAGCAGTTCGTGCACCGGATGCCCGGGCACGTTGTGGTGGATCAGCGCCTTCGGCAACCGTTCGGCGAAGACCGCCGGATGCTCCAGCACCGGCAGCCGGGCGGACAGCGTCAGCGTCGACGCGACACCACCCTCGACCACCGCCCAGGTGGCGATCCGGCCCAGCTCGTCACAGGTGCCCTCGATCAGCGTCGCGCCCGTTCCGGTCATCTGCCGCCAGGCCGCGGTCACCTCGTCCTCGGCGTACTGGCGCAGCACGTTGAACGCGCGGACGACCACCGGGGACAGCCCGGCCAGCTCGAACCCGCCCCGGCGGAACTGCAGGAACGGGGGCTCGGCGAACGGCTGGGCGTCGGCCACGCGTACCGGGTCGATCTCCAGGCCGACCACCGTGACGTCCGGGCGGACCGCGGCCGCCAACCGGCCCCGAAGCTCGACCGCGGTGACCGGGGACGCGCCGTAACCGAGGTCGACGACCAGCGGCGCGGCCGCCTCGGACAGCGCGGCCGCGCATCGGAACGCCAGGTAGTTGTCCACCCGGCGCAGCCGGTTCGGGTTGGTCGTCCCCCGGGTGATCGCGCCGACCGGTTTCACCTGCCTAGAGCTCCCGGTGCACCTTGTGCTGGGCGGCCTGGGCGATCGGGCGGACCACCAGCCGGTCGATGTTGACGTGCTGCGGCCGGGTGGCGGCGAACGCGATCACGTCCGCGATGTCCTCGGCCACCAGCGGCTCGGCCACCCCGGCGTAGATCGCGTCGGCCCGCGCCCGGTCACCGCCGAAGCGGTTCAGCGAGAACTCGTCGGTGCGCACCATGCCCGGGTCGATCTCCACCACCCGCACCGGCCGGCCGACGATCTCCAGGCGCAGGGTCCCGACCAGCGCGGTCTGGGCGTGCTTGGCCGCCACGTAACCACCACCGCCCTCGTACGGCGTGAACGCCGCCGTGGAGCCGACCGTCACGATCGTCCCCGCCCCGCTCGCCTCCAGCGCCGGCAGCAGCGCCTTGGTCACCCGCAGCGTGCCCAGCACGTTCACGTCGAACATCGCCTGCCAGTCCTCGACCGCGCCGGACGCCACCGGGTCCAGCCCGATCGCCCCGCCCGCGTTGTTGACCAGCAGGGCCAGCGGCGCGCCGAGCGCCTGCACCGCGGCGGCCAGCCCGGCCACCGACTCGTCCGAGGTCACGTCGCACGCCACCGCGGTCGCGCCCGCGCCGATCTCCTTGACCAGCGACTCCAGTCGATCCGCCCGGCGGGCCGCGGCGACCACGTGAAAACCCTCACCGGCCAGGCGGCGGGCCGTGGCCGCGCCGATCCCGCTGGAAGCCCCGGTGACCACTGCGATTCTCTGCATGGCTCCGATCTTCCCTCATGACTTGAGTCACCCCGGCCCGGCTGCGTAGTGGTTCAGCACACGCCGATGGGGAAGATGACAACTGCGCAACGACTTTTACCGGTAGGACCCAGCGGGAGGATCGAACGTGGCCGAGGTCAGCTGGCCCACCCCACGGCGGATCGCCACCGTCTCGGTGCATACGTCGCCGCTGGAGCAGCCCGGTACCGGGGACGCCGGCGGGATGAACGTCTACATCGTCGAGGTGTCCAAGCGGCTGGCCGCGGCCGGTGTCCAGGTGGAGATCTTCACCCGGGCCACGTCGAGCGACCTGCCGCCGGTGGTCGAGATGCTGCCCGGGGTGCACGTCCGGCACGTCACCGCCGGGCCGTACGAGGGGCTGAACAAGGAGGAGCTCTCCTCCCAGCTCTGCGCCTTCACCACCGGCGTGCTGCGGGCCGAGGCGGCCCACCCGCCGGGCCACTACGACCTGATCCACTCGCACTACTGGCTCTCCGGCCAGGTCGGCTGGCTGGCCCGGGAACGCTGGGGCGTGCCGCACGTGCACACCGCACACACCCTGGCCAAGGTCAAGAACATGCTGATCGCGGCCGGCGACCGCCCGGAGCCGAAAGCCCGGGTGATCGGCGAGGAGCAGGTGGTCGCCGAGTCCGACCGGCTGGTCGCCAACACCCGGTTCGAGGCGCACGACCTGATCACCCACTATCAGGCCGACCCGGCCCGGGTCGGTGTCGTGCAGCCTGGCGTGGACCTGGACCGGTTCCGTCCCGGCGCCGCCGACCGCGCCCGGTTCGGGTTGCCGGAGTCCGGCCGGATCGTCGCCTTCGTCGGCCGGATCCAGCCGCTCAAGGCCCCGGACGTGCTGGTCTCCGCGCTCGCCGAGATGCGGGCCCGTGGCGCCGGCGAGGTCACCCTGGTGATCTGCGGTGGTCCCAGCGGCAGCGGCCTGGATCGCCCGTCCGCGCTGATCGAGCTGGCCGCCTCACTCGGGGTCAGCGACTCGGTGGTGTTCCTGCCCCCGCAGACCGGCGCCGACCTGGCCGCCCTCTACCGCGCCGCCGACCTGGTCGCGGTGCCGTCCTACAACGAGTCGTTCGGCCTGGTCGCGCTGGAGGCGCAGGCCTGCGGCACCCCGGTGGTCGCGGCGGCGGTCGGCGGCCTGGTCACCGCGGTCCGCGACGGGGAGAGCGGCGTGCTGATCGACGGCCACGACCCGGCCGACTGGGCCCGGGTCCTCGACCGGCTGCTGGCCGCGCCGGCGTACCGGCGCCGCCTCTCGGCCGGTGCGGTGGCACACGCCGCGCACTTCTCCTGGGACCGCACGGTCGAGGCGCTGCTGCGGGTCTACCGTGACGCGATGAGTGAACACCGGGCCCTGATCACGGCCCGGGTGGAGGGGGCGACCTGCGCATGGTGAAAAAGTTGATCGAGCGGGTGTTGACCGACCGCGAGCTGGAATGGGAGTCGACCGGCGAGTCGTCCTATGTGGTCACCTTGCCCGGCACGCACAAGCTGAAGACCGCCTGCAACCTGATCGTCGGCGAGCACGCGCTGCGGATCGAGGCGTTCGTGATGCGCCAGCCGGACGAGCGGCGCGAGGATCTGTGGGCCTGGCTGCTGCGCCGCAACGCCCGGATGTACGGCGTCGCCTTCTCCATCGACGCGGCCGGCGACATCTACCTGACCGGCCGGGTGTCGCTGACCGGTCTGGACGAGGACGAGCTGGACCGGCTGCTGGGCGCGGTGCTCACCTATGCCGACGAATCCTTCGACACGATGCTGGAAATCGGTTTCGGCTCGTCGATCCGCCGCGAATGGGAGTGGCGGGTCAAACGCGGCGAGTCCCTGGCCAACCTGCAGGCCTTCCAGCACTTCGCGGCTCCCACCGAGTCCTGAGCCCGGCCCCGCGGCCGGACCTCGTTCCCGGGTGAACCGCGGGGTGGGGCCTGCTCGCGGCTACTGTTCGCACTCGCGGTCGGGGTGGCCGGCACCGGCCGGACGGCCTGCTGTCTCCGCCGAACGCCCGGTTCCCGCCGGTTCCGGGACCGACGGTTTTCCACTGTGGAGACGCCGCGACGGTGCGGCCGGCCGGGCGGGCCCGACAGGATCGCCGTGACGTGCCGAAACGTGATCATCGAGCGAGTAATTCACCCGCACGTCACCGGGTGGCAAGCTGGCGGCGGCTCGGCCACCGGTTCGATAGCCATCATTTCCTCATCCGGTATCAGTCATTATTTCCGCCGGTGTCGCGGAGTCCGGACGAGTGATTGCCGGATCGTCCGATCGGTTGGTTGTTGGCGATTGTGACGCCTGAGACAGATGTCGACACGAATACGGGTTGTGAGGCTTGACTGCCCCAACTAGCGTGGTCGATGGACACCGAGCCGTTAGTTCGGGGAACGGGACGATCAGCAATGATCTCCGCGGTTCGGTGTTTGGGGACGGGTGGCATAAGCCGTTGGGGGACGGCGCGACCCGAGACCGGCGGTTAGTGCGGGCGACGCCTATGGGGATGGGGGTCGCCCGCCGCCGCCGGCGCTTTTCTTTGTGTGCACGTGACCGTTCCGTGCGCGCAGGATCTTCCACTCATCAATTTTTAGCGAAGCATTCCGGCTTCGGTCCGTCCGATGTGGTCGGTCGCCGATGGCGGTCGGCGGCGCGGTGGCGACCGGCGGCGCGGTGGCGACCGGCGGCGCGGTGGCGACCGGCGGCGCGGCGGCGGCCGGCGGCGCGGCGGCGGCCGGCGTCAGGGCGGTGTGCTGTTCGCGGGCTGGGCCAGTGGGGGTGGCCGGCGGTGCCTTGTTCGCGGGCCGGGTCTGTGGTGGTGGCCGGCGGTGCGTTGTTCGCGGGCCGGATCTGTGGTGGTGGCCGGCGGTGCGTTGTTCGCGGGCCGGCTCAGTGGCGGCCGTCGGTCGCTTGCGGATCGACGCGGTTGGCGGCCGTCGGTCGTCGGTGCGCCGGCCCGGGTGCGGCCGCCGTCCGGGCCGTGCGCCGTTCCCGCGCCGGACCGGCGGCCAGATGCAGGGCCGCGGCCACGATCCCCACCCCGGCCACGATCGGCCAGAGCCCCGGCCCGAGATGTTCCAGGCCGGCCCCACCGAGCGCCGGCGCCACGAACGAGGCGAACGGGAAGCTCAGGTAGAACACGGCCTGGTACCGCCCGCGGAGCAGCGGCGGCGCCAGCTCCGAGTTGATCGCCGCATTGGGTGGTGCGGCGAGCATCCCGCCGACGGTCCAGACGGCGGCCGCGCCCAGATAGGCCGGCAGGCTGTCGGCGACCGTCAGCGTCCCGAAGCCGGCCGCGGTCACCAGCATCGCCAGGGCCAGCACCCGGGCCTTGCGGCGCCCGTCGATGAGCCCGGGCACGAACAGCTGCCCGAGCACGATCAACGCCCCGCCGAGCGCGGTCACCAGGCCGTAGTCGCCGGGGCCGAGCCCGTCGGCGTGCATGGCCAGCGGGACGATCGTGTTCGCCTGGCTGCTCAGCAGGGCCTGCAGGACGGTCAGTCCGACGAAGGCGAGAAAGATCCGGTCGGCGAGCACGGTGCGCAGCCCGCCGGGGGCGCCGCCGCGGCCGGCCCGGCCCAGCGTCTCCGGCACCTTCCGGGCGATGATCACCGCGGTGATCAGCGTGCTGGCCGCGTCGAGCAGGAAGAGCCCGGGGTAGCTCCACCGGGCGAGCAACCCGGCCAGCAGCGAGGCCCCGGCCGTGCCCAGGTTGAACGCCCAGAACTGCAGGTTGAACGCCCGCAGCCGGTGCTCGCCCGGGACCGTGTCGGTGATCGCGGCGACGAAGGCCGGGCCGGGCATCGCCTGGGTCAGCCCGAGCAGCAGGCAGAGCCCGGCGATCAGCGGCAGCGGCGTGCTGACGGCCAGGGCGACCAGCACGGCCGAGCAGGCCAGGTGCGACCAGAGCAGGGTGGCCCGGCGTCCCCACCGGTCGGTGAGCACGCCGCCGGCCAGGGTGCCGAGCACGCCGCCGATGCCGTGGGCACCGACGACCAGGCCGGCGAGTGCGGCCCCGGCGCCGCGGGCCGCGGTGAGGTACAGCGAGAGGTAGAGCACCGCGAAGCCGCCGACCCGATTGATCAGCAGTCCGGTCCACAGGTACCAGTACGCCGTGGGTAGCCCGCCGACCGCGGCTCGCAGCCACCCCCGCATCCGTCCGGCCCTCCCGACCCGCGCTTTGGGAAAGAAACCTTACCGAACGCCGGAGGGGGTGTCCGTCTCGCGAGTGAGCAGGGCGGCCCGCCGGACCCGGGCCGGACCGGTGGCCAGGTGTCCCGCGGCGGCCACCGCGCACAGGCCGAAACAGCCGGTCCACAGCGCGGTCGTGCCCCGGTCCTGCAGCACCAGCCCGCCCAGGATCGGCGCGAGGGTCCCGCCGGCCGACCAGGACAGTGAGTTGAGTCCCTGGTAGCGGCCGCGCAGCGGGGCCGGGGACAGGGCGGCGACGGTGGCCGCGTTGCTCGGCGACTGCAGCATCTCGCCGAGCGTCCAGATCACCACGGTGACCGCGTACATCCAGGCGGCGTGGGCGAACGTGACCAGCCCGAAGCCGGTCCCCATGATCAGTGCGGCGACCGCGAGGACGCGGTGCGGGCGGCGGCCGGCGATCAGCCGCGGCACGAACAACTGCCCGGCGACGATCAGGAAGCCGTTGACCGCGATCACCCAGCCGTACGTCGCGGCGGACAGCCCGTCAGTCAGCATGGTGATCGGCAGGGTCGACAGGTGCTGCAGCATGACCAGCACGGTCAGCAGGTTGACCAGCATGAAGGCGAGGAACGTGCGGTCGCGCAGCGCGGTCGCCAGGCCGGCGGCCGGGGCCACGCCGGAGGCGGCCGGGCGGTGGGCGGGCCGGGTCTCGCGCAGCAGCAGCACGGTGATCAACCCGGTGAGCACCGTGCTGGCCGCGTCGGCGACGAACAGCACGGTGAAGTTCGCCTCGGCGGCCAGGCCGGCGACGATCGCGGCGAGTGCGAAACCCAGGTTGACCGCCCAGTAGTTCAGCGAGAACGCCCGGACCCGGTCACGCTCGGGCACGATGTCGACCATCATCGCGCCGAAGGCCGGCCGGACCCCCTCGGCGAAGGCGCCGAGCAGGGTGGTGACGATCAGGATGCCCGGGTACGGGTGGGTGAGGCCGAGGGTCAGCATCAGTGCCGCCGCGCCGAACTGGGCGGTGAGCATGGTCGGTCGCCGGCCCCAACGGTCGGTCAGCATGCCGCCGGTCATCGTGCCGACCGCCCCGCCGACGCCGTAGAGGCCGATCACCAGGCCGGCCTGGCTCTGCGTGAAGTGCCGCTCGCTGGTCAGGTAGATGCTCAGAAACGGCACCACGAACGAGCCGATCCGGTTGATCAGGGTCCCGGTCCAGAGGAACCAGAACTGCCGCGGCAGTCCGCCCGCGGCCTCCCGCAACCAACCTCGCACCGGAGCCCCCCGTAAGCACTGAACCTGCCCTGTCCGCCTTACAACCTAGGGGATCCGGCCATCGATTTTCCACCCGCCCGGACCGCCCCCGGATCGTGCGGGGAAGATGTGGGCATGACTGGAACCCTGGTGCTGTTGCGGCACGGCAACAGCGAGTGGAACGCCAAGAACCTCTTCACCGGCTGGGTCGACGTGGACCTGGACGCCAAGGGCGAGGATGAGGCCCGGCGCGGCGGAGAGCTGCTCAAGGAACAGAATGTGCTGCCCGACGTCGTGCACACCAGCCTGCTGCGGCGTGCCATCCGCACCAGCGAGATCGCCCTGCACATCACCGACCGGCACTGGATCCCGGTGAAGCGGTCGTGGCGGCTCAACGAGCGGCACTACGGCGCTCTGCAGGGCAAGGACAAGAAGCAGACCCTGGACACCTACGGCGAGGAGCAGTTCATGCTCTGGCGCCGGTCGTACGACGTGCCCCCGCCGCCGATCGAGGACGACTCGGAGTTCTCCCAGGCGAACGACGCCCGTTACGCCGACCTCCCGCCGGAGATCAAGCCGAAGGCGGAGTGCCTGAAGGACGTGCTCGACCGCGCCCTGCCGTACTGGTACGACGCGATCGTCCCGGACCTGCGGGCCGGTAAGACGGTGCTGGTCGCCGCGCACGGCAACTCGCTGCGCGCGATCGTCAAGCACCTGGACGCGATCTCCGACGAGGCGATCGCGAAGCTGAACATCCCGACCGGCATCCCGCTGCGCTACGACCTGGACGAGAACCTGCGCCCGATCACGGCCGGCGGGACGTACCTGGACCCGCAGGCGGCCAAGGAGGCCGCGGCCGCGGTCGCCAACCAGGGGCGCTGACGCGCTGAGAGCCGGGACACCGCCTCCGTGGTGTCCCGGCTCCCGGACTGCCCGATGGTCAGCCCTGACCCGCGACCGGCTCCCCGGTGACCAGGTAGATGGTGTGCTCGCTGATGTTCACCGCGTGGTCGGCGTACCGCTCGTAGAACCGGCCGAGCAGCGCGCCGTCGATCGCGGTCTCCGCCCCGTACGGCCAGTCGTCGGCCAGCATGATCTTGAAAAGCTGCCGCTCCAGGTCGTCGATCGCGTCGTCGTCCTTCTCCAGCTCGGCCGCGAGGCCGGCGTCGCTGTGCGTCAGCACGGTGGTGATCTTCTCGGCCATCTGGTCGGCGATCTCGGCCATGCCCTTGAAGACCGGGCGCAGCTCGGCCGGCACGGCCGGCGACGGGTGCCGCCGGGCGGCGGTCTTGGCCACGTGCTCGGCCAGGTCGCCCATCCGCTCCAGGTCGGCGGAGATGTGCAGGGCGGTGATCGCCCGGCGCAGGTCGATCGCGACCGGCGCCTGGCGGACGATGATGTCCGCCACCTTCGCCTCGACCTGCTGGAAGATCGCGTCCACGTCGGCGTCCCGCTTGATGACGGCCTCGGCCGCCTGCAGGTCGGCGGTGAGCAGCGCGGTCGTCGCCTTGCGAAGCGCCTCGCGCACCGACTCTGCCATGGTCACCAAAAGCCGGTTCACCTCGGTGAGTTCGGCCTGGAACTCCTCGCGCATGTTTTAAAGTCCCGATTGTCGGGGCCGCCCCGCCTCCCGTGACGGCCGATGTGTGCAGACTCCAAGCTAGGTCAGCCGCGCGGCCCGGACATGAACGCCGGTGAACGACGCCAGGCCCGGCGGTGAACATTGTTCGACGCGCGCCCGTTTCGCCCCTTTGGCCTTGTGGGCCAGGTAAACAATGACCCTACGATCGCTGCGTGGATTGGGGATACGCCGTCGGCTCGGTCTCAGCCGCGCTGGCCGTCGGTGTCGGTGCTGGGCTGGCCCTCGCCCGTGTCCGGCAACCGTCGCCGGTCGACGTGGCCCGGGACGGCTCACCGGAGGGGAGAGCCGCCATCGAACCGGACGACGATCGCCCGGCGGGTAAGCACGGCCTGAAAGGGCTGGGCCGCAAGAGTCTCGACTCGCTCCGGGTGGGAGTCGTGGTGCTCGACGCGGACGACTATCCGGTGCTGGTCAACCCGGCCGCCCGGGCGATGGGCCTGCTGCGCTCCGGCGGGGCGCCGGGCACCATCGCGGCCCATCCGATCCTGCGCACTCTGGCCGGCCAGGTGCGCCGGACGGGCGTACGCCGGGAAGTCGAACTTGATCTTCCGCGGGGCCGGGCCGGTGGGGCGCAGGCCCCGCTCGGGCTGCACCTGCGGGCCGTGGCGCTGAACGCGTCGCACGTCGCGGTCGAGGCGGCCGACGTGACCGAGTCGCACCGGCTGGCCCGGGTTCGGCGGGATTTCGTGGCGAACGTCAGCCACGAGCTGAAGACGCCGATCGGCGCGCTGCAGCTGCTGGCCGAGGCCCTGCTGGACGCCACCCAGCTGCCCGAGACCGCACCCGGGGCGCAGTCCGAGGACCTGCAGGCCGCGCGCCGGTTCGCCGAGCGGATCCACCACGAGTCGGCCCGGATGGGCCGGCTGGTGAGCGAGCTGCTGGAGCTGAGCCGGCTGCAGGGCGCCGAGCCGCTGCCCACCCCCGAACCGGTGTCGCTGGACTGGGTGATCGCCGAGGTGCTGGACCGCACCCGGACCACCTCCTCGGCGAAGAGCATCGAGGTCACCAGCTCCGGGCCGAAGGGCCTGATGGCGTACGGCAGCGACAGCCAGTTCGCCACCGCGGTGACCAACCTGGTGGAGAACGCCATCGCCTACTCCGGCCCGGACACCAGGGTCGAGGTGACCGTCCGGCAGGAGTCGGAGTGGATCGAGATCGACGTCCGCGACCAGGGCATCGGCATCTCCCCCCAGGACGTGGACCGGATCTTCGAAAGGTTCTACCGAGCCGATCAGGCCCGGTCCCGGGCGACCGGCGGGACCGGCCTCGGCCTCGCCATCGTCAAGCACATCGCCACCAACCACGGTGGCCGTGTGGACGTGACCAGCGCCCTCGGCGAGGGCTCGACGTTCACCCTGCGCCTACCGGCGCGCCCGCCCGAATCCCCCTCGCTGTCACCGACGGCAACTGAGATCTAGTCCGGGGTGACCGGGTGTCGACCCGGTCACCGACGACGGAAGGAACTGCATTGGCCCGCGTGCTCGTGGTCGAGGACGAGGAGTCGTTCTCCGACGCCCTGTCGTACATGCTGCGCAAGGAGGGCTTCGAGGTGTCGGTCGCCGCGACCGGAACCTCTGCTCTCACGCAGTTCGACCGGACCGGTGCCGACATCGTCCTGCTCGACCTCATGCTGCCCGAGATGTCCGGCACCGAGGTGTGCCGGCAGCTGCGGCAGCGGTCAGCCGTCCCGATCATCATGGTCACCGCCCGGGACAGCGAGATCGACAAGGTGGTCGGCCTGGAGATCGGCGCCGACGACTACGTCACCAAGCCGTACTCGCCGCGTGAACTGGTCGCCCGGATCCGCGCCGTGCTGCGCCGGCAGAGCGGTGAGGCCATCGAGGTGAGCACTCCGACGCTGGCCGCCGGCCCGGTCCGGATGGATGTCGAGCGGCACGTCGTCACCGTCGACGGCTCCGGCGTGCAGCTGCCGCTGAAGGAGTTCGAGCTGCTCGAACTGCTGCTGCGCAACGCCGGCCGGGTGCTGACCCGGGGGCAGCTGATCGACCGGGTCTGGGGCGCCGACTACGTCGGTGACACCAAGACCCTGGACGTCCACGTCAAGCGCCTGCGCTCCAAGGTCGAGCCGGAGCCCGGCGCCCCGCGCTACATCGTCACGGTCCGCGGCCTGGGCTACAAGTTCGAGCCGTAACATGGCCTCGCTCCGCTCGGCGGGCATTCCGCCCGTCGATGATGGGAGCACCGAAAGACAACTGCGCTTCGCTGGCTGTTTTCCGGCACTCTCGTCATCGACGGGCGAAATGCGGGGTGGCTATGCGGACCGGGGGGAGGCGGGTTCGCGCCCGCCTTTGCGCTTCGGCCCCCCGGCCGCGGTGGTCGCCGGGTGGACGGCGAGCAGGCCGGTGGCCAGGCGGGCGGCGCAGAGCTCGGCGAGTCTCCGGTAGGCCGGCTCGCCGATCAGCTCGGTGAGCTCCGGGCCGTAGGACACGTACATCGGCTCGGTGCCGACGTGCGCCTCCGGTGACGACGTGCACCACCAGGCCAGATCGTGCCCGCCCGGCCCCCAGCCGCGCCGGTCGAATTCGGTCAGCGTCGACTGCAGCAGTTTCGTGCCATCCGGTCGGGTGATCCAGTCCTGCTCGCGGCGGACCGGCAGCTGCCAACAGACGTCCGGTTTGTACTTCAGCGGGTGCTCGCCGTCCCGCAGCGCCTGGGCGTGCAGCGCGCAGCCGCCCCCGCCGGCGAAGTCCGCGTCGTTGAGGAACACGCACGGCCCGTCACCGGATCGGGTGGCGGTGCGCCGGGCCGGCTTGGTGCCGTCCACGGTGTCCATCTCGGTCCAGTTCTTGAACCCGCGCCGGTGGTGCTGCCAGGTCTGCGGGGTGAGTTTCGCGGCCGCCGCCTTCACCCGGTTCTCGTCGTCGGCGTCGGTGAAGAACGCACCGTGCGAGCAGCAGCCATCCTCGGCGCGACCGGGCAGAATGCCGTGGCAGGCGGAGCCGAAGACGCAGGTCCAGCGGGACAGCAGCCAGGTCAGGTCGGCGCGGATCAGGTGCTGCTGGTCGGCGGGGTCGAGGAACTCGATCCATTCCCGAGGGAAGTCGAGTTTCACTTCCACGGGGCGTCGTGCGCGGCTCATCCCGCACAGACTACGCGGCGCCGGTGATCATGCCCGTTTGGCGCGGATATATCCCGCGCTGCGGGGCGTGGTTAGGCTTGAGGCGTGACTTCCCGAGTTCCCGTGCTCCTCTCCAGCTCCTCGGTCTTCCCCGAGCCGACGGCGGCCGCGTTCGAGATGGCGGCCACGGTGGGCTACGACGGGCTCGAGGTCATGGTGTGGACCGACGCCGTCAGTCAGGACGCCGGTGCACTCAAGGGCCTCTCCGACCACTACGGTGTGCCGGTCCTCTCGGTGCACGCCCCGTGTCTGCTGGTCACCCAGCGGGTGTGGAGCCCCGACCCGTGGGAGCGGCTCACCCGGGCCGCGCAGCTCGCCGAGTCGCTGGGCGCCCCCACGGTCGTGGTGCACCCGCCGTTCACCTGGCAGCGTGACTACGCGAAGAATTTCGCGGCCGGCCTGGCCAGGGTCTGCGACCGGCACCCGGATCTGACCTTCGCGGTGGAGAACATGTTCCCGGTCAAGATGGCCGGCCGCTGGTTCGTGCCGTACACGCCGGGCTGGGATCCGACCGAGACCGGCTTCGACGCGTACACGCTGGATCTCTCGCACTGCGCCGCCTCGCGGATCGACTCGCTGGACATGGCGGCGAAGATGGGCAGTGCTCTCCGGCACGTGCATCTGGGCGACGGCACCGGTGCGGGGCGGGACGAGCATCTGGTGCCGGGCCGCGGCAACCAACCCTGCGCTGAGCTGCTGCGATCGCTGGCGGGTCGCGGTTTCACCGGCTCGGTGGCCTGCGAGATCAACACCCGCAAGGCCGCGAGCCGAACCGTCCGCGAGGCGGATCTCCGCGAGTCGCTGGAATTCGCCCGACGTCATCTCGCGCCGGCGGATTCGTCCCGGCCGGCGCTCCAAGCCTGAAGATCGACTTCTCGGAGCGGATGTCGTGCGCTGCGGCCGATGACTGATCGCCGCTCCCGCCGCTTCCGGGCACGGCGATTCCGGCCGCTGCGCGTCCAGGACGAATCGCCGCACCCTACGACCCGCGGGTGGTCACCGCAGGCGCACTGCCCGCGGGTGCCGCCGGAGCCTCGGCCGCGGGATCAGGCCGGTGTCAGCGTCGCGGTGCTCTCCGGTGTCTGAGCAGCTCGCTTGCGGGCGCGGTGGGCGGCCACGTGGGAGCGGGTGGCGCAGCGCTCGGAGCAGAAGCGTCGACAGTTGTTCGAGGACGTGTCGAGGTAGACGTTGCCGCAGCGTTCGTCGGCGCAGATGCCGAACCGGGCACTGCCGTATTCACACAGCCAGACCGCGAGCCCCCAGACGGCGCCGGCCAGGTATTCCGCGCTCACCGACGACCCGCGGCTGGTCACGTGCATGTGCCAGTCCCCGGCGTCGTGCCCGGAGATCCGCGGCTGCACCGGGTATGCCTCGAGCAGCGTGTTCAGCTCGCGCACCGCGTCCGCGTCGCGCTCGGCCGTGCCGTACTCGAAGACCTCGCGCAGCCGGCGCTGGGCCCGGCGGAAGACCGCCAGGTCCTTCTCCACGACCTGATCGCGCATGTATTCCAGGTCGCCGGCGAACAGGGCCCGCAGCCCGGCGAGATCGTCCAGGCCGGCGTTGACGAGGTCGACCGCCGTCCGGGCGTACGCATCGAAGTTCACCCGACCACGGTAGCCGCAACCCGCCGCGAGGTGCGATTCCTCAACCGCACTTCCGCGCTGGTGCGGTTACGCTCGGCGCATGTTCCGTTCCCTGTTTCTCGCCGCGGCCGGCTCCGCCCGGCTGGCGCGCCTGGTCGAGTCCACCCCGGTCAGCGCATCGATGGTTCGGCGGTTCGTCGCCGGCCGGGACGCCGGCGAGGTGGTGCGGACGAGCCGGGGGCTGGCCGACGACGGGCTGGCGGTCTCCGTGGACTTCCTCGGCGACCAGCCGGACACGCCGGAGCTGGCGCGGGCCGTCCGGGACGAGTACGTGTCGCTGCTGGCCCGGCTGGGCGAGGCCGGTCTGGCCCCGGTCGCCGAGGTGAGTGTGAAGTTGTCGGCGCTGGGCCGGCGTTTCGACGAGAAGGCGGCGTTCGAGCACGCCCGGGCGATCTGTGTGGCGGCGGCCGCGGCGGGCACCGCGGTGACCTTCGACGCCGAGGATCACGGCAGCACCGACGCGACCCTGGAGGCGGTGCTGGAGCTGCGACGCGACTTCCCGTCGACCGGGGCGGTGCTGCAGGCGTATCTGCGGCGCACCGAGGCCGACTGCCGCGAGCTGGCGACCGCCGGGTCCCGGGTGCGGCTCTGCAAGGGGGCGTACACGGAGCCCGAGTCGGTGGCCTTCCCGTCGCCGCTGGAGGTCGACAAGGCGTACGTCCGCTGCTTGAACATCCTGATGTCGGGGGCCGGCTATCCGATGGTGGCGACCCATGACCCGCGCCTGATCGCGATCGCCGAGGACCGGGCCCGCTGGTTCGACCGCTCGACCGGGGAGTACGAGTTCCAGCTGCTGTTCGGGATGCGCCCGGAGGAGCAGGCCCGGCTGGCCGACGACGGGCACACGGTGCGGGTCTATCTGCCGTACGGGCCGCAGTGGTACGCCTACCTGCTGCGCCGCCTGGTCGAGCGCCCGGCGTTCCTGGTAGCGGCGGTTTCCTCCCGGAAGTGATTCTTTCGGGCGAATCGCTCACGGATCAGGCGTGTCGGACTTGACTTTTTGTGGGCAAATTACGGAACGCGACGCCCTGGTCACAGCCGCATCGATACGGTGCTGATGACACGCACGTTCGCCAGGCGGAGCGTGCCTGCGAAAGGATCGGTGCGACGAGATGACGGGTCCAGCCCAGACCGAGGAACGCCTCTCGGAGGTACGGTTCCTGACCGTGGCCGAGGTGGCCACGCTCATGCGGGTCTCCAAGATGACCGTCTACCGGCTCGTGCACGGCGGTGACCTCACCGCCGTCCGAGTCGGCCGCTCGTTCCGGGTGCCCGAGCACGCGGTACACGAGTATCTACGAGGCGCGTTCTCCCAAACCGCCTAATCAGGGCTGGCCCTGCCGGGGTCGTGTTGGCCCTCACGGAGCGGGCCGGTACGCTGGACCGGTTGGCTCCCGGGTCCATGCGTGCCGCGTAACACCGGCGGTGCTTCCCGGGCGCCGTCCAAGATCGGTACCGGCCGGGCCGGTTCCACTCAAACATGGTTCGAGAGGCTTTCGTATGGGCTCCGTGGTCAAGAAGCGCCGCAAGCGTATGGCGAAGAAGAAGCACCGCAAGCTGCTGCGCAAGACCCGCGTCCAGCGTCGCCGTTTGGGCAAGTGACGGCCGGCCGGGTGCACTGCCCGGCCTTCGCCGTCCCTTGCCGGGACAGTTCCGAGGCTCAGCATCGAAAGGTGCGCTCGTGGTGACCTCACCGCCCAGCGTTGTCGTGGTCACCGGAGTCAGCCGATACCTCGGCGCTCGGGTGGCCGCCCGCCTCGCGGCAGATCCACGGATCGACCGTGTCGTCGGTCTGGACCCGCATGACCCGCCCGCACGCCTGCGTGGCCTGCTGGACGGGATCGAGCTGATCCAGGCCGACGCGCGCGCCGCCACCGAGGCGATCGCCGAGCTCGGCGCCGAGGCGGTCGTGCACCTCGCGGTGACCAGCGTGCCCGATCCGGAGCACGGCGGCCGCGCGGGCATGAAAGAGCACAACGTGATCGGCACCATGCAGGTGCTGGCCGCGGCTCAGGGCGCGCCCCGGCTGCGCAAGCTCGTGGTGCGCTCGTCCACCGCGGCGTACGGCGCGTCGTTCCGCGACCCCGCGGTCTTCACCGAGGACACCGAGCCCCGCGCCGTGCCGCGCGGCCCGTTCGCCCGCGACATCCTCGACATCGAGGGGTACGTGCGCGGTTTCCGCCGCCGCCGGCCCGAGGTCGCCGCCACGGTGCTGCGCTTCGCCCCGATGATCAGCTCGTCCGCCGAGACGTCGCTGACCCGATACTTCGCCCAGCCGGTGGTGCCCACCGTGTTCGGCCGGGACGCCCGCCTCCAGTTCGTCCACGTGGACGACGCACTCGAGGTGCTGCACCGCTCGGTGATCGAGGATCATCCGGGCACCTTCAACGTCGCCGGCTCCGGTGTCCTGATGCTGTCCCAGGCGGTCCGCCGGGCCGGCCGGATCGCCGTGCCGCTACCCGAGACCGGGCTGTCCACCGCCGCCGCGCTGGTCCGCCGCCTCGGCGTCGAGCAGATCGGCCTGGACCAGATCGACCTGTTCGTGCACGGCCGGGTGGTCGACACCGGCCGGCTGGTCCGCGAGTTCGGCTTCACCCCGCGCAGCACCGCGACCGCGTTCGAGGAGTTCATCCGGGCGCACGCGGCGGGCTCCTCGCTGACCGCGGACCGTCTGGCCGCCGCCGAGGCGGCGATCCTGGACGGCGTCCGTCAGCTGCGCGCCGCGGCCGGGAGTGACCGCTGATGAGCCAGGACGAGTTCCGCGACATGCTGCCCGGGCACGCCGATTTCCGGCTGCCGGAGCCGCCGCCGGTGCGCAAGGTGAACGGCCGGCGTCCGATCCCGGAGAAGCCGGACGAGCAGGTCGCCAAGCTGGAGTCGACCGCCGAGCCCCGGCCCGACGACGCCGGATCCGCCGCCGAGCCGGCCGCCCCGGTCGACGTGTGGGATCAGCGGATCGCCGCCGGGCTCGCCTTCCTGCGCCGCCGGCTGGCCGGGGCGTACGAGGTGGACGAGTTCGGGTTCGATCCGGAGCTGACCGAGGCGGTCTTCCACCCGATGCTGCGGGTGCTCTATCGCGACTGGTTCCGCACCGAGGTGTTCGGCGCCGAGAACGTGCCGGTCGACGGCGGTGGCCTGGTGGTCGGCAACCATTCGGGCACGCTGGCGCTGGACGCGCTGATGCTCACGGTTGCCCTGCGGGACAGCCCGCAGCGTCGCCATCTGCGGCTGCTCGGCGCCGATCTGGTGTTCCGGATGCCCGGGCTCAGCGACCTGGCCCGTGCGGCCGGCGCCACGGTCGCCTGCAACCCGGATGCCGAGCGGTTGATGACCGGCGGCCAGCTGGTCGGCGTGTTCCCGGAGGGCTTCAAGGGGATCGGCAAGCGTTTCGCCGACCGGTACAAGCTGCAGCGTTTCGGCCGTGGCGGGTTCGTTTCGGCGGCGCTGCGCACCGGCACCCCGATCATCCCGGTCGCGATCGTCGGCGCCGAGGAGATCTATCCGATCTTGGCCGACCTGAAGCCGCTGGCCCGGCTGCTCGGTGTGCCGTATTTCCCGGTCACCCCGACCTTCCCGCTGCTCGGCCCGCTGGGTCTGATCCCGCTGCCGAGCAAGTGGCTGATCCAGTTCTGCGAGCCGATCCCGACCGCGCATCTGACCGAGTTCGCGGACGATCCACTGGTCGTCTACAACCTGGCTGACCAGGTGCGGGAGACGATTCAGGCGACCCTGCACGAGCTGCTGCAGAAAAGGCCCGATCCGTTCGCCCGGTGACGAGCCGCGCGAACCGTCCTATAGTGACAATTGAGGGGCGGCCCCGGATTTCTCCGGCACCGCCCCTCGCCAGCTTCGGCTCAGAACACGTTGCCCAGCAGCCCGCCGAGCGTGCCCTCGTCGCCGGATTCGTGACCGTCGTCGAGGGTGGGCGTCCCGGCCGGCGTCGGGCTGGTCGTCGTGCGCCCGTTCACCGGCGTGGACGGTGTCAGGCCGGACCGGTGCCCGGGCACGCCGGTGCTGGCGCCCGGTTGCGCCGAGGAGCCGGGCACGACCGGCTTGGTGGTCGTGTTGTTCGGCTTGCTCGTCGACCTGTCGCCACCGGCGCGGGTGCCGCCGGGCGGCGTCTTGTCGGACGGGTCCTCGCCGCAGTCACGCAGTTTCGGCCCGAGCCCGTCGGCGCCGGTCTGCACCACCTTTTCGCAGTCCAGGCCCTCGCGGAGCTGGCCGGTGCGCTGCGAGACGTCCTGCAGCAGGCCGAGCGAGGTGAGCGCCCGCTCCCGGTTGACCGACGAGAGGTTCTGCATGGCCGGCTCGAACACCTTGCGCTGTGCGGCGACGAACGTGTCCAGGGTGGCCAGCTGGGCCGGGTCCTTGCGGGACACCGCCGAGGTGGTGATCAGCTTGACGCCTTTGCGGGTGTCCGCGTCCATGTCGTCCAGCACGCCCCGGAAGCTGTCGGCGTCCCCGGTCATCGTGGTCGCCTCGCGCAGCCGGTTGCGGGCGAAGTCCAGCGACAGCTGCCCGCGGCTGGCATCCGAGCCGGCGATCGCCAGCTGCGCGCGTTCGGTGGACCGCTTGACGCCGTACAGCGCGTCGCCCGGTGTCGCGTTCTCGCTGGCCGCGGAGATCCCGGAGACCGCCATCGCGCCGGCGGCGACGCCGAGCACGATCGCCCCCCGGGTGCGCAGCCGGCGCCCGAAGATGGCGCGATGCCCGCGGGCGGGCAGCTCGGTGGCCGGTTCCGGCTCGGCCTCGGCGGCGGTCCGGCCGATGCCGTCCCGCTCGGCCGTGGCGACCAGCATGGCGCGCAGCCCGACCCGGAACTCCGGGTCGACCTGCCCGGCCGGCCGGGCGGCGGACAGACGTCGGCTCAGCGCCAGCAGTTCGGTCAGCTCGTCATCGGCGTGACCCCGCAGGTGGCGATGGTCGCCACCGGGGTCGTCGACCTGCTCCGCGAAGCGCTCGGCGCTCCGGGAGCTCGGAAAAGGGAACTTCACCGTGGGCACCTCCCCTCGCTCGTGAGTGTCCCGCCGGTCCGTGCGCCGGCGTCGGCGACCGGGCCGCCGGAGGCAGCCGTGGGTCGCATCCGGACAAACGCGCGACACGCGGGTCCGGTTACGGGTGTGGAGGGGGACCATCGGGTATCGGAGATCGATGTCCGATATCGCCCGATCAAGACTGGAATCCTTCCGGCAGCAGCCGGTTGAGCGCTCGGACCGCGCGGTACTGCAGGGCCTTGATCGCCCCCTCGTTCTTGCCCATCGTCTGCGCGGTCTCGGCCACCGAGAAGCCCTGCAGGAAGCGCAGCACGATGCACTCCTGCTGTTCCGGGTTGAGCTGTTTGACCGCGGTGAGCAGGGCGACGTTGGTGATGTGGTCGACCACCGCGGACTCCGGGCTGCCTTCCGGGCCCCGATCCTCGCGGTCGGCGTCGAGCACGTCGCCGGTGGTCACCTCGAGCCGGTACCGGCCCGACTTGAAGTGGTCGGCGACCAGGTTGCGGGCGATGGTGACCAGCCAGGCGCCCAGGTCGCGGCCCTGCCAGGTGAAACTGCCGATCCGCTTGAGGGCGCGCAGGAAGGTGTCCGAGGTGAGGTCCTCGGCCAGCTGCCGGTTGCCGACCCGGAAGTAGACGAACCGGAAGACCGTGTCCACGTACCGGTCGTAGATCAGGCCGAACGCCTCGGCCTCGCCGGCCTGGGCCCGCTCGACCAGCGCCCACACCTCGGCTGCCGGGTCGCCCCGGTCCGGCCGGGCCTTGGGCGGCTGGGTCTCGGTCGGCGGCCCGGTCTTGCTCTGGGTGGGCAGCACGACGGTGTGGTCGGTGCCGGGGGTCTCGCTCTCCGGCAGGTTGGAGCGCTGGCCGGCGGTCGGCTGGGCCGGTGGCCGGGCGCCGAGCCGGTTGCCGCCGAACTTGCCGTTGGCGCCGGGCGCCGGCACGGACGGTGAGTTGTTCAGCGGGCGGCGGTTGCCGGTGCGGCGGGGGCTGTCCCCCCGGATCGCGTTGGTGATCATGCCGTCGACCGATTCGCGGATCACGTTCAGGCCGTCGGTGATCGCCTGCCTCCCGGCGAGGACATCGCGGTGGTACGGGCCCTCGGCGTACACATGAGTCACTGCGCCTCCTCAACCCGGCGGGCCTGCGGCGACCGTGAATCCGTCCCGCCAGACAGGGATTCACGGCGATTCCGTCCTTGGTGTGGCACAGCGGCCTCCTCGGGATGAGGGTGGTCACTCGCATACAAAAGGGGTGGGGCAACCCGCGGAAATCGCCGGTAACCTCACCCGTTCGTGTGGAGTCCGTTACACAGATCGGAAGTATCACCGAGTTCGGACACAGGGAGTCGCACACCATGTGCGCTACGCGCAAAGCCGCGAATCCGTCCGAAATCGGCATCCGGTATCAAGGTCACCCTGGTCCATCCCGGACGCCGGGCAACGGACCGGCTGTCCGCTATCCCGGACGGGTGACGTTTGTGCGAGACTCGGGCGTCGTGGAGGAACCCGCCCGCGATCCGGTCGCGCACGCCGCCGCCCGCCGCCCGGACTCGCCCGCGCTGATCGCCGGGGAAACCGTGCTGACCTGGGCGGATCTCGACGTCAAGGTGACCGCGGCGGCCCGCTTCGTGGCCGCGCGCACGGCGCCGGGCGACCGTGTCGCATCCGTGCTCGGCAATACCGTCGACTTCGTGGTCACCTGGTTCGGCACCCTGCGGGCCGGCCGGGTCGCCGTGCCGTTCAATCCGGGCTGCACGGTGGACGAGGCGACGCATGCACTCTCCGACGCCGGTTGTGCGCTGATCGTGATCGGACAGGCGGATCGGTTACGCCTCGGTCTGGGCGAGTCGTGCGTCGGTCCGGATTTCGACAATGCCCCGGCGGCCGAGCTTCCGCCGGTGGCCGCGAGCGATCTCGCGGCGCTGCTCTACACCTCGGGTACGGGTGGGCGGCCGAAAGCCGCCATGCTGACCCACGCCGCGCTCGCCGCGAACCATGACCAGCTGGACGCGATCGAGCCGCCGGTGGTCGGGCCGGACGACGTGGTGCTGCTCGCGGTGCCGTTCTTCCACGCCTACGGACTGAACACCGGGCTGGGCAGCGTGGCGCACCACGCGGCGACCGGCGTGCTGGCCGAGCGGTTCGACCCGGCGGAGACGGCCGCCCTGATCGCGCGGCACCGGGTCACCGTGGTGGTCGGCGTGCCCGGGATGTATCAGGCCTGGGTGCGGGTGCCCGGCGCTCTGGAGGCGCTGGCCGGCCTGCGAACCGCGGTGTGCGGCGCGGCGCCGCTGGACCGGGCCACCGCGGCGCGGTTCCGGGCGGTCACCGGCCGGAGCATCATGATCGGGTACGGGTTGACCGAGTCCGCACCGGTGCTGACCACCACGGCGGTCAGCGACCGGGACAAGACCGGCTCGATCGGGCGCCCCCTGCCGGGGGTCGAGCTCATCCTTCGTACCCGGGCCGGTCTCGAACTCTGGCGGGACGGCAGTGCGTCGCCGGAAGAGGATCTCGCCGAGCTCGACCTCGCGCCGGCCGTGTCGGCCGGGACCGATCCGGGCGAGATCGTGGTGCGGGGCCCGAACCTGTTCGCCGGTTACTGGCCCGACGGTCGGGACGGGCCGGACGCGGCCGGCTGGTGGCCCACCGGTGACGTGGCGTACGCGGACGGCGACGGCGACCTGATCCTGGTCGACCGGATCGGCGAGCTGATCCTGGTGAACGGCTTCAACGTCTACCCCGCCGAGATCGAGCGGGTGCTGCACGCGCATCCCCGGGTGACCGAGGCCGCCGTGGTCGGCCGGCCGGACCGGGAGACCGGCCAGCGGCCGCACGCGTACGTGGTGGTCGCCGGCGACCCGCCGCCCTCGGTGACCGATCTGCAGGTGCACTGCGCGGTCCGGCTGGCAAGGTACAAACTGCCGACCATCGAGCTGGTCGGCACGCTGCCGCGGTCGGCCAGCGGCAAGGTCCGCAAGAGGGAGTTGTCTTGACCCGCATCACGCTGATCAGCCGGGGCGGATGCCACCTGTGCGAGGTGGCCGAGCAGACGCTGGACCGGATCGCGCCGGGGGACTGGACCCGGGTGGACGTCGACTCGTCCGTCGAGCTGCAGCGCGACTACGACGACCGGGTGCCGGTGATCCTGCTCGACGGCCGGGAGCACGGGTACTGGCGGGTCGAGGAGGCCCGGCTGCTGCGGGATTTGGCTCGACAGCCCGGCGAGCCGCACCTGTAAATTGCCGGGGTGACAGCAAAGCACCTGGTCTGGGACTGGAACGGAACCCTTCTCGACGATCTCCACCTGGTCGTCTCGTCGACCAACGAGGCGTTCGCCACGGTCGGCGGGCGGGCGGTCGGCGCGGACGAGCACCGGCGGCTCTTCCGGCGCCCGGTCGCGGAGTTCTACGCCGAGATGCTCGGCCGGGCGGTCGAGGCCGAGGAGTTCGGCCGGCTCGACCGGATCTTCCACGACGCGTACCGGCTCGGTCTGACCGATGTCGGCCTGGCCGCCGACGCGCTGGCCGCGATCAAGAGCTGGCCCGGCAGCCAGTCGCTGCTCTCCATGTGGTTCCACAGCGAGCTGGTGCCGGCCGTCGAGACGTACGGGCTGGCCGGGATCTTCACCCGGATCGACGGGCTGCGCACCGAGGTGGGCGGCGACCTGAAGGCCGGGCTCCTGGCGCGGCACCTGGACGGGCTGGGCGTGGCCGGTGCCGACGTGGTGCTGATCGGCGACTCGCTCGACGACGCGGCCGCGGCGGACTCGGTGGGCGCCGCCTCGGTGCTGTACACCGGGGGCTTCACCGACCCGGTCCGGCTGCGCGAGTCCGGGCGGCCGGTCGCGGACTCGCTCGTCGACGCGGTGAAGATGGCTTTGTCACTCTGAGTCGATTGGCCCTGGTGGGGTATCACCGGTAATACTCGACAGGTCGGCTCGGTTAACACAGTCGAGTCGATCTTGTCCAATTGTCCCGACAAGATCGCGATTTGTGCACGCCTTCACAAGCGCCTACTCTGTGGCTTCGACGAGCCCCGCTACCACAGTCACCCCACGAGGGTCTCACCGGTATCGCACAGAACGGGCTCACCGCAGGTTCGCCTCGTCGGCACGGAGTCAGATGAGTCAGCAGCGTCACGGAAGCACGCCCGGCGAGGCCGGTGGCGTCCCGGCCTTCCCGGACCTCCCGGAGGCGACCATCGCGCGGCTGCCCGAATATCTGCGCGCCCTCCATCATCTGGCCGAGGCCGGTGCCGAAACGGTATCCAGCGAGGGTCTGGCCGCCGCAGCCGGGGTCAACTCGGCGAAACTGCGCAAGGACCTCTCCCATCTGGGCTCGTACGGCACCCGCGGCGTCGGCTACGACGTCGCCCTGCTCGTCGACCAGATCGAGTACATCCTCGGTCTGGACAAGAACCGCGCCGTCTGCCTGGTCGGGGTCGGCAACCTCGGGCACGCCCTGGCCGGCTACGCCGGGTTCGCCAGCCGTGGCTTCCGGGTCGTGGCGCTCTTCGACGCCGACCGCAAGAAGGTCGGCGAGGTGATCAACGGCATGGCCGTGCGCCACATCGACGACCTGGCCCGGCTCGCCGCCGAGGAGTCGATCGCGATCGGGGTCATCGCCACCCCGCCCACCGCCGCGCAGACCGTCGCCGACCTGCTGGTCGCCGCCGGTGTGACAAGCATCCTGAACTTCGCGCCATGCGTGCTGTCGGTCCCGCCGAACGTCGATGTGCGCAAGGTGGATCTCGCCATCGAGTTGCAGATCCTCTCGTTCCACGAACACCGTAAGGCGTCCCTGACCGCCCTTCCCGGAGGCGGGGAACCCGCGGGTGACCAGGAGGCAGTCGGGTCGTGAATCTCCTCAGCATCGGTGCGTCCTACCGCACCGCCGACGTTTCCGTCCTTGAACGGCTCACCATCGCTTCGGCCCAGATCCCGGAGATCCTGCAGAAACTCGTCGCCCAGCCGTACGTGAGCGAGGCCGTGCTGGTCTCCACCTGCAACCGCGTCGAGGTGTACGCCGCGGTCAGCGGGTTCCACGGCGGCCTCGGCGACATCTGCAACGTGCTCTCCCAGACCTCCGGCATCCCGGCCACCGAGCTGGCCGGCCACCTGTACGTGCACTACGGCGAGGCCGCGGTCCGGCACTCGTTCCGGGTCTCCTCCGGGCTCGAGTCGATGGTGGTCGGCGAGGCGCAGATCCTCGGGCAGCTGCGTGACGCCTACCACGCGGCCACCGAGTCGGACTCGGCCGGCCGGCTGCTGCACGAGCTGATGCAGCAGGCGCTGCGGGTCGGCAAGCGGGCGCACGCCGAGACCGGCATCGACAAGGCCGGCCAGAGCGTCGTCACGGCCGCCCTGGAGGTGGCCGCCGACCACCTCGGCGGGCCGCTCGCCGGGCGGTCCGCGTTGGTCGTCGGGGCCGGCGCGATGGGCTCGCTGTCGGTGGCCACGCTCACCCGGACCGGGGTCGGCCCGCTGCGGATCACCAACCGCAGCGCGTCGCGCGCCGACCGGCTGGCCGAGCTGTACGGCGCCACCGCGGTGCCGCTGTCCGCCCTGCACGACGAGCTGCGCACGGTCGACCTGGTGGTCAGCGCCACCGCGTCCACCGAGCCGCTGCTCACCCGGGACGTGCTCAGCGCCGCCCTGGCCGCCCGCACCCAGGCCGACCCGCTGGTCGTGCTCGACCTCGCCGTGCCGCGCGACGTGGCCCCGGACGCGGCCGGTCTGCCCGGCCTGTTCGTGGTCGACATCGACTCGCTGGCCACCAGCCGGCGGTCCGCCCCGGCCGCCGCCGAGACCGCCGCGGTCGAGCAGATCGTCAGCGGCGAGGTGGACAACTTCCTCGGCTGGATGCGCGGCGCCGAGGTCGCGCCGACCGTGGCCGCCCTGCGCACCCGGGCGGAGGAGGTGGTCACCGCCGAGATGCGCAGGCTCCTCGGCCGGCGGCCGGAATTCACCGAGGAGCAGCGGGCCGACGTTTCCCGTACATTGCACCGGGTCGTCCAGCAGATCCTGCACCAGCCCACGGTGCGGGTGCGGCAGCTGGCCGCCGAGCCGGGCGGCGATCAGTACGCCGCCCTGCTGCGCGAGCTGTTCGACCTGGACGTCCCCCTGGCCACCCACGCCGACGCGGTACCCGAGATCGGAGGAAAACCGTGACCAGTGTCAAGCCGCTGCGCCTCGGTACTCGGGGCAGCAAGCTCGCGCTCACCCAGTCGCAGATGGTCGCCGACGAGCTGACCCTGGCCACCGGCCGGGCCGTCGAGCTGGTCCGGATCGTCACGCCCGGTGACACCTCGTCCGCGCCGGTCGCCCAGCTCGGGGTCGGCGTGTTCGTCTCGGCGCTGCGGGACGCGCTGGTGGCCGGCGAGATCGACTTCGCCGTCCACTCGTACAAGGACCTGCCCACCGCCGAGCACCCGCGGCTGACGATCCCGGCGATTCCCCGCCGGGAGGACCCGCACGACGTCCTGGTCGCCCGGGACGGCCGCGGCCTGGCCGACCTGCCGCCCGGCTCACTGGTCGGCACCGGGGCCGTGCGGCGCATCGCCCAGCTTCGCGCGCTCGGCCTGGAGTTGCAGGTCACGCCGATCCGGGGCAACATCGACACCCGCATCGCGCGGGTTCTCGGCCCGGACGCCGACCTCGACGCGGTGATCCTGGCCCGGGCCGGCATCGCCCGGATCGGCCGGACCGCCGACATCACCCAGACGCTGGACCCGATGCTCATGCTGCCCGCCCCCGCCCAGGGTGCGCTGGCGGTCGAGTGCCGGTCCGGCGACGCTGACCTGGTCGAGCTGCTGGCCACGCTCGACCACGCACCGACCCGGGCCGCCGTCGTGGCGGAACGGGCGCTGCTGGCCACGCTGGAGGCCGGGTGTGCCGCCCCGGTCGCCGCATATGCCCGCCTCGTCCGGGGCAGGCATGCCGGCTCGGCCCCCGAGGACGGGCGCGGCGAGGAGATGATTCACCTGCGCGGTGCGGTGATCAGCCCGGATGGGGTTCGAGCCATCCGGCTGTCGCGCACCGGAACGCCCGCCGGGGCGGCGGAGATCGGCAAGGCACTCGCCGCCGATCTCCTCGACGCCGGCGCCGATACCCTGATGGGGAGCACAGAATGACCACCCGCACCGCCCGTAAGCCAGCCGGACGCATCGCGTTCATCGGCGCCGGACCCGGCGACCCGGAGCTGCTTACCCGCCGCGCGTACGCCGCGTTGACCGATGCCGACCAGGTGGTCCACGACCGGGGCGTACCCGAGTCGCTGCTGGCCGCGGTCCGCGCGGACGCCAAACCCGACGCGCAGTTCAGCCCGGCCGAGGGCGCCCCCGGCGACGTGGCCAAGGTGCTGCTCTCCGCCGCCAAGTCCGGGCTGTCCGCCGTCCACCTGGTGGCCGGCGACCCGTTCGGCCACGAGTCGGTGGTCAAGGAGGTGCAGGCGGTCGCCCGGACCGCGGTGCACTTCGAGGTGATCCCGGGCATCGGGCAGGCCGAGGGTGTCGCCGCGTACGCCGGCGTGCCGCTGCCCGGCGTGCGGATCGCCGCCGACGTCGACGACGTCACCTCGCTCGACTTCGACGCGCTGGCCGGCGCGGCCCAGAAGGGCTCGTTCGCGGTCGCCGTGGACGCCGGCGACCTCGCCGCGGTCCGCGACGGGCTGCTCGCGGCCGGCGTCGAACCGGGTGTCCCGGTCGCGGTGACCGGCGACGGCACCGGCGAGACGCAGTACACCACCACCTCGACGGTGGACAGCTTCGTGGCCGCCGCGCTCGGCTTCACCGGCCGGGTGGTGCTCACCGTCGGGGCCGAGGTCGCCGAGCGGGACGCGATGAGCTGGTGGGAGAACCGCCCGCTGTACGGCTGGAAGGTCCTGGTCCCGCGGACCAAGGAGCAGGCCGGCGCGATGAGCGCGCGGCTGCGGGCGTACGGCGCCATCCCGTGCGAGGTGCCGACCATCGCGGTCGAGCCGCCGCGCACCCCGGCGCAGATGGAGCGCGCGGTCAAGGGCCTGGTCGACGGCCGCTACGCCTGGGTGGTGTTCACCTCGGTGAACGCCGTCCGCGCGGTCTGGGAGAAATTCGCCGAGCACGGCCTCGACGCCCGTCACTTCGGCGGTGTGAAGATCGCCTGCATCGGGGAGGCCACCGCCGAGGCGGTCCGCGACTTCGGCATCCAGCCCGAGCTGATCCCGGCCGGCGAGCAGTCCAGCGAGGGCCTGCTGGCCGAGTTCTCGCCGCACGACGAGATCCTCGACCCGGTCGGCCGGGTGCTGCTGCCGCGCGCCGACATCGCCACCGAGACCCTGGCCGCCGGCCTGATCGAGCGGGGCTGGGAGGTGGACGACGTGACCGCGTACCGGACGGTGCGGGCCGCGCCGCCGCCGGCCGAGATCCGCGACGCGATCAAGTCCGGGGGCTTCGACGCGGTGCTGTTCACCTCGTCCTCCACGGTCCGCAACCTGGTCGGCATCGCCGGCAAGCCGCACGCCCGCACGGTCGTCGCGGTGATCGGGCCGAAAACCGCGGAGACCGCGGTCGAGTTCGGCCTGCGGGTCGACACCCAGCCGCAGAACGCCTCGGTGCCGGACCTGGTCGAGGCGCTCGCCGAATACGCCCTGGAGCTGCGCGAGAAACTGGCGGCGATGCCCGCCAAGCAGCGCCGCGGCTCGAAGGTGCAGGGCCCGACGGCCCTCCGATTCCGCTGATGTGGTGACAAGCGCGCCGGGGATGTCCCCCGGCGCGCTTTCGTTTTTAGGGAGCTCCGATGTCCTTCCCCGACATCCGCCCGCGCCGGCTGCGGCGCACCCCGGCCATCCGCCGCCTGGTCGCGGAGACCCGGCTCGCGCCCTCCGAGCTGATCCTGCCGCTGTTCCTCAAGGACGGCATCAACGAGCCGAAACCGATCAGTTCGCTCCCCGGCGTCGTGCAACACAGCCGGGAGTCGCTGCTGAAGGCCGCCCACGAGGCGGTCAGCGCCGGCGTCGGCGGCCTGATGCTCTTCGGCGTGCCGGACAACGCCGACAAGGACGAGACCGGTGCGGCCGGACTCGACCCGGACGGCATCCTCAACGTCGGCCTGCGCGACCTGCGGGCCGAGTTCGGCGACGCCACGGTGATCATGGGCGACCTCTGCCTCGACGAGTTCACCTCGCACGGGCACTGCGGGGTGCTGGCCCCGGACGGTTCGGTCGACAACGACGCCACGCTGGAGATCTACGGCCGGATGGCGGTCGCCCAGGCCGAGGCCGGCGCCCACATGGTCGGCCCGTCCGGGATGATGGACGGCCAGATCGGGGTGGTCCGCAGGGCCCTGGACGCGGCCGGGCACCAGGACGTCTCGATCCTGGCGTACTCGGCCAAGTACGCGGGCGCGTTCTACGGCCCGTTCCGGGAGGCCGTGGAGTCCACCCTGCAGGGCGACCGGCGGCAGTACCAGCAGGACCCGCCGAACCTGCGGGAGGCGCTGCGCGAGGTCGACCTCGACGTCGCCGAGGGCGCGGACATCGTGATGGTGAAGCCGGCGCTGCCCTACCTCGACGTGATCGCCGCGATCCGTGAGCGGGTCACCGTCCCGGTCGCCGCGTACCAGGTCTCCGGGGAGTACTCGATGGTCGAGGCGGCCGCCGCCAACGGCTGGATCGACCGCGAACGCACCATCCTGGAAACCCTCACCTCGATCAAGCGCGCCGGCGCCCAGATCACCCTCACCTACTGGGCCACCGAGGTCGCGAAGATGTTGCGATGAGGCAGCAGGGCAAAATCAGGTTCAAAGGCATATATACGCAGGTCCGCCGGGGTGCAGACCGTATGCTCCCGCGCGGGCCGAGGCCGGCGATCTGGCCGCTGCGCGTCCAGAGCGATCGCCGCCCTCTAATGAGTGCTAGGAGCTGCCGGATCCGGCAAGCTTCTGGTGGGTAGGTAGCCGCCGGCGGATGAGCACTGACGTCCTCTGAACGTGGGAGTTCTTAGTGAAGACCGTGCCGCCGCCGGTCGGCTGGGAGAACAGAATCGCTGATGGGATGTCGTGCCTTTGAGCACTGGTTCATTAGGTCGCTGATGGTTCTCCTGCCGGCTGCAGGCCCGCGTCGTTGCTGGTCGTGGACGGGAGAGCGTGTTGCTGTTCGTGGGTGATGACTGGGCCGAGGACCATCACGACGTCGAGTTGATGGATGGTTCGGGGCGGCGGCTGGCCAAGGCGCGGTTGCCGGAGGGTGTGGCGGGTATCGCCCGGCTGCACGCGATGATCGGCGAGCATCTCGGCGAGGCCGACAGTGAGTCGGCGCAGGTCAAGATCGGGATTGAGACCGATCGAGGGCTGTGGGTGCAGGCGTTGATCGCCGCGGGCTACACGGTGTTCGCGGTGAATCCGTTGCAGGCCTCGCGGTATCGGGAACGCCTCGCGGTGTCCGGGGCCAAGAGTGACGCCGCGGACGCGCACATGCTGGCCGACATGGTCCGCACCGACTCGCACCAGCTGCGTGCGATGGCCGGGGACAGCCCGGACGCCGAGGCGATCAAGGTCGTCTCCCGGATGCACAAAACCATGATCTGGGAACGTGACCGGGCGGTGCTACGGCTGCGGCACGCGCTGCGCGACTATTTCCCGGCCGCCCTGGCCGCGTTCGACGACCTCGACGCCGCCGACAGCCTCGAACTGCTGGGCAAGGCGCCCGAGCCGGCCGCCGCGGCCCGGCTGAGCCTGACTCAGATCAGCGCCGCCCTCAAACGCGCCCGCCGCCGCGGTGACCTCACCGCCAAAGCCACCGCGATCCAGACGGTGCTACGCACCGGACACCTGGGTCAGCCGGCCGTGGTCGCCACCGCCTACGCGGCCACGACTCGTTCGCTGGTCGCGCTGCTGCTGACCCTCAACGAGCAGATCGCCGTCCTGCAACAGGAGGTCGAGGCCCATTTTGGCCGGCACCCGGACGCTGAGATCATCCTGTCCCAGCCGGGACTCGGTGCTGTTCTCGGCGCCCGGGTGCTTGCCGAGTTCGGCGACTACCACGCCCGCTACGCCAGCGCGAAAGCCCGCAAGAACTACGCCGCGACCAGCCCGCTCACCCGCGCCTCCGGCAAGAAAAAGATCGTCATGGCCCGCTAGGTGCACAACGACCGGCTCGCCGACGCCCTGCAGGGCCAAGCCTTCACCGCGCTACGCGCCTCACCCGGCGCCCGCGCCTACTACGACAGGCAACGCACCCGCGGCATCGGCCACCGACCCGCCCTGCGACAACTCGCCAACCGCCTCGTCGGCATCCTCCACGGATGCCTCAAAACCAGCACCCCCTACAACGAAACCACCGCCTGGGCACACCACCTCGACCAAGCCGCTTGACACCCCTGGCACATGGGATGTCTTCACTGTCCGCGGTCGGTCACCGAAACCCCACTTCATTGATCGGCAGGTCCCAGGCGGCGGACCAGGTCGCCGACGTCGGCGATGTATTCGTACCAGTCACGGTCGGACTGGTAGCCCAGCTCGGCGTTGACCTTGAGCATGGATTCGTTGTGCTGCGCGTTCCAGGTCTGGACCTGGCGCAGGCCTGACTCGGCGGCGCGCAGCTCGAACAGCATCCGGGCCTTGATGGCGCGGTCGATGCCGTAGCCGCGGTGCTCGCGCACCACGATCGTGTCGTACTGGTCGGCGCGCTCCGGGTGCTGGGCCGGGACGACCACCTCGGTCAGCCCGGCGACCGAGCCGGTCGACTCGTGGATGGCCAGCACGATGTACGGCTTGAGGCCGCGCCGGTGCAGCGTGTCGAGAGACTCGCGGAGCCGCTCCGGATCCGAGGAGCGGGGCGTCAGGTCCAGATCGTCGTCGTCGGTCTGGGCCTGCGCCTTGGCCCTCGCATACGCCTCGAGCAGCGGGGCGGGCGGGCCGCCCGGGTGATACTCCACCCGGTAGCCGCTGCTGATGCCGCTGGCCATGGTGCCCAGCGTGGCCCAGTCGACGGTGTCCAGACTCAGGACGGAACGGGTCTCCACATACTCCCGCTCGAAACCCAGCGACTCGTAGAAGGCGATCGCCGGGGTGCCGCCGATCGCCTCCACCCCGATCGAGGAGAAACCCTCCAGGTACGCCCGGCGGGCGGCCACCCCGAGCAGTTCCCGGCCCAGCCCGCGGCGGCGCAACTGCGGCTTGACCAGGATTTCGAGCACGCCGATGTCGCCCAGCAGCAGAATGCTGACCAGGGCGTAGATCTCGCTCTCCCCCTCCGGGAGCCGATCGTCCTCAGCGACCCAGCAGATCCGCCGCTCGCCGGGCATGGTCTCGGCGAGATAGTCCCTGACCTGCACGTCCCGCCAGGGTGGATCGTCGGGGAGGTCGGTCGCCAGCACCGCGTTGACCGTCTCCACCAGGGAGTGGACCTCGGCCGCGGACGCGGAGCGGGGATCCCATTCACGCACCCTCACCCGTACATCGTGCCGTGCAGCGGACTCACAGGGAAGTGCTGACCACGCAAAAGTACGCATCCCCTCACCGAGCGTCGCCACTCCCCGATGTCGCGTACCCGCCTGTCAGCGCGGCGGCGGCGTGGACCGGCAGCGTCAGGAGCGGCTCTTCTGGCCGTACTGGTTGGCGGCGTCGAAGATCTTCTGAGCCGAGGGGCGGAGCGCGCCGTAGTTCAGCACCGCGTCCCACCAGGCATCGGCCCGGGCCAGGTTGCGGATGCTGCCGTGGGCGTCCCTGCACAGCGACGAGGCGGCGGCCAGCGCGGCATCGTCGATGTCGTTGATGTCGGCGACCCCGTTGCGGTCGGCGTCCACCGCGTTCGCCCGCCAGGCGCTCGGGATCATCTTCATCGGGCCGACCTCCCGGTCGAACGCCGGATCCTGGTCGATCGTGCCCTGATCGGTGTCCCGGACCAGGGGCCGCCCGCCCTGCCCGTCCAGCGGCAGGCCGTAGATCGTCGGTTGCGCCACCCCGTCCACCCCGAGGACCGCCCCGTTGGCGCTGCCGTGCCCGGACGCCACCTTGCCGATCGCGGCCAGCGTCGTCCAGTTCAGCCGGCAGGTCGGCGTGGTCTGCGTGGTGACCAGTTCGGCATACCCGTACGCCTGGACGGCCACCACCGGGATGCCGACCTTGTCCGCGGTCGCCTGTGCCCAGCCGGCCAGGGCGTCGGCCGGCCGTGCGCCGGTGCCGACCCCGTTGTTGATCCCGGTCCCGGTGCCCGGGCCGGTGCCCGTGCCCAGGCCGGTCCCGAGGCCCGGGGTGCCGGTGGTGGGCAGGCCGAACCCGGTGGCCGGCGCCCCCGGGAAGCCCGGGATGCCGGCCGGGGGAGCGGAGAACCCGCCGCCGGGGATCCCGTACGGGTCGCTGGCCGACGGCGCCGGCACCGCACCCGCACCACCGAGCGCCGCGCTCGCACTCGGCGCCGGATCGGCCTCCAGCGCCCGCGGGACCAGATAGACCCCGGCGGAGCCGGCCAGACCGATCAGCAGCAGAGCGATGACGCTCGGGATGATCACGCGCCCGCTGGGCCGCCTGGCCCACGCACCCACGGCACGCCCACCGCGGCCCGCCAGCCCGAGCGATCGCCGCACCAGCCCGCGCCGGCCCGCCGCGGCCGCTCCCGAAGCAGCGGCCGCGTCCTTTCCCTCTGCAGCCTTCTCCGGCGTGGCCACGTCGCCGCCCGCGGCCTTGGCAGCCGCGTCAGCGGTCCTGTCCGTAGCTTTGTCACCGGCGCCGGCACCGCTGTCGGCACCGGTGCCCTTCGATTCCGCATCCGCGCTGGCGGTCTTGTCGGTTGCTCGGGCATCCGTGCCGGCGGTCTTGTCGGTTGCTCGGGCATCCGTGCCGGCGGTCTTGTCGGTTGCTCGGGCATCCGTGCCGGCGGTCTTGTCGGTTGCTCGGGCATCCGCGCTGGCGGTCTTGTCGGTTGCTCGGGCATCCGTGCCGGCGGTCTTGTCGGTTGCTCGGGCATCCGTGCCGGCGGTCTTGTCGGCTGCTCCGGCATCCGGTCCAGCCGTTTTGTCCGGCTTGTCGCCGGTCTCGGCGGCACCCTCCGCGTCGGTACCCTTGTCCGCGCGGACCGATTTGTCCGGAACGGGGATCGCCGAAGCGGATGCCGCACCGGAACCGGCCAGCGGGCCGCCCTGATGCGGCGCCGCCGCCCGCAACTCCGGCCGCTCTGCTGGGATCTTCGGTGCCTCCGCCACGCGTCCGACCCTACCGGGCCGCGCCCACCGCCGGGGAAATCGCCGGCGCCCTGTGGACAACCTCCGAGCGAACGGGCTCTACGCTGGCCCGATGCCGCGTTATGACTACCGCTGCCGCGCCTGCGGTGCCACCTTCGAGCTGAACCGTCCGATGCGCGAGGCCGGCGATCCGGCCACCTGTCCGCATGGCCACGGCGACACGGTGAAGCTGCTGTCCACTGTCGCCGTCACGGGCCGTGGCGGCGCCGCTCCGGCGGGCGGCGGCGGTGGCGGCTGCTGTGGCGGCGGTTGCGGCTGCTGACCCCGACCGGTCGAAGTTTCCGGTGAACGCGCGACCGCCCCTGAGGAAACGGTGTAGTCCGTAAGAGTGATCTGCCTCACTCCTTACCTCAAACCCTTCGATACCGCCCGTGCGACCACATTGACCACCAACCACCTGTCCACTATCACCCAACGTAAGGATCACCGGACCCTTCGCCGACAAATCTGCCCAGCTCACGGCCGTTTTCCCGAGTGATGAGACAACACGTACGGGTACATCCGAACGGTCCGGCGGTTTTGGCCGACTGCGTCGTTTCCGCGTTCGATCTCTTTCGTTACGACACGCGTAGTCCCGTATGCCGACGTCGATCCCGGATTTGATGATGTCCTCCGTAAGGGGTCGGCCGTGGCGGGAACATGGTTACCGTCCGTTTCTACGATGGGCGGTGACTCTGAGATACGTCAGCATGAGTCGCGACTTCCCAAAGGGGGCGGAGGTTCAACCGTGTCGGGACGGCTCGAGCTACCCAGTGGCCTCGTGACCTTTATGTTCACTGACATAGAGGGGTCTACACGACTGGCCCGGATGCTCGGTGACACCTATCGCGCTGTGCTGAACGCACATCGCTCAGTGTTACGTGCGGCGCTGAGCGACTTCGGTGGTGTGGAGCTCCTCACCGAGGGTGATTCGTTCTTCGTGGCGTTCGACAACGCCGACGCCGCTCTGGCGGCCTGTGTGGAGGCGCAGCGGCGGCTGGCCGCCCATCCCTGGCCGCGGGAGGACGCCGTGCCGCGAGTCCGGATGGGACTGCACACCGGCCGGGCCACCCCGATCGGCACCGAGTACGCCAGCGCCGAGGTGCACCGGGCCGCCCGGGTCGCCGCCGCCGCCCACGGTGGCCAGGTGCTCTGTTCGGAGGCGACCGCGCTCGCGGTCACCGCCACCTATGCCACCTCGGGACACGGCCGGGTCGCGACGGCGGCCGCGGCGACGCTGGCCACCGTGGACCTGCTCGACCTGGGCGCGTTCCGGCTGCGGGGCTTCGACGACGCCGAGCGGATCTTCCAGGTGGTCGCGCCGGGGCTGGACCGGGAGTTCCCCCGCCCGCGGACCGCGGAGGCGCCGCGGCACAATTTGCCGGCCGCGCACAGCTCGTTCGTCGGGCGCCAGGCGGAGTGCGCCGAGCTGGCCGAGCTGGTCGGCCGGCACCGGCTGGTCAGCGTGGTGGGCCCGGGCGGGGCCGGCAAGACACGGCTGAGTCTGGCCGTGGGCGAGCAGGTGGTCGACGCGTACCCCGGCGGGGTCTGGACGATCGACGCGGTGAGCGCGGCCGGTGGCCTGCCCGCCGCCCTGGTCGCGGCGCTGGGGCTGCGGCCGGAGCCCGGCCGCCAGGCGATCGAGACGGTGCTGGAGCAGTGCGGCGAGCGCCGGATGCTGGTCATCCTGCAGACCTGTGACGCCGCGCCGGGGCTGACCGCGGCGCTGGCGCACCGGCTGCTGTCCCGCTGCCCGCGGATGGATGTGCTGACCACCGGCCGGGCGCCGCTGGGCCTGGCCGGGGAGACCGTGTGGCGGATCCCGCCGATGGCCCCGGCTGACGCGTTCGCCCTGCTCAAGGAGCGGGCCACGGCGGCTCGTGGCGGGCGGCGCAGTGACGACGACACCGCGCTGGCCGAGCTGGCCGCCCGGCTGGAAGGTTCGCCGCTGGCGATCGAGCTGGCCGCCGCCCGGCTGCGGCTGTTGCCGGCCGAACTGCTGGCCCGGCGGCTGGACGATCCGATCGGTGCGCTGGACGGGGACGCCTGCGGCGAGGGCCGGCACGCCAGCCTGCACAACAACCTGGAATGGTCGTACCGGAGCCTGGGCAGCCGGGCCGCCGAGCTGCTGCATCGGCTGGCGGTCTTCGCCGGCCCGGTCGATCTGGCCACCGTCGACTGGTGCGGCGAGGGCGCTCTCAGCGCGCTCTCCGAGCTGGCCGAGAAGTCGCTGATCGAGGTGGTGCCGGGGCCGCGCTACCGGATGTCCGGGCACGTCCGGTCGTACGCGTTGCGCCGCCTCGCCGCCACCGGTGACGAGACGTCCGTGCGGGATCGGCATCTGGCCTGGTCGCTGGAGATGCTGTCGGCGGTGGCGGTGGACACCGACGGGCAGCCGCGGACCGTGTCGCTCACCGATCTGGGGCCGTTCGTGCCGGAGTGGCAGGCCGCGCTGCGCTGGGCGGCCCGCTGCGGGGACGTGTCCGCCGGCCTGCGCCTGGCCGCGGCGCTGAGTCCCTGGTGGCGGGAGCACGGCGGGGCCGGGGAGGGGCGGGACCTGCTCAGCCGGCTCGGCGAACGGGACGGCGCCGAAGCCGATCCGACGGAGCTGGCCCGGTCGTACCTGATCCACGCCGACCTGACCGGCGACCGCGCGGAGCGGGACGACCTCCTGCGGCGTGCCGAGCAGGCGGCCCGGCGGGCCGGCAACGCGGCGCTGCTGGTCCGGGCGCTGGGCGGCCGGCGGATCCCGCTGGACGAGCGTGCCGACGAGGCGGCGGAGAGCGGCTGTCGTGCGGTGATCGCCGAGGCGGAACGGACCGGGGTGGTCACCGAGTCGCTGCCGGCCGTGCTGGCGCTGGCCGAGCTCTACTGGCGGCGGGGTGCGCTGACCGAGGCGGCCGAGCTGCTCGGCGGCGCCCGGCAGCTGGAGGCGGGCCGGCCGGAGGACCGTGGCCGGCGGGCCGTGGACTGGCTGCTCGGCATGGTCGCGTTGCGCCGGGGTGACCTGGTGGCCGCGCACGATCACCTGGTGGTGGCGCTGCGCTCCCGGCTGCGGCACGGGTTCCGGGGGGCGGCCGCGGACGCGGTGGCGGCGATCGCGGCCCGCTGCGCGCTGGGCGGCGATCCGGTGACCGCGACGGTGCTGTTCGGCGGAGCGGAGGCGGCGCGCGGGGCGCGCCGCACCGAGTCGTTCGGGAGTTTCTGGTCCGAGCGGCAGGCCGCGTTGCGGCTCGCGCTGGGCGATGCCGCTTTCGATGCCGCGTACGCCGATGGCGCGAACCTGGGTTTCGATCGGATCGTCGCGATGGCGCTGGCCGTCGAGCATCCCGACCTGGAGGACGGGGCGGCGCGCTTCGCGCAGATCGTGCGGTAGCTCAGCCCCGGCGGATCATTCCCGGCACCGATGTGATGTGCATGTCAGTCCCGGCCGTTAGGGTGTGTTCCGTGCAGGCGGTTCTGTGATTCACCTACCGATGGTCCGTCAGGGACCGCTGAAAGCGCTGGCTGTCCGGCTCGCGATGGCGCTCGCGCTGGTGCTGAGCGCGGTGGCGGTCGTCTATGCCGACCGGGGCGGTTACCGCGACGTGAACGGGGACGGCCTGAGCCTCCTCGACTGTTTCTACTACGCGGTGGTCTCGCTCTCCACCACCGGTTACGGCGACATCACCCCGTCGACGCAGGGCGCCCGGCTGGTGAACGTCCTGTTCATCACGCCCGCTCGGGTGCTCTTCCTGATCATCCTGGTCGGTACCACCCTGGAAGTGCTGACCGACCAGTACCGCAGGGGCCTGCGGATCAGCCGGTGGAGGCGGAAGTTGAAGGACCACGTGGTGATCTGCGGGTACGGCACCAAGGGCCGGGCCGCGGTCGACGCGCTGCTGGAGACCGGCTACGACAAGTCCCGCATCGTGATCGTGGAGAACCGGGAGGCCGCCGTCCGGCAGGCCACCGCGAACGGCTTCGTGGTGATCGAGGGCAACGCCACCCGCTCCTCGGTGCTGCTCGAGGCGGACATCAAGAACTGCAAGTCGGTGATCATCGCGACCGATCAGGACGAGGCATCGGTGCTGATCACGCTGACCGTGCGGCAGCTGACCGCGGGCCAGGTGCGGATCATTGCAGCGGTCCGCGAGCAGGAGAACGCGGCGCTGCTCAAGCAGTCCGGCGCGCACCACGTGATCGTCTCGTCGTCCACCGCGGGCCGGCTGCTGGGCCTGACCACGACCGCGCCGCCGTTGATCGACGTGGTGGAGGACCTGCTCACCCCCGGGCAGGGGATGGCGCTGGCGATGCGCTCGGCGGAGCGGGCCGAGGTGGGCCGTAACCCGCGGGAGCTGCCGACGCTGGTGGTGGCGCTGATCCGGCGGGGCAAGGTACTGCCGCTCGGCGGGGAGCAGGCGGTCACCATCGAGACCGGCGACCTGCTGGTCTACATCCGCGACGACGCCAGCACCGCGGCCGGCGTCACCGTCTGACTTCGGCGCCGGAGCAGGGTGGCGGCACCGTCTGACCGCGGCGCCGGAGCAGGGTGGCGGCACCGTCTGACCGCGGCGCCGGGGAAGAGGCGGCCGCGGTCGGACGGCGTACGGCCTAGATGATGGTCCAGGTGTCGGCGGCGTTGAGGAGATCGGCGAGCATCTCCTCGGGCGTGCCGGTGGCCTGGGCCTGAGCGTCGATCAGCTGCTTGCGGACGATCTCGTCGTAGGACGGCCGCCGGACGTCCCGGAAGACGCCGATCGGCGTGGTGTTCAGGTCGGAGCCGGAGAGCCGGGTCAGCGCGAACGCGTACGCCGGGTCCTCCACCGTCGCGTCGTGCACGATCGGCGTGCCGCCCTGCTGGACGCACAACCCGAAGCTGCCCTCGGGATGGACGACCGAGTAGTCGCCGAAGGTGATCGGCTGTCCCTGTTCCAGCCGGATCAGGTGCTCGTCCCGGGTGTCCGCGTCCTTGATCAGGTCGAACGCGCCGTCGTTGAAGATGTTGCAGTTCTGGTAGATCTCGACGAACGCCGAGCCCTCGTGCGCGGCCGCGGCCCGCAGCACCGACTGCAGGTGCTTGCGGTCCGAGTCGATGGTGCGCGCCACGAAGGTCGCCTCGGCGCCCAGGGCCAGCGACAGCGGGTTGAACGGCGAGTCCGCCGACCCGGCCGGCGTCGACTTGGTGATCTTGCCGAGCTCGGAGGTGGGCGAATACTGGCCCTTGGTGAGCCCGTAGATCCGGTTGTTGAACAGCAGGATCTTCAGGTTGACGTTGCGGCGCAGCGCGTGGATCAGGTGGTTGCCGCCGATCGAGAGCGCGTCGCCGTCGCCGGTGACCACCCAGACGCTCAGGTCGGGGCGGGACGCGGACAGGCCGGTGGCGATCGCCGGGGCGCGGCCGTGGATCGAGTGCATCCCGTAGGTGTTCATGTAGTACGGGAAGCGGGACGAGCAGCCGATCCCGGAGACGAAGACGATGTTCTCCCGGGGGATGCCGAGCTCGGGCATGAAGCCCTGCACGGCGGCCAGGATCGCGTAGTCCCCGCAGCCCGGGCACCAGCGCACCTCCTGGTCGGACTTGAAGTCCTTGGCGGTCAGCGTCAGCGGTTCACCCATTCTTGACCACGTCCTCCAGCATGCTCTCCAGCGTGGCGGCGGTGAACGGCAGGCCGCTGACCTGGTTGAACGGAACCGCGTCGACCAGATATCTGGCCCGGATCACGTGGGCGAGCTGCCCCAGGTTCATCTCCGGGATGACCACCTTGTCGTACGATTTCAGCACCTCGCCCAGGTTGTCGGGCAGCGGCGACAGGTGTCGCAGGTGCGCCTGCGCGATCGTGAGGCCCCGCTGGCGCAGCGCCCGGCAGGCCGCCCCGATCGGGCCGTAGGTGGAGCCCCAGCCCAGCACCAGCACCCGGGCGGCCTCCGACGGGTCCTCGACGTCCACGTCCGGCACCGGGATCGCCTCGATGCGGGCGGCCCTGGTTCGTACCATGAATTCGTGGTTCGCCGGGTCGTATGAGATGTCGCCGGTCCGGTCGGCCTTCTCCAGGCCGCCGATCCGGTGTTCGAGCCCCGGCGTGCCGGGGACCGCCCACGGCCGCGCGAGCGTCTCGGGGTCGCGGAGGTAGGGCAGGAACCTGCCGTCCGGCGCGTTCGGTGTGGTGGTGAACTCGACGGTCAGGTCGGGCAGCTCGTCGATCGAGGGCAGCAGCCACGGCTCCGAACCGTTCGCCACGTAGTTGTCGGAGAGCAGGATGACCGGGGTGCGGTAGGTCAGCGCGATCCGCGCCGCCTCCAACGCGGCGTGGAAGCAGTCCGACGGGGATTTCGGCGCCACCACCGCGAGCGGCGCCTCGCCGTGCCGACCGTACAGCGCCATGTTCAGGTCGGCCTGCTCGGTCTTGGTCGGCATGCCGGTCGACGGACCGGCCCGCTGCACGTCGACGATGACCAGCGGCAGCTCCAGCGCGATCGCCAGCGAGATGGTCTCGCCCTTGAGCGCCACGCCGGGCCCGGAGGTGGTGGTGACCCCCAGGGCGCCGCCGTACGCCGCGCCCAGCGCCGCCCCGACCGCGGCGATCTCGTCCTCGGCCTGCATCGTGGTGACGCCGAACCGCTTGTGCTTGGACAGCTCGTGCAGGATGTCCGAGGCCGGCGTGATCGGATAGGCCCCGAGGAACAGCGGCAGTTTCGACCGGACCGCCGCGGCCACCAGTCCGAGCGCGAGCGCCTGGTTGCCGGTGATGTTGCGGTAGGTGCCGGGCGGCATCCGCGCCGGTTTCACCTCGTAGCGCACCGCGAACGCCTCGGTCGTCTCGCCGTAGTTCCAGCCGGCACGGAACGCGGTCTTGTTCGCCTCGACCAGCTCCGGCCGCTTGGCGAACTTGCGCTCCAGGAATCGCAGGGTGGACTCGAACGGCCGCGAATACATCCAGCTGAGCAGGCCCAGCGCGAACATGTTCTTGGCGCGTTCGGCGTCCTTCTTCGGGATGCCCAGACCGGCCAGCGCACCGACGGTCATCGAGGTGAGCGCGACCGGGTGCACCGCGAAGCCGGCCAGTGAGCCGTCCTCCAGCGGACTGGTCGCGTAGCCCACCTTGGCCAGGTTGCGCTTGGTGAACTCGTCGGTGTTGACGATGACGTCGGCGCCGGCCGGCAGCTCGGACAGGTTCGCCTTGAGCGCGGCGGGGTTCATCGCGACCAGCACGTTCGGCGCGTCACCGGGAGTCAGGATGTCGTAGTCGGCGAAATGCACCTGGAAACTCGACACGCCGGGCAGCGTGCCGGCCGGGGCGCGGATCTCGGCGGGGAAATTCGGCAGGGTGGAGATGTCATTGCCGAGCTGCGCGGTCTCCGAGGTGAACCGGTCACCGGTGAGCTGCATGCCATCGCCCGAGTCGCCGGCGAACCGGATGACGACCCGGTCCAGCTGTTCGACCCGTTTCGGGGGAGCGGCCACGTTCAACCTCCAAAGAGCGCGGGCCGATCGTCACTTCCACAGTACTTCGCCGCCCCTTACGAGGACGGCTCCGGACCGTTGCCCACAGTAGCCATCCACCGCTGCCGTGGGCCAGGGTCTTGGGTAGGCTGCCCCTTCGTGGACGGATATCTCGGCTCGTACGCGGTCCTCGGCCTGGTGCTGGCGGCCGGGGTGCTGCTGTTCGTGGCGGCGTTCGGGGCGAACCGGCTGCTGCGCCCGGCCCGTCCGGCCGAGCCCGCCGGCAAGCGGATCCCGTACGAGTCCGGCATCGACCCGGTCGGCGGCGACTGGGCGCAGGCGCAGATCCGCTACTACGTGTACGCGTACCTTTACGTGCTTTTCGCGGTGGAAGCGGTTTTCCTCTTCCCCTGGGCGGTGATCTTCGATCGGCCGGGTTTCGGCGGCGCCGCGATCGCCGAGATGGGCGTTTTCGTCGCCGTGCTGGCGCTGGGCATCCTCTATGCGTGGCGTAAGAAGATCCTGACCTGGACCTGACGCGACGATCCGGACGGGTGGCGGGCTCGCCACCGGAAGGCCGGCATGTCAACATCGTGCGCATGAGTCAGCTTCTGCTCTTCATTGTCGTAGCACTGGTCGTCGGGACGATCGTCTTCGGCGTGACCGTTCTGCTGAGCGGGGGCGACTCCGGGCTCACCGCGGTGGAGCCGGACGGGCAGTCGGTGCCGCTGCCCGGCGACCGCCCGCTCGGTGAGGACGACATCGCCGCGACCCGGTTCGACACCGCCTGGCGGGGGTACCGGATGGCGCAGGTCGATCAGGCGCTGCAGCGCGCGGCGTACGACATCGGCTACAAGAGCGAGCTGATCGGTGTGCTGGAGGCGGAAGTGACGGCGCTGCGCGAGGGCCGGCTGGACGACGCCGACTCGCTGCGTGCCGCCCGGGAGGCCGCGGTCGCCCCGGCCGGCGTGCCGGCCGAGCCGGCCGTGCCCGCCGAGACGCTGGCCGAGGCCGAGGCCGGGGACGCGGACGCCGAGCCGGCCACGAGCGACGAGGAGCCGGCGGAGAGCCGATGAGCAACGATCCTGCCCAGCCCGGGTCCGGGGAGGTCACCGCCACGGTGATCGTGAACGCCCCGGCGCCCAAGGTCTTCGCCGCGTTCCTGAACTGGGAGCGGCAGTCCGACTGGATCCCGTTCACCCGGGTCCGGGTGGCCGAGGGTGACGGTGGTGAGGGCAGCCTGGTCGAGGCGGTCACCGCGCTCGGCCCGGCGGTGCTGCTCGACGAGATCCGGGTGACCAAGGTCAACGCGCCGTACGAGGTGCGCGTGGTGCACTGCGGCAAGGTGCTGCGCGGCCCGGGCGCGATGCGCTGCACCGCGATGTCCGGCGACCGCACCCAGGTGGTCCTGCACGAGTGGTTCCAGCTGCCGCCCGGCTCGGTCGGCAAGCTGGCCTGGCCGGTGCTCTGGCCCGGCTCGAAACTCGGCTTCACCGGCGCGCTGAAGAAGTTCGCCCGCCTGGTCGAGCAGGGCCGGCTGCCGTGACCGGTGACCTGGTGATCGGCGACGACGCCAAGGCCCGCTGCTTCTGGGGCGGCAGCTCACCGGAGTACGCGGCGTACCACGACGACGAGTGGGGCAAGCCGGTCCGCGGCGACGACGCCCTGTTCGAGCGGCTCACCCTGGAGGCCTTCCAGTCCGGGCTGTCCTGGATCACCATCCTGCGCAAGCGCCCGGCGTTCCGGGCCGCCTTCGACGACTTCGCGATCGCCAAGGTCGCGGCGTACCGGGAGGCCGACGCCACCCGGCTGATGGCCGACCCGGGCATCGTCCGCAACCGGATGAAGGTGGACGCCGCGCTGCACAACGCGCGGGTCGCCGCCGAGCTGGCTCCCGGCGAGCTGACCGACCTGCTCTGGTCGTTCGCCCCGCCGGCCCGGACCCGCCCGTCGACCAGGGCGGACGTCCCGGCGACCACGCCGGAGTCGACGGCGATGGCCAAGGCGCTGAAGAAGCGCGGATTCAAGTTCGTCGGACCCACCACGGCGTACGCGTTGATGCAGGCCACCGGCATGGTTGACGACCACCTCACCGGCTGCTGGGTGCCCGTGCTTCGATAGGGGCATGGCGCAGTGGTCGGTGGTCCTTGATCCGGAGCAGTGGGCGACGGAACGCTTGTTCCAGCAGGACGTCGTGGTGGTGCGCGGCGCACCGGCCGGGCTCGCGGCCGGCGACGAGGCGCTGCTGCTCGCCGACGGCCACGTGGTCGCCGTGACCCGGGTGGAGAAAGCCGGGGAGTACGCCGCGCTCGCCTACCAGCGTCGGGCTTTCGACGAGCCGATCCCGGCCGCCGGGCTGGCCGCCGGCCCGCTCGCCGGGGCCGAGTTCCACCGTTTCGCGGCCCGGTTCGACCGGGCCCCGCGGAAGCGGAGCTGGCTGGTCAGCGTCGCGCTGCCGATCGAGGCGGCCACCCCGGCCGAGGCGGTCCGGCAGTACTGGTCGCACGTGTCCGACCTGGGCCCGCGGGAGCTGCCGACCTACGTCTGGCCGGCCGGGGACGAGCTGGCCATGCAGGCCTTCGTCCTCGGGGCCGAGGCGAACCAGGACCCCGAGGAAGAAGGCGAGGACTAGACGCGGGCCCTAGCGACCCTCGTACGCCGGCTTCTGCTTGTTGAGGAACGACTTGACCGCGTTGCGGTGGTCGGCGGTGGCCCCGCAGATCGCCTGGGCCTGTGCCTCGGCGGCGAGCGCGTCGGACAGCGTGCCGGCGTCGCCGATGGACAGCTCCCGCTTGATCGCGCCGTAGGCGACGGTCGGCCCGGCGGCCAGCCGCGCGGCCAGTTCCTGGGCGGCCGGCAGCACGTGCTCGTCATCCTCGGTCAGCCGGGACAGCAGGCCGATCTCGTACGCCCGCTGGGCCCGCACCGGCTCGGCCAGCAGCAGCAGCTCCACCGCCCGGGCGTGCCCGACGATCCGCGGCAGCGACCAGGAGATGCCGCTGTCCCCGGCCAGGGCGACGTTGGCGAACGCCATCAGGAACGACGTTTTCGGCCCGCCGATCCGGAAGTCGGCGAGCAGGGCCAGCGACGCGCCGGCCCCGGCGGCCATCCCGCGTACCGCGGCCACCACCGGCTTGGGCATGCTGGCCAGCCGCTGGGCGATCGGGTTGTAGTGCACCTGGACCGTGTTCAGGTCGGTGTGCCCCTGCTCCAGCAGGGTGGCGTGCTCGCGCAGGTCCTGCCCGCCACAGAAGGCGCCGCCGGCGCCGGCCAGGACGATCGCCCGGCAGGACCGGTCGGTCTCCAGCGCGGCCAGGGTGTCCCGCAGGGCCACCTTGAGGTCGACGGTGAAGGAGTTCATCGACTCGGGCCGGTTCAGGGTGAGGGTGACGACCGCGTCGGTGCGGTCGACCAGGAGCACGTCAGTCATTGGCCGAATCTACCTTTGTCGTGCAGGCAGCGTTCGACGTAACGGTCGGCGGCCGGACGCAGCCGGGCGGCGTGCTTGTCGAAGAAGAGCGCGGCCCGCACCCCCGGCCAGCCGGCCGGCAGCAGCGCGGCGGGCAGCTGCGGGTCCTGGAACAGAAACGAGCGCCAGGCGTGCACCAGGCGGAACCGGGCCGCGTACGCCTCCTCGTCCGGGCTGCGGCCGGTCACCGCCTTCACCACCGGACGCAGTTCGTCCTGGAACTCCCGGTAGGACCGGCCGATCCGGTCCAGGTCCCAGGCCCTGCCGACGATCCCGGCGGTACCCGGCGAGCCGGCCGTGTGCGCGGCGCTGAACCGGTCGTACGCCGCGCCCGCCTCGTCCAGCACCGCGTCCAGCTCGTCGGAGGCGCGCGGGGCGACCCAGACCTGGTCGCTGAGCGAGCCGTACCCCAGAAAGGCGAGTCGTTCCGCCTCCGGCCGTGCCAGCGGCGGGTCGTGCAGCATGATCAGATCGAACCGGCCGTCCCAGCCGCCGCGACCGGTTCGGTACACCCGGGCGGCCGCCTCGTCGAGCCGCCGCGCCGCCTTGGGGGTGAGCAGATAGCCCGGTCCCGCGGTCATCCGCAGTGGGTGCAGCCAGCCCTGGCGCACCATTCGCGACACGGCGGTGCGTACCGCCGGTGCCGCGATGCCCAGCGGGGCGAGCAGCCGCACCAGGGCGGCCACCGGGGCTCGCGAGCCCCGGGTGCGCAGGTAGTCGCCGTACAGGTCGAAGAGTGCGGACCGCGCCTGCATGACCGCACATTGTGACAGCCCGAAAGACGATATGCTAGACGCTGTCACATCCGCCCGGGCTGGGTTTGGGTTCGCCGGTGTTCATCAGGGAAAATGTTTGATCGGCACGGTGGGCCGCAACGCGTGAAGACGTGAAACGGCCTGTACGGCCGCCGGTCGGAAACGAGCACCGCGTCACGTGGGGCTGAGCACGTGACGCGCTGCTGGCATTCCAGGAGCAAGTGGCTGTGGGGTAACCCACCGACCCTGACGAAGGTCTGAGGGGAGACAAGATGGCGGCGATGAAGCCGCGGACGGGCGATGGTCCGCTGGAGGTCACCAAGGAGGGGCGTGGCATCGTCATGCGCGTCCCGCTGGAGGGTGGTGGCCGTCTCGTCGTGGAGATGACCCCGGACGAGGCCAGCGCGCTGGGTGACGCGTTGAAGTCGATCGCCGGCTGACGTTTCACGCGAGCCCGCCGGTACGGTACCGCCCGTACCGGCGGGCTTTCCACGTCTTACGGAAAGGTCATCCTCCCGTGTTCGCAATCGGGTTCACTGAAGCATTCGACCAGGAGCGCACCTGGGTGGTGCCGGCCGGACACGTGCCGCCGGGCGAGGTCGGCGACGAGATCGCCGCGCTCGCCGGGGTGCTGCCGGACGAGATCGTGGTGCTGCCCCGGCCGCTGCGTCGCCCGGCCCGGGTCCTGCTGGCCGGGGTCGGCGACGGCGACGAGGCGGGCTGGCGGGCCGCCGGCGCCGGGATCGTCCGGGCGCTCGGCGACGACGAGCCGGTCCAGATCCTGCTCCCGGACAACCTGCCCGCGGCCGCGCTCCGCGGCCTCGCCGAGGGCCTCTGGCTCGGCGGCTACCGCTACCGCGACGGGGTCAAGGCGCCGCGGTCCGGCGCCGTCGATCTGGTGGTCCAGAAGCCGACTGCGGCGTACGCCGCGGCTCTGGCCCAGGCGTCCGCCACCGCCACCGCGACCTGGCTGGCCCGCGACCTGACCAACACGCCGGCCTCGACCAAGAACCCGGAGTGGTTCGCCGACCAGATCGTCGCGCTCGCCGACGGCCGCCCCGGCCTGAGCGTGACCGTCCGGGCCGGCGACGACCTGGCCCGGTTCGGCGGCCTGCTGGCGGTCGGCGGCGGTTCGGTCTCGCCGCCCCGTTTCGTCGAGCTGTCCTGGGCCCCGGAGGGCGCCACCACCCACGTGGTCCTGGTCGGCAAGGGCATCACCTTCGACACCGGCGGCATCTCGATCAAGCCGCGCGACGGCATGAAGCTGATGAAGAAGGACATGGGCGGGGCGGCCGCGGTGCTCGCCGCCACGCTCGGCGCCGCCGAGCTGAACCTGCCGGTCCGGGTCACCGCGCTGGCCCCGCTCGCGGAGAACGCGGTCAGCGGATCGGCGTTCCGGCCCGGCGATGTGATCACCCACTACGACGGCTCGACCACGGAGAACACCAACTCCGACGCCGAGGGCCGGATCGTGCTGGCCGACGCGCTCAGCTACGCGGCCGACCGGCTCGACCCCGACCTGGTGCTCAACCTGGCCACCCTGACCGGGGCGAACGCGGTGGCCCTGGGCAAGCGCACGGCCGCCCTCTACAGCCCGGACGACGATCTGGCGGCGGCGCTCACCGCGGCCGGGGAGGCGGCCGGCGAGCGGATGTGGCGGCTGCCGCTGGCCGGCGAGTACACGGAGAACCTGCGCAGCGACATCGCCGACCGGATCAGCGCGCCGAGCGGGCCGGGCTCGGTGATGGCCGCGCTGTTCCTGCGCGACTTCTTCCCCCGGGTGCCGTGGGCGCACCTGGACATGTCCGCGCCGAGCTGGGCCGAGGCGCACGACGGCGAACTGACCAAGGGCGCCACCGGGTGGGGCGCCCGCACGCTGCTGCGGTACCTCTCAGCGCTTGACGGCGGTCAGTAACCCGGCGCCGGCGGAGATGACCGCGGGAATCCACTCCTCGGACTCGCGGACCACCTTCACCGTCTCCCGCACCATCAGGGTGTCCACGTCACGGGCGGCCGGGTCGTTGATCCGGCCGCCGGCGTGCACCCCGTTGACGATCAGCACCCCGCCCGGGCGCAGCAGCCGTAGCGCCGCCTCGGTGCACGCGGCGAACTCGGTGGTGTCCGCGTCGACGAAGATCAGGTCGTAGGCGCCGTCGGCGAGCCGGGGCAGCACGTCCAGCGACCGGCCGCTGATGATCCGGGTGCGTGACGGGGCGAAACCGGCCTCGGCGAACACCCGGCGGGCGATCCGCTGGTGCTCGTGCTCGACGTCGATGGTGGTGAGCACCCCGTCCGGGCGCATGCCGCGCAGCAGCCAGATGCCGCTCACCCCGGTGCCGGTGCCGATCTCGACCACCGCCTTGGCGTTGCCGGCCGCGGCCAGCAGGCGCAGCACCGAGCCGGCGCCCGGCGAGACGCAGGGCAGGCCCAGCTCGTTCGCCAGCGAGCGGGCGGTCTGCAGGATCGGGTCCTCGGTCGCGTAGGTCTCGGCGAACGGCACGGCGTGGCCCGATGGCTGGCCGAAGGAGCGGGCGGGACCGATGATGACGAACCTCCGTGCGGGGCGGGCGACGTGCCGGTGACCGATCGGAACCGCGCACATCGGATAAGAGAGTAGAGCGATGGATACCCGTGATGCACGGCGCTGTCGATGGATAAACCGGCCGGTCGGTGCTTCCCGGTCAGCACTGGACGCCGCGCCACCGGGAATCCGTGTCATTCTGGAGGCCGAGCCTGGCGAGCGATGAGTGGGAGGGTCCGACGTGACCGACGGCGGGAACTGGCACCGGCCGCCCCCCGGGCCCGGCTCGCCGTGGTGGAGCGACGCGCTGCACGATCCCTGGCGCGACCCGTATGCTCCGGCCGCCGTGGTGCTGCCGGCCCCGGCGCCCACCGGCGGTCCGGCCCTGGACCCGGTGCCCGACCCCGACGCGCCCCGCCGGTCGTACGCTCCGGTGCTGCTGATCTGCCTGCTCACCGCCCTGCTCGCGGGGGGTGTCGGCGGCACCCTCGGGTTCGTCTTCGCGGTCCGTGGCGGCTATGTGGGCGCCGGCGGCACCCGGCTCGGCGCGGCCGGCCAGCAGTCCCCGGTGAGCGCCGCGCGGGACCCGCAGTCACTCGCCGGCGTCGCCAAGAAACTCCAGCCGAGCGTCGTCACGGTGCACGTGACGGGTGCGATCGGCTCCGGGTTCGTGGTGTCCGCGGACGGTTACGTGATCACCAACGACCACGTGGTGGACGGCGCCGGCCCCACCATGTCGGTCTCCTTCAGCGACGGCTCCACCGCCGCGGCCAAGCTCGTCGGCCGCGACCCGGAGTCGGACATCGCGGTGATCAAGATCGCAAAAGGAAATCTGCCCGCGGTCCCGTTCGGCGACTCGGACGCGATCGCGGTGGGTGACCCGGTGCTCGCCTTCGGTTCGCCGCTCGCGCTGGAGAACACCGTGACCTACGGCATCGTCAGCGCGCTGGACCGGACCATCGAGGCCGGCGAGTCCGGCGGCACCACCCGCTACTACGCCGCCATCCAGACCGACGCCGCGGTCAACCAGGGCAACTCCGGCGGTCCGCTGGTCAACGCGGCCGGCCAGGTGATCGGCGTGAACTCGGTGATCCGTTCGGTCGGCGGGTCGGAAACCGAGGCCGGCAACATCGGCCTCGCCTTCGCCATCCCGATCAACCAGGCCAAACGGATCGCGCAGGACATCATCGACACCGGCAAGGCCCGGCGCACGGTGATCGGCGCCGAGGTGACCAGCGGCGGCACCGGCACCAGCGGCGCCAAGCTGCGTTCGGTCGAGCCGGCCGGCCCAGCCGCCGCGGCCGGTCTCAAGGCCGGTGACGTGATCACCAAGCTGGACGGGCGGCCGCTGCAGGACGGCACCGATCTGATCGCCCTGGTGCGCAAGCACGCCCCGGGCGCGGTAGTCGCCGTGGAGTACCGCCGCGGCTCGAAGACCGTGTCCGCCTCGGTCACCCTGTCGTCCTCGACCAACTGAAGGTCGGGGTGTCCGGGCACCGGCTTCGTGCGTACGCTTGCTCCCGGACGCCTGGAGGCCGCTCGTGTTCGAGAATCTGAACTGGTGGGAGATCGGCGCGCTGCTCATGCTCGCGCTGCTGATCTTCGGGGAACGCCTGCCCAAGGTGCTGGGGGACGGGCTGAAGATGCTGCGCGGGCTGCGGGCCATGGCGCAGAACGCCACCTCCGACCTGAGCAAGGAGCTGGGCACCGACATCCAGCTGGAGGACCTGCATCCGAAGGCGTTCATCCGCAAGCACCTGCTCAGCGAGGAGGACGAGCAGGCCCTGCGCAAGCCGCTGCAGAGCCTGTTCGACGACGTCAAGCAGGACCTGAACGGCGTCAAGACCGAGCTCAACGGGGTGAAGACGCACCTCAGCGAGACCGCGGCGGACATCCGGGGCGCGGCCTCGACCTCCCGGCAGACGACTGCGCCGGTCGAGGCTCCCCGACCGGCGCAGCGATACGACTTGGACGCGACGTAGGGCGTCAGCCCTTCTTGGCGTTCACCATCAGGCCCAGCGGCTTGCCGACCAGGGACTCGCGGCGGACGGCGAGCTTGTCGGCGACGGCGTCGAGGGCCTTGGCGGCCGGGGCCTCCGGGTCGGCCAGCACGATCGGGGTGCCGGCGTCACCGGCCTCCCGGACCCGGGTGTCCAGCGGGACCTGACCGAGCAACGGCACCCGCGCGCCGACCGTCTGGGTCAGCGACTCGGCCACGGTCTGGCCGCCACCGGCGCCGAAGACCTCCATCCGCGAGCCGTCCGGCAGCTCCAGCCACGACATGTTCTCCACGACGCCGACCAGGCGCTGGTGGGTCTGCAGCGCGATCGCGCCGGCCCGCTCGGCCACCTCGGCGGCCGCCATCTGCGGGGTGGTGACCACCAGGATCTCCGCGTTCGGCAGGAGCTGGGCCAGCGAGATGGCCACGTCACCGGTGCCTGGCGGCAGGTCGAGCAGCAGCACGTCCAGGTCGCCCCAGTAGACGTCGGCCAGGAACTGCTGCAGCGCGCGGTGCAGCATCGGGCCACGCCAGACCACCGCGGCGTTGCCGGCGGTGAACATGCCGATCGAGATCACCTTCACGCCGTGCGACTGCGGCGGCATGATCATGTCCTCGACCCGGGTGGGCCGGCTCTCCACGCCCAGCATCCGCGGCACCGAGTGGCCGTAGATGTCCGCGTCGACGACGCCGACCGACAGGCCCCGCTTGGCGAGTGCGGCGGCCAGGTTCACCGTGACGCTCGACTTGCCGACCCCGCCCTTGCCGCTGGCCACGGCGTACACCCTGGTGCGGGAGCCGGGCTGGGCGAACGGGATCTCCGGCTCGGCGGCTCCGCCACCACGCAGCGTGGTCTGGAGAGCCTTGCGTTGCTCCTCGTTCATCACGCCGAAGTTGATCTCGGCGCCGGTGATGCCGGGGACCTTCGTGACCGCGGCGGTGATGTCGGCGTTCAGCTTGTCCCGCAGGGGACAGCCGGCGACGGTGAGCAGCAGGTCGACCTTGACCAGGCCGTCCTGCACGGTGAAGCCCTGAACCATGCCGAGGTCGGTGATCGGGCGGCGGATCTCGGGGTCGTCCACGGTCGCCAGCGCGGCCTGGATCGCGTCCTCGAGGGTGGGAGCGGGAGCGGACATGCCGCCAATGCTACGTCGCAGCCCAGGTCAGGTCAGGGGTGGTCTTCCTCCCACTCGATACGCGCCCGCTTCTCCCGGCGCAGCGCGGCGTCGTCCAGTTCGGCGGCCAGCCGGGCCAGCTCGGACCGGATGAAGTCGCGGGTGGCCACGTCCCCCAGGGCGATCCGCAGCGAGGCGATCTCCCGGGTCAGGTACTCGGTGTCGGCCTTCTGCAGCTGCGCGCGGCGTCGATCCTCGTCCATGGCGATCCGGTCCCGGTCCGCCTGCCGGTTCTGCGCGAGCAGGATCAGCGGCGCGGCGTACGACGCCTGCAGCGACAGCACCAGGGTGAGGAAGCCGAACGGGTACGGATCGAACTTCCATATCGGCATCAGCCGGTTCCACAGGAACCAGGCGCCGATCACCACGGTCATGTAGACGATGAACTTCGCCGTGCCCATGTACCGCGCGATGCTCTCCGACCAGCGGCCGAACGCCTCCGGGTCGAACTTGGGGAGCTGCACCCGGCCCGGCTCGCGAGGCTGATCCAGGCGGTCCCGGCGGGGCTCGCTCACAGCGGCTCCTCGTCCTCGTGGGCGTCCCGGTCACGCCAGTCCCGCGGCAGCGAATGGTCCAGCACGTCGTCGACGGTGACCGCGCCGACCAGCCGGTGCGTTCCGTCCACCACCGGCATCGCGACCAGGTCGTACGTCGCCATCCGCCGGGTGATCTCGGCCAGCCCGATGTCCGGCCGCAACGGCTCGATCCCGCTGTCCACCAGCCCACCCACGATCGACGACGGCGGCTCCCGCAGCAGCCGCTGGAAGTGCACCATGCCCAGATACTTCCCGGTGGGAGTGGCGCTCGGCGCCCGCGCGACGAACACCTGCGCGGCCACCACCGGGGACAGGTCCGGCTCGCGGATCCGGGCCAGCGCCTCGGCGACCGTCGCGTCCGGCGTCATGATCACCGGCTCGGAGGTCATCACGCTGCCCGCGGTGCCCGGCCGGTAGCTCATCAGCTGCCGGACCGGGGCGGCCTCCTCCGGCTCCATCAGGTCGAGCAGCACCGCCTGCTCCGCCTTGGGCAACTCGGCCAGCAGATCGGCGGCGTCGTCCGGATCCATCCGCTCCAGCACGTCGGCGGCCCGTTCCCGGTCCAGCCGGGCCAGGATCTCCACCTGGTCGTGCTCGGGCAGCTCCTCCAGCACGTCGGCGAGCTTGCGGTCGCTCAGTGCCGCGGCCACCTCGTTGCGCCGCGCGTCCGGCAGATCCTGCAACGCGTTCGCCATGTCGGCCGGGCGCATCTGGTCGAGCAGCGCCAGCAGGTTCGACGTGCCCTGGGTGTCGGTGGGGCCGACCAGGCCGCGGACCCGGTCGTACTCCACCTGGTAGACGTGCCCGCGCCGGGCCAGCCGCCCGGTGTGCTCACGGACCGCGACCCGGGTGATCACCCACTCGGTGTTCCGGTTCAGGTCCATGCCGATGTCCACCACGGTGCCCTGATGCTCCTCGGCGCCCTGCTGCTCGGGGGCCACGAACACCCGACGGTCCAGCAGGTCCTCCAGGGCCAGCAGCTCGTTCGGCCGTTTCTCGAAGCGGCGCAGGTTGAGCGAGCCGGTGCCGAGTGCGACCGCCTCGGCGTCCATGCTGGTGATCCGCCCGATCGGCAGGAAGATCCGGCGGCGCAGCGCCATCTCCGCGACCAGGCCGACCACCTGCGGCGGGCGGTTCGTGGTGCGCAACCGGACCACGGCGTCGCGGACCCGGCCCACCCGGTCGCCGTTGGGGTCGAACACCGGCAGGCCGGCAAGCCGGGCCAGATAAACCCTCGTCCCCATGGTCACCGCCCCAGATTAGGTTAGGGTCCGGACATGTCCACCGTGGCCTACGAGATCGTCGACGTGTTCACCGACCGGCCGTTCTCCGGCAATCCGCTCGCGGTGGTGTCCGGCGCGGACCATCTCGCCACCGATCAGTTGCAGACCCTGGCCCGCGAGTTCAACCTATCCGAGACCACGTTCGTGCTGCCCCCGACGTCCGCCGAGGCGACCTACCGGGTACGGATCTTCACCACCGACGAGGAACTGCCGTTCGCCGGCCACCCCAGCGTGGGCACCGCGGTGACGCTCATGCGCCAGGGCCACTTCGGACCGGGACGGGTGGTGCAGGAGTGCGGGGCGGGGTTGCTGCCGATCGAGGTGACCGCCGCGGGCGCGGCCACCCTGACCGGGGCCGCACCCCGGCTCGGCGTGCCGGTGCCGGTCGAGGCGCTGTTGGAGATCAGCGGCCTGACGGCCGAGGACCATGCCTGCTCCGGATCCGCCGTCGCCCGCGAGGCGGGCTGCGGACTCGATTGGACCTTCTTGCCGGTACGCCGTTCCGCCCTCGCCCGGGTGGTCATCGACGCCCGGGCGGCCGCCCGGCACGGGGTGACCGACCTGGGCATCTTCGCCTGGGATCCGGAGTCCGCCACCGCCCACGCCCGGATGTTCGTCGCCGGCTCGACCGTCTGGGAGGACGCGGCGACCGGATCGGCGGCGCTCGGCCTCGGGGTGTGGCTGGTCGGTGCCGGCTGGCTGCCGGCGGACGGGCTGTCGACGTACCACGTCAGTCAGGGCTCTGAAATGAAACGCCCGTCGCGGCTGGACTGCACGGTGACCGCCGTGGGCGGCGCCGCGACCTCGGCGACGGTGACCGGCCACGTCGTCCCGGTCGCCACCGGCCGGATCGCTGTCCCGCCCTTCATCGGTTGATCCTCAGCGCTTGACCACCCGGTGCAGCCGGAACGGTTTACGGGTGGGCACCCGGGCCGGCGTCTCCCGCGGCGCGGCCGCCCCGGACGCGTCGGGAAGCCCCGGAGCGGACACCAGCCCACCCTCGACCGGGGTGATCAACAGCAGCGCGCAGCCCGCCGCCCAGCGCGCGGTCACCTCGTCGGCGGTGCCCGCGGCGTTCAGCCGTTTGCCGGCCAGCTGCGGCGCGATCTCCGACCAGCGCTCGCCGGCCGGATCGAGCCGGGTCACCGTGGCCTCGGTGGTGACGATCAGGCCACCGTGGTCGCCGCGCAGCCGGACCGTGGCCCGGGTCGCCTCGGCCAGCCCGTCGGCGTGCTGCTCGCCGGGGCCGGTGATCACCGCGAGCGACGACTCCACCGGCATGCACCAGAGCGCGAAGGCCGGGCCGTCACCCACCGAGATCCAGGCCACGGCCGCTTTCTTGATCGCCTCGTCGAGCACACCGTTCACCCCGGTCATGCTAGTCAGACCAGGGCCGGGGTGCGGTCCAGGAGCGCCACGACTTCGCTGAGCGACCGCACGGTGCGGCCGGCGAAGGTCGTGTCGGCGTCGAAGACCAGGTGGTCGGCCAGGTCGTGAGCGGCCAGCCGGACCGGGGTCATGCCGACCGCGGCGGCGCCGGTCAGCTCCTGGCTACCGCCGTCCCCGACATAGAGGCAGTCCCGCGGCTCGACGTCCAGCTCCCGGCAGGCGGCCAGGTAGATCCGCGGATCCGGCTTGCAGACACCCTGCTCGACGGAGAAGATCTGGGCGTCCAGCAACGGCGCCACCGGCAGCCCGGGCAGGAAGGCGGGAAGCTCGTGGGTGCAGTCGCTGATCAGCGCCGTGCGCACGCCGCGGCGGCGGATCTCGGTGAGCGCGCTGACCGCGTCCGGCCGCAACCGGGTGTCGGCGCGCAGCGCGTCCACCCGGGCTGGCATCGCCGCCCGGATCGCGGCCGGACCGGGCCGGCCGCCGGCCTGCTCGATCACCCAGCGCAGGGTGGCCTCCGCGGACCCGTACCGGCCACAGGCCCGGGCCCGGAACGTCCGGTTCAGCACACCCAGCACCGCCTCGGGATCGGCGCCGAGCGCCCGGGCGATGTCGGCGTGCTGTGGACCACGCTGAACCGAGCGGGTCAAGGTGCCGAAGAAGTCAAACACCACCGCACGGTAAGCGGGCATCGAAATCGGCCTCCCAGGCATCGAGGGGTGGAAATGGGCGCAGAGCCGTCGGTGACTGTAGCGATTCCGTCACTGTCCGCCAACCGACAGTGGCAAACGTCCCTGCTCGGGCATGCAAGAAGCGACGGCCGGTGATGAATATGCGCTCATCAGGGCATCCGATCTCCGCGCTTACGGGATTGGCGCTGGCCGTAGCGGTGTGCGCGGTCTCCTCGTCGGCCCCGCTGATCGCCTTCGCGGCGGCGTCCGCGCCCGCGCTGGCGGTCGCCTTCTGGCGCAACGGGCTCGCCTCGGTCGCGCTGAGCCCGATCGCGCTCGGCCCGCGCCGCGCCGAAGTGCACGACGCGGTCCGCGGCCGCCGCCGCCGGGCCGGCCTGTTCTGTGTGCTCGCCGGGGTGGCGCTGGCCGCGCACTTCGGCACCTGGATGCCGAGCGTGCAACTCGGCACGGTGGCCACCTCGACCGCACTGGTCGCCACCCAGCCGGTCTGGCAGGGCCTCATCGCCGCCTGGCAGGGCCACCGACCGACGGCCGCCGGATGGGCCGGTATCGCCCTGGCGGTGGCCGGCGCGGCCTGGGCCACCGGGGCCGACGTCGGCGTCTCCGGCCGGGCCGTCCTCGCCGACGGCCTGGCGGTCCTCGGCGCGATCTTCGCGGCCGTGTACACCGCCCTCGGCGAACAGGCCCGCGCGGCGCTGAGCACCACGACGTACACCTGGATCTGTTACGGCGTCTGCGCCCTGATCCTGCTGGTCGTCTGCCTGGCCGGCGGGGTGCCACTGACCGGTTACACCCCACGGGCGTGGGCGGCGATCCTGGCCCTGGTCGCCGGGGCGCAGCTACTCGGGCATTCGATGTTCAACTATGCGCTGCAGCACACGTCGGCGACGACGGTGAGCGTGCTGGTCCTGCTCGAAGTGCCCGGTGCGGCCCTGCTCGCCTGGCTCTGGCTCGGGCAGGTGCCACGCAGCGGGGCGCTGCCCGGCCTCGGCCTGCTGGTGGCCGGCGTCGCGGTCGTCATCCTGGGCGCCGCCCGGGCTTCGCGCCGCGGTCCCGTCACCCCGGCCCTCGCCGACGAATCCACCCTCACCTGACCGCCCGCGCCACCCCACCACCGGGCCGGGCCATCGGTGACCGCACCACCGCGCCGCCGCGCCGCCGCGCCACCGCACCGCCGCGCCGCCGCACCGCGCCACGGCGACCCCATCACCACGTCACGCCGCCGCACCACCGCGTCACCGCACCATCGCACCGCCGCACCGCGCCACGGCGACCCCATCACCACGTCACGCCACCGGTCCACCTCGCCATCCGGTTTCCCCTGGAGCGGGGCTCGTCGAGCCCTGGGCTCCTGGGCGACCCGTGGGCCCGGCAGGCGGCTGAGCGGGCGGGGCCTACGGCGTACTCCGTCCAGTTGTGTTTTGCCCGAAGCGGCCGAGGAGTGGCGGGTGGACCGGGAGCGTCATCTACAACGGCCGAATTTCCAGAAATGTCGTCGTATGTAGGCTTTCGGCCGTCACCGGGGCTATCGGGTGGTTCGTTGCGTTGAGGAGCCGTCTTGTGCGTCGCCGGGGTGGCGCGGCGGCAGTGGGCACGGTAATGAGAAGGGATGCGATGCATCGGGTGCGGCTCGGCCGGCTACTCCTCGCCGGGGTGCTCATGATCGGCGGCTGCGGTGAGTATGAGACCGCTGACCAGCCGGAACAGATCGGGGCAACCGGCGAGTGGCGGACGCCGGGATGCGAGTTCAGCCGGGAACCGGAGTTCTCCGAACGCGGCGGGCTGCGGATGCCGCTGACCCCGGCGCCGCTGCGTGACGCGATGGAACGCATCGAGCAGGCCGGCCGGCACCGCTTCCCGGACAGCTTCGCCGGCCTGGAGGTCGACCAGTACCGGGTGCGCGCGATCGTCTACCGGGTGCCGCGGCTCTCCACCGAATTCGACGACTTCATCCGCCAGACCGCGGCGAACACCTGCATCGTGGTCCGGGACGCCGCGCACGCCGTCGCCGAGTTGACCACCTGGCACGACCGGGTCGCCGCCGACCTCGCCTTCTGGCAGGTGCGCGGGGTGCGGATCGTGACGATCGGCAGCCGGCACGACGGCGCCGGCGTGGAGGTCGGCGTCCGGGAGGTGGCGAAAGCGCGGGCCGACATGCCGGCCTACTACGGCGCCGACGCTCCGTTGATCTTCGTGGAGCAGGGGCCGGCGACACCGTTCACCGACGGGTGGGTGGTTCTGCCGGAACACGACGACTGAGTCCCCGGCGTGTCGGAAAATCGGTTACGGGAGTCCGGGCACGCAGGTCGCGCCTGGACGACCGGGACGCCACGGGGACCCGGATGTTTGCCCCGGGTTCCCGGAGCAGGCAGGATCGCCGCATGGTCTTCGACGCCCGCTCCACCGGCGGAACCCCTACGCGGCGTGACGCCACCCGACCGGCCGACGGCCGGCCACCCCGGTCCGGTGTGCCCGGCACAGACCCGGACCGGCCGGTCGAGATCACGCCCGAGGTGGTCGAGGCGGAGTTCGAGGAAGCGAGCGCGGAGGCTGCGGTGACACTGCGTCTGGACGGGAAGGTCGCGCTGGTCACCGGCGCGGGCAGCCCCGACGGTATCGGCTACGCGACCGCCCGCCGGCTGCGTGACCTCGGCGCCCGGGTGGCGATCGTGTCCACCACGCGGCGCATCCACGAACGGGCCACCGAACTCGGCATCACCGGATTCGTCGCCGACCTCACCGACGAATCCGAGGTCGGCGCCCTCGCCGACGCCATCACCGACCAACTCGGCGACGTCGAGGTGCTGGTCAACAACGCCGGCCTCGCGTCCCGGGCCAGCCCCGAGGTCCTCCGCCCGGTCGCCCAGCTCACCCTCGACGAGTGGAAGGCGGAAATCGACCGCAACCTGAGTACGGCGTTCCTCTGCAGCCGTGCCTTCGTCAGCGGCATGGCCGAACGGGGCTGGGGCCGCATCGTCAACCTGGCCGCCACCGCCGGCCCGGTCAACGCCCTGCCCACCGAGGCCGCGTACGCCGCCGCGAAAGCCGGGGTGGTCGGCCTGACCCGTGCCCTGGCCATGGAGCTGGTCGCCGACGGCGTCAACGTGAACTGCGTGGCCCCGGGCACGATCTACACCGCGGCATCGACGGTCACCGAGATCAAGCAGGGTCTGGGCACCCCGATCGGCCGCCCCGGAACACCGGACGAGGTGGCGGCGGCGGTGGCTTTCCTCTGCTCCCCGGCGGCTTCGTACATCACCGGCCAGATGCTGGTGGTCGACGGCGGAAACAGCGTCCGCGAGGCCCAGTTCCGCTGACCATCCCGGCCCGCGTGGCCGTGCCGGCTCCGGCTCGCACGGCCCCGCGGCCCGGTGGCTTCCAGCGGTCTGTCGACTCGACAGCGGTCCGCACGCTCCCACGGCGTGCGAGTGTTGCCAGCGGTCTGCCCGCCAAGAGCGTGGTCCACCCGCTCCCTGAAGCCCATCGTCGCCGTTTGTGCTCGGGCCGGGACCGCCTCAGTTGATGCTCGGGCCGGGACCGCCTCAGTTGATGCTCGGGCCGGGGCCGCCGCAGTTGATGCTCAAAGCCGGGGCCGCCGCAGTTGATGCTCAAAGCCGGGGCCGCCGCAGTTCATGCTCGGGCCGAGATTGTCATAGATGCCCGCGCCGGGACGTTCGCCGTTGATGCCCGGGCCGGGATAAGCAGGCGATCCCGGCGTGACCAGGTACTGGTTCGGGTCGACCCGGCGGCTGTCAGGTGAGCTTGCTGAGGTTGCCGACGGCGCGTTCGACGGCGAGGCAGCGGTCTTCGACGTAGTCGATGCCGGCGTCCGTGGCGATCTGCCGCGCTTCCGCCGAGACGATGCCACTCTGCAGCCAGACAGCCGGCGCCCCGATGGCCACCGCTTGGCGCACCACGTCGACGGCATCTCGCGCCGGCCGGAAGATGTCGACCAGGTCGACCGGTTCCTCCAGGTCGGCCAGCGTCGGCACGGTCCTGATCCCGAACACCTCGTCGACGAACGGGTTCACCGGGATGATCCGCCAGCCGTACCGCAGCATCTGCAACGGCACCGTGTGCGCCGGCTTGAAGGAATCACGCGAGGCGCCGACCACCGCGATCACGTTCGCGTCCGCCAGGATCTGCTGAGCACTACGCATGCCCCGACTTTAGCCACGCCCACTCCTTCACCCGGTATGGCTTACGGCACCCGCTCATGACCGACCCCGTCCCGGTGGCGCGTTGCCCTGTGTCTGTCAGCGCGGGCGCCCGCCGGCCCGGTGGCGCGCGGCGCTGCCTTGTGCCCGCGAGCGCGATAGCCCGCCGGCCAAGACACGCCGGCCCAAGACGGGGCGGAGCTGAATGGCGTGGTGCTACGCGTCGCGATGGCCCAGGCGCGGCAGGGCTGTCGGCACGTGTTGCCCGAGCGCCTCACAGCCCGCGATGGCCCGGCGCCCTGACGCCGCCATGACCCAGGCAAGGTGGGCTGGCGGCGCGCATACAACTGGCGCCTGGCGGCCCGGCGGCCTCCCGCAGCCCGCAACTCGGCGGCCTCTCAGGGCCCCCGGCCCCGGCCCCCGGCCCGTCGGCCTCCCGCAGCTCGCAACTCGGCGGCCTCTCAGGGCCCGGGGGTCTCCCCGGGCCCGGAGACCGGGGTGGCTCAGAGGAGCGTGAGCTGGTCGGATTTCGGCGTGGAAGGCACCTCCTCCGAGGTGGGCAGCGTGCGGAACTGACCCGGAGTCGGGCGGTGCAGACCGTGGCGGCGGGCGGCCATGCGGACTCGAGCGGTCAGCTCGTCCTGGTAGGAGCGCGGGGAGTAGGCGCCGTTGGCGAACAGCGAGCGGTGGCGGGGGATCAGGTGGGGGTGTTCGCGGGCGATCCAGGAGGCGTACCACTCGCGGGCGCCGGGACGGAGGTGCAGTGGGATCGGGGTGACCGAGGTGGCGCCGGCGGCGGCGATGGCGGCGACGGTCGCGTCGATGGACTCCTCGGTGTCGGTGAGGCCGGGGAGGATCGGGGCCAGCAGGACGCCGACCGGGAAGCCGGCGTCGGTCAGGCGGCGGACCGCGTCGAGGCGGCGCTGCGGGCTGGGGGTGCCGGGCTCGGCGGAGCGCCAGATCCGCTCGTCGACGAAGCCGACCGAGAAGGCCAGACCGACCTGGGTCACCTCGGCGGCCTGGCGGAGCAGATCGAGGTCGCGCAGGATCAGCGTGCCCTTGGTCAGGATGGAGAACGGGTTGGCGTGGTCGCGCAGCGCGGCCAGGATCTGCGGCATCAACCGGTAGCGGCCCTCGGCGCGCTGGTAGACGTCGACGTTCGTGCCCATCGCGATCGGGGCGCCGGACCAGCCTGGCTCGGCGAGCTCGCGGCGGATCAGCTCGCCGGCGTTCACCTTCACCACGACGCGGGTGTCGAAGTCGTGGCCCGGGTCCATGTCGAGATACCGGTGGGTGCCGCGGGCGAAGCAGTTGTGGCTGACCACGCCGTCGGCGATGAAGTCGCCGGTGCCGGTGGAGATGTCGAGCAGCGGCAGGGTGAGGCCGAGGTCCTCGATGTCGGCGACGGCGAGCCGGCGGTCGGCGCGGACCCCGACCCCGGAGGCGTCCAGCGGGGCGTCGAGGGCGCCGGTGAGGTGCCGGAAGCGCAGCGCCGCCCACAGGTCGCGGCCGGTCTCGACGCGTCCGGGGCGGTCGGCGCGGCAGCGGACCGGGGTGCGGCTGGTCAGGCCCAGGTGGGTCAGTGCCTCGGTGACCCAGCGCAGGTAGATGCGGTCGGTGCTCTCGAAGCTGAGGGCCAGCCGCTCGGCCCGGCCGACCGCACCGAAGGCGCCGCCCAGGAAGCCCCGATACCACTCGCCGGACGGCAGCTCGGGCCACCGCAGCGCGTCGGGGAGGGAGACGTCGTCGAGATAGCCGTCGGCGCGGATCCAGGCGTCACCCTCGCGGGCGGCCCGGCTGGCGGCGTCGCCGCGGAGCAGGCCGCAGAGATAGCCGGCCTGATAGTCGGGGGACTCCTTGGGCGGCTCGGCGAAGTGGCCGACCCCGCACATCAGGTCACCGATCGCGAGCGCCGGCTGGTGCGGCTCGGCGGGGCTGACGTGGCGCCAGCCGCGGTCGGTGAGGAAGCGGTGATCGCCGCTGGAGACCAGCCGGGTGCCGTCGGTCAGGGTGACGCGGAACGCGGGCTTGCTGGTGGCCCAGTGGTCGAGCACGGTGGTCGGCACGTAACGCCGGTGCGGGCCGGCGCCCATCGTGCCCATCACCGGGTCGCCGGGGCGGATCTCGGCGAGACGGCGGGTGGACCCGTCGGCCAGCAGGATCGGGGTGTCGCCGGCCAGGCAGTAGGTGCACGCGTGGGAGCAGCCCCGATACGGGTTGACGGTCCACTGGAACGGCACCTGCGAGGCCCCGGGCACCCGGTTGATCAGCGACTTGGCGCGGATCTCGTAGAACGTCATGCCGGCGAACCCGGGAGTGTCGAAGGTGCGCACGGTCGCACCGGGCAGCGCCAGCGGCAGGGGTGAAGCCGCGGGCGCTGCCCTGTCCGGGAGCGAGTCGTCGCCGGCGCCGGCCGACAGGTGGGACCATCGCATGGCGGTTATTCGAACACACGTACGAGATCATGTCCACCGCTTCCGGCGACTGTGGACACGTACGGCGTACCCGGACCGGAAAAGCGAAAGGCCCGCGGACCGGTTACGGTCCGCGGGCCTTGAAACTCGCTGATCAGCTCGCCGCGCGGGCGGGCTCCCCGGTGCTCTGCGCCTTCGGCTCGTGGGCCTTCTTGTGGGCCGCGACCTGCTCGCGCACCTCGTCCATGTCGAGCTGCTCGACCTTCTCGATCAGGCTCTCCAGGGCCGACTCGGGGAGCGCGCCGGGCTGGGCGAACACCACGATGCCGTCGCGGACCGCCATGATCGTCGGGATCGACCGGATGTCGAACTTGGCGGCGAGCTCCTGCTCGGCCTCGGTGTCGACCTTGCCGAAGGTGATCTCCGGGTGCTTCTCCGAGGACCGCTCGTAGGTCGGCGCGAAGCGCACGCAGGGCCCGCACCAGCTGGCCCAGAAGTCGACCAGGACGATGCCGTCCGAGCTGGTGACCTCGTCGAAGTTCGCTGTGGTCAGCGCAACCGTCGCCATTGATGCCTCCGTCTGCGGGAATCGCTTTCGTCGGGTGGAACTCCTGGCACCCTTTCACCATTCCCGCTGGGCGCGCCGTGACACGTGTCCTACGGCACCTTCGCCAGCGGGATGGCCCGGCGACCTCGGAGCAGTTAACGTAACTGATAGTAGGCGCACGGTGTCAGTTTGCCGACACCATCGGGGCGGGAAATCTGCCCATGATCACGCCTTGTGGTCCCTTTGCCCTGCCTGAGCATTCGTTATGGGAACGCGACCAACCGGCAAAAGGAACTGTAAATAAAGTTAAATGTGAGCTGCGTCACATCCGAAAGTCCTTCACATGGATACGGACGGTAAGGCAAACTCTTTCCCAACAGAGCGTGGGCGGCGGGTGCCGGGGAGGGCCCCGCCGCTCATTGCGTCTTCTGAAAGTTTCCCGGTGTCCAGTCCCGGGACATCCCCGGACCACCGGATGAGTAGCCTAACGCCCCATGACTGCGGGCGAGGACCAATCCACCGAGGTCGGCGTCGGCCCCTGGCCCGGTGATCGGCCCGACGGCGCGCACTACGACCCCGAACTGCTGGAGCACGGCGACCGGCGCAACGTGGTGGATCGCTACCGGTACTGGACCCGCGAGGCGGTGATCGCCGATCTGGACACCCGCCGCCACGACTTCCACATCGCGATCGAGAACTGGCAGCACGACCTGAACATCGGCACCGTGGTCCGCAATGCCAACGCCTTCCTCGCCGCCGAGGTGCACATCGTCGGCCTGCGCAAGTGGAACCGGCGTGGCGCCATGGTCACTGACCGTTACCAGCATGTCCGGCACCATCCGACGATCGAGGATTTCGTGGGCTGGGCGACCGCCGCCGGTCTGCCGGTGATCGGCATCGACAACCTGCCCGGATCGCGCCCGATGGAGACCGTCACCCTGCCGCGCCGCTGCGTGCTGCTGTTCGGGCAGGAGGGGCCGGGTCTCTCCGACGTCGCGCGTCACGCCTGTACGCAGTTGTTCTCGATCGCGCAGTACGGCTCCACCAGGTCGATCAACGCGGGTGTGGCCAGTGGGATCGCGATGCACGCGTGGATCCGGGCGCACGCCGGCCCACCGCCCGCCTGAGTCCGCCGTGTTCTGCCGATCCGCTTGACGGCGGCTCTCCGGACCCGCACGGTAGGGAGTGTGGGTGTCACGGTGAGTTGCCCCAGATGTGCTGATCAGGTCCGGAAGCCGGATCTGATGCACAGTAACTGGCGTTGCGACAACTGTGGCGACGTTCCGCCGTTCCATGTCGCCGAGCACATCAGTGCGGAGATCGTCGGAACGGTGCTGCGGGAGTCGGCGTCGGGCGCCGAGCGGATGCCGCTCTGGGGCCCCTGGCCACTGCCCGCCGGGTGGACGGTCACCGGGGTGGGCTGGGCCGGCGACGACCGTTCCGGGGTGCGCGCCACCGCGCTCGCCTGCAGTGGGCCGGAGCCGCTCGGCGGCGGGCCGGCCGATCTGGTCTTCATCGCCGAGCAGCCGGGGGTGGGCCTGGGCACCCGGTTCGCCGGCATCCCCGGCATCGATCCCGGTTACCTGCTCTCCGAGACGCTCTCCGACTGCGGGGTCAACGGCGGTCCACACGCGAAGATCAAGGTCGGCGGGCACCCGACTCCACTATGGTGTGTCAAGTCACCGGAGGATCGAAGCGCGTACGTGAGTGAGGCCAAGGGAATCTGGCTCTATGCGGTAGCGTGGCCCGCAAGCGCGGGCTATCTCCTCGCGGAGCACGTCGTCCTGCACGATCTCTCCGACGGGGTGCCAGCCGAGCTGGTGTTCGGAGCGCCCTCGCCGTACCTGCACGGTCGTGTCTGACCGGCTATCGGCTTTCTGGGCACTTTGTTCACACGAAGCAACGGAGCTGATACCGTCAGTACTGCCGCGGCGTTGTTGGTCACCCGCACCAGAGGAGAAGGATCGCCATGATCAAGAAGGTGCTCACCTGGCTTGGTATTGCGTTCTTGATCTTCTTCATCGCATTCAACCCGAGATCGGCGGCCGCGGTCTTCGAGTCACTCGGGGGCACGATCGCGGACATCGCACGAGGCTTCGGCACGTTCTTCACCGACCTCGTCGCATAGCATCTCTCTATGGATCCTGGTGAGCCGCGCGACCCACGGGGCGAGGGCGCCCAGCGCCCTCCGGACGACGACGACGCCTTCAGGTATCGGGACCCCGCCTTCGAGGACACCGATCCCGGTCAGACGCGTGCCGAGACCTATCCGGACGACGAGCGCTTCGCTCATCAGGCGCGGCGTGCCGACGAGTACGACGATCCCGATCAGTACGAGGCGCCGGTCTTCACCGAGGAGGAGCTGGAAGGCCTCGACCGTGGCGGCGGCCCGCGGCGCTTCCTCCCCCTGGAGGACGAACCGACCACACTGGTCGCCCGCTATCTGTTCCCGACCGAGCGTTACCGCGGTGAGTGGAAGCGGCACTGGATCCACCTGTCCCTGCCGCTGAGCGTCGGTGCCGGTGCCACCCTGCTGCTGGGTTATCTGGCCGGCTTCCTGACCCGGCAGAACGTGGACGGCATGGTCACCGTCGCGGTGCTGATCTGGCTCGGCGTGATCAGCTGGGTGGCGTGGAAGGTCTTCGACTGGTATTTCGACCGCTTCATCCTGACCAACAAACGGGTGATGGTGGTCAACGGCATCGTCACCCGCAAGGTGGCGATGATGCCGCTGCTGCGGGTCACCGACATGAAATATGAACAATCTGCCCTCGGCCGGATGCTGAGCTACGGCACGTTCGTGCTCGAGTCGGCCGGTCAGGATCAGGCGCTGCGCGAGGTCAAGCACCTGCCCAACCCCAACGAGCTGTACCTGCGGGTGGTCGAGGAGATGTACGAGCCGCAGGCGGTCGAGGCGCGGCTGGGCAAGGACGATGAGGGAGACGACGCCTGAGCATCCGGATCGATCTGCACTGCCACTCCACCGCCAGCGACGGCACCCTGACCCCGGCCGAGCTGGTCCGGGCGGGTGCCGAGGCCGGTCTGGACGTGATGGCGATCACCGACCACGACACCACCGGGGGCTGGGCCGAGGCGGCCGCAGCCCGGCCGGACGGGTTGCGGCTGGTCCGTGGCGCCGAGCTGTCCTGCCGCTGGCACGGGGTGCAGCCGGGGATCTCACTGCATCTGCTGGCCTATCTGTTCGATCCGGACGATCCGGCGCTGACCGCCGGCATGCTCCGGATGCGCGCCGACCGGGAGCAGCGGGCCGAGCAGATCGTGGACCTGCTGCGCGCCGACGGGGTGCCGATCACCTGGGCCGAGGTGCACGGGTACGCGGCGGGTGGCTCGGTGGGTCGTCCGCACATCGCGCAGGCACTGATCAGAGCCGGTCTGGTGGACACGACGACGGAGGCGTTCGCGTCGGCCTGGCTGGGCGCGCGGTACTTCGTACCCAAATTGGATCTTGATGTTTTTGAGGCTGTTGAAGCGGTGCGAGCAGCCGGTGGGGTAGCGGTCTTCGCGCATCCGCGGGCGACCAAGCGGGGCCGGGTGGTGCCGGACGAGTTGATCGTCGCGCTGGCCGACGCGGGCCTTTTCGGACTTGAGGCCGACCATGAGGATCACTCGCCCGAGGAGCGCGAGCAGATCAGGGCGCTGGCGGATCGGCTCGGGCTGGTCGTCACCGGAAGTTCCGATTTTCACGGTACGCACAAGACGGTGCGCCTGGGAGCCTTCCAGACCGCGGTGGAGGTGTACGACAAGATCGCCGCCGCCGCCACCGGAGTTCCCGTTCTCGGGTGACGATCGCCGCACCAGCCTGCGCGAAACAGTGCCGCAACCTACCTTGATCGGGTGAATGTCAAGCTGTTCGGCGAGTTCTACGTGACCCTGCTGGTGATCGTCGATCCGCCCGGCATGGTCCCGGTCTTCCTGGCGCTGACCGGCGCCCTGCCCGCGAAGGCCCGCAACCGGGCCGGCACCCATGCGGTGCTGCTCGCGCTCGGTGTGATCGTCGGGTTCGCAGTTGCCGGGCAGACCCTGCTGGACTACCTGCACGTGCGGCTGCCAGCCCTGCAGGCGGCCGGTGGCCTGCTGCTCGTGCTGGTCGCGTTGCAGCTGCTCACCGGCAAGACCGACGAGCCTGAGGAGCAGGCCGGCACCAGCAACGTGGCGCTGGTCCCGCTCGGTACGCCGCTACTGGCCGGGCCGGGCGCGATCGTGGCCACCATGCTGTTCGTGCAGCGGTACAAGAGCCTCGACGGATACCTGATCCTGGGCGCCGCGATCCTGGCCGTGATGGCCACCGTGTGGCTGGTGCTGCGCTTCTCCGGGCTGATCGTGCGGCTGCTGCGCCCGGCCGGGATCGAGGTGCTCACCCGGATCGCCGGTCTGCTGCTCGCGGCGATCGCGGTGCAGCTCATCGCGGACGCGATCTTCGCCTTCGTGCAGTTGTACGCGCCGCGCCTCTGACGATTCCTGTCGGAGGGTGCTGGCAGGATTGTCCCGTGCCCCCCACCAGGAATCGCGCCGCCGTCCCCGAGCAGCTCGGCTTCGCCGGCATGCCCGAGCGCCTGTTCGTCTGCACCCCGAGCAAGCTCGGGGCATACCTCGACTGCCCACGACGATATCGATATTCGTACGTCGATCGCCCCTCGCCGCCCAAGGGACCGCCCTGGGCGCACAACTCGCTGGGCGCCAGCGTGCACACCGCGCTGAAGAACTGGTATGCCCTGCCCGCCGAGCGCCGCGAGCCGGACGTCCTGCCCACCCTGCTGAAAAGCACCTGGGTCCGGGAGGGCTACCGGGACACCGAGCTGGAGCGCGCCGCGTACCGCAAGGCGCTGACCTGGCTGGAGAGCTACGTCGCCACCCTGGACCCGGAGGACGAGCCGCTCGGCGTCGAGCGGGTGGTCGCCGCCAAAACCGCGGTGCTCGCGCTGAACGGGCGGGCCGACCGGATCGACGCCCGGGCCGGTGAGCAGGGGCCGGAGGCGGTGATCGTCGACTACAAGACCGGGCGCACCGGGCTGGACGCCGACGACGCGCGCGGATCCCAGGCCCTGGCGCTGTACGCGTATGCGGCGCAACGGGTCTTCCGCCGCCCCTGCTACCGGGTGGAGCTGCACCACCTGCCGACCGGGACGATCGCCGCGCACGAGCACACCGACGAGTCGCTGGCCCGGCAGGTCCGGCGGGCCGAGGAGACCGCGCAGGACATCATGACCGCGGAGAAGGCGGTGGCCGCCGGGGCCGATCCGGACGAGGTGTTCCCGACCAACCCCGGGTCACTCTGCGGGTGGTGCGACTTCCGCAAGGTGTGCCCGGCCGGGGCGCAGGTGGCGGCCAAGGAGCCGTGGGCCGCCGTCGAGCACCTGGGCGCCGCCTAGCCGACGCGTTGCAGGGCGGCCCGCTGGGCGGGGGAGATCCGGTATTCGTCCGGGAGCACCGCCAGCACTCCGGCGAGCAGGGTGCGCAGGCCGCGGGCGGACAGGCCGGCGGCCAGGTCGGTGACCGGCCAGCCGGGCGCGCCGTACAACCTGCGCGCCCAGGGTGGGAGCAGGCCGATCGCCGTGCTCGCCAGGCTCAGATAGGCCCAGCGGGTCGGGCCGAGGGTGAGGCCGAGCCGCACCGCCCGGTTGCCCCAGCTGTCCGGGATCGGCGGGACGGTCAGAAGCATCGCGGCCTCCGCGCCATCCCTGGTCAGGCCCAGTTCCGGGCGGATCGCCGCATAGAAGTCGGCGACCTCGGCGGCGGTGCCCGGCACGGTCGCCGGGTCCAGGCCGACCAGCGCGGCGGCCCGCAACTGCTCGGTGTAGTACGCGTCGATCTCGTCCGGGGTGAGCCGCACCCCGGCCCGCAGCGCGGTGGTCAGGAACGACTCGACCTCGGCCACGTGCACCCAGCGCAACAGATCCGGATCATCGATCCGGAACGACTCGCCGGTACGCGGGTCGACCCCGCGCATCCCGGCATGCAACCGTCGCAGCCGGGCGCTCGCCTCGGTCACCTCGGCCGTGCTGCCGTAGATCACCGTGGCGACGTAACCGGACGTGCGGATCAGGCGGCCCCACATGTCCGTGCGGTAGCCGGAGTTCTGGGCGACGCCGGCCACCGCGCGCGGGTGCAGCGCCTGCATGTAGAGCGAGCGCAGCCCGCCCAGCATCAGGATCGGCTCCCGATGCAGTTTCCAGGTGACCGAATCAGGTCCGAAAAGTCCCATATCGCCGGGTGTCCGGTCATCACGGTCACCGGGTACCCGGGCATCACGCGATCGGCTCATCCAGGCATCATGCGGTCTCGGCGAGCCGGCGCGCCTGGCAGTCCGGGCACAAACCCCAGAACGTCACCTCGGCCTCGTCGAGGCTGAAGCCGTGGTTGTCGCTCGGCGTCAGGCATGGACGCTCGCCGACCGCGCAGTCGACGTCGGCGATCGCGCCGCAACCGCGGCAGACGATGTGGTGATGGTTGTCGCCGGCCCGCGCCTCGTAGCGGGCCGGGCTGCCGGCCGGCTCGATCCGCCGGGCCAGGCCGGCCCGGGACAGAGCGCCCAGCACGTCGTAGACCGCCTGGGTGGAGACCGAGTCGAGCCGGGTGCGCACCTGCCTGGCGATGTCGTCCACCTCGAGGTGGCCGCCGCCGGTCAACACCTCGAGCACGGCCAGCCGAGGGCGGGTGACCCGCAGGCCATGCGTGCGCAGCAGCTCTTCACCGGTGGACATTGGTCCATGACAACACGGCCGCGCGGTTTCCCCAACCTGAGAGAAGTCACAGATGTCCTGGTAACTGACTGAACCGAACACGGATTTCCGCGGTAAATGCTGCTGGGGGGATGTTTGCGTCGTCAGACATCCCTAAGCTAGCGATCACCCCGGACCCAGGAGGAAAAGTGTTCGACCAGGTCAACGGCTTACCCGTCCATGCTCTCGTGCTGCACGCCGCCGTGGTGTTCGTGCCGCTGCTCGCCCTCGGCGCGGTCGTCTACGCGCTCGCCGCGGCGTGGCGGCCACGGCTCGGGTGGGCGGTCGCGATCCTCGCGGTGGTCGCGCCGCTCTCCACGTTCGTCGCCAAGGAATCCGGTGAGAAGCTGTACGACCGGCTGGCGTCGCACGGTCTCAAGGGCAAGGGCCTGGAGATCCTCAACGATCATATGGACTACGGGTCGATGACGCTCTGGTTCGCCCTGGGTCTCGGCGTGGTGAGCCTGGTGCTGGTGGGTCTGACCTACCGGGGTGGGCGCCGGCTGCCGCTGGTGGCGAACGCGGCGTTCGCCGTGGTGATCCTCGCGCTGGCGGTGGGCAGCGGGTACTACATCTTCAAGACCGGTGACTCGGGGGCCACCGCGGTGTGGGGCAGTTACTGATCCGGGGCGTTCCGCTGCCGGGCGGTGGCGTTCCGGCAGCGGGTTCTCACAGCAGGGCGCGGCCGCAGAGCAGGCACATCAGGATCAGGGCGATGGCGCCGGCGACCAGGCCGACCCCGTACGTCACGGTCCGCGCGGCACCCTCCGCCTCGTCGATGGCGTCCATGTCCTGAGCCGGCATGGCGCGTGGCGGGGGCGGCGTGGCGATGGTCGGCGGCCGCCAGTGCGGGGGCGGCGGGTCGGCGCGCGGCGGGCCCGGATAGTCCGGTTCCGCGGGCGTGGCCGGCCGTTGCTGAGGCGGCCCGCTGAGCGAGGGGGCGCCCGGATCGGGCCGCTGCCAGAACGCGTCGTCGTCGGGGGAACTCACGTTCACCGACGGTACAGCCGGAGGGGGACGACGGCCGAAGCGATGTCGGCTTACCCTTCTAGACGTGGACATCCTGGACGGCCCCGAGCGGGACGGTGACGCCGAGCGGGTGGTGGACTTCGAGTCGGAGGAGGCTCCGCTGCTGCCCGACCAGACTCGGGACGACACCGAGCGTGGCTGGGGCGAGCGTGACTACTCCAACGACGATCGCCTGCTCGACGATCGTCCGCCGCACTGGGATTGATTTTCGACCCCGTGGCGGTACGTCGACGGGTCCTGACGCCCTCCTCCCCGGCGACCGCCGGGGAGGTGCGGATCCGGCTGTCCGGATTCCTCCGCGGTGGCGCTGAGCCGGTCCTTCGACGGTGGCGCTGAGCCGGTCCTTCGACGGTGGCGCTGAGCCGGTCCTTCGACGGTGGCGCTGAGCCGGTCCTTCGACGGCGGCGGTCAGCCGGGCCGGATCAGGATGGCGAAGCCGCTGCCCGGTGGAGTGAGCGCCCGCTGCGCCTGAGCCGGGCCGAGCGCCAGCAGGAGACCGCCGCTTGCCGGGTCATCGGCGCCGGTCACGTCGAGGACCAAGGCGGCGCTGGCGATCGGGGTGCCGTCCGCCCGGTCACCCAGGCGGATGAGGTCGACCCGGTTGCCGGGGTGAACCAGGGCCAGGGCGGTCGGGTCGGCCAGTCGCACCGGTACGCCGACGGTGCCGTCCGGGATCGGTGGCCTGCCTTGCGGGGCCGGGGAGGCGGAGGGGCGGACCGGAGCTCGGGGGCTGCTCGATCGTTTCGCCGGTGCCGGGCCCGCGGTCGTGCAGGACGTCCCCGGGGAACGCGACCAGACCAGGACCGCTGCCGCTGCCGTGGCGAGCAATGCGGTGATCACGGTGAGTCGCAGCAGGGAGCCACGGCCCGGCGCACGCCAGCGCACCGGATCCAGACGTTCCCGGGATCTGCCCATCGTCGTGCCCTCCGTCACCGGTCGCGGGTGTTCCGGCGGGCGACGCTAGGCGATTTCCGGCCCGGCTGCCGCCAGGCCTGTGGACAACCCCGCACTGTGGACGACCGGAGAAATGTCGGTGGGCCGGTTTAGTGTGGGGCCGCGGCAGGAGGAGGCGGGCCTGACGCGGTGTCGCTTGACAACTGGAGAGCGTTCGGAAGGCCGCGCGGATGACCGGCGGCGGCGCACATGGCGAAGGGCGCGCCGGGTGGCACGCCCTTCGGATGGTTCGGTGGATCAGGAGGCGGCGGCGGCCTTCGCGCCGGACGAGGAGCTGGTGGTCGACGAGGATGTCGACGGGGCGCTGCTCGTGGTCGTGGTGGCCGGCGCGGCGGCGGTCGAGGTGCTCTCCGACTTGGTGGAGGTGTCCTTCGCGGTGTCGCCGGAGCCGCCCGACTTCTCGGCGCTGACGCTGCCCGACCGGGAGTCGTTGCGGTAGAAGCCGGAGCCCTTGAAGACGATGCCGACCGAGTTGAACACCTTACGGAGCTTGCCGTGGCAGTTCGGGCATTCGGTCAGCGCCGGGTCGGAGAACGACTGAACGGCTTCGAGCTGCTCACCGCACTCGGTGCAGGCGTACTGGTAGGTAGGCACGGCTCCTCCGGATCTGTCGGCTGCTGGCACTCGCCAACTCCGAGTGCCAATGTTGCGGCATCGGAGGTCAATTCGTCCACTCCGGGCCGGGTCTGAGGCCCGGCGCGCCGCCGGATGTGACGAAGTAGGCGACCCGACGGCTCGGACGCCCCGCTCAGCGGCGGGCGCCAGCGGCCCGGACCTCTCAGGCCGGGCAGGCGATGAAGCCGGCGGACGGGGTGAGCACGCCGTGGACCGGGCGGTCGTGGGGCTCGGACGGGACCCGGTCGAGGATTTCGCCGTCGTGGAGCAGAGCCACCACCAGCGGGCCCGGGGAGGGCAGGCGGGACAGCGCGCGGTCGTAGGAGCCACCCCCGCGACCCATGCGAATGCCGTCGCGGCCCACGGCGAGGGCCGGAACGAGGATGAGGTCGGCCGAGGTGAGCGCGGTGACGCCCAGGCGTGGGCCGGTGGGCTCGTGCAGGCCGCGCGAGGCGGGGGTTAGGGAGCCGGTGTACTCCGCCCAGTCGAGATCGTTGTCGGGCAGCAGGACGGGCAGGAGCAGGCGGCCGCCGGGCGGGAGGGCGGCCCGCAGCAGGTCGGGCAGGGTGGGGCCGCCGGGCTCCGGGCCCGACGGGACATACGCGGCGATGGTTCGGGGGGTGGCGCGCCGTACCAGGGCAAGAATGTGATCGTGAAGTTGGGTGGCGGCGACGGCTCGGTCGGCGGCCGATCGTGATCGACGTGCGGTGAGTAGTTGTGTGCGCAGAGTGATCTTGTCAAAGGGTGATTTTTCCGCAGGACCGGCTAAATCCGACATGCAACACCCCCTTTTGGAAACCGGCAAACGGCGCACACTATGTCAGCATCGCTCCAAAGAGGGCCACTCCCGGGAGGATGTGTGACATTACGTGGCCGGCTCACCAGCGCCTTCCTGGTGGTCGTGCTCGGTCCGGTCCTGCTCGGGTCCATCTTCGTCGCGCTCACCGTCTCCGCGGTCGGCCGGGAGCGGACGAACGAGCGCCTCGACCATGCCGTGACGACCGTCCGGGCCGCTGTCGGGGCGATCTGCGGGCAGCTTCAGGCGGCCGCCGACGCGGTGGCGGTGGTGCCGGCGGAGTCCCGGTCCACGGTCGCCGACCAGCTGATCGATCGCGGTCTGGCCGGGGACATCCGCGTCGATGACACGCGCCCGGCGGCCTCGGGGACGGGTGACCCGACGGGCGTCGAGGGGCCGGGCGGTCCGAGCGCGACGGCCCGGGGTGCGGGTGGCCCGATCGGGTTGGCCCGGCGCTCCGGGGTGGCGGCGGCACCGGAAGCCGCGGCGCCGCCGGTGGTGATCGCTCAGGACGGCGCCGGGCTCGCGAATCCGGTCGGGTGGCAGGACTGCGCCGCGCCGCGCGGCGGGACGATCACCGCGCTGGCCGCATCGGCCCGGGCCGGGGAGATCACCGTGGTCGCCGCCCAGCGGGTCGACGCCGAGCTGCTGCGCCGGTTGGGGGAGAGCGCGGGAGTCACCGTCGCTCTCAAGCTTCCGGAGACCGATTCCCGGCAGAGTGACGGCGAGCTCCCGGCGAGTGGTGATCCGCAGGCTGGACCGACCAACGGGAGTGGTGATCCGCAGGCGGGGCTGCCGGCCGGGGGCAGCCCGGGTGCCGCAGCGGGAAGGACGGGCGACTCCGGGCAGCCCGGAGCCGGGACGACCGGGACGGTGGGGGAGGCCGCGAGCCGGCGGGTGGAGCCGGCGGCGGGTCAGCCGCTGCCCCTTCTGCTCAGTGCCCCGGTGGGGCGCAGTGGCTTCCGGTATGCCGTTCTGCCGCTGATCGTGTTGGTCACGGCGGTGCTGGCGGTGATCGCCGCGCGGTGGCTGGCGCGGTCGACGACGCGGCCGCTCGGCGAGCTCGCGTGGGCCGCGGATCGGGTGGCCAACGGGGACCTGGACACCCGGGTGCCGATCCCGCGGCCGGATGAGTTGGGGCGGCTGGCGGGGACGTTCAACCGGATGACCCGGGAGCTGCAGTCCTACGTGCAGGCGCTGACCGCGAGCCGGGACCAGCTGCGGCGGCACCTGGCGATCCTCGGGGACACCCTGTCCAGCACCCATGATCTGGACCGGATCCTGCCGGTGATCCTGCGTACGGCGATGACCACCACCGGAGCCCGGGCCGGACTGGTGCTGCTGGTGGATCCGGCGGACGGGTCGCTGACGGCCCGCTGCGGCGCCGGGCTGACCGGGGACTGGGATCTGCCGCCGGCGGAACTGGTGAAGCGGCGGCTGGCCCCGGCACGGGGGGTGCTGGGCGTGGTGGCCGCCTCCGGCGTCGCCCTGCGAGGGGCCTCCGGGGGCCCGAGCCGGGCCGCGGACGCCGCGGACGCACCGTCGGGTGGCGCGTCTCACGTGGCCGGGGGAGTCGTTCCGGACGGGCCGGTGGCGGTGGTCGCCGAGGAGCCGGTGTGCGAGTCGTACCTCGCGGTGCCCATCTGTGCGCCACCGGTGGGTGACATGTTGCTGGACGAGGCGGAGGCCGGGCCGGGGACGCTGGGCGTGCTGGCCCTCTATGACCGGCTGGGGAGTTCCTCCTTCGACGATGCGGACCTGCGGACTCTCCGGACCTTCGCCGGGCAGGCCGGGGTGGCGGTGCGCAACGTGCGGGTGCACGAGGAGGCGCAGCGGCTGTCGCTGACCGATCCGCTGACCGGGCTGTGGAACTACCGCTACCTGCGCGAGGTGCTGCGGCGTGAGGTGGAGCGGGCCAGCCGGTTCGGGCGGATGCTCACCGTGCTGGCGCTCGACCTCGACCACTTCAAGGAGGTGAACGACACGTACGGGCATCCGGCGGGTGATCAGGTGCTGGGTGAGTTCGCGCGGCGGATCCGGATGGGGTTGCGCGAGGTGGACGTGGCGTTCCGGCAGGGCGGGGAGGAGTTCGTGGTGCTGCTGCCGGAGACCGACGCGTACGGCGGAGTGATCGTGGCGGAGCGGCTCGGCGCCCTGGTCCGGGACCGGCCGGTCGTGGTCGACCCACGGCGTCCGGGGCAGGCCGACCGGATCCCGATCAGCGTGTCCATCGGCATCGCGGTCTTCCCGGAGCATGCGGACACCGCCCAGGGCGTGCTCGATGCGGCGGACGAGGCGCTGTACGCGGCGAAGAACGCGGGGCGCGACACGTATCGTCTCGCGGAGAGCGTTTCGTCCCGAACGGTCGAGGGGAATTTCGCTCCCGCCCCCGCCGGGAGCGGGCCGCAACCGCCGCGGCACGGTTCCGGCCGATAGTCTCGCTGCATGCTTGCGAGCGAACGTGCGGTGCGGGCGTGTGAAAGTGCATAGCGAGCGAACCCAGCCGGGCAAGATCCAGCGAAGGTGCGGTGACTGATGACGACGAACGCGCAAGGGTCGGGCAAGCGCGCGGTGAAAGCAGTGATTCCGGCGGCCGGCCTAGCCACGCGTTTCCTGCCTGCCACCAAAGCCGTTCCGAAAGAGCTGCTGCCGGTCGTCGACCGGCCGGTCCTGCAGTACATCGTCGAGGAGGCCGCCGCGGCCGGCATCACCGACGTGCTGCTGGTGACCGGGCGTGGCAAGACCTCGATGGTCGACCACTTCGACCGTCGCCCCGACGTGGAGCAGCGGCTGGAGGAGAAGGGCGACACCGAGCGGCTCGCCGCCGTCCGGCGCACCAGTGAGCTGGCCGACATCTACACCTGCCGACAGGGGGAGCCGCTCGGCCTCGGCCATGCCGTCGGGACCGCCGCCTCGCACGTCGGGGACAACCCGTTCGCGGTGCTGCTCGGGGACGAGTTCGTCGAGGAGGGCAGCCCGCTGCTGCCCGACATGCTCGACCTGCAGGCCCGCACCGGCGGCATCGTGCTCGCCTTCATCGAGGTCACCCCGGAGGAGACGTCGCGCTACGGGATCGCCTCGGTGCGGGAGTCCGACCTGGGCGAGGGCGTGGTCGAGGTGACCGGCCTGGTGGAGAAGCCGTCGCCGGAGGAGGCGCCGAGCAACCTTGCCGTGGTGGGGCGGTACGTGCTGCCTGGCAGGATCTTCGAGACGATCGCCGGCACCAAGCCGGGCAGCGGGGGCGAGATCCAGCTGACCGACGCGATGGCGACGCTGCTGGCCGAGGGCACCCCGGTGCACGGCATCGTCTACCGCGGTGTCCGGTACGACACCGGCCAGCCGCTGGGCTACCTGCAGACCGTCGTCCAGCTCGCGGCTCAGCGTCCCGACCTGGGTGCCGAGTTCCGGGCCTGGCTCACCGACTTCGTCGGTGGTCAGAAGGGATGACCGCTACGGCCGATGCCGAGGCGGCCGCCAACGAGCTGATGCCTCTCGCCGAGTACCTGGGCAGCGTGCTGCGCAGGTTGCGGACGCTGCCTCCGCTCGACCTCGACCTCACCCAGGCGCACGGGAACGTGCTCGCGGCCGACGTGATCGCGCCGCACCCGTTCCCGGCGTTCGACCAGGCCGCGATCGACGGATACGCGGCCCGCTGGGAGGACCTGGCCGGCGCCGGGCGCCTCGGCGCGCACCCGGCGTTCGGGCAGCCCGAGCACCCGGCCCGCGGCGTCCGGCTGAACGTGGTCGGCGACCTGGGAGCGGCCAGCTGGCGTCCGGTCCGGCTGACCGCGGGCACCTGCTTCTCGGTGGCGGCCGGGGCGCCGCTGCCGATCGGGGCCGACGTGGTCGTTCCGGTGCACTGGACCGACCAGGGCATGGCCGCGGTGGAGATCCTGCACGCCCCGAAACGCGGCTCCGGGGTGCGCCGGGCCGGTGAGGAACTGGCCGTCGGTCAGGTGCTGGCCGCCGCCGGGGCGTACGTCACCCCCCCGATGGTGGCCACCTTCGCCGCCGCCGGCATCGGGCACGTGCTGGTCCGGCCCAGCCCGCGGGTGGTGGTCGTGGCCACCGGCGACGAGTTGGTCGACGTGGGCCGGCCCAGCCAGCCGGGGCAGGTGGTCGACGCGAACTCGCACGCGCTGACCGCGGCCGCGGTGGAGGCGGGCGCGCTGGCCTACCGGATCGGCATCTGCGACGACGACCCGGAGGGGCTGCGCGGGCTGCTCGAGGACCAGACCCTGCGGGCCGACCTGATCATCACGACCGGGGGCACCGGTACCGGGCCCGGCGACATGCTGCGCCGGGTGCTGTCCCGGCCCGGCACCGGCCGTGGCGTGGTCGAGTTCACCGACGTCGCGCTCTGCCCGGGGACCGCGCTCGGCTTCGGCACGGTCGGCGGCGAGGAGGTCCCGGTGGTGTGCCTGCCGGGCGAGCCGGGCGCCGCGCTGATCGGGTTCGAGGTGCTTGCCCGGCCGGCGATTCAGCTGCTCGCCGGTGCCGAGCCGGTGTTCCGGCCGAGCGTCAAGGCGCACCTGCTGGAGACCGTCTCGTCACCCGGTGGGCTGCGCGAGTTCCGCCCGGCGCACGTCGCGGAACGACGGGGTGGTGGTTACACCGTGCAGCCGCTCGCCGGAGGGCCGTACACTCTGTCCGGTTTGGCCGAGGCCAACGGACTGCTGGTGCTCGGCGAGCGGGTCACCACGGCGGCGGCCGGCTCGACCGTGGACGTGTTGCTGCTCGACCGGAGGCGATGAATGCTCGGGGCGACCCCCGGCTGGCCCGCTGTGCTGGCGGACGGGCCGGTGTTGCTGCGGCCGTACCAGCGCTCTGACGCACGGGCCTGGTCCGAGGTGCGGATCGCCAACCAGACCTGGCTGGCACCCTGGGAGTCGGCGCCGCCCGGACCGTGGGCGGAGATGAACTCGACCCGGGCGTACGCGTACGTGTACCGCGACATGCGCCGCGCCGCCCGCCGCGGGGACAGCATGCCGTTCGCCGTCTGCCTGCTCGAGGGCGGCCGGGAACGCCTGGTCGGGCACGTCAACCTGGGCAGCATCGTGCGGCGGGCGTTCGCCTCGGCGTACGCGGGCTACTGGGTCGACCACCGGGTGGCCGGGCGCGGCGTGATCCCGACCGCGCTGGCGCTCGCCGTCGACCACGCGTTCGGTCCGGGCGGGCTGCACCGCATCGAGGTCAACATCCGCCCGGAGAACGGGCCGAGCCGCCGCGTCGTGGAGAAGCTGGGCTTCCGCGAGGAGGCGTACCACCAGCGCTACATGCACATCGACGGCGGCTGGCGGGATCATCTGGGGTATGCGATGACCAGCGAGGAGGTGGCCGCCGAGGGCGGCCTGCTGTCCCGCTGGAAACGAGTTCGCAGCAGTAAGTGATCTTGAGGGCGCGAGTGCCGTCGGCGCGGCGCGCGAAATATCACGGCTACCGCCCGTAACCTCGCATTCGTCGTGTCATTTGTCGTGTGATTGTCGTGGCGGAACGAAAGGGGTGAGGGTGCCGACCTCGGTGCTCCTCGCCGTCCTCGCCGCGGCCGGGCTGCTCGCCCTCGCCCCGGCGCTGGTTCGCCGGTACGACGCCACCGAGCGCCTCGCCGCGGAACGGGCGTCGTCGACGGCGCGGGTGCTCCAACGCCAGCGCCGGCGTCGCACCGTGCCCGGACGCCGACCGATCAACCCCGGGCGCCGGGTTACGGTTACGCTGCCCGCCCCATCGGGTGAAAAACCGCCGGCACCCCCGCGCCGCCTGCGCCTGGTCACCGGCCGGCGCCCGCAGCGCCGCGCGCCGCACCGCCGCGGCGCCCCCGCGGTCGTCCGCCGGCGCCGGGTCTTCGCCGCGCTGATCCTGCTCAACGCCATCGAGCTGGTCGGCGTGCTCGCGGTCGGGCCGGGTTTCTGGATCAGCTTCGCGGTGACCGGTGCTCTGCTCGGCCTCTACCTGGTCCACCTGCGCAACCGTGCCGTGGTCGACCGGCGCCGCCGGCGCGTGCAGGCCCGTGAGGCGGCCTGGGTGGCCGCCCGGCAGGCCGAGGTGCGCCGCGAACAGGCTCGCCGGGCCGCCGCCCGCCGCGAGGCGCAGCGCCGCCTGGCCGCCCAGAAGGAGGCGGTCCGCCGCGCCGCCATGGGCCTCGACCGGGAACCCTCCGACCTGCCGGTCGCCGCGAACGGCGGCTCGGTCAGCTACCGCCGCCGCGGCGGTCTGCGCGGCCGCCCCTACGAGGCCGGCGGCCGCCACCACACCGCATGACCTGCCGGACCGTCCTACACCGCGCCGCGGGCGCGGGCGCGGCCGGAAGCGGGATCGTCGCGACCCGATCAGCCATCGGCGCTTCTTCCCGGGGGGCGGTTCGCGAAACGGCGGGGCGACCTGTTAGCCTTTCGGAGGTTCCACGGTGACGACTCACCGTGAGACTGACCAGGGGCTGTGGCGCAGACTGGTAGCGCACCTCGTTCGCATCGAGGGGGTCAGGGGTTCAAATCCCCTCAGCTCCACCATTACATCGTTCTACCTGCTGTTATTTGATCGACAAGATCATCTAGCCCAAGTTGGCATTCCAGGTCACCCGCCAACTGCCTTCCGGTTGGTTTCAGCAAACCGCTTCAACATGGTGCTGATCACGCTTCGTCTGCGATCCTGTTTCGGCCACCAGTGCACGTAGGTCTCGAGCGTCAGCTTCAAGCTGGCGTGCCGTAGGGCCTTCTGAACCTCTGTGGGCTCAACCGCCTGGTCGATGAGCGTCGTCGCGAAGAAGTGGCGTAGTGAGTGGAAAGTGCCGGCTGCGGGCCCTTCTGCGGCCTTCCGCCACTGCGTCCAAAGCTTGGCCCAGGCCTTGTCGTGGATGGGTAGGCCCTGCTCCGAGGTGAATAGCAGCGGAACCGCTCGCCGAGTTGGGGGTCGTCCTTGATCAGGAGCGCCTTCTGTGATGTCCGGAAGCTGGACGTTCACGGGCGGGTGCTTGCGGATGTGTTCCGCGATCACGATGGCGACCTGGTCGTCAAGGTCGACGTCGCCGACGGAACCAGCTTTAGGTGGCTTGAGGTAGAAGCCGACGTACACCGGTGAATGAAATTGGAGCTGCTGCCGCACCTCCGCAATCTGGAAAAGCGGGGGCACACCCGCCTCGCTGCCGGACGCGCCCTCCTGCGCCGTGGCCAGATACCCCACGTCGAGTAGGCGTGCCGCAGAACAACATGGGGGTGCGGCGACCTCCTGATCAAGGTCAATGAGGGTGGTCGACCTTCGCCGTATACATACGGCTGAACTGTTCTGGCTTACCCGGTGTATACCACCATGACCTGCTTCTGCGGGCGGCGTCGCATCGACGCTGACTCATTCCGCATGAGCGGTCTAGTTCCTGACACGGGTGGCACAGGGTGGCGGGATCAGACACCCTGTCTCTTCCTGACCGGGTGGAGGCATGACAAGACGTTCGGCCAAGGCGCAGCGGATGGGTGGCTTTGCGCTTCTGCTATGGGCCGCACCTGCAGTCATCGAGCCGCTCACGGTGGCTTTCGCGGCGTCGGGGCTCCCAGAGGTCGCTGACGCGTCGCCGTATGGGTGCACGGGGACTGTCGCAGTGGCCGTGTTGGCTTCTGTGCTGTCGACAGTCGGAGCCATCCTGGCTTGGCGGGGGATGTCGGGCGCTCTCAGGGGTGTGATGTCTGCTCTTCTGGCGGTCATTGCGGTCCTCCTGGGAGTGCTGTATTTCTCCTTCTTCTTCAGCGGTGCGATGCTGGTCGGCTTCGGCATCTTGATGCTCCACGCGACGATCTCGGTCTGCGTGCTCACCGGGGCAGTCCTCCAGGCGGCTGCCGTAGTGGAGAGAGTCGATCGGTGACGCAGCCGGAGTCCATCAAGCGCCTCTAGGAGTACACGGCGAATGTCGGCAAGCTGGCGAAAGAACTTGTCGAGCAAACTCCTGGGTGGTCGGAAGGAAGCGATGCAACCGGCCAGCCCGATACAGGTGGGAAACGCGGGGAAACGATGGCAACCGATTTGAGAACCTGCAGCTCACGAGGCCTGCGCACCTCGGAGTAGCGCACCTCGATGCGCACGAAGGGATCAGGGGTTCCAAATCCCCTCAGCTCCACCATTGATGATTCACGCAGGGCCGGTCTGATGGCCGGGCCTGGTTCGTTTCCCGGTCACTGTCCGCCCGGGATGCTGGCTATGCGGCATTGTGCAGGTGGTAGCTGGCGATTTCCTCGACGCGGGAGCGGAAGATGCCGGCGCGCTGCTCGATGGCCAGCGGATGGCTGGTCGGTTCGAGCTCGATGTACGGGGGCTGGCCGACCGGGCGGGTGTGCACCATCGTCTTGAGGTTGAGCGTGGTGGGGTCGTAGCCGGGGATGGCGTTGGCGAGCCAGCCGAAATAGGGGCGCTCCGTTTCGCGGCCCGGTTGTTCCCAGACGTCGACGGCGCGGGTGAAGTTCGGGTGGCTCAGCGAAACCCACATGCTGTAGGTGAAGACGTCGCCGGAGTCCCAGACCGGGATCTCGATGAGCCCGCGGATGAAGAACCGTTCGCCACTGATCACGCAGAGGTCGGAGTCGAGCAGGCAGCCTTCGGTGTCGGCCATGTCCGGCGACCAGGAATCCGGGGCCGGCGCGGCGAAGCTCAGCGGGGGGCCGCCGTGTGTCGAGCCGCAGGTGCCGCACGCGAACTCGTCGGTGTTCATGGGCGGGAAGCATACGGCGGTACCGGTGCGTGATCATCGGCACGCCGGGGATGTCACACCAGCCGGACGTCGGATCGCCGGGGTGCCGTGGAAAGCCGTACCGACGCCAGCGGATTCGGGCGAAAGGTGAATGTCGCTACTTTTGCGTGATACCTCTGAAGCAAGTCTCGGAGGTGACCGTAATGAAAGCACCCCTGCCCGACAACGAGATCGAGCGGCTGGCCGCGCTGTACTCGCTCGACATCCTGGACAGCCCACCGGAGAAGGATTTCGACGACATCGTCGCGCTGGCCGCCGGCGTGTGCGAGACGCCGGTCTCGATGGTCAGCCTGGTCGACGCGGACCGTCAGTGGGCGAAGGCCAAGACCGGGCCGGATCTCACCGAGACCGCCCGTGACCTGTCGTTCTGCGCGCACGCGATCCTCGGCCGGGATCTGCTGATGGTGCCGGACGCCAGCGCCGACCCGCGGTTCGCCGACATTCCGGCGGTGACCGCGCCGGACGGCATCCGGTTCTATGCCGGCGCGCCGCTGATGACCACCGACGGGTTCGCGCTCGGCACGCTCTGCGTGATGGACACCGAGCCGCGCCGGCTGGCCACCGAACAGCAGCAGGCGCTGCGCGCGCTGGCCCGGCAGGTGACCGCCCAACTGGAGTTGCGGCGGTACGCGTATGCCCTGGCCAACACCACGGCCCGGCTGCAGGAGCTGGAGCGGCGCAAGGACGATCTGGCCGGACTCGTCGGCGGGGAGCTGCGGTCGTCGCTGCGGCTGATGTCGACCTATCTGGAGAATCTGGGCGACACCGGCTACCACGACATGGAGCTGGCCGACCTGGTCGGGCGGGCGGCGGCGGCGCACTGCCGCGGCTTCCGGGAGCTGATCGACCACCTGACCCAGATGGCCGAGGCCGGTCTGGGCGGGGACAGCCTGCACATGCGGCAGGTGGATCTGACCCGGGTGACGCAGCGGGCGGTGGAGGCGGTCCGGCCGATCGCGGCCAGCAAGCACATCTGGATCCTGAACCAGGCCGGTGGGCCGTCGCTGCCGATCATCGCCGATCCGGTGCGGCTGGAGCAGGTGTTGACCCACCTGCTGTTCGCGGCGGTGAAGTACACGCCGGAGGGCGGCCGGGTGCGGGTCGGCACCGAGATGGAGTCGGGTCCGACGGTGCGCCTCGACGACATGGATCTGCCCGACGGGATGCGGCCCGACCTGTTCCCGCACCTGTACTACGGCGCGATCGCGAACCCGGCGGACGTGCCCGGGCCGGACCGGGGGCTGGCGGTGGCCAAGCGGATCCTGGACGCTCACCACGCGACGGTGGCGCTCTCCGACCGGCCGGGTGACGGGACGTCGCTGCACGTGGTGTTCCCGTACGCGGACCTGACCCCGGACGAGCTGATCCGCGACCTGGCCGTGGCCTGACCGGAAGATCGAGAAACCCGCGTCCCCCCGGCTGCAGTTCGGGGGGACGCGGGTTCGTTTCAGTCGCGGCGCGACGGCACGGCGGGCGTGGTCGGCGGGGCGACCGCCCGCCCCTTCGGCGGGGTGCCCGCCCGCCCGCTCGGCGGCGTGCCCACCCACCCGTTCGGCGGCGCCCCGGCCCGCCCGTTCGGCTGCTGCTGCCGGGGCACCTCGGGCCCGGTCGGCGGCCAGCTCTCGACCGCCGGGGCCACCGTGGTGGCCACGGGTTCCGGAGGGGGCCCGGACGGTGTGGTCAGACCGGCCCGGTGCAGCTTGTGCCAGCGCAGCCGGCCGCCGGTCAGCGCGGTCGTCGCCGACTGGATCAGCACCAGGTACATCAGCTGGCGGTAGGCGAACTGCTGCAGCGGCAGCCGCCACAGCGGTTTCAGTGGCTCCCGGTCGTAGCGGAACGCGATCGCCGCGGTGAACAGTTGCAGGCTGAGCATGCCGAGCCAGGCGATCACCGTCTCCTGCAGTTCCCAGAAGACCAGGCCGTAGACGAGCATGATGTCGACGACCGGGGCGAGCATCGGCAGCGCCACCCCGAACAGGGCGAGGAACGGCAGGCCGACGCGGCCGAAGCGACCCGACGGGCCGTTGTCGAACAGCGCCCGGCGGTGCTTCCACATCGCCTGCATGGTCCCGTAACTCCACCGGTACCGCTGGCGGTACAGCTGCTCCAGGGTGGTCGGCGCCTCGGTCCACGCCTTGGCGTGCTCCTCGTACACGATCCGCCAGCCGTCGCGGCACAGCGCCATGGTGACGTCGGTGTCCTCGGCCAGGGTCTCGTCGCTGACCCCGCCCACCTTGGCGAGCGCCTCGCGGCGGAACGCGCCGATCGCGCCCGGCACGGTAGGCATGCAGCCCAGCGTCTCGTAGAGGCGGCGGTCCAGGTTGAAGCCGATCACGTATTCGATGTGCTGCCAGGTGGCGACCAGGCTGGCCCGGTTGCCGACTTTGACGTTGCCGGCCACCGCCCCGACCGTGGGGTCGGCGAACGGTTGCACCAGCCGGCGGATCGAGTCCTGTTCGAAGATGGTGTCGCCGTCGACGGTGACGATCAGGTCGTGGCGGGCCAGGGCGATGCCGGTGTTGAGGGCGTTGGACTTGCCGCCGTTGGGCACCCGGATCACGCGGACGTTCGGGATCCGCAGCCGTTCGACGATGTCGGCGGTGCCGTCGGTGGAGCCGTCGTCGACGACCACCACCTCGATCTCCGGGTAGTCGCCCCGGGCCAGGGATTTGACTGCCGCCTCGATGCCCTCCTTCTCGTTGTAGGCCGGCACGATCACCGACACCGGGTCGGTGATCGGCGGGCCCCAGCTCCATCCCGGTCTGCGGCGCTGCCGGGCGTGCCGGCCGGCGAGCAGGAGCAGCAGCGCGGTCCGGCCGATGGTCAGCGCGCCGACCACGACGAACAGCGCGGCCACCACGGTCACCAGCCCGTCGGCGAGCCGCACCGTGTTGATCAGGGCGGCGCCGCGCCAGACGTCGCCGGCCGGGGCCGGCGGGTTCTCCGGCAGCGTCGGGATGACCGTGGCGCTCTCCGCGGCCCGGCCCGCCTTGACCTGCGCGGCCTGCTGCTCGATGCCCAGGTTGAGGCCCTCGGTGACGGTGGTGAAGCGGTATCCGCGAGCCTTCATCATCGGGATGAATCGGGCGAGCGCCGCGACGGTCTGCGCGCGGTCGCCGCCCGCGTCGTGGAACAGGATGATCGCCGAGGTGTCGCCGAGCGGGGTGGCGTTGCGGATGATCTGGTCGATGCCGGGGCGCTGCCAGTCCTCGCTGTCCAGGTCGTTGAGGATGACCAGGTAGCCGGACTGCCCCGCCTCCTTGACGATCTTCCAGTTGTCCTCGTCGATCGCCTCGGTCTTCGACGAGTACGGGAACCGGGCCAGGTTGGTGTGCACGCCGGTGGCCTCGGCGATCGCCACCTGGTTCTGCGACAGCTCCAGGTGCCGCCGCCACGGGGCGAGCAGCTGCAGGTTCGGGTGGGTGAAGGTGTGCAGGCCCAGCTCGTTGCCGTCGTCGACGATGTGCTTGGTGAGCTCCGGGTGCCGGGCGACCTGGGAGCCGACGACGAAGAACGTGCCGTGCGCGTCGTTGTCGCGCAGCACCTGCAGGACCTTCGGGGTCCACGTCGGATCGGGTCCGTCGTCGAAGGTCAGCGCAATGGTGCGGTCCGGCAGGCGGCTGGTGCTCTCCTGGCCACCGGTGGTGTTGACGATCGGCCCTCCGCCGCGGATCGCCAGCGGAACGCCGGACTGGTCGCCGACCTCGGTCTCCTTGTGGTCGGCGGTGAATTCGGAGTTGATGTACGCCTGCACCACGAGCACGGCGACGAACAGGCCGAGCAGCAGGGTGCCGAGCATGACCCGGGGGCGGGGCAGGATGCGCCGCCGGGTGCCGCTCACGCCTGGACCTCGGAGGGTGACGGTCCGGGCTCCGAGGAGTCGCGGCCCAGCGCCGCCGCCGACTCCACCGGCGGTGCCGGAGCCGCCACCGGAGGCGCGCTGCTCGGCTTCACCGGCGGCGTCGAGGTCGACTCGACGGGTTTGCTGGCGCTGGCCGACGGCGAGGCGGACGGTTTACCGGCGGCCGGTCTGGTGGTCGTCGTCCTGCCCGGGTGCCTGGTGGCGGTGGCGGCGGGCCGCGCCGGACCGGGGGCAGCCGGGTGCCGTGCCGGCCGCTCGGTCGACTCCACCGGCCGGCTGGGCGCGGCGGACGGGCCGGGTCCGGCGACCGGGCTGGGCCGCGGCGGCGCCGGGTCGACCTTGTCCTCGGTGTTGTCGATCCCGGGCAGCGGCAGCACGGCGCTGGACCTCACCGGGCCGCCGGCCAGGCTGACGCTGACCAGTCCGCCGTAGGAGACGACGAGGACGCCGAACGCCAGCGCGATGCGCCGGAGCAGCCGGCTCCGGCGTCCGGTGGAGTCGACGAACACCGGGGCCGGCGTCGCAACGGCGATCACTTCCGTGTCCGGAATTCGCTGGTCGGCGGTCTGCGGGTGTTGGTGCTCCTGCGTTGTCACGCGGCGAGCTTAAGAACATTTATCGCGATCTTGGCAGTCGTCACCTTTTCGGGTGAGGATCACAAAACGGACAAATCGCGAAGCCGGGAAAAAGGAACCGCGCGGGTCGCCCGGGTACCCGCTGGCCGCACTGCGCGGCCGAAATACGTTACGCCAGAACCGGCGGCGAATTGCTGTCGTATTCCTGACCAGGGATTTGAAACGTATTCACGAGAAGATATGGGCAATAAGCGAGTTTAGAGTAATTTGTCCGAATTGCAAGGGATGGCAATCCGTGCCGACCGCCCCGTTGTGCGGCTCATCCAGGCTCGTTAAGCTGCATCTTGCGCGCCCCTATCGCCCGCTTCCCCCGTGGCAGGCGATCGGGGCGCGCCCTATTTTGTGGCGGATGTCCGATCGGGATCAGCGAAAAAACCCATGGCGGGTCAGATCCACCGGTTCCCCAGCCACATCCGCACCGACCAGTCGTCATAGGGCATCGTCTTGCCGACGAAGATCGGGTAGAAGTACGCGAAGCAGAGCGCCACCAGCACCACGTAGGTGGCGACCACCACGGTGCCGACCAGCTGCCGATCGGTGCGTGCCGGCCCGCTCACCATTCCACCCGGTGGCGTCATGATCGCCCCGAGGACGTAGACGACCGCCAGGATCAGAAACGGCAGCCCGGGCATCAGGTAGAAGGAGAACATCGTGCGGCCGTCCTTGACCGCGAAGTAGAACCACGGCAGCAGGCTGGCCATCGCGCCGGAGAAGATCGCGTACGCCCGCCAGTCACGCCGGGCGATGCCCAGCCAGACCAGCGCGCCCAGCGCGGGCAGGAACGACCACCAGAGGATCGGCGTGCCGAGCAGCAGGATCTCGGCGGCGCAGCTGGACGCCCCGCAGTTGCCGTTGCCGTTCCAGTAGAAGGCGACCGGCCGGCCGAGCAGCAGCCACTGCCACGGCCAGGACTGGTAGACGTGTTTCTCGGTCAGTCCGCTGTGGAAGCTGTACGCCTCGGAGTGGTAGTGCATCAGGTTCAGCAGGGCGCCCAGCACGGGCGGCTCGCTGAGCCCGTTGGCCTGCCGGTAGTGCCGGAAGTAGCCGGTGTCGGTGACGAACCAGCCGGTCCAGGTCGCCAGGTAGAACACGGTGCTCAGGATTAGGCTGAGAACCAGGTAGCCGAAGTCGCCGAGGATGCCGGCCACGAAGGGACCGCGGACCCGGGCCGAGCGGCGGGCCTGCCAGCGCCAGGCGGTCACCATCGCGGCGAAGAACGGGGCGAAGAACAGCGCACTCCACTTCACCCCGCAGGCCAGGCCGAAGAAGACGCCGCCGGCCAGCAGCCACCACGGCACGATCCGCGGGATCCGGTGGGTGGTCGCCGGGTCGAAGCCGGCGGCCAGGGCCCGTTCCCAGCGTCGCCGGTAATGGTCCCGGTCGAGCACCATGCAGGCGAAGGTGAGCAGCACGAACAGGCCGAGGAAGATGTCCAGCAGCGCGGTGCGCGAGAGCACCAGCTGGAAGCCGTCCAGGGTCATCAGCAGCCCGGCCAGGCCGGCCAGCACGGTGGAGCGGAACAACCGGTAGGCCACCCGGATCAGGATCAGGATCATCAGGGTGCCGGCGATCGCGGCGGTGAACCGCCAGCCGAGCTCCTTGTTGCCGAAGATCTGCTCACCGAGCGCGATCAGCCATTTGCCGAGCGGGGGATGCACGACGTACGCCGGGCCGTTGGTCTTCTCGTCCCATTCGACGCCGTGGTGCAGCATGTCCCACGCGTCGGTCGGGTAATACACCTCGTCGAAGATGTAGCCCTTGGGGTTGCTGACCCCGGCCAGCCGCAGAATCCCGGCGGCGATCGTGATCACCGCGGTGACCAGCCACGACCACGGGTCGAGCCGGGTGTCCAGGGTTGACAGGCGCCGCTTGATGAGGGCGGGCACGCCACGGGACGGCTCCGCCTCGGCGGGGAGATCCGCGGGGGTGAGGTCTGTCTCAGCTGTCGCCGTCGTCACCCCGCGATCGTAGGCTGCCTGGCTTTGAAGTGGAGCCCGGGCGTGTGGTGGACTTTTCCGGTGTCTCATGACGAAGCAGGACCGGGCCGGGTGGTGCTGACCGGCGCCCCGCTGGGCAACATCGGCGACGCGTCGGCCCGGCTGCGCGAGGTGCTGGCCACCGCCGACGTGATCGCGGCCGAGGACACCCGGCGGCTGGCCCGGCTGGCCAAGGACCTCGGGGTGAGCGTCCCCGGGCGGATCGTCTCCTATTTCGAGGGCAACGACGAGCGGCGCACCCCGGAGCTCATCGAGGCGCTGGCCGGCGGCGCGACCGTCGCGGTGATCACCGACGGGGGCATGCCGAGCGTCTCGGACCCCGGGTTCCGGCTGGTCCGGGCCGCGCTGGACGCCGGCTACCCGGTGACCGCGGCGCCCGGCCCGAGCGCGGTGACCACCGCCCTGGCCCTCTCCGGCCTGCCCAGCGACCGGTTCGTCTTCGAGGGCTTCCTGCCGCGCACCGGTGCCAACCGCCGTTCCCGGCTGCGCGAGCTCGCCGCCGAGCCGCGCACCCTGGTGCTGTTCGAGGCGCCGCACCGGATCGCCGGGGCGCTCGCCGACCTGGCCGCCACCTTCGGTGCGGACCGTCCGGGCGCGGTCTGCCGGGAGCTGACCAAGACGTACGAGGAGATCCGCCGCGGCACCCTGGCCGAGCTGGCCGCCTGGGCCGAGGCCGGCGACCCGCGCGGCGAGATCACCCTGGTGATCGGTGGCGCGCCGGCCGGCCCGGCGGCCCGGCCCGCCGACGACGAGCTGCGCGCGGCGGTCGCCGGGCGCGAGGCCGCCGGCGACTCACGGCGCGACGCGATCCAGGCGGTCGCCGACGAGTACGGGCTGAAGAAGCGGGACGTCTACACCGTCGTGCACGCCCCGGTCCGGCCGGCTCAGTAGGCCGCCGCCAGGAACCCGGCCAGCAGCAACACCGGCCCGAGCACGCTGGCCAGCAGCGCCCCGCGCCGGGCCCGCGGCGACTCCAGCCGGCGTGCCCCGGTCGCGCCGGCGATGCCGTACCCGCAGATCAGCACCAGCAGGAAGCCCAGCGCCCAGCGCAGGTGCAGCAGCATCCCGGGCGGCCCGGCGTAGGCCTGGCCGCTGTCCCGGTTGACCATCCGGGCGCGGGCCACCGCACCGGGTTCGCGGGCCCCGCCGGAGATCCCGAGCAGGGTCACCCGGCGCACCGCGATCCGGCCGTCGGCGCTGGCGAACCGACCGGTGCAGTGCTGGGTGAGGCCGTCGCCGTGACAGTGCGTGGTGGTCGCGTACCCGGGGTCGCCGTGCCCGACGGCCAGCCAGAACGGCTCCGCGCTGACCCACGCGAAGAACGCCGCGAGCAGGCTCAGCCCGAGCAGCGCGGTCAGCGCGCCGACCGGGTGGGTGGCCGGGGGCCGGCGCCGCTTGCCGGGCCGCGGGTCGTTGCGGGCCTCGGCCACGATCCGGGCCTCGTCGGTCTGCCAGAACGGCGAGTTCTCCATCCGGTCCAGCCGGGTCGCGGTCGCCGGCGAGACGCCGCCTTCCGGCAGCGGCGGCAGCGGTCCGCGCGGCGGACGCTGCTGGTCCAGGACAATGGTGGGCCGGTTGCGGTCGTCCGGCTCCGGCAGGATCGCCATTTCCGGTACGTCGTCGGCCGGGCCCGGTCGTCCCGGCTCCACGATCATCAGCTCGCCGGCCGTGGCCAGCCGTTCGCCCTGCCCGGGCGCGGTCAGCCGCTGGGTGGCGTCGTCCGCGCCGGCCTCGCGCGCCCGGTCCGCCCACTCCAGGGAGGTCGGTTCCCGGTCGGTTTCGCCGCGCCACCAGCCGTCCGGGGGATCGGCCGCGCCCCACGGCTCTCCCGCTGGTGTTTTCCCTGGCTGCGGCGCGTTACCGGTCACCCGTCCAGTCAACTACGCGGCCCGGCGGCCGGTGGCCTAATGATCGGGCGTGTCGGGACAAATCGGCAGCGCGGCAATCCGTTCGCGAGCTGCCTGGGCGGGTCACTACGCTTAGGCGTCATGAGTCACGTTCTCGCCGCGGTCGCCTGGCCCTACGCCAACGGCCCGCGCCACATCGGTCATGTTTCCGGCTTCGGGGTGCCGTCCGACGTGTTCAGCCGGTACATGCGGATGGCCGGCCACGACGTGCTCATGGTCTCCGGCACCGACGAGCACGGCACCCCGATCCAGGTGCAGGCCGACGCCGACGGGGTCACCCCGCGTGAGCTCGCCGACCGGTACAACCGGGTGATCGTCGAGGACCTGCACGGGCTGGGCCTGTCCTACGACCTGTTCACCCGCACCACCACCCGCAACCACTACGCGGTGGTTCAGCAGCTGTTCGAGGGCCTGCACGCCAACGGCTACATCGTGGCCCGCACCACGCTCGGCGCGATCTCCCCGTCCACCGGGCGCACCCTGCCCGACCGCTACATCGAGGGCACCTGCCCGATCTGCGGCTACGACGGCGCCCGCGGCGACCAGTGCGACAACTGCGGCAACCAGCTCGACCCGGAGCAGCTGGTCAACCCCCGGTCCCGGATCAACGGGGAGACCCCGAAGTTCGTCGAGACCGAGCACTTCTTCCTCGACCTGCCGGCCTTCGCCGAGGCGATCGGCGCCTGGCTCGACCAGCGGGAGAACTGGCGGCCCAACGTCCTGAAGTTCTCCCGCAACCTACTCGACGACCTGCAGCCCCGGGCGATTACCCGGGACCTGGAGTGGGGCGTGCCGATCCCGCTCGACGGCTGGCGTGACCGGGCCGACAAGCGGATCTACGTGTGGTTCGACGCGGTGATCGGCTACCTGTCCGCCTCGATCGAGTGGGCCCGGCGCACCGGTGACCCGCAGGCGTGGCGGCAGTGGTGGTCGGCCGACGCCCAGGGCAAGGACGCGTCCGGCTACTACTTCATGGGCAAGGACAACATCGTCTTCCACTCGGTGATCTGGCCGGCGCTGCTGCTCGGCTACTCCGGCGAGGGTGACAAGGGCGGCCAGGCCGGCGCGCTGGGCAAGCTCAACCTGCCCACCGAGGTGGTGTCGAGTGAGTACCTGACGATGGAGGGTAAGAAGTTCTCCTCCTCGCGCCGGGTGGTCATCTACGTCCGCGACTTCCTGGAGCGCTACGACGCCGACGCGCTGCGCTACTTCATCGCCGCGGCCGGACCGGAGTCCAACGACACCGACTTCACCTGGGCCGAGTTCGTCCGCCGCAACAACGACGAACTGGTCGCCGGCTGGGGCAACCTGGTGAACCGATCGATCTCGATGGCGGCGAAGAACTTCGGCGAGATCCCGCCGGCACTCGACCTCACTCCCGAGGACCATGCCCTGCTGGAGGCCGCCAGGACCGGCTTCACCACGGTCGGCGACCTGATCGCCAAGCACCGACAGAAAGCCGCGATCGGCGAGGCGATGAAGGTCGTCGCCGAGGCCAACAAATACCTGTCCGAGCAGGCCCCGTGGAAGCTCAAGGCCGACGCGGACAAGCCGCGGCAGGGCACCATCCTGCACGTCGCGCTGCAGGTGGTCAGCGACGCCAACACACTGCTGACCCCGTTCCTGCCGCACTCGGCACAGAAGGTGCACGAGCTGCTCGGCGGCACCGGCGTGCACGCGCCGATGCCGGAGATCCGCGAGGTCGAGGACCTGGACGGCGGCCCCGGCTACCCGGTGCTGATGGGCGACTACACGGTCGGCGCCCGCTGGGAGTCGGTGCCGCTGGTCGCCGGCACCCCGCTGAGCGCGCCGAAGCCGGTCTTCCGCAAGCTCGAGCCGTCGGTGATCGAGGAGGAGCTGGCCCGCCTCGGCGGCGACGCCTGACCCTCGCTACGGGCAGGGCCGGGCGTCTGCGCCGGGCCCTGCTCCTACATCTGGTACGCGAGATCCGCGATGTGGTGGTCGGCCAGCTCGTCGACCGGCGCCCACGCCTCGTACACCCCACGCTCGTAACAGCGCGCGCCGGTCGCGGTCAACGCCTCGCCGTCCGGCCGCAGCAGCCGCAGCCGGGCCCAGGTCTCGTCGCGCTGCAGCACCCAGCACGGCACACCCCGCCACAGGGCCTGCTCGGCCCGCCGGCTCAGGGTCTGCACCGGATAGCGGGCGGCCCGGGTCAGCGCCCGCACCCGGAACTCACCGGGCGGGTCGGCGACCGCCTCGTACTCCGTGCCGTCGATCGAGCCGACCAGCTTCGCGGTGCCACTGGCGGTGCACGGCACGTACTCCCGGTCCGGGCTGACCCCGGGCAACTGGTCGAGCAGCCCCCGCCAGCGCGGGCCGGCCAGCCGCAGCCAGCCGTGCTGCTCCGGCTGATAGGTGTACAGCACCACCTCGTCGCCACCCGGCACGTACGCCACCAACTGGGCATTGGCCGGCAGCGGCAGGTCGGCGAAGCCGGCCGTCACATACTCCGGGATCAGGTCGTCGGTGCTCGGGGTGAAACCGGTGCCGAGCACCATCGCACCGACCCGCGAGTGGGCCGGCAGCGCGGCCAGTCCGGGCTGGGCCGGGGAGGCCGGCAACTCGAAATCGGTCGGGTCGGTGGCCCGCCAGCGCAGCCCGAACGCCACCGGCCCGTCCACCGCGCCATCGGTGCGCAGCAGATTCAGCTGCTCCGGCTCGGTCAGGTGGGCGATGTCACAGCAGCGGTAGCAGAAACCGTACGGCAGCCAGCCGCCGAGATGCCCGGCCACCTGCGCCGGCGACAGGATCTTCGTCATCCGGGTACCGCGGCGCACCGCCGCCGTCTCCCGGATCCGCCGCAGCGTGGCATCGTCGCGGTACACCGCGGACTGACTCATCGACTGCACCTGCTGCCAGGTCAGGTCACGGCGCAGCGGTGCCATCAGAGGTGGGTCGAGCGGGTCGGCGCCCAGCTCACTGTCCTCACCGGTCACGGTCACGCGGCGGAACCTAAGTGATGATGGTGGATATCGGATGAACGGTCGGTTACCGGAAAACGCGACGTGCAGAATGTCTCACATGCCTTCGAGCCCTGCACCGTCGGAGAAGCGCCGGCACAAGGCCGCGCGCCGCGCCGGCGAGTTCCCGCCCGCCCCGGACCCGCTGGCCGTGCCGGTCTTCGACAGCCACACCCACCTCGACCTGACCATTCAGGAGGCCGGAGTGCCCGGCGGCCCGTCCGCCGACCCGGTCCAGGCGCTGATCGAAGCGGCCGCCAAGAACGGCGTCGACCGGCTCGTCCAGGTCGGCGTCGACGTGGACTCCTCACAGTGGGGAGCCGACCTCGCCGACCGCCACGATGCGGTGCTCGCCGCCGTCGCACTTCACCCGAACGAGGCACCCCGCCTCACCGATCTGGACGAGGCGCTGCGCCGGATCGACGACCTCGCCGCCCGCCCCCGGGTCCGCGGCATCGGCGAGACCGGCATGGACACCTTCCGCACCGGCGACGACGGCCGGGCCGCCCAGGAGACCAGCTTCCGGGCACACATCGCGATCGCCAAACGCCACGGCAAAGCCCTGATCATCCACGACCGCGAGGCACACACCGACGTGCTGCGCATCCTCGACGACGAGGGCGCCCCGGACACCGTGGTGATGCACTGCTTCTCCGGCGACGCCGCCTTCGCCACCGCCTGCGTACGCCGCGGCTTCCACCTCAGCTTCGCCGGGACGATCACCTTCGCCAGCGCCGGCAACCTGCGCGAAGCCGCCGCGGTCACCCCGCCCGAACTGATGATGGTGGAGACCGACGCCCCCTACCTCACCCCGGCCCCGCACCGCGGCCGGCCCAACGCGTCGTACCTCATCCCGCTCACCGTGCGTGCCCTGGCCGCCGCCCGCGGCATCGACACCGACACCCTGTGCGCCACCATCTCGGCCACCGGCGACCGCGTCTTCGGACCATGGCGCCGGCCGGCCGGACCGCCCGCCTAGGCTGCTGGCATGGCTGACGCACTGCTCGGCCCGGCGGAGATCCGGGAACTCGCCGCACGCCTCGGCGTCGCGCCGACCAAGAAGCTCGGCCAGAACTTCCTGCACGACCCGAACACCATCCGGCGCATCGTGGCCGCCGCCGCCCTGCGCCCCGACGACGTCGCCCTGGAGGTCGGCCCCGGCCTCGGCTCGCTCACCCTGGGCCTGGCCGGCGCCGTCGCCCACGTGCACGCCGTCGAGATCGACCCCACCCTGGCCGCCGCCCTGCCCGCCACGGTCACCGCCGCCCACCTCACCGTCCACCCGGCCGACGCGCTCAAGGTCACCGGCGACCGGTTCGACCCGGCACCCACCATGTTGGTCGCCAACCTGCCCTACAACGTCGCCGTCCCGGTCGTGCTGCACCTGCTCGCCGAACTGCCCACCCTGCGCGGCGGCCTGGTCATGGTGCAGAAGGAGGTCGCCGACCGGCTGGTCGCCGGTCCGGGCTCCAAGGTGTACGGCGTCCCCTCGGTCAAACTCGCCTGGTACGCCGAGGCCAGATCCGCCGGCAAGGTGCCCCCCGCGGTGTTCTGGCCGGTCCCCAACGTGGACTCCGGGCTGGTCGCCTTCACCCGCCGCGAACCACCCGCCGGCGTCCCGCGCACCGACGTGTTCACCGTCGTCGACGCCGCCTTCGCCCAGCGACGCAAAACCCTGCGCGCCGCCCTGGCCGGCTGGGCCGGCGGCGCCGCCACCGCCGAACAGATCCTCCGGCGCGCCGGAATCAACCCGCAGGCCCGCGGCGAATCCCTGACCGTCGGCGAGTTCGCGGCCATCGCGGCAGCGGCGAAAACGTCAGAGCACGGCGGTAAGCTCAGCCCATCCGGCGCACAGCCCGAGGAGGCGCAAGCATGACCGAGGCGTGGGGTCCGGACGACGACGAGCCGCGCCCGTACAGCGGCCCGGTCAAGGTCCGCGTGCCGGCCAAAATCAACCTGCACCTCGCGGTCGGCCCGCTGCGACCCGACGGCTACCACGAGCTGAACACCGTCTACCACGCCATCTCGCTGTTCGACGAGATCACCGCCCGGCACGGCGACACCCTCACCCTCACCATGGAGGGCGAGGGCACCGGCGACCTCGCCCTCGACGAGACCAACCTGATCATCCGCGCCGCCCGCGCCCTGGCCGCCCGCGCCCGCGTCCCCGCCTACGCCCGGCTGCACCTGCGCAAGAGCATCCCGCTCGCCGGCGGCCTGGCCGGCGGCAGCGCCGACGCCGCCGCCACCCTGATCGCCTGCGACCTGCTCTGGGGCCTCGGCATGAGCCGCGACGAGCTCGCCGAGGTCGGCGCCCAACTCGGCTCCGACATCCCCTTCCTGCTGCACGGCGGCACCGCCCTCGGCACCGGCCACGGCGAGGCGGTCAGCCCCATCCTGGCCCGCCCCACCACCTGGCACTGGACCGTCGCCATCGCCGACGGCGGCCTGGCCACCCCCGCCGTCTACCGCGAGCTCGACACCCTGCGCGCCGGCACCTGGCCACCCACTCCGCTCGGCAGCGCCGACACCCTGATGGCCGCCCTGCGCCAGCGCAACCCGGAAATCCTCGGCGCCGCCCTCGGCAACGACCTGCAACCGGCCGCCCTCGCCCTGCGCCCCCAGCTCGCCGACGTGCTCAAAGCCGGCACCGAGGCCGGCGCCCTCGCCGGCCTCGTCTCCGGCTCCGGCCCCACCTGCGTCTTCCTCGCCGCCGACGCCACACACGCCCAGGAGATCGCCGACAGCCTCACCGAAGCCGGCGTCTGCCGGGCCGCGGTCACCGCCCGCGGACCCCAGCCCGGCGCGCGGGTAATCTAGACCCCATCGTGGCGAACATCATCAACCTGGACCGGGTCAACAAGGGCTACGGGGCCGCCGGTCAGCTGCTCACCGACGTCTCCCTCGGGCTCGACGACGACGCCCGCGTCGGCATCGTCGGCCTCAACGGCGCCGGCAAGTCGACCCTCCTGCGCATGCTCGCGAAAATCGAGGAACCCGACTCCGGACGCGTCACCCACCGCCGGGACCTGCGCGTCGCCGCCCTCCCACAGACACTCACCCTGGCCGCCGACGCCACCGTGCGCGACGTCGTCCTCGGCACCGCCTGGCTCGCCCAGGGCATGGGCGCCGAACACGAATGGGCCGGCGACGCCGGCGTGCGCACCATCCTCGACGGCCTCGGCATGGGCCACCTCGGCCTCGACACCCCGGTCGGCCCGATGTCCGGCGGCGAACGCCGCCGCGTCGCCCTGGCCGCCCTCCTCGTCCGCGACAGCGACCTGCTCATCCTCGACGAGCCCACCAACCACCTCGACGTCGCCGGCGTCGACTGGCTCGCCACCCACCTGCTCACCCGCAAAGGCGCCCTCGTCGTGGTCACCCACGACCGCTGGTTCCTCGACGCGGTCTGCACCATGACCTGGGAGGTCGTGGACGAACAGGTGCACACCTACGAGGGTGGCTACGCCGCCTGGGTGCTCGCCCGCGCCGAACGCCAGCGCGTCGCCGCCGCCGTCGAAGCCCGCCGGCAGAACCTGCTCCGCAAAGAGATCGCCTGGCTGCGCCGCGGCCCGCCGGCCCGCACCTCCAAACCCAAATTCCGGATCGACGCCGCCAACGAACTCATCGCCGACGTCCCCCCGGTCCGCGACACCGTCAGCCTGCAACGCCTGGCCACCACCCGACTCGGCAAACAGGTCTACGACCTGGAGCAGGTCACCCTCAACGCCGGCCCCAAGCCGATCTTCAAAGACCTCACCTTCCAGGTCGGCCCCGGCGACCGGATCGCCATCCTCGGCGCCAACGGCGCCGGCAAGACCACCCTGCTGCGCCTGCTCGCCGGCGTCACCCGCCCCGACGGCGGCCGCCTCGTCACCGGCTCCACCGTCCGGCCCGCCTTCCTCTCCCAGGAACTCCGCGAGCTGCCCGGCCACCTGCGCCTGCTCGAAGCCGTCGAAGAGGTCGCCAAACGCGTCAAACTCGGCGACCGCGAACTCTCCGCCGGCCAGCTCGCCGAAGTCTTCGGATTCACCGACAAACGCATCTGGACCCCGGTCAGCGACCTCTCCGGCGGCGAACGACGCCGCCTGCAGATGCTCCGGCTGCTCGCCACCGAGCCCAACGTGCTGCTGCTCGACGAACCCACCAACGACCTCGACACCGACACCCTCGCCTCGCTCGAAGACCTCCTCGACTCCTGGCCCGGCACCATGATCGTCGCCAGCCACGACCGCTACCTGGTCGAACGGGTCACCGACGCGGTGTACGGCATGTTCGGCGACGGCCGCCTCGTCCACCTGCCCGGCGGCATCGACGAATACCTGGCACGGGTGCACGGCACGGCACCGGCCACCCGCGTACCGGCCAATGAACCGCAAGCGGCGACCGCCGCCAGCGGACTGACCGCCAGTGAGCTGCGCCAAGCCAAAAAAGACCTGGCCCGGCTCGAACGCCAGATGGACAAACTCGGCGAGAAGGAAACCAGGATCAACGAGAGCCTCGCCGAGCACGGCAGCGACTACGACCGGCTCATCGAGCTGGAAGCCCAGCTCAAAGCCGTCCGACAGGAACGCGAACAGGTCGAACAGGCCTGGCTCGAACTCGCCGAGCAGGTGCCCGGAAACTGATCCGGGGGGTGTACCTGCGCCGCTTGTCGCGGATACGCGAGAATCGGGACGACAACACCTGACCTTGGAGACGGACAGCATGGCGCATATTCCGGTCAACCACCCCCTCCGGCCGATGTACCGCCTGGCCGGTTTCGTCGCCGGTGCCTACCTGGTGGTCTTCGGCATCATCGGCTTCGCACAGACCGCCGGCGACAACTTCACCGGCCACACCGGCGACCGCGTGCTCGGCCAGAGCAGCAACCTGCTCTGGTCGATCATCAGCCTCGCCGTCGGAGCCCTCGTCCTGCTCGGCACCGTCGTCGGCCGCAACGTCGACGTCGCCATCGACAAATACCTCGGCTGGGGACTCCTCGTCCTCGGCAGCTACAGCCTGGCCACCATCCGCACCGACGCCAACTTCTTCGGCGCCAGCATCGCCACGGTCATCGTGACCTACCTGGTCGGCCTGCTGCTCATCACGATCAGCCTGTACAGCAAGACCGCCGCACCCGACAAGGCCGGCGCGCCGCGACAGGTCCGCGAAGGACGCACCGCCTGACCCCACCGTGCGCCTGATGGCCGCCCGCTTCCCCGCGAAGCGAGGCGGTCATCGTGCTTCCCGGGCTCTCCCTCCACTCCGCGCGTTCCGCAAGATCAGCAGGGCTTGCGGGTGATCAGGCTCGGCCGCGGCTCCAGATGCGACAAACCATTCCACGCCAGATTCACCAGATGCGCCGCCACCAACTCCTTCCGCGGCTCCCGCGCCTCCCGCCACCACTGACCCACCAGCGCCACCATCCCCACCAACGCCTGCGAATACAACTCGGCGAACCGCGGATCCAACCCCCGCGACCGGAACTCCGCACCCAGAATGTGCTCCACCTGATGCGCGACATCGTTCATCACACTCGCGAACGTGTTCGCCGGAGCCAGCACCGGCGCCTGCCGCGCCGACAACACCTGAAAACCGTGCGGCTCCTCCTCGATGTAATCCAGCAACGCCAGCGCCGCCTGCTCCAGCAACTCCCGCGGATCACCCGCCGTCAACGCCGCCGTGATCCGCTCCAGCAGCGCCCGCACCTCACGGTCCACGACCACCGCATACAGGCCCTCCTTGCCGCCGAAATGCTCATAGACCACCGGCTTCGACACCTTCGCCCGGACGGCGACCTCCTCGACGCTGGTGGCGTCATAGCCGCGCTCGGCGAACAACTGCCGGCCGGTGGCGATCAACTGCTCACGGCGCTGAGCGGCGGACATCCGGCGCCGCGGCTCCCTGTCGTCGGTCACCGGCCAATCCTGCCAGGTCCTTGTCACGGGTTCAGATATTGGCACATGTCAGCACTTACGATCTTGCAATCCTTCGTTCTAATGTACGTACATGACGACGAACCGGTTCCACAGTGAGGACGATCGGCGGGCCGAGGCTCGGAAACTGCGCGTGGACCCGGGCCTGTCCCGGTCGCAGCTGATGAAAATGTTCGGCGTGGGCAACGGCACGCTGACCGCGTGGCTCCAGGGCCTGGAGTCATCCGAATGGACCAAGCGGCCGCGGGCGAAGGACAATCTGCGCGAGCTGGCGCGCGACCTGCGGGCTCAGGGACGGACCGTGCCGGAAATCGCCGCCGCGCTGGAGGTGTCGAAATCCTCGGCTTACCTGTGGACGCGCGACATGCCACTCGACGCCACCCCTGAGGAAGCGGCCGCGCGTCGCAGTCGGCACTCGAAGTCCGTTGCGGAGAAGCGGTGGGGGCCGCACCGGAAGGAGCGGGACCTGGCGCGCGACCGGATGCGGGCCGAGGTGTCGGGCTGGGTCGGGGATCTGTCCGAGCGGGAGGTGATCCTCCTGGGCTCGGTGGCCTACTGGTGTGAGGGTGCGAAGGAGATGCCATGGGGGCCGCGGGCCACGAGCCTCAAGTTCGCCAACAGTGACCCACAGCTGATCCTGCTTTTCCTGCGCTATCTGGCGCTGATGGGGGTCAGCTCCGAACGGGTGAGTTTCCGCCTCAGCATCCATGAGTCCGCCGATGTCGAGGGCGCGACGCAGTGGTGGGCGAAGGTCGTCGGGGTGGACGCCGGAGAGTTCCTCCGACCCACCCTGAAGAGGCACAACCCGGCCACCGTGCGAAAGAATGTGGGTGACTTCTATCGGGGTTGCCTCATGGTCAGCGTCCGCAAGTCGGCTCAGCTCTACTGGGAGCTCGAGGGCGTCATGGAGGGTATTGCGCTGAGCGAAGATCAGAGTGAGCCCGCTATCATGTGACCGGTGGACATGACCTGAGGGAAATGTCCGAAATAGGTCCCGGATCGTCTAATGGTAGGACCGTGGCTTTTGGTGCCATTTATGGGGGTTCGAATCCTCCTCCGGGAGCTTTGCGTCTGAGTCTGCGGCCGGGCTGACGCTGGCTGCGTCGACTGTCGATATCGCCTATTGCGAACTTGGAGTTCCAACGTGAGCCAGGCCCCCAGCCGTACCGTTGTCGTGCTTGCCGCTGGTGAAGGCAAGCGCATGAAGTCCGCCACCCCCAAGGTGCTGCAGCCGCTGCTGGGCCGCACCCTGCTCGGCCACGTCCTGGCCGTCTCGGCGGCGATCCGCACCGACCGCACCCTGGTCGTGGTCGGGCACAAGGCCGACGAGGTGGGCGCCTTCCTCGCCGACGCGGCGCCGGAGGCGACCCCGGTGTTGCAGGCGGAGCAGAACGGGACCGGTCACGCGGTGCGGATCGCCCTGGCGGCGGCCCCCGGGCTGACCGGGACCGTCGTGGTGCTCAGCGGTGATGTTCCGCTGCTGCGTCCGGAGACGGTGGAGGCGCTGCTGGCCACGCACGAGCGGGCGGGTGCGGCGGCCACGGTGCTCAGTGCCGAGGTGGATCTGCCGGGTGGCCTGGGTCGGGTGGTCCGGGATGCGAAGGGGAACCTGGAGCGTATCGTCGAGGCGAAGGACGCGTCGCCGGACGAGCTGGCGATCCGGGAGATCAATTCGGGGATCTACGCGTTCGACGCGGTGTTGCTGCGGGAGGCGCTGGGCAAGCTGTCGACGGACAACGCGCAGGGCGAGGAGTATCTGACCGACGTCTTCGGGATCCTGGCGGCGGAGGGCCGTCCGGTGGCGGTCGAGGTGGCCGAGTTCGCGTACGAGACGCTGGGTTGCAATGACCGGGCGGAGTTGTCGCGGCTGCGGGTGTTGATGCGCGATCGGGTGAATGACGCGTGGATGCGGTCGGGTGTGCTGCTGCTGGATCCGGCGACGACGTGGATCGATGTGACGGCGACGTTGGAGCCGGACGCGGTGGTGGATCAGAACTGTCAGATCCTGGGTTCGTCATCGGTGGCGACCGGTGCGGTGGTGGGCCCGGATTCGACGCTGGTGGACTCGTCGGTGGCGGCGGGTGCGACGGTGTTGCGGTCGCATGTGATCGGCGCGGTGGTCGGTCCGGAGGCGACGGTGGGGCCGTATTCGTATCTGCGTCCGGGGACGCGGCTGGCGCGTAAGGCGAAGGTCGGCGGGTTCGTGGAGACGAAGAACGCCGAGTTGGGTGAGGGTGCGAAGGTGCCGCACCTGTCGTATGTGGGTGATGCGGAGATCGGGGCGAAGGCGAATATCGGCGCCGGCACGATCTTCGCGAACTACGACGGGGTGCGGAAGAGCCGGACCGTGGTGGGTGAGGCGGCTTTCGTGGGGTCGGATTCGGTGCTGGTGGCGCCGGTGGAGATCGGGCCGGGTGCCTATGTGGCGGCGGGTTCGGCGGTGGTCAAGGATGTGCCGGCGGGCAGTCTCGGGGTGACGCGGGCGCAGCAGCGCAACATCGAGGGCTGGGTGGCGTTGAAGCGGTCGGGGACGGTGTCGGCGGAGGCGGCGGAGCGGGCCCGGGATATCACCCCTGGCCAGGGGTGATCCAGCGGGGGTGAGTCATCCCACGTAGTGCTGTGGAAACATGGCGGTTACGTGGCCGCCAGGGATACTTCATGCGAACCCACCCCCTATCCAACGGGAGCAGCGAGCCGATGGGCAGCATCGTCGCGGAGAACCGTAAGAGTTTGATGCTCTTCACCGGCCGGGGCTTCCCGGAACTGGCGGATGAGATCGGTCAGGTGCTCGGTGTGGCGCCGACGCCGTCGGATTCGTATGAGTTCGCCAACGGTGAGATCTTCGTCCGGTTCAAGGATTCGGTGCGGGGCTCGGACGCGTTCGTGGTGCAGTCGGTCACCGAGGGGGTGAACCGCTGGGTCATGGAGACGCTGATCATGATCGACGCGTTGAAGCGTGGGTCGGCGAAGCGGATCACCGTGGTGTTGCCGTTCTATCCGTATTCGCGGCAGGACAAGAAGCACCGGGGCCGGGAGCCGATTTCGGCGCGGCTGGTGGCGGATCTGCTGAAGACCGCGGGGGCGAACCGGATCTTGACGGTGGATCTGCACACGGCGCAGATCCAGGGCTTCTTCGACGGCCCGGTGGATCACCTGTTCGCGATGGACATTCTCGCGGAGTACGTGGAGAAGAAGTTCGCGGGTCGTCCGATGACGGTGGTGGCGCCGGATTCGGGCCGGGTGCGGGTGGCGGAGCGGTGGACGGACCGGCTGGGTGGGTGCCCGCTGGCGTTCATCCACAAGACGCGTGATCCGTTGAAGCCGAATCAGGTCGTGGCGAACCGGGTGGTCGGTGAGGTCGAGGGCCGGGTGTGCCTGATCGTCGACGACATGATCGACACCGGTGGGACGATCGCGAAGGCGGCGGACATCCTGTTCGACGAGGGTGCGGCGGATGTGATCGTGGCGTCGACGCACGCGTTGTTGTCGGATCCGGCGACGGAGCGGTTGAAGAACAGCCGGATCTCGGAGTTGGTGGTGACGAACACGTTGCCGCTGGCGCCGGAGAAGCGACTGGACAAGATCACGGTGTTGTCGATCGCGCCGTTGCTGGCGCGGGCGATCCGTGAGGTGTTCGACGACGGTTCGGTGACCACGCTTTTCGGTGGCCTGAGCTGATCTACAGCTAGTTTCACGAGGGGTGAGGGCGCCCGTGGCCGGCTTGTCCGGTGGCGGGCGCCCTCCATTAATGGACCCGCTGCTGTGTGCCGGTGGGGAGCAGGTAAGCTAATACGGTTGCCACGGCGAGGGTGCCCCGCGGTCTGCTGAGGTTCGCAGTCCGCTCGAGGCTCCGTGATCGACGCGGTGCTCCGGGCCTGTGCCCAGCGCGCCCCCTTGCCCGGCAGCGCCGGCGACGGCTTTGACGCTGTCGCTGATCACCACCGAAGCACTGCTGGAATACCGCAGCCGCAGACTTAGACGCAGCCCGCATCGAAGAGTTTCAGGAGTTTCCCCGTGTCCGAGGTAAAGATCAGCGCCGAGCCCCGTACCGAGTTCGGCAAGGGTGGTGCCCGCCGCACGCGCCGGGCCGGCCTGGTGCCCGCCGTGCTGTACGGGCACGGTGAGGCGCCGCAGCACATCGCGCTTCCGGCCCGTGAGTTCGCGGCGGCGATCCGTCACGGCGGTGCCAACCAGGTGTTCACCATCGACATCGCCGGTAACTCGGGTGCCGTGCTGGCGCTGCCGAAGGCGATCCAGCGTGACCCGATCAAGGACTCGTACGAGCACATCGACCTGCTGATCGTGAAGCGGGGCGAGAAGGTCCAGGTGGACGTTCCGGTCACGCTGATCGGTGAGGCCGCGAAGAACACCCTGATCGTGCACGAGTCGAACACGGTCGCGGTGGTCGCCGAGGCGCTGCACCTGCCGTCGGAGCTGGAGCTGTCGATCGACGGTCTGGAGGCGGGCACGCAGCTGACCGCCGGCGACGTGAAGCTGCCGAAGGGCGTGGAGCTCGCGGTCGAGGCGGACACCGTGCTGGCGATCATCAACGCGGCGCAGAGTGTCCAGACGGCTGAGGAGGACGCGGCTGACGCCGAGGCCGCCGAGGCTGCTGCAGCGGAGTAATAGCGGCGCGGGTCCGCGGTAGGCCAGTTCATCAGGGAAAGTGCCGGGCGGCACTTTCCCTGATGTGTATCCGGGAGGCGGAGAGGGTGACGGACGAGGCGCCGTGGCTGGTGGTGGGCCTGGGTAATCCGGGCCGGGAGTACGCCGGTAACCGGCACAACGTGGGTTTCATGGTGGCGGATCTGCTGGCGTCGCGGCTCGGGGCGAAGCTGGGCCGGGCGAAGCGGGCGCAGGCCGAGGCCGGTGAGGGTCGTCTGGGTTTCGGGGGGCCGAAGTTGGTGCTGGTGAAGCCGCTGACGTTCATGAACCTGTCGGGCGCTCCGGTGGTGTCGCTGGCGCAGTTCTTCAAAGTGCCCGTGGCGCATGTGATCGCGGTGCATGATGAGCTGGATGTGCCGTTCGGCCAGGTTCGGGCGAAGCGGGGCGGCGGCGAGGGTGGCCACAACGGGCTGCGGTCGATGTCGAAGTCGCTGGCGAGCAAGGACTATGCGCGGGTGCGCTTCGGTATCGGGCGGCCTCCGGGCCGTCAGGACCCGGCGGATTACGTGCTGGCCGACTTCTCCTCGGCGGAGCGTAAGGAGCTGGATTTCCTGGTGGATCGGGCGGCTGACGTGGTGGAGGCGATCGTGCTCGAAGGTGTCGAGTGGGCGCAGAACAAATACCACGGAAGTTGATGGTTCGGGCCGGTTTGGCGTGACCGTTTGGGTCGATTTGTACGCCTAGCCATACCGTGACGGCTCAGCCGTCCGTCCGTTGGTCACCACAGGCGCACGCTTTCGATGCGCCGCCGACGTGACGGGAGGTTCGCGGGATGTCGCAGGACGTGTCCGAAAGCCGGGCGGACGCGTTGACCGAGCCCACCGTGGACCTTCCGACGCTGCGCGCCGATCCGGTCAACCAGGGCCCGCAAGGGCCGCCGGTACGCCGCTCGGGGCTCAACACCCGGATCCCGGGGCCGGTCGCCCCGCTGAGCCCGCCGCCGTCCGGGGCGTCTCAGAACCAGCCGCCACGCGCGGTGCAGGGTGCCGGCGACCCGCAGCGCAACCAGGCGATGAGCCGGCATTTCACGACGCGTCCGAACCGGTCGTCGGCGACCCGCCCGTTCATCCGCCCCCGCGGCCGGCACGCGGCGATGTCGCGCCGGCAGCGCTGGGAGGGCCGGTACGTGCGCAATCTGGTGCTCGGCGACCTGTCGGCCGGGATCGCGGCCGGCGCGGCCGGGTTCGGCCTCCGGTTCGGCGATCAGGTGACCGCGTGGAACGAGGCGTACCTGCTGGTCTCCGCCATGCTTCCGGTGGTGCTGCTGGCCGTGCTGGCCGTGTCGCGGGCGTACGAGCGGCGCTATCTGTTCGTCGGCAGCGACGAGTACCAGCGGGTGATCCGCGGCGGGGGCGGGCTGATCGCCGGGGTGGCCCTGGTGTCGTACGCCCTCGATCTGGACCTGGCCAGGTCCTATGTGCTGGCCGCGCTGCCGGCGGCCGTCGTGTCGGTGCTGGTGCTGCGGTTCGTGCTGCGCAAGCGGCTGCACTGGGCGCGGGCCCGCGGGGAGGCGCTGCGCCGGGTGATCGTGGTCGGTCACGAGCTGTCGGTGATCGGGATCGCCCGGCAGCTGCGCCGCGAGCGCTATCACGGGCTGGAGGTGGTCGGCGCGTGCCTGCCGCCGGGCGCCGACGGCCTGGAGGTGGACCTGCCGGTGTACGGCACGTTCGAGGACGTGGCGGCGGCGGTGGAGCAGGCCGACGCGGACACCGTGGTGGTGCTCAGCTGCCCGGAGCTGGACGGGGCGGCGGTGCGCCGGCTGGCCTGGCGGCTGGAACGCGACGAGGTGGACCTGGTGGTGGCCAGCGCGTTGGTCGACGTGGCCGGGGCGCGGACCACGATCCGGCCGTTCGACGGGCTGCCGATGCTGCACGTCGAGCATCCCCGGTTGCACGGCGGGTCGCGGCTGGTCAAGGAGCTGGTCGACCGGGCCGGGGCGCTGCTGCTGCTGATGCTGTTCGCGCCGCTGCTGCTGGGCCTGGCGCTGTGTGTGCGGCTCACCTCGCGTGGGCCGGTGCTGTTCCGGCAGGTGCGGGTCGGCCGCGACGGGCAGATGTTCCGGATCTTCAAATTCCGCAGCATGTACGTCGACGCCGAGGCCCGGCTGAACGAGCTGCGGCACCTCAACGAGCACGACGGGGTGCTGTTCAAGATGCGCGACGACCCGCGGGTGACCCCGATCGGGCGATGGCTGCGCCGCTTCTCGCTGGACGAGTTGCCGCAGCTGCTCAACGTCCTGTCCGGCCGGATGTCGCTGGTCGGTCCCCGGCCGCCGCTGCCCACCGAGGTGGCCGCCTACGCCGATGACGTGCGGCGACGGCTCGCCGTCAAACCCGGGATGACCGGCCTGTGGCAGGTGTCCGGGCGCTCCGACCTGTCCTGGGAGGAGGCGGTCCGGCTCGACCTGCGCTATGTCGAGAACTGGTCGCTCAGTTTGGATCTGGTCATCTTGTTGAGGACGATGACTGCAGTGGTGCGTTCATCCGGGGCGTATTGACGTGAGGGAGCGAGACTCGTGGGCGAGCAGATCGGTGCCGAGGGCGGCACACCACCGGTGATCGATGCCGCGTTCGCCCGCTGGCTCGCCGACCGGGCCGGGCAGGAGCTGCTGCGGGTCCGCGCCGAGGTGGGCTTCCACGACGGCAAGGCGCTCAAGACGGCCGGCGACAAGGCCGCGCACGACCTGCTGCGGGCCGAGCTGGCCCGGTGGCGCCCGGCCGACGCGGTGCTGTCGGAGGAGGACGAGCACGCCCGGGTCGCGTGGCGCGAGGGGGAGCCGGACACGGTGCGCCCCGACCGGCTCGACGCGTCCCGCGTGTGGATCGTCGACCCGCTCGACGGCACCCGCGAGTTCTCCGAGGAGGGCCGCGGCGACTGGGCGGTCCATGTGGCCCTCTGGAACGCGGGCGTGCTGGCCGCCGGCGCGGTCGCGATGCCGGCCCAGCACCGCACGATCGCCACCGACCACCCGCCGGCGTACCCGCCGATGCCGCTGGAGTCGGCCACCGGCGGGGCGATCCGGATCGCGGCCAGCCGCACCCGCCCGCCGGCCTTCGTCACCGCGCTCGCCGAGGAGCTGGGCGCCGAGCTGGTGCCGATGGGCTCGGCCGGGGTGAAGATCGCCGCGGTGATCAGCGGGGAGGCGGACGCCTATGTGCACGCCGGCGGGCAGTTCGAGTGGGACTCGGCCGCCCCGGTCGCTGTGGCGTTGGCCACGGGATTGCACGCCTCCCGCGTCGACGGCACCCCGCTGAGCTACAACCAGGCCGATCCGAAGCTTCCTGACCTGGTTGTTTGTCGCAAAGATCTCGCTCCTCGGTTGCTTACTGCGATCAGCAGGCATCTTCCGTCACAATGACCAGCCGGCAACGACCGTGGAAAATCGATGAGCACAGCTCGGCCGAAACCCGAAAGGTCTGGGTACTGATCCCATGAGCCAGACGAAGGACTATCGCGTCTCGCATCTGGATGCACTCGAAGCGGAGAGCATCTTCGTCATGCGGGAGGTCATGGCCGAGTTCGAGCGCCCGGTGCTGCTCTTCTCCGGCGGCAAGGACTCGATCGTCATGCTCCGCCTCGCGGAGAAGGCGTTCGCCCCGGGACGCGTCCCGTTCCCGGTGATGCACGTCGACACCGGCCACAACTTCCCCGAGGTCCTCGAATACCGGGACCGCCGGGTCGCCGCCCTCGGCCTGAACCTGGTGGTCGCCAGCGTGCAGGAGGCCATCGACACCGGCCTGGTCCGCGAGCTGCCCGACGGCACCCGCAACCGGATCCAGACCCCGGTGCTGCTCGCCGCCGTGGAGAAATACCGGTTCGACGCCCTGTTCGGTGGCGCCCGTCGCGACGAGGAGAAGGCCCGCGCCAAGGAGCGGATGTTCAGCTTCCGCGACGAGTTCGGCCAGTGGGATCCGAAGAACCAGCGCCCCGAGCTGTGGGCGCTCTACAACGGCAAGCACCACCCGGGCGAGTCGATCCGGGTGTTCCCGCTGTCCAACTGGACCGAGCTCGACGTCTGGCACTACATCGCCAAGGAGCACATCGAGCTGCCCAGCATCTACTACGCGCACGACCGTGAGGTCGTCGAGCGCGGCGGGATGTTCTACGCGGTCAACGAGTTCATCCAGGTGCGCGACGGCGAGACCGCCGAGGTCCGCCGGGTGCGTTACCGCACGGTCGGCGACGCCTCGCAGACCGCGGCGGTGCTCTCCGACGCCGACACGGTGGAGAAGGTGATCGACGAGGTCGCCGCGACCCGGATCACCGAGCGTGGCGCGACCCGCGGCGACGACAAGGTCAGCGAAGCCGCGATGGAAGACCGCAAGCGAGAGGGTTACTTCTGATGAGCCAGTCCGTTCTGGAGCCGGACGCCGCATCCGCGCGCAACATGGACCTGCTGCGGTTCGCGACCGCGGGCAGCGTGGACGACGGCAAGTCCACCCTGATCGGGCGGCTGCTGTACGACACCAAGACGATCTTCGCGGATCAGCTGGAGGCGGTCGAGGCGGCCAGCGCGTCCCGCGGCGACGAGTACACCAACCTGGCGCTGCTCACCGACGGCCTGCGCGCCGAGCGGGAGCAGGGCATCACCATCGACGTGGCGTACCGCTACTTCGCCACCCCGCGGCGCAAGTTCATCATCGCCGACACCCCGGGGCACATCCAGTACACCCGGAACATGGTCACCGGCGCGTCCACCGCCGACCTGGCGCTGATCCTGGTCGACGCGCGCAAGGGCCTGGTCGAGCAGTCCCGCCGGCACGCCTTCCTGACCAGCCTGCTGCGCGTGCCGCACCTGGTGCTCTGCGTCAACAAGATGGACCTGGTCGACTGGGACCAGGAGGTGTTCGAGCGGATCGCCGACGAGTTCACCGCGTTCGCCGCGAAGCTCGACGCCCCCGACCTGACGATCATTCCGATCTCCGCGCTCAACGGCGACAACATCGCCTCCCGTTCGGAGAACACCCCGTGGTACGAGGGTCCGTCGCTGCTGCACCACCTGGAGCACGTGCACATCGCCTCCGACCGCAACCTGGTCGACGTGCGCTTCCCGGTGCAGTACGTGATCCGCCCGCAGTCCACCACGGTCACCGACTACCGCGGCTACGCCGGCCAGGTCGCCTCCGGCGTGCTCAAGCCCGGCGACGAGGTGATGGTCCTGCCGTCCGGGCTGACCAGCACGATCGCCGGGATCGACACCGCCGACGGGCCGGTCGACCAGGCGTTCCCGCCGATGTCGGTGACGGTCCGGCTGACCGACGAGATCGACATCTCGCGCGGCGACATGATCTGCCGTCCGCACAACGCCCCGGCCGTCGCGCAGGACATCGAGGCGATGGTCTGCTGGATGGACGAGAGCGCCCCGCTGCGGGTCGGCGGCAAGTACACGATCAAGCACACCACCCGCACCGCGCGGACCGTGGTGCGCGGCCTGCAGTACCGGCTCGACGTGAACACGCTGCACCGCGACGACTGCGCGGACGGACTCCGGCTCAACGAGATCGGCCGGGTCAAACTGCGGACCACGGTGCCACTGCTCGCCGACGAGTACCGCCGCAACCGCACCACCGGCGGCTTCATCCTGATCGACGAGGCCACCAACCGCACCGTCGCGGCCGGCATGATCATCGAAGCGGCCTGACCGCCCGCTCAGCGGACGATCGCCCACACCACCTTGCCCGGCGCGGCCGGCACGGCACCCCACACTGCGGCGGTGCCGTGCACGGTCCGCAGGCCCCGGCCCCGCTCGTCCAGCGGCTGACCCGCTCTCGGGCGTGTCGGCCGCAGCAGCCGCGGCATCGCCGACGACCCGTCGGCGACCGCCAGGTGCAGACCGTCGCCGCGCCGGGTGACCACCACCCGGATCGGCGTGCCGGCATGCTCCACCGCATTCGTCACCAGCTCGGACATCACCAGCCGGCTCGGATGCGGCAGCCGCGGCAGCCCCCACGCCAGGCAGGCGTCCCCGGCCAGGTTCCGCGCCGCGCTCGGCGCGTCCGCGTCGGGCGCCAGCGTCACCGCCATCCGCTCGCCGTCCGGCAGCCGTCCGGCCACCGCCACCCGTGCCTGGCCCACCCTCGCGTACACCGGCAGCAACCGGCCGCCCGGCACGCTGCGCATCCGGCCGGCGCCCAGCCCCTGCATCCGGTCGGCGAGCGGCAGGTCCGGCGGGACGCACAGGGCCAGATGCATCGGCGGCCGCAGCGTCGCCGCCACCGTCCGGGCCGTCGTCCAGGTCGGCACGGACTCGCTGCGCGGATCCCGCAGCCCGCTCAGGTCGACGATCAGCGCATCCGGATGCTCGGTGAAACACCGGAGCAGTGACGCCGACGTCGACCGGCGCAGGTCGTCACCCCACGAACCGCGCACGGTCAGCAACGACACGGCCGCATCCGCCGAGAAGTCGACACGAACCGACACCGCTGGCGCGCAGTCATCGTCAAGATACGGTGGGTAGACCCCCATGCCGCACACCCTAGCGGCGCCGCACCCCACCGTCGCCCTCTCTCGCCCCTGCGGGTGATCCCCCAAAAGGCCAGGTAGGCGGGCCGAAAGGACGACACCGCCCGGCGGTCGGAGCGTCCCTGGTCGCGGTCGTGCCGCGGAGTCACCCCGGACCGGCGGTCGTCACTGCTGGTGGCCGTGCCCCTCCGACGCCTCCTCGATCGCGTCGGTGATCGCTCCGGTCAGATCACCGGAGGGCACCGCGATCCGCTCACCCTCACCCTCGGCAAGGTGCGCGACCTCGTGCGACTCCGGCAGAGCGGGATCACCCGAGAAGCCGTATTCGTTGGGCTCGTTCTCCGCGGTCTCACTGCCGCGAACATCCTCGGGCGCGTCGTCGGCGGGCGAGTGCTGCTCAGTCGTCATGCCCGCAGCCATACCCGATTTCCGGCAAGATCAAAATTCAAGATCAAGTTCAGATTCCGGACGTCGTGCCAGGGCCCACCCGGAGGGCCGCGGGAATCCCCTGGCCGAGCGATCCCCGCGCCTGCGGGAAACGAACTCAGAGCCTCCCGGCCCCAGGCCCGGCCACCGCGACCCAGCTGGTCGGTGCCTCGAACCCCCGCTCGGCATACGCCCCCGCGACCGCCGCCGCGGTGGCATCGGCGCGTTCGGCGTCGATCAGGGCCAGAACGCACCCGCCGAATCCACCCCCGGTCATCCGGGCCCCGTGGGCCCCGGCCGCCAGTGCGGCTTCCACGGCCACGTCCACCTGCGCGACGGTGATCTCGAAGTCGTCGCGCATCGAGGCGTGGGAGGCGGTCAGCAGTGGTCCGATCTCCCGGACCCGGCCGTCCCGCAGCAGCGCCACCGTGTCGAGGACCCGCTGGTTCTCGGTGACGATGTGCCGGGTCCGCTTGCGCAGCACCTCGTCGCCGAGCCGGTCGAGCGCACCGGGCAGGCCGGCCACCTCGACGTCGCGCAGCGCGGGGACGCCCAGGATCGCGGCGGATTCCTCGCAGCTCTTGCGGCGCGCCCCGTATTCGCCGTCGACGTGCTGGTGCGGCGCGTTGCTGTTGATCACCAGGATGGCCAGGCCGGCGGCGGCCAGGTCGAACGGGATCTGGTCGATCCGGTAGGACCGGCAGTCGAGGAACAGCGCCCGGCCGGCTTCGCAGCGGATCGAGGCGGACTGGTCCAGGATGCCGGTGGGTGCGCCGACGTACCGGTTCTCGGCGCGCTGGGCGATCGCCGGGCGGCGTTCCAGCGGCACGTCCAGGCCGCCGAGGTCGATCAGGGCGGTCAGCACCGACGATTCCAGTGCGGCCGACGAGGACAGGCCGGAGCCCAGCGGCACCTCGGAGTCGATCGCGATGCGTACCGCGGGCGGCTCGTGGCCGGCGTCGCGCAGCGCCCACACCACCCCGGCCACGTACGCGCCCCAGCCGGTCACCTCACCCGGCTCGGTGACCCCGAACGCCACCGGTTCGGGGGCGAGGGTGGAGCAGACCGCCCAGGTCCCGTCGGGGGACGGGCCGACCGCGGCGACGGTGCGCTGCGGCAGCGCGAAGGGCAGCACGAACCCGTCGTTGTAGTCGGTGTGCTCGCCGATCAGGTTCACCCGGCCGGGCGCCGCCCACAGCCCGTCCGGCTGCTCCCCGTACGCCTCGGTGAAGGCCGCGACGGCCCGGGTCTCGACGCTCATGCCACGTGCTTGCGGTAGAAGGTCCAGGCGTCCCCGATCATCGCCTGCAGCGTGTCCTTGCGAGGCACCCAGCCCAGTTCGGCGCGGGCCAGGTCGGCGGAGGCCACCAGGGTGGCCGGGTCGCCGTCGCGGCGGGGGGCGGTCTCGACCGGGATGGCCGCGCCGGTGACCTCGCGGGCCGCTTCGACGACCTGCCGATTGGAGAAGCCGTTGCCGTTGCCCAGGTTGTAGATCCGGTGCTCGCCCGGGGTGGCCGCGTCGAGCGCCAGCAGGTGTGCCCGGGCCAGGTCCTCGACGTGGATGTAGTCGCGCACGCAGGTGCCGTCGGCGGTGGGGTAGTCGTCGCCGAACAGCTGCAGCCTGTCCCGCTTGCCGGCGGCCACCTGCAGGGTGATCGGGATGAGGTGGGTCTCCGGGTCGTGCCGTTCGCCGATCTCGTGGCCGTCGGTGATGTATGCCCCGGCGACGTTGAAGTAGCGCAGCGACACCACGGCCAGCCGGTGCGCGAACGCCTCGGCGGTGAGCGCCAGGTCGAAGGTCAGTTTGGTCGACCCGTACGTGCTGGTCGGTGCCTTGACCGCGGCCTCGGTGATGGGCAGCTCGACCGGGTTGCCGTAGACCGCCGCGGTCGACGAGAAGATCACCCGTGGCACCGCGGCGGCCCGGATCGCGTCGAGCAGGGCCAGCGACTTGACCACGTTCTCGTGCCAGTAGAGCTCCGGTTTGACCATCGACTCGCCGGCCGCGATGAGCCCGGCGAAGTGCAGCACCGCGTCGAAGCCGGCGTCCGGGGTGAGGACCGAGCCGGCATCGGCGATATCCGCTTCGACGAAGGTGGCGTCCGGGGCGATCGCCTCGCGAAACCCGGTGGCCAGGTTGTCGAGCACCACGACCTCGTGGCCGGCGTCCAGCAGCAGTCTGCTGGTCACGCTGCCCACGTAACCGGCGCCGCCGGTGACGAGCAGTTTCACGGGTTGGCCTTTCTGATGGGGACGGCGAGGCTAGAATTCCCCATAAGCGCTCATAAGTCAACAGGTTCGAACATGTCCACAGGGTGGCCGGGTGGTTCGCGGTATCCCGTCCGAGACTGACACAATGAGCCTCATGTCCGACGCCGTCCGCCGCCCGCGAGTGCTCTCCGGCATCCAGCCGACCGCCGACTCCTTCCACCTCGGCAACTATCTGGGCGCGGTGCGCAACTGGGTGGCGCTGCAGGAGACCCACGACGCGTTCTACTGCGTGGTCGACCTGCACGCGATCACGATGGGCCATGATCCGGTGGCGCTTCGTAACCGTACTCGGATTTCCGCTGCCCAGTTGCTGGCTGTCGGGCTCGACCCGGAGCGCTGCACGCTGTTCGTCCAGTCCCACGTGCCCGAGCACGCCCAGCTCGCCTGGGTGCTCAGCTGCATCACCGGGTTCGGCGAGGCCGGCCGGATGGTGCAGTTCAAGGACAAGTCGACCAAGGCCGGGCAGGACAGCACCACGGTCGGCCTGTTCACCTACCCGATCCTGCAGGCCGCCGACATCCTGCTCTACCAGGCCGACCAGGTCCCGGTCGGCGAGGACCAGCGGCAGCACCTGGAGCTGACCCGCGACCTCGCGCAGCGGTTCAACTCGCGGTTCGGCGCCACCTTCACCACCCCCGCGGCGTACATCGTGAAGGACACCGCGAAGATCACCGACCTGCAGGACCCGTCGATCAAGATGTCCAAGTCGGCCTCCTCGCCGAACGGCATCATCGAGCTGCTGGAGGACCCGGCCCGCTCGGCGAAGAAGATCAAATCCGCGGTCACCGACACCGGCCGCGAGATCCTCTACGACGAGGTGAACAAGCCCGGCATCAGCAACCTGCTGACGATGTACGCGGCGCTCACCGCCCGCACCATCGACGACCTGCTGGAGCAGTACGAGGGGCACGGCTACGGCGACCTGAAGAAGGATCTGGCCGAGGTGCTGGTCGAGTTCGTCAAGCCGATCCAGGAGCGGACGAAGCTCTACCTGGACGACAAGGCCCAGCTCGACAAGGTTCTCGCGGTCGGCGCCGAGAAGGCCCGGGCCGTCGCCGCCGCCACCCTCGCGTCGACGTACCGGAACATCGGCTTCCTCAGCCCGGCCCGCGGGGTCTGAGCCACCGTGGGGGATCCCGCCCGGACGCGCATCGGCGTCGCGATCGACATCCCGGAGCCCTGGGGCTCGGCGCTGACCCGCCGGCGTGCGGAGGCCGGCGACCCGCAGGCCGCCTGGACGCCGGCGCACGTCACCCTGCTCGGGCCGACCGAGGTGGACACCGACGCGCTGCCGTCGATCGAGAAGCACCTGGAGGCGGTCGCCGCGGCCCAGCCGCCGTTCACCATCCACCTGCGCGGGACCGGTACGTTCCGCCCGGTCACCGAGGTGGTGTTCGTCAGCCTGGCGATGGGCATCAGCGAGTGCGAGCTGCTCGCCGAGGCGATCACCGGGTCCGCGGAGATCAACCGGGGCAGCCGGTTTCCCTACCACCCGCACGTCACCGTCGCGCAGGACGTGTCGCCCGAGGCGCTGGACGCCGTCTTCGACGACCTGGCCGGCTTCTCGGCCCGTTTCCCGGTCGCGTCGTTCACCCTGTTCTCGCACGGTGGCGAGGGACCGTGGCGGCCTCGGCGTGACTTCCCGCTCGGCGGCTGATCCGTCGGTTACGGTCGCGCGGTGAACCCTATCGATCGGGCGTATGACGCGGTCGCGGCCCGGATCATGGCGGGGCGCTACCGCTCCCGCTATTTCGACCACCTGTGCCGTGCGCTGCTGCGCTACGACGGGGTGCAGGGCGGCCGGCTCGCCGCGGCCAGCGCGTACTACGGCTTCTTCGCGGTGTTCGCGCTGCTGCTGATCGGCTATTCGATCTTCGGGTTCCTGCTGACCAGCAACACCCAGCTGTTCGCCGTGGTGCACGACTTCCTGCGGCAGAACCTGCCGTTCCTGGACGTGCAGGCGATCCTGGAGAGCAAGAACACCGTCGGCATCGTCGGCATCGCCGGGCTGACCTTCACCGGGATCGGCTGGGTGGAGGCGATCCGCTCCTCGCAGCGCCACATCTGGCAGGTGCGCGAGCAGCCCGGCTATTTCGGCGTCCGGCAGGCCCTGGACCTGATGGTGCTGGTCGGCATCCTGATCCTGCTGGCGCTCACCCAGCTCGCCGTCTACGGCCTGGAGACACTGCTCGACTATCTGGCCGACGGCGGCTTCCAGGTCACCCTGTCGGTGGTCAGCCTGGTCCTCACCCTGGGGGTGAACATGCTGCTGGCCGCGGCGTTGCTGGGCGCGGTGCCCCGGCTGCGGATGACCGCCCGCCGGATGGCTCCGCCGGTGCTGCAGGTCGGCATCGGGTTGATGCTGCTCAACACCGTGGGCAAGTCCTTCGTCGCGACGGTGCAGCGCAATCCGGCGTACGGGCTGGTCGGTTCCGCCGTGGGCGCGCTGGTCTACCTGTACGTCTTCCACCAGTTGCTGCTGTTCGGCGCGGCCTGGGCGGCGACCAGCCCGCACGGCCGGGTGGTGGACCTGTCCGCTGACGATAAGACCGCCCCCGTGGGGCAAAACCTATGGATCCGGGACGCCCGCCCGCGATGATGTGTCGCGTGGGGACTCTCGTGACGCTGCGCCTGCCACCCGGATCACCTCTGGCCGCCGTGCCGTGGGTGGTCACCATCGCCTCGCTCGGCGACCGCGAGGACTGGGACCCGGTGGTCTGCGGGCCGTACGAGCGGGACCACGCGGTCGCCCTGGCCCGCGCGGTGGTCTCCGACGACGACCTGATGGCGGTGGTCGAGCCGATGCTGCCGCTGGACTCGGCCGACGCGATCCGCAAGGAGATCGAGGCGGTCCGGCAGGCCGCCGAGGACGACAGCGAGCCGATCGACGAGCTGCTCGCCGAGCCGGCCGGCAGCGGACCGCCCCCGATCACCCCGGAGCCGGACGAGGTGCGCGCGGGTTGGCGCCGGCTGGCCACCCGGCTGACCGCCTGAGGCCACTGCGATACTGACGCCGTGGTGATCACACGGCGGTGGGCGGCGTTCCTGATGGCGGTCGGAGTGTGGACGTGGGTGATCTGGCCGCGGTTCGGGCTGGCCATCTACCGCGACGAGCGGTCGTTCGCGCACGGCTCACCGACGGCGTTTCTGTGGGTGCACGCGGTGCTGATCGCGGCGTCGCTGGTGATCGGGTCGACCGTCGGGGTGCTCGGGGTGCGCGCGTGGAACGCCGTACGCCGACCGGAGAAAGCGGCCGTGACTGAAAAGTGACCGCAACCTGCGGCGAACCGTTACCGGGCGGGGTTGCGCTCGGCGAAGATTTACCAACGGTTTCCCGGGCGTCGACGCAATTCAGCAGGGAACCCACCGAAAGCGACGCGCAAAATCCCTGGTGATTGCGGCGCGATAACGGTGCGCCAACAGTCCGTACCGAACGCCTGACGACCCGCTGACCCACGGCTACGCTGCCGACCTGAGACTTACCGAGCGTGCGGTGAGCAGTGGAAGGAGGGCGTCTTGCGCCCAGTACGTGGGAAGCGGATCGTGGCGATTCTCGCGGCAGGTGGGCTGACGCTCGCAGCCGCCGCTTGTGGTAAGGCGCCGGAGTCGAGCCCGTCGTCGGGTGGCAGCGCCAGCGCCGCCGCCGCCGCATACAAGGCCTGCATGGTCACCGACACCGGCGGCATCGACGACAAGTCGTTCAACGCCTCCGCGTGGGCCGGCATCCAGGCCGCCAAGGCCGACGCCAGCAACGTCGACCCGAAGTACGTCTCCTCGTCCTCCGAGGCGGACTACGAGCCGAACCTGCGCAACTTCGCCTCGCAGAAGTGCGACTACATCCTCGCGGTCGGCGGCCTGATGGGCCCCGCGACCAAGAAGGTCTCCGGCGAGAGCGCCTCCTCGCAGTTCGCCATCGTGGACAGCAACAGCTCCGGGCCGAACGTCTACCCGATGCAGTTCGCCACCCAGCAGGCCGCGTTCCTCGCCGGCTACCTGGCCGCGGGCTACTCGAAGTCGGGCAAGGTCGCCACCTTCGGCGGCCTGAAGATCCCGCCGGTCACCATCTTCATGGACGGCTTCGCCGAGGGCGTCGCCTACTACAACCAGAAGAAGGGCAAGACCGTCCAGGTCCTGGGCTGGGACACGGCGAAGCAGAACGGCACCTTCGCCGACAGCTTCATCGACCAGAACAAGGGCAAGACGATCTCCCAGACCCTGGTCTCGCAGGGCGCCGACGTGATCCTGCCGGTCGCTGGCGGCACCGGCCTGGGCGCCGCGCAGGTCGCCAAGGACTCCGGCGGCAAGATCTCGGTCATCTGGGTCGACCAGGACGGCTGCAAGTCGGCCGCGCAGTACTGCGACGTCTTCCTCAGCACCGTGGTGAAGAACGTGCAGGAGGCCGTCAAGGAGTCCGTGGTCAAGGGCGCCAAGGGCGAGAAGCTGTCGGCCACCCCGGGCTACATCGGCACCCTGGAGAACGACGGCGTCAGCCTGGCCCCGTACAACAAGTTCGACAGCAAGGTCGACGCCGCCCTCAAGGGCGAGATCGACCAGCTGAAGAAGGACATCATCGCCGGCACGGTCAAGGCCGAGTCGGCCAGCGCACCGAAGTAACTCGCGGGTAGTAGTAGCATTCGGCCGCCGCGCGGCCGCGGGCCGATCGCCCGCGGCCGAGCGGCGGCTCGCATTGGACCGCCCACCAGGTTCCGTCCACGACGTCGGGGAGAGTCCGCTGAAACTGGAACTGCGCGGCATCACCAAGCGCTTCGGCGATCTGGTGGCCAACGACCACATCGACATCACCGTCGAACCCGGCGAAGTCCACGCCCTGCTGGGCGAGAACGGCGCCGGCAAGTCCACGCTGATGAACCAGCTGTACGGCCTGCTGCAGCCGGACGAGGGCCAGATCCTCGTCAACGACGAGCCGCGGGTCTTCCGCAGCCCGCGGGACGCGATCGCGGCCGGCATCGGCATGGTGCACCAGCACTTCATGCTCGTCCCGGTCTTCACCGTGGCGGAGAACATCGCGCTGGGCGCCGAGGAGACCCGCGGCGGCCCGCTCGGCTGGCTGGACCGCCGCCGGGCCCGCCGCGACGTGCTGGAGACTTCGAAGAAGTTCGGACTGCCGGTCGACCCGGACGCGCTGGTCGAGGACCTGCCGGTCGGCGCCCAGCAGCGGGTCGAGATCGTCAAGGCGCTGACCCGCGACGTCGACCTGCTCATCCTGGACGAGCCGACCGCGGTGCTCACTCCGCAGGAGACCGACGAACTGCTCGCGGTGATGCGCTCGCTCACCGAGATGGGCAAGTCGATCGTCTTCATCACGCACAAGCTCAAAGAGGTCAAGAAGATCGCCGACCGGATCACCGTGATCCGCCGCGGTCAGGTGGTCGGCACCGCCAGCCCGGACACCAGCGAGGACGAGCTGGCCGCCCTGATGGTCGGCCGTGCGGTCAGCCTCGAGGTGGACAAGCAGCCGGCCGAGCCGGGCCGGCCGGTGTTGCAGGTCTCCGGCCTGGTCGTCGACGACGACCGGGGGATCCGCGCGGTCGACGGCGTCGACCTGGAGGTCCGGGCCGGCGAGGTGCTCGGGATCGCCGGGGTGCAGGGCAACGGGCAGACCGAACTGGTCGAGGCGATCATGGGGCTGCGCGAGGTGCGGGCCGGCCGGGTCGAGCTCGACGACGAGGATCTGGCCGGGCTGAGCACCAAGCGGATCCTGCGCTCCGGCGTCGGCTACGTCCCCGAGGACCGCAGCCACGACGGCGTGGTCAAGGAGTTCAGCGTCGCGGAGAACCTGATCCTGGACATTTACGACCGGGAGCCGTTCGGCAACGCCTTCCGCCTCGACCTCGCCAAGATCGGTGGCAACGCCCGGGAGCGGGTCGCCCAGTTCGACATCCGCTGCCAGTCACCGGAGACCGCGGTCGGCACCCTGTCCGGCGGCAACCAGCAGAAGGTCGTCATCGCCCGGGAGATGTCCCGGCCGCTGAAGCTGTTCATCGCGTCCCAGCCGACCCGCGGCGTGGACGTCGGCTCGATCGAGTTCATCCACGGCCAGATCATCCACGAGCGGGACCAGGGCACCGCGGTGCTGGTGGTCTCCAGCGAGCTGGACGAGGTGGTCGGGCTGGCCGACCGGATCGCGGTGATGTACCGCGGCCGGATCCTGGCCGTCGTCTCGCCGGACACCCCGCGCGAGGAGATCGGCCTGCTGATGGCCGGCATCACCAGCGGTTCCGCGGAGGAGAAGAAGTGACCGCCCCCACGACCACCGAGAAGCCGGTCGCGAAGCAGGAGTCGTTCACCAGCGCCTTCCTGCGCAACCTCTGGTCGTCGAACAGCGTCACCGTCACGGTCCTGTCGATCGTGCTCGCGGTGATCATCGGCGCGGTGCTGATCGTCATCTCCGACTCCGACGTGCTGGCCAAGTTCGGGTACTTCACCGCCCGGCCCAGCGACGCGCTGGACGCCGGCTGGACGCTGATCAGCTCGGCCTACTCCGACCTGCTCAAGGGTGCGCTCGGCGACCCGGACGCGTTCCAGGCCTGGTTCTCCGGCACCGGTACCTGGCAGAACGCGCTTTCGCCGATCTCCGAGACGCTCACCTACGCCGCGCCGCTGGTGTTCACCGGCCTGTCGGTGTCGCTGGCGTTCCGCGGCGGCCTGTTCAACATCGGCGCCCAGGGCCAGGCGGTGCTCGGCTGCATCGCGGCCGGGGTGGCCGGCTTCACCTTCGGCCTGCCGATCGTGCTGAACCTGATCGTCGCGCTGGTCGTCGGCGTGCTCGGCGGCGCCCTCTGGGGCTTCCTGCCCGGCCTGCTGAAGGCCCGGACCGGGGCGCACGAGGTGATCACCACGATCATGCTGAACTACACCGCCGGACTGCTCCTGGCCTGGCTGGTCATCCAGAAGGGTGTCCAGCAGCCCGGCCGCAGCGACGCGATCAGCAAGGTGGTCGCCGAGTCGGCGCAACTCCCGTCGTTCGGCGGGGTGCTCCGGGTGCACCTGGGCATCGTGCTCGCGGTGCTGGTCACGGCCGGGGTCGCCTGGCTGCTGAACCGGTCCGCGTTCGGTTTCGAGCTGCGCGCCGTCGGGGCGAACCCGCACGCCGCGCAGACCGCCGGGATCAGCGTGGCCAAGACGTACGCGCTGCTGATGGCGGTGGCCGGCGGCCTGGCCGGGCTCGGCGGGGCGACCCAGGTGCTGGGTACGGCGTACGCGCTGACCCCGTCGGTGGCCGGCAACATCGGCTTCGACGGCCTGCTGGTCGCGCTGCTCGGCCGCAACCGCCCGTGGGGCACCCTGCTGGCCGCGCTGCTGTTCGGCGCGCTGCGCGCCGGTGGCAACCGGATGCAGTCGTTCACCGGGATCTCGCTGGAACTGGTCACCGTGCTGCAGGCGCTGATCGTCATCTTCATCGCCGCGCCCGCCCTGGTGAAGGCGATCTTCCAACTCCGTGCCGCCCGCACCACCGCGAAGGGCTGAGGACATGTCGACCACGACTGTGGAGGAACCGGCCGAGGTCACCGCGCCCGAGCCGTTCTGGACCCGGCACCGCCGCTTCGGCGTCGCCCTGATCCTGCTCGGCGCGCTCGCCGCCGGCCTGTTCGGGGCCCTGGCGCCGAGCAAGGCCGCGCGGTTCACGCTCACCCAGGACGCCGGCGGCGCCGCGCTGTCGATCAACGGCCAGGTCGGCGCGGTGCTGTTCGGGGTGCTCACCCTGGTGGCCGGCGGTCTGCTGGCCGCCGGGCTGCTCCGGCGCTGGGCGAACGCGTTCCTGGTGATCGGCATCGTCACCTTCGTGCTGTCGTTCCTGTGCTGGCAGGTCGCCGGGCAGTTCATGTCGCTGCAGGACACCCTGGGCGGCACGCTGGACCTGGCGCTGCCGCTGATCCTGGGCGCGCTGGCCGGGGTGCTCGGCGAGCGCTCCGGCGTGGTGAACGTGGCGATCGAGGGCCAGTTCCTGATGGGCGCGTTCGCCGGGGCCCTGGTCGGCACCATGGCCGGCAGCGTCTGGGCCGGCCTGATCAGCGCGGCCGTCGGCGGCGTGGTCATCGCGGCGATCCTGGCCGTGCTGTCGATCCGCTACCTGGTCGACCAGACCGTGGTCGGCATCGTGCTGAACCTGTTCGCGCTCGGCATCACCGGCTTCCTCTACGAGCGGCTGATGCAGCCCGACGCGGCGAAGTACAACTCCCCGCCGCAGATGCCGACCTGGCGGATCCCCGGACTGGCCGACATCCCGGTGCTCGGCCCGGTGGTCTTCGACGCCACCCTGCTGCTCTGGGTCGCGCTGATCCTGGTCGCGGTCATCCACTTCGCGCTGAACCGGACCCGCTGGGGGCTGCGCACCCGCGCGGTCGGCGAGCACCCCACCGCGGCGGACACGGTGGGCATCCGGGTGCGCGGCCTGCGTTACCTGAACGTGCTGCTCGGCGGCGTGGTGGCCGGCCTCGGCGGGGCGTACTTCACGCTGGTGGCGACCGGCAGCTTCACCAAGAACATGACCGCGGGCGCCGGCTTCATCGCGCTGGCCGCGCTGATCTTCGGCCGGTACACGCCGATCGGGGCGTTCGGGGCGGCGCTGTTCTTCGGCTTCGCGCAGAAACTCGCGTTCTACCTGAGCGCGATCAACAGCCCGGTGCCGAACCAGTTCCTCAGCATGCTGCCGTACCTCGCCACGATCATCGCCGTGGCCGGGCTCGTCGGGCGGGTCCGCGCGCCGGCGGCGGACGGCATCCCGTACGTCAAGAGCTAGGTTTTCCGGTGGTTCAAGATGCCCGGGCCTGGCCCGGGCATCTGTCGTTGACCGACGAAACAGTGGGGCAGAATCGAGATCATGGAGATCGACTGGGCGGCGCTACGAGCAGCCGCCATCGAGGTGATGCGCCGCGCCTACGTGCCCGCATCCGACTTCCCGGTCGGCGTCGCCGGCCTGGTCGACGACGGCCGGGTCATCGTCGGCTGCAACGTCGAGAACGCCTCCCTGGGCATGACCCTGTGCGCGGAGTGCGGACTGGTCAGCGCCCTGCACGCGAGCGGCGGCGGGCGGCTGGTGGCGATGTCCTGCGTGGATGCCACCGGCGCGCCGCTGATGCCGTGCGGGCGCTGCCGGCAGCTGCTCTGGGAGCACGGCGGGCCGGACATGCTGATCGAGGCGCTGCCCCGGCCGCTGCGGATGGACGAGTTGCTGCCGCACGCGTTCGGCTGGGTGGACATGGCCAAGGTCACCGGCCCGGCCGGCGGCCCGGAGGTGCCGGCCGAGCTCGCCAAGTGGCGCGGTCGGGGCACCGTCTTCGTGCACCCGGACCTGTCCGGCGGGGCGACGATCTGGACGGCCTACTGGGAGCGCTCGTCGGGCGCCCCGGGCACCGGCGAGGAGAAGGGCATCCTGGAGGAGGGGCCGAACTTCCCGGCCGCCTCGGCCGCGGTGGCCTGGGGTCTGGTCCGCAGTCCGCGGGTCGTGGTGGTGGATGCCGAGGGCGGACTGTCCTGGGCGGGCGAGGGAGAGCTGCCGGACGGTATTCCGCAGCGCTGGAAGGACGAGGCATGAGCGGGATCACTGCGGTAGACGTCATCCGGGCCAAGCGGGACGGCCGGGCGCTGTCCGACGCGCAGATCGACTGGGTGGTCGACGCGTACACCCGGGGGGTGGTCGCCGACGAGCAGATGTCCGCGCTGGCCATGGCGATCCTGCTGCGCGGCATGACGGCCGCCGAGATCGCCCGCTGGACCGCCGCGATGATCGCCAGCGGCGAGCGGCTGGACCTGTCCCCGGTGTCCCGGCCGACCGCCGACAAGCACTCCACCGGCGGCGTCGGCGACAAGATCACCCTGCCGCTGACCCCGCTGGTCGCCGCGTGCGGGGTGGCCGTGCCGCAGCTGTCCGGCCGGGGCCTCGGGCACACCGGCGGCACTCTGGACAAGCTGGAGTCGATCCCCGGCTGGCGGGCCCGGCTCGGCAACGACGAGTTCATCGGCCAGCTGCGCGACATCGGCGCGGTGATCTGCGCGGCCGGCGAGGGCCTGGCCCCGGCCGACCGCAAGCTGTACGCGCTGCGCGACGTGACCGGCACGGTCGAGGCGATCCCGCTGATCGCCAGCTCGATCATGAGCAAGAAGATCGCCGAGGGCACCGGCGCGCTGGTGCTCGACGTCAAGGTCGGTTCCGGCGCGTTCATGAAGGACCTGGCCAGCGCCCAGGAGCTGGCTCGGACCATGGTCCAGCTGGGCAAGGACAGCGGGGTCACCACGGTCGCGCTGCTCACCGACATGAGCACCCCGCTCGGCCTGGCCGTCGGCAACGCCAACGAGGTGGCCGAGTCGGTCGAGGTGCTGGCCGGCGGTGGCCCCTCCGATGTGGTGGAGCTGACCCTGGCCCTGGCCCGGGAGATGCTGTCCGCCGCCGGGGTGGACGCCGACCCGGAGAAGATGCTCGCCTCCGGCGCCGCGATGGACTCGTGGCGGGCGATGATCCGCGCCCAGGGCGGCGACCCGGACGCGCCGCTGCCCGGCCCGCGGCACACCGAGGTGCTCCGCGCGGCCGCCGACGGCGTGGTGACCACGATGGACGCGTACGGGATCGGGGTCGCCGCCTGGCGTCTCGGCGCCGGCCGCGCCCGCAAGGAGGACCCGGTCAGCTTCGGCGCCGGGGTGCAGCTCAAGGTCAAGCCCGGCGACCGGGTCAAGGCCGGTGACGTGCTGCTGGAACTGCGCACCGACGACGAGGGGCGGATCCCGGCGGCCCGCGCCGATGCACAGGCCGCGATCATGATCGGGACCGATGCCCCCGCCTCTGCCGGTCTGCTGCTGGACCGCATAGCCTGAGGCACCATGACGAAGGCCGCTCCCGATCCCCGCGCGGTTCGCGAGGCCAGCCTGGACGAGTTGGCCCGGCTGGATCTGCCGCTGCCACCGCCGTCCTTCCCGCTGGTCTGGGAGCTCGGCGACACGATAGAGCTGCGCCCGGTCGCCGAGCTGGAGGCCCGGGCCGCGGTGCTGCACGTGGTGGTCGCGCGGTGCTTCGGGATGCCCACCGAGGCGGCGATGAGCTGGCTGCTCAGCTCGCACCTGGTCGACCTGGTGACGCCGCCGGAGTGGCAGTTCGTGATCGGCGCGAAGGGCGACCACCGGTCGTTCGTGCTGCACCACGACGCGGTCTTTGCGCTGGCCTGGCTGCTCGGGCTGGGCCGGCACCTGGACCCGACCGTCCCGCCGGACGACAACCTGATGAGCCAGATGCCGGACCTGCCGGCCGGGGAGCCCTTCGGCCGGTGGCGGTCCCGGTCGCTGGTCGCGGTCCGCGACGCCGCCGAGGCCGCCGTCCTGCTCGACCTGTACTACTGCCTGGACTGGGCGTTCCAGGAGGCCGAGCAGGCCGGGCTGCCGCTGCCCGGTGAGGTGGACAGCAACGCGATCGGGCAGCGCCGGTGGGCACTGGAGTGGGCGGTCATCTTCCACGGGCCCTACCACGACAAACCGCCGGGCTGGGAAGAGGTCGATCTCTCGGTTTAAGGCTTTCGGGTGTACGTCGTGAGCACCACCGCCGCGGTCACCGTGACGTCGCGGGTGGGCAGCGACTCGACCGGGACGTGCCGGGCGCTCGGCGTCATCCCGATCAGGGTGCGGGCGGCGGCCGCGTCCAGCCGCATCGTGTGCCGGTGCGTGGTGGCGCCGACCGGCCGGAAATGATCGTCGAGGCTGCCGCTGACCCGGGCCGCCTTGTCCGGGTCGACCCGCAGCAGGCCGTGCTCGTCGACCAGCTCGCGCAGGTGGTCGGCGGCCGGGGTGACCACCAGCAGCCGGCCGTCCGGGCGCAGCACCCGGTGGAACTCGGAGCCGTTGCGCGGGGCGAAGACGTTCAGGATCACGGTGGCGGCGGCGTCCGCGACCGGGAGCGGGCGCCACAGGTCGGCCAGGACGGCGGCGGCGCGCGGGTGGGCGCGGGCGGCCCGGCGCAGCGCCGGCTTGGACACGTCCAGGCCGACGCCGAGGGTGGTCGGGCAGGCGTCCAGCACGTGGGCGAGGTAGTCGCCCGTCCCGGTGCCGGCGTCGAGGATCAGCGGCTCACGGCGTACGCCGAGCTGATCCTGATCGTGAATGTCCCGGTGGTCCGCGGTGGTGGCGGCCAGGGCCTCGGCGATGAAGCGGTAGTGACCGGCGGCCAGGAAACCGGCCCGGTCGGCGATCATCTCGGCGCTGTCGCCGGTGTGCGGCAGCCGGCCCGCGGAGAGATCCACGTAACCCTGCCGGGCCATGTCGAAGCTGTGCCCGAGCGGGCAGCGCAGCGCCCGGTCGTGCCGGGCCAGCGTCCCGCGGCACACCGGGCAGGTCAGGTACGGCAACGCGCCATCGATCATGGGGAGATTTTCCGCTCCGTTTTCCGGGTGGTGGGTGGGACGGCCGGACCGGCCTCTACGCTCTTCTGATGGCTGGCATCGCTTACCCCGAGATCGTCAAGGCTCCCAAGGTCCTGTTGCACGACCACCTGGATGGTGGCCTGCGTCCCGCCACGATCGTGGAGCTGGCCGCCGTGGCCGGGCACGAGCTGCCGGAGACCGACCCCGACCGGCTGGGTGAGTGGTTCGCCGCCGCCGCCGACTCGGGCTCGCTGGAACGGTACCTGGAGACCTTCGCGCACACCGTCGCCGTGATGCAGACCGTCGAGGGCCTGCACCGGGTGGCCCGCGAGTGCGCGCTCGACCTGGCCGCCGACGGCGTCGTGTACGCCGAGGTGCGGTACGCCCCGGAGCAGCACCTGGAGCGTGGCCTGAGCCTGGACGAGGTGGTCGAGGCGGTGGACGCCGGGTTCCGCGACGGCTGCGCCGAAGCGGCCGCCCAGGGCACCCCGATCCGGATCGGCACGCTGCTCACCGCGATGCGCCACGCCGCCCGCTCGCAGGAGATCGCCGAGCTGGCCGTCCGCTACCGCGACGCCGGGGTGGTCGGCTTCGACATCGCCGGCGCCGAGGCCGGCTTCCCGCCCACCCGGCACCTGGACGCGTTCGAGTACCTGCAGCGGGAGAACTTCCACTTCACCATCCACGCCGGCGAGGCGTTCGGCCTGCCGTCGATCTGGGAGGCCATCCAGTGGTGCGGCGCCGACCGGCTCGGGCACGGTGTCCGGCTGATCGACGACATCACCGCGACGGTGGCCGGACCCAGCTCGGTCACCCCGACCGGCGGCACCCACGCGGCGCCGCCGGTGCTCGGCCGGCTCGCGGCGTACGTGCGGGACAAGCGGATCCCGCTGGAGCTGTGCCCGTCGTCGAACGTGCAGACCGGCGCGGCCGAGTCGATCGCCACGCATCCGATCAAGCTGCTGCACGACCTGCGCTTCCGGGTCACCGTGAACACCGACAACCGGCTGATGAGCGGCACCTCGATGAGCCGGGAGATGAGCCTGCTCGCCGAGGCGTTCGGGTGGGGCTGGGCGGAGATGCAGTGGTTGACCATCAACGCGATGAAGTCGGCGTTCATCCCGTACGACGAGCGATTGGCGCTGATCAACGAGGTGATCAAGCCGGCGTACGCCAAGTTGCTCGGCTGAAATTCGTACAAATCAGGAAATTTGCTATTTTCCGGGAAACGAGCGAACGTACGTCTGGCGAAATTACCTGTCCGGTTCTGGGGCTCCACCGTTCGGCTACACTGCCGCCTACAAAGACGGCATAATCCGGCATTTGCCTTGCCGATCCCGGGGTCGGCGAGTCATCGTCAGTCCTGTCGCGATCGACTACGATCTGACCCGTCGGCCTGCGCCCACCCCCCAACGCCGCGCCGACCTCGTGAGTGACCTTGAGAAACCCGCACCGCTACAGGTAGTGATTTCAGACCGGCGATGTCCAACTACGACGTTGCAACATCGCGTCACACAACCGGTCCGTGTCCGCCTGCTCTTTCTCTTTGACACTCGTCGTGATGGAATCTCGGGGGCCCGACCCGGCGAGTCGGTCGTGCGCGGTGCCCGGCGAGCCGAATGCCGGGCCCGAATCAGGAGGACGGTGACGTGAGCAAGCGCCCTAGTGAGGCGGACGGCGTCATGTCGCGTCTGCGTCGACCCACGGGTCGGCTGCGAGACCTACCCATCTGGTCCAAGCTTGGTCTGATCATGCTTGTGCCGACCGTTGCGACGATCATCGTCGGTGTCAACGGCCTGGTCGAGCACATCGACCAGGCCGACACCGCGGACAACACCAGGACGCTCGCCACGCTGGCCCAGGCGGCCGGCGGGCTGGTCGACCAGCTGCAGGACGAGCGGGCCTACGCGATGCAGGTGGTGCTCGCGCCCAAGTCGCCCAAGGGCAACGAGGTGTTGACCGCCGCCACCAAGAAGTTCAACGACGAGCATGCCAAGGTCGAGGCGGCCAAGGATCCGTACGCGCAGCAGCGCGCGGCCCTGGACACCCAGCCCGACCGGGTCAACCTGCTGCTCTCCCGGCTGGACCACAACCTGGCCGACCTCGCGGCGTACCGCAGCAAGGTCACCAACAACACCGAGACCGAGCTCAGTGTTCAGGGCACCTACAACGCGCTGATCACCGACCTGCTCGCGGTCCGGGACGTCGCCGCCCAGCAGGCCACCGACACCGGCCTGAGCGACCACCTGCGCGCGGTCGCCGAGGTGGCCCGAGTCAAGGAGTTCGTCTCCCAGCAGCGGTTCATCGGCCTCCAGGTGATCGCCGGCGGCAAGTTCAGCACCGCGCTCCGGCAGGCCTTCCTCACCGCCAACACCGGTATCGACCTCGCCGAGAGAAACCTCAAGGCGGCGGCCACCGACGGTGAGAACGAGGTCTTCCTCAAGACCACCGACCAGAACGAGGCGCAGCGCGCCGCGACGAACCTGACCGAGCCGCTGCAGGCCACCCCGGGGACCGACATCTCCAACCTGCACCTCACCGCGGCCGGGTGGGACTCGGCGATGGCCGGCTACGACGACACGTTCCGGCAGGTCGAGCAGCAGCTCGACAAGAACATCGTGAACCAGGCCACCGACCTGCGGAACACCACCAACCGGACGGTCTTCGTCGAGACCAGCGTGCTGCTCGGCATGCTGCTGCTCGCCATCCTGTTCGCCTGGCTGGTCGCCCGCTCGATGGCCCGCTCGCTGCGTGAGCTGCGTCAGGGTGCCCTGGCGGTCGCCCAGTTCGGCCTGCCGCACGCGGTGAGCCGGCTGCGCGACCCGGCGCTGTCCACCTCGCTCACCCCGGCGCAGGTCGCCGACCAGATCGCCGAGCCGCTCCCGGTCCGCAGCCGGGACGAGTTCGGGCAGGTGACCGAGGCGTTCAACGCGGTCCACCTGGAAGCCGTGCGGACCGCGGCCGAGCAGGCCGCCCTGCGGGCCTCGGTCGCGACCATGTTCGTCAACCTCGCGCGTCGCTCGCAGATCCTGGTCGACCGGCTGATCGGTCACCTGGACCGGCTGGAGCGCGGCGAGGAGGACCCGGACCGGCTGGCCGAGCTCTTCCAGCTCGACCACCTGGCCACCCGGATGCGCCGCAACGACGAGAACCTCCTGGTCCTCGCCGGCGCGGACTCCACCCGTGTGCAGCGCGAGCCGGCCGCTCTGATCGACGTGCTGCGCGCCGCGCAGTCCGAGGTCGAGCACTACACCCGGATCGAGTTCGGCGTCATCGACCGGGAGATCGAGGTGGCGGCGCACGCCGTCAACGACATGGTCCACCTGGTCGCCGAGCTCTTCGACAACGCCACCGCCTTCTCCCCGCCGAACTCCAACGTGCTCGTCGAGGCGCGCCGGGTCGGCGAGACCGCGGTGCTCACCGTCGAGGACCACGGCATCGGCATCAGCCGCGAGCAGCTGCGCGACCTCAACGAGCGGCTGGCCAACCCGCCGACCGTGGACGTGGCCGTCTCCCGGATGATGGGCCTGGTCGTGGTCGCCCGGCTGGCGAACCGGCACTCGGTCCGCGTCGAGCTCCGCCCAGCCGACCGGGAACGGGGTACTGTCGCTGAGGTGGGCCTGCCCGTCACCGTCCTCGCTGCCGCGGTCTCCGGCCGGATGGGTGGCTACGACGCGCCGCCGGCCGCGATGCCGTCGTTCGGCGAGCCCCTCGCCCTGGAAAGCGGCCGCGGGGGATACCCGGGCGTCAACGGCAGTGCCAACGGCAGCACCAACGGCGGGGTCCCGGCCTGGTCCGACCTGACCGGCGCGGCGCCGTCCAACGGCTTCGGCGGGACCAACGGCTTCAACGGCGGTCCCACCGGCTTCGGCTCGGCCAACGGTTTCGGCGCCACGCCGAGCGGCTTCAGCCCCCCGGCGAACGGTTTCGGCGGGCAGAACGGTAGCGGCCCGAACGGTTTCGGTGGACAGAACGGCTTCGGCGGCGCGCCGAACGGCTTCGGTCCGCGCAGCAACGAGCCGATGCCCCCGCTGCCGTCCGGCCCGACCAGCAGCGGCCCGCAGGGTTTCGCCGGTCTCGACGAGCTGGTCCAGCGGCGCAACGGCAACGACTACCAGCGGCCCGACGGGGAGACCGGCGGCTTCGGCGCGACCATTCCGCGCCAGCTCCCGGCCAACCCGGAAAGCCAGGGCCGGTCGTCGTTCATGCCGCCGGTCTCGGCGCCGCCGGTGCCGTCGGCCCCGCCGGTGACCTCGGCCCCGCCGGTGCCGTCCGCGCCGCCGGTCTCCGCCGCCCCGATCTCGGCCGAGCCCACCTCGTTCGCCTCCGCGCCGCCGGCCTGGCCGCCGGTCGCCGGCGACCGCGAGACCGCCACTCCGCACGTCCCGGAGAACCTCGCTGCGGCGCTCGACATGACCGCCGAGATCCCGAGGTACCGCCCGGACACCGCCGAGCAGCGCCCCGAGGTGGCCCGGCCGATCGACCCGCCGCTGGCATCCCTGCCCGCGTCGGCCCCGCCGGCGTACGAGGCGATCGCCCCGGTCAGCGGCCCGGCCGCCGACCAGGCCACCGCGGCCGCGCAGATCTCCTCGGCCCGTGAGGGCGCGGTGCCGTTCGCCGACGAGACGATGGAGCTGCCGATCTTCCGCGAGCTCGAGTCGGCCTGGTTCACCACGACCCAGGCGACGGCCGCCAAGCCGTCGGTGGCCGGCACGGGCGAGGAAGCGGTGATCTCGCAGCGGATCCCGACCGGCGAGCCCACCACGCGTACCGCCGGGGTGCCCCAGCAGGCGGCCTCCCCGGAGGCCCGCGAGCTGGACACCGCGTCCGTCGGCGCGGCTCCCGCGGCTCCGGCGGCCGTCGCCGCCGGGTCCTACGCCGGCACCCCGTCGAACCCGTGGCAGACCGCGGCCGACGAGGGCTGGCAGGCCGCCCGCAAGGCGTCCGAAGTCAGCATCGACACGACCACCACGGCGGGCCTGCCCAAGCGCACGCCGATGGCGCAACTCGTCCCCGGCGGTGTTGACCGGGGCGGTAACTCCGTCCAGCGCCGTACTCCCGAAGGGGTCCGCGGTCTGCTGTCCGCGTACCACCGGGGTGTGCAGCGCGGTCGCACCAAGGAACAATCGACCAACCTGGAGGAGACTCCGGGAGGGCAGCAGCCCTCGCAGGCTGGCAAGGAGCATGAGGCATGACATCTACGCAGGATCTCGGTTGGCTTCTCGCCAACTTCGCTGACCGCGTTCCCGGGGTCGCGCACGCGATCGCGGTCTCCGCCGACGGCCTGCTCCTGGCAGCCTCGCGGGATCTTCCCCGGGACCGTGCCGACCAGCTCGCGGCCATCGCGTCCGGCCTGGTCAGCCTGACCCAGGGCGCCGCGCGGTGCTTCGAGGGCGGCGCTGTTCTGCAGACGGTGGTGGAGATGGACAATGGGTTCCTGTTCCTGATGTCCATCTCCGACGGCTCCTCGTTCGCGGTACTCGCGGCTCGCAGCTGCGACGTCGGTCAGGTCGGCTACGAAATGGCCCTCCTGGTCGACCGCGTCGGCGAGGCGCTTACCCCCGCGCCGCGGTCCGCGGCCGGGGTGCTGGGCTGAAGGCGCGGTGAGCCGGCCCATCCGGCTACTGTCCAAAATCTTGAGAACCAATACACTTCGAGTGGCCGAGGGAGGGGTTGACGGTGACGATGCCGGAGCGTGATGAACCGACCGGATCGCTGGTCAGGCCGTACGCCGTGACCCGCGGTCGAACCCGGCCGAAACTTGAGATAGCGCTGGAAGCGCTGGTCGAGACAACCGTACGCGGCCGATCCGGAATGATCCGCAGCGGACAGGGTGGAAGCGAGCATCAGTACATCGCGGCGATGTGCGACAACGGCCGAGTGCAGTCGCTCGCGGAAATCGCCGCACGCATGCAACTGCCGCTCGGTGTGGCACGGGTGATCGTCGCGGACATGGCCTCCGACGGCCTGCTCGCGGTGTACGAGCCCACCTCGCTCGAGGACGAGACCGACGCGGTAGGCACGGAACTGCTGGAAAGGGTGCTGAGTGGACTTCGCAGGCTCTGACATGTCGCAACGTCCCGCTGCGGGCGGACGCGTGACATCGGCGAAGATTGTCATCGCCGGTGGCTTCGGCGTCGGTAAGACGACGCTGGTGGGGTCGGTCTCGGAGATCACCCCACTGACCACCGAGGCGATCATGACTTCGGCCGGTGTGGGTGTCGATGACAACCGGCAGGTGCCGGGCAAGATGACCACCACCGTGGCCATGGACTTCGGCCGGATCAGCATCGACCGGGACCTGATCCTGTACCTTTTCGGCACGCCTGGCCAGACGCGGTTCTGGTTCATGTGGGACGAGCTGGTCCGGGGCGCCATCGGTGCGGTCGTGATGGTGGACACGCGTCGGCTCGCCGACTGCTTCGCCGCCATCGACTTCTTCGAGCACCGCCGCCTGCCCTACCTGGTGGCGATCAACTGCTTCGACGGCATGCAGTACCACAACCCGCAGGACGTCCGGGACGCTTTGGCGATCTCGAGCGACGTGCCGGTCGTGAGCTGCGACGCCCGCAACCGCGAGTCGACGAAGAACGTCCTCATCTCGCTCGTCGAGTATGTGCTGACGATGCGTCGGACGCGCGCGGTGGCGCCGGCCTGACAGTCGGTTGAGCCCCGCTCCGCTCGGCGGAGCGGGGCTTTCGCGCGCTTGCGGACAGGTCTTCTCCGCAGCCGATCAACAACGGTGAGTAGTATCCGCCGCCTGCCGCCTGCCGCCTGCCGCCTGCCGCCTGCCGCCTGCCGCCTGCCGCCTGCCGCCCGCCGCCCGTGCCCTGCCCGTGCTTGTGCCTGCCGCCCGGGGCCCTGCCCGTGCTTGTGCCTGCGGCCCGCCGCCCGCCCCCGCGCCCGCCGCCCGTGCCCGCACCTGCCGATACCGACTGCTGTCGACGCGGGGCCGCTGCCGACGCGCCGGGGCTCCGGCTGCCTGCCGCTCCCGGCGCCGCCTGTCGCGGGTTGTCGACCGGCGACTGCCGCCGACCACCATCGCGGGCCGCTGGTCCGTAGGCGGCCGGGCTCGTCTCAGGTGTGATCGGATAGAGCGGGAAGCCCCAGGAGAGCGGGCAGCGCGGACAGGTCCGGAATCTGATGATCCGGGACGTAGGTGTCCGGGTCGGTGCGGAGTTCGCCGACTCCGGGATAGGCCGCGTTGGTGACCAGAATCGGTCGCATCCCGGCTCGGCGGGCGCCGTCGTGCTCCCGGCTGCCGCCGTCACCGACGAACCAGCACTCCGCCGGCGCGACATCGAGGCGGGCGGCCACCGCCGCGTACAGCCGGGGATCGGGCTTGCGACAGCCCTCGCGCCAGGAGAAGACCGGGGTGTCGATCATCGGGGCGTACGGTGTGTCGGGCCACGCCTCGCACAATTCGCTCGAACAGTCGCTGAGAAGGCCCAGACGGTAGCCGCGCGCCCGGAGCTGACCGAGTACCCGGATCGCCTCCGGTCGCGGCCTGCGGACCGTCTCAGCGCCCGCATGATGGGTGGCGACCGCTGCGGTCAATCGTTCCTCGGACGGATCGGCATCGCAGGCCTGGGCCATCGCCCGCAGAGTGTCCCGGGTGCTGCCGTAGACACCGGTCGCCCGCCGCCCGAAACTTTCCGTCATCGCCGCGACGAACCGGTCCACCGGCACCCCGAGCCGGCTCGCGGTGGCGGCGAACGTGGCGAGCCGGTCGTTCTCGGCCGCCGGGTCGGTGAGCGTACCGAAGAAGTCGAAGACGATGGCCCGCATCCTGCCAGCATGGATCATCCACGATGGCCGGTCACCGCAGGGTGCAACCGTCCCACATCGATCCGGGTGCTCGTCGGCGGTGTGACGAAGCGGGCGGTGTGACGAAGCGGGTGGTGCGACAAGGCGGGTGGTGCGACAAGGCGGGTGGTGCGACAAGGCGGGCGGTGCGACAAGGCGGGCGGTGCGACAAGGCGGGTGGTGCGACAAGGCGGGTGGTGCGACAAGGCGGGTGGTGCGACAAGGCGGGTGGTGCGACAAGGCGGGTGGTGCGACAAGGCGGGCGGTGCGACAAGGCGGGCGGTGCGACAAGGCGGGCGGTGTGACAAGGCGGGCGGTGTGACGAAGCGGGCGGTATGACGAAGCCGAGCCCACCCGGGGGAGGACTCGGCTTCGGTGATGCTCAGGACCGGGTCAGCGGCCGCCGCCGTAGCCCGCCCCGTTGCGGTACTCGTCGGCGCCCTCGCGGTCGCGGGTGAAGTCCCAGCCGCCGGCGGCCTCGCGGCCCGGGCGGCCGCCCATGGCGAAGCCGCCGATCTCCTGGCCGCGCCGCCAACCCCGGAAGTAGCCGGTGGTGTGCGCCGCGATCGATGCCGCGTCCCGGACGATGCGCAGCGGGCGCTCGTCGCGGACCGTGGCGCCGGGCACCAGGTTGGCCTGGGGGACCCGCTTCGGCAGACCGGCCGAGGTTTCCGCGGCGACGGCCGGGGTGGCCGCCTTCTCCGCGGCGCGCCAGCCGCTGTCGTTCGGGTTGGCCCAGTCGACATTGCCGGAGTCACCGGTGCTGGTGCCGCCGGTGAACCAGGCCGACCGGGCGGCCGCGAAGATCAGCAGGTCGCCGTCGCTGCCGTCGGACGGCACCGGCGGGGTGCTGCTGCGGTCCAGCGCGGTGACCTTCGGCGGGAGGCTGTCGACGCCGCGGGCACCGCCGTCGACCACCCGCAGCGAGGGCGGATCACCGAGCTGGTCGAGCCCGGGCAGCTTGGCCCGGCCGCCGCCGTTGAGCTGGGACTCGACCAGGCGCAGGGCGGGCGGTTCCTTCGGCATGTCCTGCCACGGGGGCCTGATCCGGCCGTCGGCACCGGCCCCGCTCACCGAGGCGGCGGGCAGCGCGGCATCGTCGCCGCCGTTGTTCAGCAGCGGCCAGTTGGCCCGCGAGCCCGGCTCCGCGCTCTCGGCGCCGGGACGCTGGGCCGGCATCGGCAGGGCGAAGTCGGTGGGTCCGGCCGCCGCGCCGTTGGTGGCGGGGGACGGGGCCGCCGACCGGGTGCTGGGCCGGGCCGGGATGACCGTGCGCTGCCGCTCGGCCCGGGCCCGGTTCAGCTCGGCGTTGGTGAGGGTGGGCCGGAACGGCTCGCCCGCCTCGGCCGGGGTCGGGGTGCCACCCGGCGAGACCGGGTTGCGAGCGGCCGGCGAGACCGGATTGCGCGCGGCCGGCGACAGCGGAGCCGAGGACGGCGCCGGTGACAGCGGGCTGCGCGCGGCCGGCGAGAGACCACCCGACGTGCCGGAAAGGCTCGAAGTGCCGGAAAGGCCTGACGTGCCGGCGAGGCCCGACGTGCTGGCGAGGCCCGGCGTCCGGCTTCCCGGCACCGGCCGCGAACCCGGCGTGATCGGCGTCATCCCCGGCGGAGGCGGCGGCACCGACACCGGCCGGTTGCCCGGCGTCGAGACCCGTCCCGGCAGCCCGTTGGCCGCGGCCGGCGCCACCGGCGGCGGCGTGATCGGATCGGGAGCGACCGGCGGAGCGTTCATCGGCCGCGGCGTCGCCGGCCCGTTGCCCAGCCCGGCCGGCTCAGGACGACCCAGCCCGGCCACTGCCGGCTCGGGGCGACCCAGGCCGGCCGCGGCCGGCTCGGAGCGACCCCGGCGAGCGAACCGCGAACCCAGCTCGGAGCTCGGCGTGGCGGCGGCCGGCTCGGCGGCCCGGCGGGTGGCCCGCCGCCCCACGTTCGGCTCGGCTGCCGGGCCACCGGACCGGGCGGCGAGCGTGCCGACCAGCGCGGCGCAGCCGGCGTCGCAGGTGCGCACCGCGGCGATGGCGTGCCGGACCGCCTCGGCGGCGGCCGGGGCCAGTGACTTGTTGACGCCGCCGCGGCGCGGCGACTCGCTGATCGCCACCTGCAGTGCGGTGATGAACGAGAAGATCTGGTCCTCGGAGCCGACGCCGGCCCGGGTGAGCTCGGCGGCGACCTCCTGCGCGGCGTGTTCCGGGTCGCCGCCGCGGCCGGTCAGCCGGCCGGGCTCGGGGATCGCCTCGAGGACGGCCATGGCGATCGGGTGCGCCGGGTCCGGATAGGCCCGCAGGGCGGCCGGGTACAGCTCGCGCAGCACCTCGCGCAGCGCGGCCGCGGCCGCATTGCGCCCGACCAGCATGGCCACGTGCGCGGCCAGCACCGGTTTGTAGCTGACCAGCTCGCGCGGGGCGGGCAGGGTGACCGCGGCGATCGCCCCGGCCTGCAGGGCCCGGGCCAGCCCGACTGCCCGCCGGGCGGCGGCCGGGGCGTTGATCTCCTCGGGGGAGTCGTCGTCCGAGAAGCGCTCGGCGAAGTCGTCCGCGTCGTCGTCGTCGACCACGACCAGCGGCCGGCCGGCGGCGGTCAGCAGCGACGTGACGACGTGGTCGTCACTGTCGGCGGCCACGGCCGCGTCGCTGAACCCCGTCGTACGTTCCACGAGCAGCGTTCCCAGCAGGGCGTAACCGGCCGGGTCGTCGCTGATCTCGTGGACGCCGAGCAGCCGGCCTGCGTCGTCCACCACGGCGATGGTCAGTGGAGCGGCCGTGGCCGATCGCACCGCATCATCAGCCGACGCCAGACCGCAGTACACGCGCACGAGCGCCACGGCGTCGTCCTCCTCCCCGGGAGTGCTTCTCTGTGGCCAAGGACTGATGTTCCCTGGTAATCGGTCAGTCACGCCAGTCCACAGCAGCAGAGATCTTGCCGATCACCGAACGCCAGCCGAGACTCGCCTGTTGTGCCCCGATTTTCTTCAGCCGGCGGCGCCCGAAGAATCCGCCCATGCCACCGTTCTGCGCGGTGCGGAGGGACTCGTCGAGGTCGTCGAGCGGGGAACCGGGCGACAGGGCCAGGATCACCGGCTTGAGCCGAAGCGCGTACCCGAGGTCACGGGCCACCTCGCCGGCGGCGATGAGCAGCGGCAGATCCCAGGTGTCGTGCCCGCCGCGCAGGTTCTCCACCACGAGGTCGAGTTCGTAACGCTCCTCCGGCAGCGGGTCGATGTCGCTCGACTGTACCCGCTCGGCCAGGGCACCCCAGGTGTCCAATTGTGCGAGATCGTGGGGAGCACCCGAACGAATGAAGGAGACCAGCGACTCGGCGTTCTTGAAGGCGAGCAACCGGCCCTTGTGGCTGAGGAACATGGGTACTTCCTCATCGTCCGGCTGGGTGCTCGCCTCCGCCGCCTCGTCATCGGACTCGGCCTTCTCGTCGGAAGCCGTCTCGTCCTCGTCGTCACCCTCGGCGAGCAGCGCCTCGTACTCCTCGTCGACGATCACGCCCTCCTCGCCGTCCTCGTCGAGGGCGGCGCGCTTGCGCGTGTCGAACGGGTCCTCCTCCTCGGCCTCGATCTCGGTCGGGGTCAGCTCGGAGACCGACCGGTAGGCGCGGAGGGTCAGGCCCACGCCGCCCGGGAGAGCGATCTCGACCGGCTCGACACGGACTTCGTCCCAGAGCTCACGCCCGTTGAGCCCCTCGGCTTGGGACTTCTCGGCCACCGGCGCGGACGCCTCGGGCTCGTCGGACTGGCTGGTCACGGTTGACCTCCGGGTTGATCTGGGCGGGACGGGTGACTACGGGCACATACCCTAGTCCGCAACGCTGTGTGACAGCGGCCCCGCCCCGTCAGTAGCCCTTCGGGTGCCAGACCGTCTTCGTCTCCAGTAACGACGTCATCGGCTTCAGGCCCGGGTCAGCCAGGAAATCAGGCTGCTCCGCGGGGCGGATCACCCGCTTGAGCGTGCCGGCGGCGGTGCGTTCGAGTTCGGCTGCCACCGAGGGCGCGGCGCCGGTGAGGTCGACGGCGTTGACGTCGGCGTGCGCGGCCAGCCACGGGGCGGTCTCGGCGTACGCCCCGGTCAGGATGTTGACCACGCCGCCGGGCACGTCCGAGGTGGCCAGCACCTCGGCCAGGGTGATCGCGATCTGCGGGTCGGCGGCCAGCACCACGGTCGTGTTCCCGGTCACGATCGCCGGGGCCAGCACGCTGACCAGTCCGAGCAGGCCGGCCGGCGCGACGACGGCGACCACCCCGGTGGGCTCCGGCGCGGAGATGTTGAAGAACGGCCCGGCCACCGGGTTCGCCCCGCCGGCCACCTGGGCGATCTTGTCGGACCAGCCGGCGTACCAGATCCAGCGGTCGATCGCGGCGTCCACCTCGGCCGCGGGCACGCCGAGGCCGGTGAACTCGGCCCGCCGCGCCTCGACCATCTCGGCGATCCGATACAGGATCTGACCGCGGTTGTACGCCGTGGCGCCGGCCCACCCGGGCTGTGCGGCCCGGGCCGCCACCACCGCGTCGCGGGCGTCCTTGCGGGAGGCGAGGGCCACGTTGTCGCCGTCTGCCACGAACGTCCGTCCTGATTCGCTGCGCGGGAACTTGCCGCCGATGTAGAGCTTGTACGTCTTGCGCACGGTGAGCCGGGGGGTCGCCGCCGGCTCCACGAGCTTCGCTGACTTAGGCAAGGTACGCCTCCAGGCCGTGGCGGCCACCCTCGCGGCCGTAGCCGGACTCCTTGTAGCCGCCGAACGGCGACGCCGGGTCGAACTTGTTGAACGTGTTGGCCCACACCACGCCGGCGCGGAGTTTGTCGGCGACCGCCAGGATCCGGGAACCCTTCTCGCTCCAGATGCCGGCGGACAACCCGTACGGCGTGTTGTTGGCCTTCTCGACGGCCTCGGCCGGGGTGCGGAAGGTGAGCACCGACAACACCGGCCCGAAGATCTCCTCGCGGGCGATCCGGTGGGCCTGGGTCACCCCGGTGAAGATCGTCGGCGGGAACCAGAACCCGCGGTCGGGCAGGTCGCAGGCCGGCGACCAGCGGGCCGCGCCCTCCTGCGCCCCGATTTCCGACAACTCCGAGATGCGGGCCAGCTGGGCCGCGGAGTTGATCGCCCCGATGTCGGTGTTCTTGTCCAGTGGATCACCGACCCGCAGCGTGCCCATCCGCCGCTTCAGCGACTCCAGCAGCTCCTCGAAGATCGACTCCTGGACCAGCAGCCGCGACCCGGCGCAGCACACGTGACCCTGGTTGAAGAAGATCCCGTTGACGATCCCCTCGACCGCCTGGTCGATCGGCGCGTCGTCGAACACGATGTTCGCCGCCTTGCCGCCCAGCTCCAGGGTGAGCCGCTTGCCGGTGCCGGCCACCGTGCGGGCGATCTCCCGGCCCACCTCGGTGGAGCCGGTGAACGCCACCTTGTCGACGTCCGGGTGGGCCACCAGGTAGGCCCCGGTGTCGCCGGCCCCGGTGACGATGTTGACCACCCCGGGCGGCAGCTCGGCCTGCCGGCACACGTCGGCGAAGAACAGCGCGGACAGCGGGGTGGTCTCGGCCGGTTTGAGCACCACGGTGTTGCCGGTGGCCAGCGCGGGCGCGACCTTCCACGCGAGCATCAGCAGCGGGAAGTTCCACGGGACGACCTGCGCGGCCACGCCGAGCGGCCGCGGGTCGGCGCCGAACCCGGCGTAGGGCAGCTTGTCCGCCCAGCCCGCGTAGTAGAAGAAGTGCGCGGCGACCAGCGGCAGGTCGACGTCCCGGGCCTCCCTGATCGGCTTCCCGTTGTCCAGCGACTCGAGAACCGCCAGCTCGCGGGACCGCTCCTGGATGATCCGGGCGATCCGGAACAGGTACTTCGCCCGCTCCGCCCCGGGCAGGGCGGACCAACCGGTGAAGGCGCGGCGGGCGGCCGCCACCGCGCGGTTGACGTCCTCCGGACCGGCCATGGCGACCTCGGCCAGCACCTCCTCGGTCGCCGGATTGACCGTCTTGAAGACAGAGCCGGACCCCTGGAACTCGCCGTCGATGAAGAGCCCGTAGGACGGCTCCAGGGAGACGATCGAGCGGGATTCCGGCGCCGGTGCGTATGCGAACATGGCCCCTCAGTCCAGGGTGAAGTAGTCAGGACCGGAGTAGTGCCCGGTGGCCAGCTTGGTGCGCTGCATCAGCAGATCGTTGAGCAGCGAGGAGGCTCCGAACCGGAACCAGTCCGGGCTGAGCCAGTCGTCGCCGACCGTCTCGTTGATCAGCACCAGGTATTTGATCGCGTCCTTGGTGTTCTTGATCCCGCCGGCCGGCTTCACCCCGACCTGCCGCCCGTGCCGTGCCCGGAAGTCGCGGACCGCCTCCAGCATCACCAGGGTGATCGGCAGCGTGGCGTTGACCGACACCTTGCCGGTGGAGGTCTTGATGAAGTCGGCCCCGGCCAGCATCGCCAGCCAGGACGCGCGGCGGACGTTGTCGTACGTCGCCAGCTCGCCGGTCTCCAGGATGACCTTGAGGTGGGCGCCGCCGCAGGCTTCCTTCACCGCGACGATCTCGTCGAACACCCGGGTGTAGTCGCCGGCCAGGAACGCGCCCCGGCTGATCACCATGTCGATCTCGTCGGCCCCGGCCGCGACCGCGGCCCGGGTGTCGGCGAGTTTCACCTCGAGCGGGGCCTGCCCGGACGGGAACGCGGTGGCCACGCTGGCCAGGTGGACCCCGGAGCCGGCCAGCGCCTCGGCGGCCACCGGGACCATCGCGGGGTAGACGCAGATCGCGCCGACCGCGGGGCAGGACGGGTCGGCCGGGTCGGGCCGCCGTCCCTTGGCGCACAGCGCGCGCACCTTGCCGGGCGTGTCGGCGCCCTCGAGGGTGGTCAGGTCGACCATCCGGATCGCCAGGTCGATGGCCCGGGCCTTGCTGCTCGTCTTCACCGATCGGGTGCCGAGCGCGGCCGCCCTGGCCTCGACGCCCACCTTGTCGACCCCGGGGAGGCCGTGCAGGAGGGCGCGGAGATCGGACAGCCCGATGGACGCTGTCGCAGTCATGAGACTGATTCTATGCGACCCGAGGTCAGTTGATCTTGAATGAACGGTAGGTTGATCGCCGTGGACGTCCTTGTCGTAGATCACCCGCTGGCCCAGACCCGGCTCACCGCGATGCGCCGGTCCGAGACCGAGTCCGGGGTCTTCCGCGCCTCGCTGCACGAGCTGACCACGATGGTGGTCTACGAGGCCGCCCGCCTCTTCGCGGTCGAGAAGTTCCCGATCCAGACCCCGGTCGCGGCGACCGAGGGCACCCGGCTGGCCAATCCGCCGCTGATCGTCCCGGTGTTGCGGGCCGGGCTGGGGATGGCCGACGCCGCGCTGGCGCTGCTGCCGGAGTCGTCGATGGGCTTCGTCGGCCTGGCGCGCGACGAGGAGACGCACGAGCCCCGGGCGTACATGGAGTCGCTCCCGGCCGATCTGGCCGGCCAGCCGGTGCTGGTCCTCGACCCGATGCTGGCCACCGGCGGTTCGCTGCTGCACTGCTGCCGGCTGCTGGCCGACCGCGGCTGCACCGACATCATCATCTGCTGCGTGCTGGCCGCGCCGGAGGGTGTCGACCGCCTGGCCGCCTCCGACCTGCCGCTGCGCCTGGTCACCGCGTCGATCGACCAGGGTCTCAACGAGAAGGCCTACATCGTGCCCGGTCTGGGCGACGCCGGTGACCGTCAGTTCGGCGGCATGCGCCGCTTCTGAGATCAACGGCTTGCGGCGGTACGCCGTGGGCCCTCACCCCGTCGTGTAACCCCACGACTGGGCTTTCCCGCCGGCGAACGGCATCACGCCGTGGAACACCCGCGGCTGCTCGGCGAAGACCAGGGGCAGGAAGTGCCGGTCGGACTCCCACATGGGTACCCGGCCGGCCAGCACGTCGGCGACCGCCATCCAGTGCAGCGACCCCTCCGGGTTGCCGGTCAGCGGCGTGCCGGACCACTCCGGGATCCGGAACAGGAAGCCGAACCAGTTCTCCCCGTCGCGCCCGAAGCCGGGCCAGGAGACGGTGCCGGCCAGGTCGACCCGGTGGCACTCGAGGCCGGCCTCCTCGGCGATCTCGCGGCGCATTCCGGCGACCACGTCCTCGTCCGGGTGCAATTTGCCGCCCAGACCGTTGTAATAGCCGTAATGCAGGTCGTCGGGCCGGGTGTCGCGGCGGATCATCAGAATCCGATCACCACCGGGAGACAGGACGTAACCGAGCGTAGCGAGGATGGACCGCATGACAGGGCAGCGTAGGACCGCCCGGCCGGCCTCGCGCGCGCCGCGCTGAGAAATCGGTAGCAAGGGAGAATGCTGTACCATGTCGTGCGCCGCCGACGACGCGCGGCCGACGCCATGCCACCATCGAACCAACGGGCGTCGTTGCGGGGAGTGACGCGTCCCTCCGCAAACCTCACTCTTGTTCAGGAGGATCGCCCATGACGGGCTCCCAGCCTGCCATTCCCGCCGCTCGCCCCGTGATCGGTGAAGAGGAGATCGAGGCCGCGGTCCGAGTGATGCGCAGCGGCATGGTGATTCAGGGCCCGGAGGTCGCGGGCTTCGAGCGTGAGTTCGGTGAGCTGGTCGAGGGGCGTCACTGCGTGGCGGTCAACTCGGGGACGTCGGCGCTGCAGCTGTCGCTGCTGGCGCTCGACCTCAAGCCGGGCGACGAGGTGATCGTCCCGTCGTTCTCGTTCGCCGCGTCGGCCAACGCGGTCCGGCTGGCCGGCGCCACCCCGGTGTTCGCCGACATCGACCCGGTGACCTTCTGCATCGACCCGGACGCGGTGGCCGCGGCCATCACCCCGCGCACCGTCGCGATCATGCCGGTGCACCTGTACGGCCACCCCGCCGCGATGGACCGGATCATGCCGCTCGCCGAGGCGCACGGCCTGCAGGTGATCGAGGACGCCGCGCAGGCCCACGCCGCCGGCCTGAACGGCACCCCGGCCGGCGCGTTCGGCCTGGCCGGCTGCTTCAGCTTCTACCCCACCAAGAACATGCACTCGCTCGAGGGCGGCATGATCACCACCGCCGACGCCGAGTTCGCGCGCAAGCTGCGCCTGCTGCGCAACCAGGGCATGGAGCAGCGGTACCAGAACGAGATCGTCGGCGCGAACATGCGGCTCACCGACGTGGCCGCGGCGATCGGCCGGGTGCAGCTGGGCAAGCTGGGCGGCTGGACCCGCAAGCGGCAGGAGAACGCGGCGTACCTGAGCGCGAACCTGACCGGGGTCACCGTGCCGGCCGTCGGCGAGGGCGTCGAGCACGTCTTCCACCAGTACACGATCCGCTTCGCCGGGGACCGGGACGCCTTCCAGGCCGCCCTCACCGAGCGGGGCATCGGCAACGCGGTGTACTACCCGATCCCGATCCACCGCCTCCGGCCGTACCTGACCGAGGACGGCCAGGTCGGCCCGTGGAAGCTGCCGGAGACGGAGAAGGCGGCCGCGGAGGTCGTCTCGCTGCCGGTCTTCCCCAGCCTCACCCAGGAGGACCTGGACCGGATCGTCGTGGCCGTGAACGAGGCCGCGGCGGTGGCCGCATGAGCGGGCTGCGCGCCGTTCTGATCGGGCTGGGCGCCATGGGGCGCAACCACGCCCGGGTGTTGTCCCTGCTGGACGGGGTCGACCTGGTCGGCATCCTGGACCCGGCGCCCGGCGCGACCGGCCCGCACGGGGTTCCGGTCGTCGCCGAGCTGGACGAGCTGCTCGCCCTGAAGCCGGACTACGCCGTGGTGGCCTGCCCGACCGGCCTGCACGAGGAGATCGGCCTGCGGCTGGCCGCCGACGGCGTGCACGCCCTGATCGAGAAGCCGCTGGCGCCCTCGGTCGAGGCGGCCGAGCGGCTGGTCGCCGCGTTCGAGGCGAAGGGCCTGGTCGGCGCGGTCGGTCACATCGAGCGGTACAACCCGGCGCTGCAGAGCCTGCGGACCCGCCTGGAGGCCGGCGAGCTGGGTGACATCTACCAGATTGTGACCCGGCGGCAGGGCCCGTTCCCGGGCCGGATCGCCGACGTCGGCGTGGTGATGGACCTGGCCACCCACGACATCGACCTGACCGCGTGGGTCACCGGCAAGCCGTACGAGCAGGTCGCCGCGCAGACCGTGTCGCGCAGCGGCCGCCCGCACGAGGACATGGTCTCGGTGGTGGCCGGTCTGTCCGGCGGCGTGGTCGCCAACCACCTGGTGAACTGGCTGAGCCCGTTCAAGGAGCGGTCCACCGTGATCACCGGCGAGCGGGGCAGCTTCGTGGCCGACACGCTCACCGCCGACCTGACCTTCTACGCCAACGGCGCGTTCGGCACCGAGTGGGAGGCGCTGCGCGCGTTCCGCGGCGTGGCCGAGGGCGACATGGTCCGCTACGCGATCCCGAAGCGTGAGCCGCTGCTCGTCGAGCACGAGCGGTTCCGGGACGCGGTGGAGGGCAAGCAGAGCGACATCGTGTCGCTGCGCCAGGGCATGCGCACCGTGCAGGTGGCGGCGGCGGTGCTGAAGTCCGCACGCGAGGGCATCACCGTTCCCGTGTTGCCGGCCCAGGGCGAGTGATGACCGGCAAGTTCTCGGAGTCGCGCCCGCCCCGGGTGCTGTACCTGTCGTTCTACTTCCCGCCGAGCCGGGCGAGCGGCGTGTTCCGCGCCCGCGCGACCGCCAATCACCTGGCTCAGGCGGGCTGGGACGTCACCGTGCTGACCGCGCCCCGCGAGTTCTTCGAGTACCACCTCGAAGGCGCCGCGGACCCGGCGCTGGAGGCCACGGTCGACCCCCGGATCCACGTGGAACGACCCCCGATGAACACCTACAACTACGAGCACGACGTACGCCGGTTCAGCACGTTCCGCCGGATGTTCCCGAGCGTGGCGAGCCGGCTGTACCAGGAGTCGCAGAAGCGGATCTTCGGCGAGCACTACATCGGCTGGGTCCCCGGCGTGATGCGCACCGCCGTGGCCCGGCACCGCAAGGCCCGCTTCGACCTGGTGCTCGCCACCGGCAACCCGTTCGTCTCGTTCGCCGCCGCGCACTATCTGGGCAAGCTGTTCCGGATCCCATACGTGGTCGACTTCCGGGACGCCTGGACCTTCAACCAGTTCACCGAGGAGATCCGCTTCCCCGAGGGCGGCCTGATGATGAACTGGGAGGAGCGGGTCCTGCGGGACGCCGGCGAGATCGTCTTCGTGAACGACGGCATGCGGCGGTGGTACCAGGACCGCTACAAGTTCGCGGCCGACCGGATGGAGGTCGTCCCGAACGGCTGGGAGCCCGAGCTGCTCGGCCGCCCGGACTACCGGCCCAGCGACCCGAACCGGCCGCTGCACTTCAGCTACCTCGGCACGGTCACCCCGTACCTGCCGCTGGAGGTCCTGGTCAACGGCTGGAAGCTGGCCCGCCAGCACCCGCTGCTGGCCGACGCGAACCTCGACATCCACGGCCACCTCGGCTTCTTCCCGCACGAGGCGGCGGCCATCCGGCCGCGGCTGGGGGAGAGCCCGGACACCGGTGTGGTGTATCGCGGCGCGTTCTCCAAGACCGAGGCGGCCGAGGTCTACGCGAAGACCGACGGGCTGGTCTTCTGCGTGCCCGGGGCGAAGTTCGTGACCTCGGGCAAGGTGTTCGAGTACATGGCGACCGGCAAGCCGATCGTCTCGGTGCACGAGCCGGACATCGCCGCCGCCGACGTGCTCACCGGGTACCCGCTCTGGTTCCACGGCCGGAAACTGGACGCGGACAACGTCGCCCAGTCGTTCATCGCCGCGGCGAAGGCGGCCCGGGACCTGGACCGGCCGACCTTCGAGACGGCCCTGCAGCACGCCGACCGGTACACCCGGGAGGCCACACTGACACCATGGGAGCACCGCTTGCGAGCGCTGGCCGAGGGCGGACGACGATGAGCGACGGTCACCGGTCGGTCGTCTACGTCGCACTGGGCGAGTTCCGGATCCGCGCCGCCGTCACGCTGACCGCGGAGTACGCCGCGGCCGGCGCGAAGGTGACGCTGTTCGCCGGGCGGATCCCGGAGTGGAAGGACGTCAAGGCGCCGGCCGGCGTCACTTTGAAGCGGGTCGGTGACAAAGCCTGGCCGGAGATCCGCGAGGCGCTGGCCGGGGCGGATCTGCTGATCGCCGGTGACCCGCCGGCGATGCCGATCGTCGACCTGGCCCGCAAGGAGTTCCCCCGGCTGACCGTGCGGACCGACCCACAGGGCGATCCGGAGCGCCGGCCCGCGCCGGCCGACCTGGCCATCGTCACGCCGTGGTACCCGTCGCCGAACGACACCTTCGCCGGTTCGTTCGTCAAGGCCGCCGCCGAGACGGTGCAGGGGCAGGTGGGCAGGGTGTCGATCCTCGCCACCGACCACTGGTTCTACCCGCCGTGGCGGATGGTCGGGAACATGATCGACATCACCATGCAGCGGGAGCTGAAGCGCTTCGGCGGGGTCACCGTGCAGGACACCCCGGAGGGCGAGCTCACCCGGGTGATCGCCCCGCAGCCCCGCAAGCAGCCGTACGCGACGTGGGCGAACGAGCAGATCCGCCGGCTGAGGGCGGCCCTGCCCACCGGGCGGATCGAGGCGCCGCTGGTGCACGCGCACTCCGGGCACTTCGGCGGCGTGATGGCGGCCGCGCTGGCCCGCCCGGACGCCCGGATCATCGTCACCGAGCACGCCACCTTCCTGCGCCAGGTGTTCGCCCAGCCCAAGGCCCGCCAGCAATACCTCGACATGCTCGCCCGGGCGGAGACCCTGCTCTGCGTCAGCTCCTCGCTGCGCGACCAGGTCGCCGAGGAGTTCCCGTACTACGCGCACAAGCTGCGGGTGGTGCCGAACCCGGTCGACTTCGAGCACTTCGCGGTCCGGCCCGGCATGCCCGAGGCGCCCCGGCGCTGGGTGTACGCCGGCCGGATGGTGGAGCACAAGGGCGTGATGACGCTGGTCGACGGCTTCGCGCTGATCGCCGCGGAGGACCCCTCGGTCACCCTCACCCTGGTCGGCGAGGGCAAGCTCGAGGACGACCTGCGCAAGCGGATCACAGAGCTGAAGCTGACCGACCGGATCCAGCTGCGCCCGGCCGTGCCGCCGGAGCAGATGGTGGCCCTGCTGCACGAGCACGACCTGCTGGTGCACGCCAGCCAGCTGGAGACGTTCGGGATGACCATGGTCGAGGCGGTGGCCACCGGCACCCCGGTGCTGGTCGCCGCCAGCCAGGGCCCGGCCGAGACCCTGGAGGGCCTGGACGGCATCGCCGGCCGGCTCTTCCCGGTCACCAAGAAGCCCGAGGTGCTCGCCGAGGCCTGGCGCGAGCTGCGCGACGAGTGGTCGAAACTGGACCTGCCCCGGGCCCGTGCCGAGCTGCACGCGCGGTACGGCTTCGAAGCGGTCGGTGAACAGCTGCTGGACATCTACCGCAACCCGGCCCCGGCCGAGGCCGCGGCGCCGGTCCCGGTGCCGGCCGAGGACCCGGCCGAGCGGATCATCGTGGTGGCGGTCCTGCCGTCCCGTCCGGCCCGCACCCGGGACTTCGTCAAGCGGGCCCGGGCCAAGGGGTACGGCGTCGACCTGATCGTGCCGGACCCGGCCAAGTGGGCCCGCGAGGCGGAGGATCCGGGCATCGTGGTGCACGGGATCGGCACCGAGGAGGACCCGCCCGGCGTGGTCATCCGGCCGGCCCCGATGACCGGCTCGGCCGCCGCGCTGGCGCTGACCCGCACCGTGCAGGGCAAGGCGCGCACGCTGCGCACCAAGGTGGCCGCCAAGGTGGGCAAGCCGACCGCCGCGGTCTTCCGCCCGCACACCAAGTGGCTGGCGACCAGGTCGATCCTGCCGGCCATCGATTTCACCAGGGTGAAGCGGGTGGTGGTGAACGGGGTGCAGGGCGAGCGGATCGGCTGGCAGATCGCCCGCCGTCACCCGGGCCTGGAGGTCACCACCGCGTTGCGGCTGCCGGGCGACAAGCACGGCTGACGGCAGCGGAGTCTGAGCGGCCACGGGCCCGGCTCACGACGTACGAAAAAGGGATCGCCGGTCTTGAACCCGTCAGGACCGGCGATCCCTTTTCGTCAGTTGTCGAAGAGGCGGTCGTACTGCTGCTGAACGACCGACCAGTCCCAGGTGGAGAGCGCATGCCGGGTCGCCGCGGCGCCGGTCTCCTGCCAGATCTCCTCGGTGGCGGTGTGCGCGAGGATGCGCTGGACGGCCTCGTCGACGGTCTCGACCATCCAGTCGGCCGGGAAGATGCTGCGGGCGCTGTGTGCCCGGCCGGCGAAGAACGGCCAGTCGCGGACCACCGGGACGGCGCCGCTGGCCGCGCCCTCGATCACGCCGAGGTGGAAGCTCTCCCGCACCGAGGCGCTGAGGATCACGCCGATCCCGGTGAGCGCGCCGGCCACGTCGTCGGTCTGCCCGAGCCGGCGGACCGCCCCCTGCGCCTCGAACTCGGCCAGCTCGCGCACGTACTCCCGGTGGTAGGCGGCCGCCTGCGGGCTGGGTGAGCCGTCCAGGTCGGCGCCGACCAGCAGGAGGTTGTAGCGGTCGTCGTGCCTGCGCAGCTCCCGCAGGATCGCGAAGGTCCAGCGCGGATCCTTGGCGATCCGGCTCTGACCGATCTGGGCCAGGGTGAACCGGGCTTCCGGCGTCTTGGGCCGGGCGAACCGGTCGAGCCGGGCCGCGTTGGTGAGCACGTGCAGCCGCGGGCCGCCCGGCTCGGTGATCCGCGGCGCCACGTCCCGGGTGTAGTCGAGCAGCGGGTCGGAGACGAAGACGTAGTCGTCGATCCGGGAGTAGTCGATCAGGTGCGGGAACATGGTGAACGCCTCGAACAGGTGCAGCCGCACGATGATCCGGGTGGTGCCCGGGTCGACCATGCTGACCAGCGCGGCCTGCGCCACCGACCACTCGACGAAGACGGTGTCCGCCCACTCCAGGTCGGGCTGGATCCACTCGCGGATCTTCTCCCCGTACGCCGGGTCGCCGCCGAGCAGATGTTTGATCATGAACGGGATCCGGACCAGCTTCGCCTTCTCCTCGTCGGCGAGCAGGCTCAGCGTGCGGACCTCGTGATCGGGACTCGCCGCGTACCGGTCGCGGATCTCGCCGAGGAAGTTCTCGTTGCCCCGGGTGACGAACAGGATCCGGTGCGGCCGGCCGGCCGGCGGCGGGACGGCCGGGGTGAGCCGCCCGTGCGCCGTGGCCATCGTGCGCCCGACCAGGCTGAGGTGCAGCGGCGCGAGGAACTCGGCCGGCTGCGGCGCCATCGGCGAGGTCATCCCGTCGAAGTGGACGGCCCGGTGGAACAGCAGCTGCAGCACCTGGAAGACGGACCGGGTGGCCGCGTCGAAGTCCTTGCGGAGCAGCAGCTGGTCGGCGACCGCGAGCTCGGCGGTGACGGCCTCGGTGAGAAAGTCCGGGATCCGGCCGGCGTCCAGCTCGTCCTTGGCGGCGGCCATCATCCACTCGGCCCGCGACCGCGGCTCGCGCAGAAGCTTGGCGACCCGCAGCCGGGTCGCGGCGGCCTCGGCGGGCAGTCCCAGCGTGCTCAGCTTGCCGGCGATCCGGCGGCCCAGGGCGCGCCGCTGGCGGTCGCTGAGCCCGGGCGCGGTCAGCAGCGCCTGTCCCGCCTGCCGGCCGCGCGGCATGCTCAGCGCCTTGCCGACCACCCGGTTCCCGGCCTTCTTGGTGAATCGCTTGGCGCTGGTGACAGCCGACTTCAGGACCTCGGTCATGCGGAGTGTGCGCCTCTGCCTCGGGGACGGGAGATCGGTGAGCCAATCTACGCTACCCGGAGCATCCGGCCTTACTGACCTTCAGTAGCGTGGATTGCTAAGGTCTGCCCCCTCCGGCACACGAAAAAAGTAGGAGTCTCCATGGGTTCGGACGAGGCCCGCCGCATCGTCATGCTCGTCGACAACGGCGTGAACGGCGATTCGCGGGTGCAGAAGGAGGCACGTTCCGCGGCCGAGGCCGGCTGGGACGTGACGCTGCTCGGCCGTTCGCCGGACGACAAGGAGCACACCTGGATGCTCGGCCCGGCCCAGGTCCGCCTGGTCCCGGTGCCGTTCCACCTGGACAAGCGGCCGCACGAGTTCCGCCGCCGCTGGGTGATGGCGCCGCTGGCCTACCCGCAGAACGGGGTCGCCGAGCAGCGCGGCCAGTGGGTCAAGGCCTGGCGGGCGAACCTGACGATGGACCGGCTGGTCAGCCCGGGCGGTGCGCGGGAGATCTCGCGCAAGGTGCAGTGGCAGGCGTCCCGGGTGGTCAACAAGTGGGTGTCGGTCCGCCAGCGGCAGACGAAGAAGGCGGCGCGCGCGCGCAAGACGCTGGACACCCCGAGCGACAAGCTCTACACCTGGTTCTGGAGCACGGTGCAGGGCCCGCGCGCCTGGCGCCGGCTGGAGCCGCAGCTGTGGGACTGGGAGCTGGCCTTCGGCCCGGTGCTCGACAGGGTCAAGCCGGACCTGATCCACGCCAACGACTTCCGGATGCTCGGTGTCGGCGCCCGCGCCAAGATCCGGGCGAAGACCCGGGGCCGGGACGTCAAGCTGGTCTGGGACGCGCACGAGTTCCTGCCCGGCGTCCGGCCGTGGACCAACCACGCCCGCTGGCGCACCGCCCAGATGCTGCACGAGGCGGAGTACGTGCCGTACGTGGACGCCGCGATGACCGTCTCCGACGACCTGGCCGGCATGCTGCAGGAGGCGCACCGGCTGCCCGAGCGCCCGGCGGTCGTGCTGAACACCCCGGCCGCCGAGCACGCCCCGGCGGACGCGGCCGGCACCCCCCTGCCCGACCTGCGCGAGCTGTGCGGGATCGGCCCGGACACGCCGCTGATCGTCTACAGCGGGGCCGCGTCGATCCAGCGTGGCCTGGCCGTGATGGTCGAGGGCCTGGCCCGGCAGCCCGGCGTACACCTGGCCCTGGTCACCAACAACCACAGCAGCGGGTACATGGGCGGGCTGCGCAAGCGGGCCACCGCGCTGGGCATCTCCGACCGGGTGCACTTCCTGCCGTACGTACCGCACTGGCAGGTGGTGCCGTTCCTGGCCGCGGCCACCGTCGGCGTGATCCCGATCTTCCACTTCCCGAACCACGAGATCGCGCTGATCACCAAGTTCTTCGAGTACTCGCACGCCCGGCTGCCGCTGGTGGTCAGCGACGTGCGCACGATGGCGTCCACGGTCCGGGCCACCGGGCAGGGCGAGGTGTTCACCTCCACCGGCACCCCGGAGACGCAGGCGCCGCCGGCCGACGTCGACGCCTACGTGCAGGCCGTGCAGAAGGTGCTGGACGACCCGGAGCGCTACCGGGCGGCGTACGACAAGCCCGGCCTGCTCGACGGCTGGACCTGGGACGCCCAGGCCCGGGTGATGAACGACGTGTACCGTCGCCTCCTGCCCGAGGCCTAGCTAGGACCGCTGCGTGCGGCTGACCAGGTCGGTGAAGGTGTACTCGCCGGTCAGCCGCAGCAGCGCGGGCAGCCCCGGCGACTCGCCGTCCAGCGTGATGGGCGAATCGTCGAGGTACGACCGGAGTGGCGCCAGCCGGTCCACCCGGGCCGCCACCACGGCGCAGTGCACGCCGTGCCGGTGCGCCCGATCGACCGGCACCGCCTGCAGCACCTGACAGCCGGCCGCGACCAGCGGGTCCAGCAGCAGGTGGTAGGGCAGCTCGGCGATCGGCCAGCCGAGCAGCAGCAACAGCCGGCCGCCCGGCGGCAGCGCCGGCACCCCGGGGAACGGGCTGGCCGGGCCGGCGAACACCACGGTCAGCGCCGCGGGCGGGTCGGCCCGCTCCGGCTTCTCGAACGGGAACAGCGCCGCGAACAGCTCCTCGGACCCGCCGGTGTAGAAGACCGCGGGGCCCCCGCCGGCCAGCGCCGGCAACTCCTTGATCAGCATCGGGGTCACCCGACCCGGGTGAACGCGTGGAAGCCGATGACGCTGGCCCGGAAGTCGTAGGGTTGCCATCCGTCGTACCGCAAGCCGAGTCCCTCCAGAAGTGGCCGGTAGCGCCCCGGCCCACGCAGCACCTGATAGTTGCCGAAAGCCTGGTCGTGGCCGGCGTCCCAGTCGGAGAGCACCAGCCGTCCACCGAGCCGGACCAGCGACGCCAGGTTGCGCACCGAGCGTTCCCACTCGTCCTCGTCGAGGATGTGGAAGAGCACGTCGATGCTGAACACCACGTCGTACAGCCAGGGGTTGCGCCAGCCGGACAGCGAGGACCGGTGGAACCGGGGCCCGCCGCCCTCCGCCTCGGCGTGCTGCAGAGCGGTGAGGCTGCCGTCGATCGCATCCACCCGGTGGCCGAACCGGACCAGCTCCCGACTGAACCAGCCCTTGCCGCAGCCGGCGTCCAGCAGGAAGAGCGGGGCGACCGGCGACGACTGGAGTCCGATCAGGTCCATCAGCAGGGCCAGCCGGCGCATGTAGAACATCCGGTTGGTGGCCTCGTCGAACGCCATGTGGCCGCCCGAGCGGAGGTCGCTCTCCCGCTCGTGCCGATCATCCCAGTACGCCGATGCCTCGGAGCCGCTCAGAAGCGTCATGACCGATCAATGTACGCCTCAGCCGTCACTCCGGCAGCCTTGGTCACCGTGGGTGAGGCGGCGGTGAGTCCGCGTGATGGCCGGACGCGGGTTCGATGCGCTACCGGCGTGGCCTACGCTTCACTACGGTCACCGTCAACTGGACGACCGCTCGCTGCTCACGGTGACGGTCAACAAGTTCGGGGCGAGACGAAGCTGTACCGGCGCTAGCCCCGCCAAGGAGGAAAGCTTTCCGTATGAAGATCTGTGTCGTCGCCCTGGGCAAGATCGGGCTGCCGCTCGCCGTTCAGTTCGCCTCCAAGGGGCACACGGTGATCGGCGCCGACGTCTCCGAGCCGACCGTGCGCAAGGTGAACGCGGGCGAGGTCCCGTTCCCGGGCGAGGCCGACCTGGACGTGAAGCTGAAGGAGGCGGTCAGCGCCGGCCTGCTCACCGCCACCACCGACACCGCGGCCGCGGTCGCCGAGTCCGAGGCCGTCGTGGTCGTCGTCCCGCTGTTCGTGGACGCCGACGGCAAGCCGGACTTCGGCTGGATGGAGTCGGCCACCAGGGACATCGCCCGCGGCCTGCGCCCCGGCACCCTGGTCAGCTACGAGACCACGCTGCCGGTCGGCACCACCCGCAACCGCTGGGCGCCGCTGCTGCAGGAGGGCTCCGGCCTGGTCGCCGGCGAGGACTTCCACCTGGTCTTCAGCCCGGAGCGGGTACTCACCGGTCGGGTCTTCGCCGACCTGCGCAAATACCCGAAGCTGGTGGGTGGCGTGAACGAGGCGTCCGCCGCGCACGGCGTCACCTTCTACGAGGCGGTGCTGGACTTCGACGAGCGCGCCGACCTGCCGCGGGGCAACGGCGTCTGGGACCTGGGCAACGCCGAGGCGGCGGAGCTCGCGAAGCTGGCCGAGACCACCTACCGGGACGTCAACATCGGGCTGGCCAACCAGTTCGCGCGGTACGCCGACACCCTGGGCATCGACGTGAACCTGGTGATCGACGCCTGCAACACGCAGCCGTACAGCCACATCCACCGGCCGGGCATCGCGGTCGGCGGGCACTGCATCCCGGTCTACCCGCGGCTCTACCTGTGGAACGACCCGACCGCCACGGTGGTCCGGGCGGCCCGTGAGGCCAACGCCGCGATGCCGTCGTACGCGGTGGACCTGCTCGCCGCGGCCGTCGGCGACCTGGCCGGGCGCAGCGTGCTGGTGCTCGGCGCGGCGTACCGGGGTGGCGTCAAGGAGACCGCGTTCTCCGGCGTCTTCCCGACCGTCGAGGAGCTGAAGCGGCGCGGCGCCACGGCGTACGTGTCCGACCCGATGTACACCGCGGAGGAACTCGAGGCGCACGGGCTGCCGGCGTGGGGCGGCGAGGCGGTGGACTCGGCGATCGTGCAGGCCGACCACGCCGAGTACCGGACCCTCGGCCCGGCCGAGCTGCCCGGCGTCGAGGTGGTCGTGGACGGCCGGCGGGTCACCGACCCGGAGCGGCTCGGCTCGATCCGCCGCGTGGTCATCGGCGGCTGACGCGGCGCGGAGGCTCCCGGCGACGGGAGCCTCCCGGTCCCGCCTTACGGGCGTCGCTCCGGATCCCGGCTGACGATCTCGCCCTTCTCGTCGACCCAGCCGGCGGGCCGTGCCGGGTTGCCGCGCACCAACTGGTACGGCGCGACGTCCTTGGTGACGACCGACCCGGCCGCGATCATCGCGAACTCGCCCACCTCGATGCCGCAGACCAGCGTCGCGTTGGCGCCGATCGACGCGCCGCGGCGGATCAGGGTCGGGGTGATCGTCCAGTCCGGGTTCTGCGCGCGCGGCCGCAGGTCGTTGGTGAAGACGACGCAGGGGCCGACGAAGACCTCGTCCTCGATGGTGACGCCCTGGTAGACCGAGACATTGTTCTGGATCTTGACCCGGCTGCCGACCACCGCGTTCGCGTCCAGGTAGACGTTGCGGCCGATCACCGTGTCGTCACCGACCGTCGCGCTGGAGCGGATGTGGGCGATGTGCCAGACCTTGGTGCCGGCCCCGATCCGGGCGCCGTCCTCCACGTCCGCCGAGGGGTGGATGAACGGCTCGTTGGTGTTGGTGTTCATGCGAACCAGTGTCGCCTCCCCGAATTCCGGCTGGTGAACCGGATGGCGACCAACGGGCTACTGGCGGTCGAGCGCACAGCCGTTATGTTTTCTCCATGACCTCCATTCCGCTCGCCGAGGAACTCCTACTTCTCGCGTACGACGATCAGACGGGTAAAGCGACCGGCTCCCGGATCGGGCTCGATCTCGGCATGGCCGCCGCCGTGCTGATCGATCTCGCGCTGGCGGGCCGGGTCGCCTACGTCGACGGCTACCTGCAGGTCAAGGACGAGACGCCGACCGGCGACACGATCGCCGACGCGGTGCTGACCAAGGTGGCCGGCGACCCGCCGCACACCCCGGCCCAGTGGCTGCAGCGCCTGCGCCACCGGCTGCGCACCCGGGTCCTGGAGGACCTGTGCGCCCGCGGTGTGGTCAAGGACGTGGATGAGACCCAGCTCGACTACATCCACGTGCACCGCTACCCGACCACCGACCCGGCCTTCGAGGCGGAGATCCGCGGCCGTCTGGCCGAGGCGCTCACCTCGGACAAGACGCCGTCCGAGCGCACCGCGGCGCTGTGCACGCTGCTCTGTGCCGCCCGCATGGAGCCGGCCCTGAAACTCCCCGCCGACCAGGCCGAGCAGGCCCACCGCCGGCTTGAGGAGATCTCCGCGGGCGCCGGCTTCGCGGCCGGCGCCAACCTGGAGGACTCCATCGTGCGCCCCAGCGTCGCGCTGGTGGTCGCCACCCTGGGCAAGGCGATCTCAGCCGCCCTCGGCGCTCCCAAGGCGGTCTGACGGCGTTCCCGGGTGTCCGGTCGGACACCCGGGAGGCAACGACCTAGATGCCGAGGACGGCGGCGATCTCGGCGCGCAGCGCGCGCAGGCCGCCGGCCGCACGTTCCCGGGCCGCGGCCACGTCACCGTCGCCGACCGGCTCGACCACTTCCAGGTACGCCTTGAGTTTCGGCTCGGTGCCGGACGGCCGGATCACCACCCGGACGGCGTCGGTGCGGAAGGTCAGCACGTCGTTCTCCGGCAGCAGGTCGGTGACCGAGCCGATCGGCTCGCCGAGCAGGGTGGCCGGCGGCCGCCGGCGGGCCCGGGTCATCGCCGCGCCGATCTCGGCCAGGTCGTCGACCCGCATCGAGAGCTGATCGGTGGCGTGCACGCCGAACTCGACGGCCAACTCGTCCAGCCGGTCGGCCAGCGTCCGGCCCCGCGCCTTGAGCCCGGCGGCCAGCTCGGCCGCGGTCAGCGCCGCGGTGATCCCGTCCTTGTCCCGCACCATGGCCGGGGCGACGCAGTAGCCGAGCGCCTCCTCGTAGCCGAAGGCCAGGTCGTCGGCCGCCCGGACGATCCACTTGAAGCCGGTCAGCGTCTCCGCGTACGGCACCCCCCGGGCCGCACACAACCGGCCCAGCAGCGTCGACGAGACGATCGTGGTGGCGTACACGCCGGGCGTGCCGCGCCGGATCAGATGGTCGGCGAGCAGCACCCCGAGCTCGTCGCCGCGCAGCGGCCGCCACGCGCCGTCCGGGCCGGGGATCGCCACCGCGCAGCGGTCCGCGTCCGGGTCGTTGGCGATCGCCAGGTCGGCCCCGGTCGCCCCGGCCAGCGCGACCAGGTGGTCCATCGCGCCCGGCTCCTCCGGGTTGGGGAACGCCACGGTCGGGAACTCCGGGTCCGGCTCGGCCTGGTCGGCGACCACGGCCGGGGCGGCGAACCCGGCGGCGTCGAATGCGGCGGCCAGCGTGGTGCCACCGACGCCGTGCAGCGGGGTGTAGGCGATCGCCAGATCCCGCGGCCCGCCCGAGGTGAGCACGGCGGCGGCGTTCGCGACGTACGCCGCGATGATGTCCTCGCCCAGGACCGTGCCCGCGTCGCCCAGCGGGACCGCGGCGGCGCTCGGGACCGCCCGGATGGCCGCCTCGATGCCGGCGTCGGCGGGCGGCACGATCTGCGCACCGTCCCCGAGGTAGACCTTGTAGCCGTTGTCCTGCGGCGGGTTGTGGCTGGCGGTGACCATCACCCCGGCCACCGCGCCCAGCGCCCGCACCGCGTAGGCCAGCACCGGCGTCGGCAGCACCCGGGGCATCAGGAACGCGGCGCGCCCGGCGGCGGTCGCCACCCGGGCGGTCTGCTCGGCGAACGCGCGAGAGCCGTGCCGGGCGTCGAAGCCGATCACCAGCGGCCCCTCGCCGCCCTGCTGGGCCAGCCAGGCCACCAGGCCGGCCGCGGCCCGGGTGACCACCGCGAGGTTCATCCCGTTCGGTCCGGCCCGCAACCGGCCGCGCAGCCCGGCGGTGCCGAAGGTGAGCGGTCCGGCGAACCGGTCGCGCAGCTCCCCGGCGGTGGCCGGGAGCGCGTCGATCAGCGCGCGCAACTCAGCCCGGCTCGACGGATCGGGATCGTCCGCGAGCCAGGCCTCGGCGGCCGCCCTCAACTCAATATCAACTTCTGGTGCCATTACGGATTGATAGCACAACCCGGTCAGAGGTTGAGCTGGAAGCTGTCCGCCATGGCGTCGAAGTACTTCCTGCTGCCGTCGAACTCGGCCGCCGGGGTGGTCAGGAAGAAGGAGTACATCGTGCCGTTGACCTGGGTCATCCGCCAGATCCCGTGCCGCATCGCGTCGCCGGTGCCGCACGTGTATTCCAGCTGGGCGGCCGGGTGCCCGGAGATCTGCAGGTTGGTGTCGGTGCCGACGGCCTTGAACGGCTTCGGGCAGTTCGCCGACTTCTTCAGCCCGTTCGGGGCGATCTCGGTGACGAAGTGCTCGGGCGTCGACTTGCCCGACTCGGCCAGCACCCGCACCTTGCGCAGCTTGTCGGCCGGGTCGACGTAGTCGACGTAGGTCCCGCCGGCGGCCCTGGTCCAGCCGGCCGGCACCTTCACCGAGATCGCCTTGCTGCCCTTGTAGTCCTGGGTTCCGGCGGCCACGCCGCCACCCGGCGCCGCGGCACCGGTCTGCGGTCCGGCGACCGGGGTCTGCACGGCCGCACCGCCGTCCCCGCCGCCGGTCAACGAGACGATCAGGATCAGCGCCAGCACCGCGGCCGCCGCGCCACCGCCGACCGCCAGCCGCTTGTTGCGCGGCCAGCCCAGGAAGGTGGCCCGGGCCCTGGCGGTCGCGTCCTTGACGGTCTGCGTGGCGTTCTGCACCGCCATCCGGCGCTTGGCGGCCGGGCTGGTCACCACGGTGCCCGGCCGGGTGGCCTGGGGCAGTTGGTGCGCCGGCATGGTGCCGGTCGGGAAACCCGCGTCGGCCGGCTCCGGGGCGCGCCGGCGGCCGCCACCGGTGCTGTTCTGCTGTTCCAGCTTGGTCAGGTGGTCGGTGAGCGACTCGCCGGGCGCGAGCATGGCCCGGCCGCCGATCTGACCGCTGGGCTGCGGCGGGATCTGCTGGGTGGCGGCCGGCGGCGGCGACACCGGCCGCGGCGAGGGCACCACCGAATACGGGTCGGTCATCATGTGCGGCGGGCTCTTGCTGGCCAGCGGGCCGGCCAGCTGCTGGCGCAGCAGGGTGCGGGCGGTCTGCACGTCCATCCGCTGGGCCGGGTTCTTCTCCAGCAGGCCCATCAGCACCGGGGTGAGCGAACCGGCCCGCATCACCGGGGCCGGCGGGTCCTCGACCACCGCGTGCATGGTCTCGATCGGGTCACCCTTGTCGAACGGCGGGCGGCCCTCGATCGCCGTGTACAGCGTGACGCCCAGCGAGAACAGGTCGCTGGGCGGCCCGAAGTCCTGGCCCATGGCCCGCTCCGGGGAGATGAAGTGCGGCGAGCCGAGCACCATGCCGGGCGTGGTCAGCTGCACGTCGGTGGGCATCCGGGCGACGCCGAAGTCGGTCAGCACGCAGCGGCCGTCGTTGCAGATCAGCACGTTGGCCGGCTTGACGTCGCGGTGCAGCACGCCGTGCGCGTGGGCCACCTCGAGCGCGCCGAGCAGCGCGATGCCGATCTTGGCGACCACCCGGGGCGCGACCGGCCCGTCCTCGATCACCATGTCGGCCAGGCTGCGCGCGTCCAGCAGCTCCATCACGATCCACGGCCGGCCGTTCTCGTGCACCACGTCGTAGACCTGGACCACCGCGGGGTGCTGCAGGGCGGCGGCGGCACGGGCCTCGCGCATGGTGCGCTCGTACATCGCGTCGCGGTCGCTGGGCGCCAGCCCCGGCGGGAGGATGACCTCCTTGATCGCCACGTCCCGGCGCAGCAGCGTGTCCGCCGCCCGCCAGACCGTGCCCATGCCGCCGTGACCCACCGCGGCACGCAGCGTGTACCGCCCGCCGATCAGCGTGCCGGGGGCCGCGCGCCCGTTGAGGGAGGCCGCGTCACCGCTGCTCCACGTCGGAATCTGAGTCACTGAGGATGCCACCGAGGGGGTCTAGGGGGCCGGGGTCTGACCCAGCTATCTTGCCCGCTCGCCAGCCGCAACGAAAGTCACGCCCGGACTGTTCACCAGGAAACGACCCTGGGTAGCGGCCGGGTGGCCGAACGTGGACGCCACCGGGCACTGAACGAGCCTTAGGATCACCACGTGAACGCAGAGTCGGGTTTCACCATCAAACCGGTCTACGGGCCGGACGACGTGCCTTCGGCGGCCGGGTCCGATCAGCCGGGCGAGTTCCCCTACACCCGCGGCGTGTACCCGACGATGTACACGAAGCGCCCGTGGACCATGCGGCAGTACGCCGGCTTCGGCACCGCCGCCGAGTCCAACGCCCGGTACCACCAGCTGCTCAAGGCCGGCACGATGGGTCTGTCGGTGGCCTTCGACCTGCCCACCCAGATGGGGTACGACTCGGACGAGCCGATCGCGCACGGCGAGGTCGGCAAGGTCGGGGTGGCCGTCGACTCGATCGACGACATGCGGCAGCTGTTCGCCGGCATCCCGCTCGACCAGGTCTCCACCTCGATGACGATCAACGCGCCCGGTTCGGTGCTGCTGCTGCTCTATCAGCTGGTCGCCGAGGAGCAGGGGGTGCCCGGGGCGGCCCTGCAGGGCACCATCCAGAACGACATCCTCAAGGAGTACGTGGCCCGCGGGACCTACATCTTCCCGCCCAAGCCGTCGCTGCGGCTGGTGGCCGACACGTTCGCCTACTGCCGGACCGAGATCCCCAAGTGGAACACCATCTCGATCTCCGGCTACCACATGGCCGAGGCCGGCGCCACGCCCGTGCAGGAGATCGCCTTCACGCTGGCCAACGGCATCGAGTACGTGCGCGCCGCGATCGCCGCGGGCCTGGCCGTCGACGACTTCGCGCCGCGCCTGAGCTTCTTCTTCGTGGCCCGCACCACGCTGCTGGAGGAGATCGCCAAGTTCCGCGCGGCCCGCCGGATGTGGGCCCGGATCATGCGCGACGAGTTCGGCGCCAAGGACCCGAAGTCGATGATGCTGCGCTTCCACACCCAGACCGCCGGCGTGCAGCTGACCGCCCAGCAGCCGGAGGTCAACCTGATCCGGGTGGCGATCCAGGCGCTCGGGGCGATCGCCGGCGGCACCCAGTCGCTGCACACCAACTCGTACGACGAGGCGATCGCGCTGCCCACCGAGAAGTCCGCCCGGTTGGCGCTGCGCACCCAGCAGGTGCTCGCCTACGAGAGCGGGCTGACCGGCACGGTCGACCCGTTCGCCGGGTCGTACGCGGTGGAGGCACTGACCGACCAGGTGGAGCGGGAGGCCACCGCGCTGATCGAGCGGGTCTTCGAGTACGGCTCCGCGGTCGACGCGATCGAGCAGGGCTTCCAGAAGAGCGAGATCGAGCAGTCGGCCTACCGGATCGCCAACGAGATCGACGGCGGCGAGCGGGTGGTGGTCGGCGTCAACCGGTTCACCGCGGAGGCCGAGGAGAAGTACGAGCCGCTGCGCGTCGACCCGGCGATCGAGGCGGCCCAGGCGGCCCGGCTGGCCACCCTGCGGGCCGAGCGGGACGACCCGGCCGTGCAGGCGGCGCTGGCGGATCTGGCGAAGGCTGCCGCCGGGACGGCAAACGTCCTACCGTCGATGAAGGAAGCGTTGCGTCTGCGCGCTACTGTCGGTGAGGTCTGCCACACCCTCCGTGGGGTGTGGGGCGTATATCGACCGGTCGAGCGTTTCTAGACGTACTCATGGTGTGTCACGTCACCCTCGTGATTCGTTACCCGTTGGTGGGCTGGCGGGCCTACTCCCGCCGCCCGGCACGTTTACGCGACCGTTACATAGTGTGACGAAAAACGGACTAAGCTGTCGCGCGTCGCAAAACCCGACGAACTTAGAGAGTGATCTGGAACCCGACGTGACTACTGCTCTGACGGCGCCCGACGGCGCCGATACGGCGTGGCCCGAGCCTCTGCCCGGCGCCGACCCCCTACCCGGCCAGCTCGACCGCTGGCTCGCCGCCCGGGGAGCCGAGCTGGTAGCGATCCGTCGGCACATCCACGCCCACCCGGAACGATCACACTCCGAGTTCGAGACCGCGGCCCTGATCGCCCGCGAACTCACCCTGGCCGGCCTCAGTCCGCGGCTGATGCCCCGCGGCAACGGCGTCATCTGCGACATCGGCGAGGGCGACCGGGTCGTCGCCTTCCGCGCCGACCTGGACGCGCTGCCGCTGCACGACCTCAAGGACGTGCCGTACCGCAGCACCGTGGAGAAGGTCGCCCACGCCTGCGGCCACGACGTGCACACCACCATCCTGCTCGGCCTCGGGCTGGCCCTGGCCCAGCTGCACGAGCAGGGCGAGCTTCCGGGCCGGGTGCGGCTGCTGTTCCAGCCGGCCGAGGAGCACATCCCGTCCGGCGCCCCCGAGGTGATCGCCGCCGGCGGCCTCAAGGACGTCGCCGCGATCTACGCCCTGCACTGCTACCCGCAGCTGCCGGCCGGCCTGGTCGGGGTCCGCTCCGGCCCGTTCACCGCGGCCGCCGACACGATCAGGGTGAAACTGTCCGGCCCCGGCGGGCACACCGCTCGGCCGCACCTGACCGCCGACCTGGTGCACGCGCTCGGGCGGGTCATCGTCGACGTGCCGGCGCTGCTCGACCGCCGGGTCGACCCGCGCGCCGGCGTCTCCCTGGTCTGGGGGTCGGTCCACGCCGGCCAGGCGTTCAACGCCATCCCCGGCACCGGCGAGGCCAGCGGCACGGTCCGCATCCTCAACCGGGACGCCTGGCGCGAAGCCCCCGAGATGATCACCAAACTGATCCACGACGTGGTCGCCGCGACCGGCGCCGGCGTCGAGGTCGAATACCGGCGCGGCGTCCCGCCGGTGATCAACGACCGGATGGCGACCGCGGTCATCGCGGGCGCCGCCGGGGCCGCACTCGGCGCCGACCGGGTCGTCGAGGCCGAGATCAGCATGGGCGGCGAGGACTTCTCGTTCTACCTGGAGCACGTCCCGGGCGCGATGATCCGGCTCGGGACCGGGGTGCCGGGGTCGGACGTGCGGCACGACCTGCACCAGGGGGATTTCGACGTGGACGAGGCGTGCATCGGGCACGGCATCCGGGTGATGGCGCACACCGCGCTCGCCGCCCTCTCGACCGGCGCCTTCTGACGGTTCGTCCGCTTACCGCAAGATCTAGATGTCATGCGCCGCGGCCGATGACCGATCGCCGCTCATCGGTGGACCCTTGTTGTTGCCCGGCACCTCTGAGCTGGGTGGCACCGCGGGTGGGCACGGACACCGCACCGCTGCCACCCCTGAGCTGGGTGGCATCCGCGGGTGGGCGCGGACACCGCACCGCTGCCACCCCGGACCGCCCCGGGCCCCGGGTCCGGGCGGGTCCGGGCGGGTCCGGGCCGGTCCGGGCCGGTCGTTGCCGGTGTGGCGCGCGGCTCCGGCGTGCCCGCACCCGTCGTGTCGCGGGTTGCGTGGCGACGGTGCGGGCCGGCTACGGGGTGGGGAGCTGGGGGGTGGAGCGGGCGCGGCGGTAGCGGCGGGTGAAGTACCAGAGGGCCCAGGCCGGCACGCCGAGGACCAGGAACCAGGGGAGCAGGGCGCCCAGGACGGTCAGCAGGACCGACAGCGAGGCGACCAGGGCGTGCCAGCCGTTCCTGAGGCCGCTGAGGAAACCGGGGGAGGCGGCGGCCGGGGCGGCCACCGCGGCGTCCGGACCGAGCAGGACGACGGTGACCGTGCTCAGCGCGGTCAGGTCGGCGAGGCGGCGCTTCTTGGCCTGCAGCGAGGCCAGGTCGGACTCCCGGGTGGCGACCTCCTTCTCCAGCATGACCAGGTCGCTCAGCGACTTGGCCTGGGCCAGCAGCTTGCGGCCGGAGTCGACCCGGGCCTGCTGGACGGCGAGTCGGGCGTCCAGGTCGACGACCTCCTCGGTGACGTCCTGGGTGTTGATCGCCCGGTTCTTCTCGACCCCCAGCCCGGCGATCTGCTGCAGCGCCGCGCTGAACTTGGCGGCCGGGATCCGCAGGGTCAGGGTGGCGGTGGCGGCGCCGCTGTTGCCGCTCTGCCGGTCGTCGCCACCGACGAAGCCGCCCGTCCCGGCCGCGATGCCGGTGGCCTGCGCGGCCGCCGCGTTCACGTCCTTGACCTGCACGGTGATCGACCCGGTGTAGATGATCGACCGCTGGTCCACGCTCAGGTTCGGCGACTCGGCCGGGGTGTCCTTACCCTGTGCCGTGCTCCGCTGGCCGGCCCCGACGCTGTCCTGCGCGGTGCCGCTGTCCGCCTTCCCGCCCGCGGCGGCCTCGGCGGGCGCCGCGTTGCCCCCGGCCGGCGCGGCCGCTCTGTCGCTGCTCGCCGACGAGTCCGAGGAATCCCCCGAACCGCAACCGGCCAGCAGGGCGCCGCACAGCAGCACGGCGCCGGCCAAGGTGTAACCCCGTTTCCGCATCACCACTCCGATCGTCGCTACGACTGACCGCTGGGACGTACGGCGGGTCCCGTCCGGTTCCGGCAGACTGCGAGATGACCGGTCACGATTCAGTAGCGGAGGAATCCCGTGCGCGTCACGAAGCTCACCCACGCCTGTCTGCGGATCGAGGGAGCGGGGGTGCTGGTCGTCGATCCGGGTGAATTCTCCGAGAAGTCGGCATTGGACGGTGCCGACGCCGTGGTCATCACCCACGAGCACTTCGACCACCTGGACGTCGCCGCGCTCACCGAAGCCGTCCGGCGCCGGCCGGAGCTCCGGATCTTCTCGCACGCCGCGGTGCTCGCCCAGCTCGGCGAGATCGCCGAGGCGACCACCGAGGTGCGGCCGGGCGACGAGTTCCGGGCCGCCGGATTCACCCTCCGGGCGTACGGCGGGCAGCACGCGGTGATCCACCCGTACATTCCGCGGATCGCCAACCTCGGCTATCTGATCGACGACGGAGCCGGCAGCCTCTACCACCCGGGTGACTCGTTCGTGGCGCCGGACGGCGCGCCGGTCGACACCCTCTGCGTGCCGCTGAACGCGCCGTGGATGAAGGTGTCCGAGGCGATCGAGTTCGCCCGCGCGGTCAAGCCGGGCCGGGCCATCGCCATCCACGACGGCCTGCTCAACGACCGCGGCGCGGCGATCTCGGACGGCCACCTGGAGAGGTTCTCCGAAACCCGCTACCAGCACGTCGCCCCGGGTACCACGCTCACCTGACCCGCCCGCCGGTCGGCCGGCTGGTCCGCGTGGTGGTGCCGCGCGGGAGGGGGCGACAATGCGAGCCGGCCCGTGGGTATCGGCGGTACGGAAGGGGTTCGGCTGAAGTGCGAGGAGCCGCTGGTGTGCCTGAGGTGATCGACGACGTGGTGCGGCGGCTGTACGAGGAGCCGCCGGAAGGTTTCGTGGCGACCAGGGCGGCCGCGATCGAGGCGGCCCGGGCGGCCGGCGACCGGGATGCGGCCAAGCGGCTGGCCGCGCTGAAGAAGCCGACCGTGGCGGCCTGGGTGGTCAATCTGCTCGCCCGCCGGCGGCCGGATCTGATCGGTGACCTGGTGGAGCTGTCCGCGGCGCTGCGGGCCGCCCAGCGGGAACTGCAGGGTGACCAGCTGCGGGAGTTGTCCCAGCAGCGGCGGGCGTTCGTGTCGGCGCTGGTCGCCGAGGCCCGCAAGCTGGCCGTGGCGGCCGGCGCCGGGGCCGGGAAGCTGCCGCTGGGCGAGGTGGAGACCACGCTGACCGCGGCGCTGTCCGATCCGGAGGTCGCCGAGCAGGTGCGCACCGGGCGGCTGATCCGGTCGGCGGCTTATGCCGGCTTCGGCGAGGTGCCGCGTCCCCGGCTGCGGTTGATCAGCGGCGGCGAGGACGCCGACGTGACCGAGGACGACGAGGACGCCGACGCGAGCGATCCGGTTGACGAGCCGGCCGCGACCGGGCGATCCAGCCGTGGTGACGCGAGCGATCCGGCTGACGGGCCGGCCGCGACCTGGCGATCCAGCCGTGGCGACGCGGGCCGGAAAGGCGCGGGTCCCGACGAATCGGATCCGGACGAGGCGGCGCGGCGCGAGGCGGCCCGGAACGAGGCGGCACGCGAGGCGGAGGCGCGGGAACGGGCGGCCCGGGAACGCCGGCGCCGCGAGGAGGAGCGGCGGCGCCGCGATCTGGAACGCGACCTGGCCGCCGCGGAAGCCGCCGAGCGCCGCGCCGACGAACACCTCAACCGCGCCGAGGAAGCCGAACGAGACGCCCAGCACCTGGTGGACGACCTGGACGCGGAACTGGCCGAGCTGGAACGCCGCCGCACCGAGGCGGTCGCCGACGTGGCCCGCCGCAAACAGGCCCGCCGCACGGCCGAACGCGAGTCCGCCGCCGCCCGTCGTCGCGTCGGCGACGTTCAGGCCGCCCTCGACGACCTCCCCTGACCAGCCGGCGCCCAGGCTGGTCACAGGATCCGCCGCGCCACGAGGAGCAGCAGCCGAAGGCCACGCCGCGGCTCGCCCCACCACAGTCGCCATGCTGGGTTCGCCGGCCACGGTGCGGGCCGGCCGGGGTCCAGGGGCGCGGGGCGGTCCGGGGTGGCAGCGGTGTCGCGTCCGTGCCCACCCTCGGACGTCGCCCTTGCGGGCCGGGCGCTCTGGACGCGCAGCGGCCAGCCCGGCCCGCAAGGGTCCCGGCGGGAGCAGCGATCAGTTATCGGCCGCAGCGCACGACATCTGCTCCATGAATTTGATCTTGACCTTGGGGCGCGGCGCATTCAGCCCGGGGATTGTGGATACGGTGGATTTTGTAAATCGGTCAGGCGGGGCAGAATCGGGCGGGTGACCCCCGAACAGGCTGCCGCCAACGCCAAGGCGAGCCTCGCCGCCATCGTCGGCGCCTTCGCCGAATCCCCGCAGACCCTGCGCCGCGCGCGGCTGCTCGGGCTCTCCGGCTGGGCCTATCACGTGTCGGCCCGGGCCGGTGCGCTCGGTGACGTGCGGCCGGAGACGGTCGCGGCCGCGGTGGCGTTCATCGCGCCGGAGGCGGTCACCGAGGGCTGGGAGGCGACCGCGAAGAGTTCGCAGCCGTCCGAGGTGGCCACCTGGCACCTGCGCGAGCTGTGCACCTGGGGTGCGGAGCAGGTGGGCGGCTTCCCGCGGCTGACCCGGCTGCTGGAGCTGGCCGAGCGGGTGGTGGGCGCGGTCGACCCGGCCGGGCTGCCGCTGTTCGCGGCCTGGCGGGCGATGCCGGTGCCGAGCCAGGAGCCGGGGGCCCGCGCCGCGATGCTGCTGCACCTGCTGCACGAGCACCGGCAGGGGGTGTACGTGATCGCGGTCCGCGCCGGGGGCCTGACCCCGCTGGAGGCGATCATGGCGGGGCCGGAGGGGGAGACCGGGGCGGTGGCGCTCGGCTGGCAGGCGCCGTATCCGTCGGCCGGCCCGCTGGTGCGCCGGCTGATGTGGGCCGAGGCGGTGGCGAATTCGTTGGCCGGGCAGGCCTACGGCACCCTGGACCGGCCGGAGCGGGTGGAGTTCGCCGGGCTGCTGGAGTCGCTCGGGCATCGGCTGGTCCGCTGAGGCACCACGGGGTGAAACCGGTTGGCAGAGAACCGCGGGCCGTGGTCGGATGCCAGCCATGACCGCGCTTCCGGACGGCTGGACCACACGCCGGCCCACCCTCGACGACGTGCCGCTGATTCTGGAGCTGGTGCACGCCAGTGACATCGCCGCGGTCGGTGAGCCCGACTTCAGCGCCGACGAGGTGCGCGACGAGCTGACCGGGCCGCACACCGACATGAGCCGCGACTCGTGGCTGGCCTTCGACGACGCCGGGCGGCTGGCCGGCTGGGCCTATCCGCGGAACCCGACCGGCCAGGCCCGGGACTTTCTGGAGGTCTACGTGTGGCCGGGGCGCGGCGTGCCGGCCCAGCGCCCGCTGCTCGACCTGATGATGGGGCGGATGGCCGAGCGGGCCGCCGAACTGGGCCACGACCCGTACACGGTGCGGGCCGGCGCGATCCCGACCGAGACGGAGTACATCGAGGCGCTGACCGCGGCCGGCTTCACCTTCCTCAAGCAGCACGCGCGGATGCGGATGTCGCTGGACGGGATCGGCGCCGAGGCGCCGCGCCCGCCGGCCGGGGTGACGATCCGCCCGGTGCGCCACGACGACGAGGCCGAGCTGCGCCGCTTCCACGCGGTGATCGAGGAGGCGTTCCTCGACTCCGACCATCCGGCGATGAGCTTCGACGACTGGCGGCGGCAGGCCGCGACCGGCGGCCCGGTGCCGTACGACGAGTGGTTCGTGGCGGAGGCGGACGGCGAGCTGGCCGGGGTGCTGCAGTCCACCGAGCCGGAGGACCGCGACGAGGGCTGGGTGCGCTATCTGGGGGTGCTCCGGCCGTACCGCAAGCGGGGTGTCGGTGAGGCGCTGCTGCGCCGCGCCTTCGCCGCCTACGCCGGGAAGGGGCGGTCCGCGGCCGGGCTCGGGGTGGACATGGCGAACCCGACCGAGGCCGCACGCCTCTACCGGAAGGTCGGGATGACCCCGCTCTACCGGGCGAATGTGTACCAGACCACCGTGCCGGCGGCCCGGGCCTAGCTTTCCGGGGACGCCGTCCCGGTCGGACGGTGCCGCAGGTCGCTGACGTAGTCGTCGGGCGCGCCCGCCTTCTCCGCCGCGGTGGCGATCTCGGAGAGATACCACGCGGTGGGCAGGCCGCCCTCGTAACCGGCGAAGACGTACACCCAGGCGGGCACCTCACCGTCAAGGGTCGATACACGCACGGTGAGTTTCTGGTACGTCCCGGCGGGCACCCCCTCGACCTCGTCGAGTTGTGCCGCATCCCACGGATGCACGTCGTAGAGGGAGACGAAGACACGGTCGCCGGGCGACTCGACGATCGTCGTCACGGCACCCTCCCAGCCCATTTCCCCTTCTCCGGCAAAGGTCAGGCGCCAGCCTTCGATCCACCCCACGCCGACCATCGGCGAGTGCGGACAGTAGGCCAGCATGCGGGCTGGGTCCAGATTCGAGCCATACGCGGCGTAGTGACGCACGGCGACGACGATAGTCGTAACGACGGTCGGTGAGAATATGAGAAGTGCGTGTCGGCACAGATGCACTTATTGGAGGTCGGGTAATCGTGAGTCGGATCGTGATCATCGGTGGGGGACCGGGCGGCTATGAGGCGGCTCTGGTCGCCGCGCAGCTCGACGCCGATGTGACCCTGGTCGAGGCGGACGGTCCCGGTGGCGCCTGCGTGCTGACCGACTGTGTCCCGTCCAAGACGTTCATCGCCAGCTCCGAGGTGATGACCGGATACCGCCACAACGACCGGTTCGGGATCCGCTCCCGCGGCCTGGACGGGGTGAGCGTCGACGCGACCGCGGTCAACGAGCGGGTCAAGAAACTCGCCCTGGCCCAGTCCGGCGACATCCAGACCAAGCTGGTCAAAGCCGGTGTCGACGTGGTGCACGGCCGGGCCCGGCTGGGCGAGGACCGGCTCGGCCACACCCATCAGGTGCTGATCACCCCGCACGAGGGCAGGCCGTACGCGGTCGAGGCGGACACCGTGCTGCTGGCCACCGGCGCCACCCCGCGGGTGCTGCCGACCGCCCGCCCGGACGGCGAGCGCATCCTCGACTGGCGGCAGGTGTACGACCTGACCGAGCTCCCCGAGCACCTCGTGGTGATCGGTTCCGGTGTCACCGGTGCCGAGTTCGCCAGCGCGTACCTGGCGATGGGCGTGCAGGTGACGCTCGTCTCCAGCCGCGAACGGGTGATGCCGCACGAGGACGCGGACGCCGCGATGGCGATCGAGCGGGTCTTCCGCGAGCGCGGGATGACCATTCTCAGCCAGGCCCGGGGTGACTCGGTGGTGAACACCGGCACCGGCGTGCGGGTCACCCTGGCCGACGGCCGGGTGGTCGACGCCTCGCACGCGCTGATCGCCGTCGGTGCCATCCCGAACACCCGGGACCTCGGCCTGGCGGAGTACGGCGTGGCGGTCGGCCAGGGTGGCTACGTCACCGTGGACCGGGTGTCGCGGACCAACGTGCCGGGCATCTACGCCGCCGGTGACTGCACCGGGGTGCTGCCACTGGCCAGCGTCGCGGCGATGCAGGGCCGGATCGCGATCTGGCACGCCATGGGGGAGGCGGTCGCCCCGCTGCGGCTGCGCACCGTCTCGGCGAACGTGTTCACCGACCCGGAGCTGGCCACCGTCGGCGTTTCGCAGAACGAGGTGGACTCCGGGCGCACCCCGGCCCGCCAGGTGATGCTGCCGCTGACCGGCAACGCCCGGGCCAAGATGGCCGACCTGCGGGACGGTTTCGTCAAACTGTTCTGCCGGCCGGCGACCGGTCAGATCGTCGGCGGGGTGGTGGTCGCTCCGAAGGCGAGCGAACTGATCCTGCCGATCACCATGGCGATCGAGAACAACCTGACCGTGGACCAGCTGGCCCATACCATCACGATCTATCCGTCGCTGTCGGGTTCGATCGCGGAAGCGGCTCGTCAGCTGATGCAGCACGAGATCCAGTAGCCGACTCGCGGCCCCCGAAAAGGGCGAGGATCCAGCCGGCCGTCCCGAAGATCAGGGCCGCGCCGGCCGCGATCGCGAACAGCCGCCAGGCCGACTGGGTGACCGCGGTGCCGCCCAGATGCCCGACCAGGCCGCCGTAACCGGCCCAGCAGAGGGCGGCGCCGAGGTCGTATGCCACGAAGAGCCGCATCGGGTAGCCGGTGCGGCCCGCGTGGTAGCCGGACGCCATCCGGCCGCCCGGGACGAACCGGCAGAGCAGCACCACCAGCGGCCCCGGCTTGCGCAGGCCGCGGGTGAACCGCTCGGCTGCCTGCCGGGTGCGGGAGTCGGTGGTGCGCGGGGCGAACCGGGCGTGCAGCGCGCTCAGGCGATGCCCGGTGGAGCGGCCCAGCAGGAAGGCGATCAGGTCGCCGGTGAACATGCCGAGCGCGCCGATCGCGATGACCACACCCAGGTGCAGGTGACCGTAGACGGTCAGCGCACCGGTAGTGATCATGATGGCCTGGATCGGGACGACCGGGATCAGTGCATCGACCGCCAGAAATCCGAACAGTGCGAGGTAGACCAGTACCGGTGAGGCCACCATCGTCAGCAGTTCGGTCATTGCAGGGGCCACCTCGCGGTTTCAGGGCTCCCGGCATTGTCCGGGAGCGCACCTGAGAGGGCGCTGTGTTCAGCATGCGCCACGGGAATCGGGACAGACAGTGATGCCCGCCACGGTACGACCGAAAGGTCCCGTCCCGCCCCCGGTTTTCTCGGTGTCCCCGACGGCGGGGCGTACCGTTGGCGGTGCCCGCGGGCTCGGATCTCCCCGGTTCGGTGCCGCGGCCGCGGGCCGCCGGTAGGTCCCGTATCGGCGGCCCGTCCCAGCGGCCACCCGGCATCTTGTCGCTGCCTAGTTATCCTGGGCCGGTGACCAGACCGAGCTACCACCACGGTGACCTCCGCCGGGCCCTGCTGAAGGCGGCCGCCGACTCGATCACCGAAACCGGGGTGACCGCGCTCAGCATGCGGGATCTGGCCCGCCGGGCCGGGGTCTCGCACGCCGCTCCCGGGCACCACTTCGCCGACCGGGCCGGGCTGCTCACCGCGCTCGCCACCGACGGCTTCGAACAGCTCGCCAAAGCCCTGGCCACCTCCCGGCTGGCCAGCAACAGCCTGCTCGAACTCGGGGTGACCTACCTGCGGTTCGCGCTGGCCAACCGGGCGACGTTCGAGGTGATGTTCCGGACCGACCTCTACCACGCCGACGACCCGGCGCTGCTGGCCGCGCGGCGCCAGGCGGCCGACGCGCTGTACGCCGGAATGACCGACCTGCCGGACGCGCCGCTGGCCGGCCCGGACGTGGCGACCCACGCCCGGGCCGCCCGCGAAGGCACCGCCGACCTGGTCTCCGACGAGGTCCGCGAAGTCGGCCTGGCCGCCTGGTCGATGGTGCACGGCTTCGCCACCCTGTGGCTCAGCGGGGCCTTCCCGGACAGCACCCAGGAAGACCCGGTGGAAGCGGCCCGGGTGATCCTGGGCCGCGTCCGGGCGATGGGACGGTGAGCCGGTCAGCCCTCGATCGTGCAGATCACCGCGCCGGCCGTCACCGTGGCGCCGACCTCCAGCGACAGGCCGGCCACCGTGCCCGCCCGGTGCGCGGTCAGCGGCTGCTCCATCTTCATCGCCTCGACCACCACGATCACGTCACCCTCGTTGACCTGGTCACCGTTCTGCGCGGCGACCTTCACGACGGTGCCCTGCATCGGGGCGGTCAGGCTGTCGCCGCTCGCGACCGCGGTGGAGGCGCCACCGCGAGGCCGTCCGGCACGTTTCTGCGGGGCGGCGGCGGGTCCGGGCGTACCGGCAAGCAGGCTCTTGGGCAGGCGGACCTCGACCCGCCGGCCGCTGACCTCGACCACGACGGTCTCGCGGTCGGCGGCCTCGCCGCCGCCGGGCGCCGGCGCGCTGAACGCCGGGACCCGGTTGTCCCACTCGGTCTCGATCCAGCGGGTGTGCACGGTGAACGGCTCGCTGACGAACGCCGCGTCCCGGACCACCGCCCGGTGGAACGGCAGCACCGTCGCGATGCCCTCGATCACCGTCTCGTCCAGCACCCGCCGCGAGCGCTCCAGCGCCTGCTCACGGGTCGCGCCGACCACGATGATCTTCGCGAGCATCGAGTCGAAGTTGCCGCCGATCACGCTGCCCGCCTCGACACCCGCGTCGACCCGCACCCCCGGCCCGGACGGCCAGACGAGCGTCGACACGGTGCCCGGCGCCGGCAGGAAGTTGCGGCCCGCGTCCTCACCGTTGATCCGGAACTCGATCGCGTGCCCGCGCGGCACCGGATCCTCGGTGATCGCCAGCGGCTCGCCGGCCGCGATCCGGAACTGCTCCCGGACCAGGTCGATACCGGTCGTCTCCTCGCTGACCGGATGCTCCACCTGGAGCCGGGTGTTGACCTCCAGGAAGGAGATCGTCCCGTCCTGGCCCACCAGGTATTCCACGGTGCCGGCGCCGTAGTAGCCGGCCTCCCGGCAGATCGCCTTCGCACTCTCGTGGATGCTCGCACGCTGCTCGTCACTGAGGAACGGCGCGGGCGCCTCCTCCACCAGCTTCTGGTGGCGGCGCTGCAGCGAACAGTCGCGCGTGCCGACCACCACGACATTGCCGTGCGTGTCCGCGATGACCTGCGCCTCGACGTGCCGCGGCCGGTCCAGGTAACGCTCGACGAAACACTCGCCCCGCCCGAACGCGGCGACCGCCTCCCGAGTCGCGCTCTCGAACAGCGCCGGGATCTCCTCGATCGTCCGCGCCACCTTCAGGCCGCGGCCACCACCGCCGAACGCCGCCTTGATCGCCACCGGCAGCCCGTGCGCCTCGGCGAACGCCACGATCTCCGCGGCATCGGCCACCGGCTCCGGCGTACCCGGCACCAGCGGCGCCCCCGCCCGCTGCGCGATGTGCCGCGCGGTCACCTTGTCGCCGAGGTCGCGGATCGACTGCGGGCTCGGCCCGATCCAGGTCAACCCCGCGGCCAGCACCGCCTCGGCGAACTCCGCATTCTCCGACAAGAACCCATAACCGGGGTGTACAGCGTCGGCCCCGGCCCGCTCCGCGATCGCGATCAGCTTGTCGATCCGCAGGTACGTGTCGGCGGCGGACTCGCCGTCCAGCGCGTACGCCTCATCGGCGAGCCGGGCATGGGGGGCGTCCCGATCCCCGTCGGCGTAGACGGCGACGCTGGTCAGGCCGGCGTCCTTGCAGGCCCGGATGACCCGGAGGGCGATCTCGCCGCGGTTGGCGATCAATATCTTCCGCACGGCTAGAGCCTAACGAAAGTTCAGAGTCTTGCTCGCATCTCGCCACCCCCTTGTTGGCCGGCGACGCGGCGGCACGGCATTTTTGGCCGCGTCGCGGTGTTGGTGGGGTGCTGGTGGGGTGCTTTCACCTGCTGGAACAGCGGCCTGCGGGGTGGCTGGACCGTGCGGGGGCTGTGCGGTGGCTGGCCGACTTGCCGCTGTCCATGCAGTGGCCGGGGATCTCATCGCTCGGTGGGCTGCCCGACCTGCCGTCCTTCAACCGCAGGGGCCCCAGCGGTTCACATTGGGGGCGCTGACAGTCCGCAATCCTGCCGCCGCGTCACCGTCGGCGTATCAGCGCCACCGTTGCCGTGTCATCGCCACCGCCACACCCGCCGCCGTTGCCGTGTCATCGCCACCGCCACCCGCCGCCGTTGCCGTGTCATCGCCACCGCCACCCGCCGCCGTGTCACCGCCGCCCGCCGCCGTGTCACCGCCGCTGTCGCCGTCGCCGTGTCACCGCCACCGTTACCGCCGTCGCCGTGTCACCGTCGTCGCCGTCGCGGCCGTTTTGGCCGTTTCGACGCGCGCGGTGCCGCCGTGTGAAGGCCGTTCCGCTGTCGCCTCGCTGGCGGCGCTGCTGTGCCGGTCTGCCGCCGCTGCCGCCGTGCTACCGCCGCCAGAGGTCGATGATCGGCACATCCATGTCCCGGAGCAGGGTGCGGAGCAGCGGCAGCGACAGCCCGATCACATTCCCGGGGTCCCCTTCGATCCGCTCCACGAATGCGCCACCCCGCCCGTCGAGCGTGAACGCCCCGGCAACCTGAAGCGGCTCCCCGGATGCCACATACGCTTCGATCTCCGAGTCGGTCACGTCCGCGAAGTGCACCGCGGTCGTCCCCACGGCCTCCGCCTGCCGCCCGCTGACCAGCCCGGTCAGGTGATGCCCGGTGTGCAGCACCCCGGACTTCCCGCGCATCGCCTTCCACCGCTGCACTGCCTCATGTGCATCCGCCGGCTTCCCGAAGATCTCCCCTTCGAACGCCAGCACAGAGTCACACCCCAGCACCAGCACCGCCGGATCCGCCGGCAGCTCCGCCGCCACCGTCCGCGCTTTCATCCGCGCCAGCGCAAGGCTCAGCGTGTACGCGTCCTCCGCCTCGACGACGCTCTCATCCACCCCGCTGACAATGATCTCCGCATCGATCCCCGCCCCGGTGAGCAGCGCCCGCCGAGCAGGGCTGGCCGAGGCAAGAATCAGCCGGTACGCGTTGTCACTCTGCACAAACGGTGAGACTACAAGCCTGCGCGCCCCAAAACCCCACGCAAGCCCCATCTTCCCCCAGGAATCCCCCAACCCCGCCACACCCGCCGCCCAACCCCGCCGCGCCGGCCGCTTGACCCCTGCGCTGCCCGCCTAGCCCCCTGCGCACGCCGCTCGGTCCGCTGCGCCGGCCGCCCAACACCCCGCGCCGGTCTCGATGCGTTGTAGTCCGCGCCGCGTCCCATGCTCCTGAGCCACAACGCCCGTCACTGGCAAGGCCCTATCTCCGCCACCTCGCAGCGGTGCGGTCCTTAACCTGTGCGTCACCGGCCGTCCTGACCCTTTGCGTCAACGTCAGCCAGGGCCCAACACCGCCTAGTGGCGAGTCCTTCTCCGCCGCCAAGCAACGAGCAACCCAGCAAAGACTCCGCCCGCCAGCACAGCCGCGACTCCGCCAAGAACAGCGACCGTCCGCCCGCTGCCCGGTCCATCGCCGCTCCCAGCCACCTGGCCCGTCCCGCCAACAGCAGGCAAACTAGCCCCCGCACTCACCGGCGGCACGTCCGCGGTCAGAGCTTTAACAATGTTGAGCACCCCAAACCCACACTCTTCATCCCACCCCGGCGGCCCAATATCGGTAGCAGTAGCCGTAAGCCGATGAATAACCTCTTGCGCCGACAGCTGCGGAAACCTGGCCCGCACTAGTGCAGCTGCTCCCGATACGATTGCCGTCGATGCTGACGTTCCTCTGGCTATACGATAAGTCGAATTCAGGCCGGTTGTAACGATTTCATCTCCCGGCGCACACAGTGACATATTCGGTCCTGTGATCGAGAACGGTGCGTGATGTCCAGTTCGATCGATAGCGCCAACTGCGAGAACTCCGGGTAGTGCTGCGGGGTAGCCGAACCCTGCAGCACTCTGGGAATTTCCGGAAGCAGCCACCACGACCGTATTTGCCTTCAAGGCTTGGTCAATTGAATCCTTCAATTTTTGAGAAGGGCTTACGCCGGCCGGGACGCTGATTACTGAAACGCCAAGATTTACCGAGGCGGCTATTCCTTGCGCTAGTTGGGCGTTCTCGGCCCCGACCTCGTATGATTTTACGGGGAGAATCTTTGCCGATGGAGCTATGCCGAGTATTCCCCCCGCTGGTCCATGTCCCCTACCCACTATCAACCCGGCCATTTCCGTTCCATGCCCATCGCGGTCGTATTGGCCCGAATTGCCGTCACTGGACGTCAGATCTATACCAGGCATCAGATTTTTGGATATGTCCGGATGCGGCTGGATGCCGGTGTCAGGTAACGCTATGACGATGCCGGCTCCGGTAGTGATTGCGTGGACTTCCTGAATTTTAAGGAAGCTGAGGTGCCATTCTGATTCGCGTACGTGGTCCGCGTGGAAAGGTGGCATTCTAGGAATTACTGCGGCGATGGAGAATAATATTCTACCGAAGTTTGAATAGGCACGCCTAGTCATTTTTGAGTCCGATTACTGGGCCGGGGTCGATTACCGCCTTCTCTGCAGGTAGTAGTATCGGAGCTACTCCTTTATCCGTTTCCCAAGGATTTTCTGGGTCCCATCGCCCGCTCGCGGACTCATCGCGCGACCTAGATGACCTTCTTGTAGGTGTAGATGGGCTGGCTATCCCAGGCTGTCCGAGTATCCCGCCCGCCGGATTGATGCGTTGCGCTCTATTGCTGTTTGAGGCGGGACGTGCGCTTCCAGGAATTATCGGACTGCCAATTACGCCGCCGGCTGGAAGTGGTTGAAATCCTCGGGTTGGGGAATGGGTGTCTTCCGGCGGAAGACCAATTTTTGGGCGAACAATCTCACTGTTTGAGTTTGATTCGATGTATCTGCCGGGGATTCCGGCAGTGGACCCTGCTGCAGGCGCACGTGTTGCACCCATAGGCGGAATCTTCTCCGGAACTATCACCTCGCTCGCAGGAACTGCTGGTTCTGACTCGCCGGGGCGGGAAGCGGAGGGGGCATGGCCAGAAGGTGGAGGTAGTGAATTCGATACAGGGCTGCGGCTGCCAGATTCGCCGGTGTTGTCGCCACCTGGCTGAGCGGACTGCAGTTTATGTCGCGAAAAATCGATAGCGGGCAGGGTAGCTTTGTTTGAAGGTTTTGATGTCGTATTCGGTCCCGGTTGGCCGAACGGTCGACTATCATCGAAATTTTTGGCGATTTCGTACAAGGGTGGGGTGGTGATGTTTAGCTGGGCTTGGATTAGTTCGGTGCTCAGGGTGGACATGATGGATTGCGCCTGCCGCTCAAGCTCCAACTGCCGAGCCGGTGTCGCCGTGTTCGGGGGAAGGATTATGCCCCGATACTTACTCAACGGCTGGGCATTCTGCTGAACCTTGGCGTCGTAGGTCGCCAGCTGCTGCTGGTTCGCCAGGTATTCCTGGTGGATGGATTCCAGTTTTTGACGGGCGCTGACCAGCGAGGAGGTGGCGGCGCCCAGGGCTCGGTGGTTTTCGATGGTGGCTTCGTGGGTGTTGGTCAGGTGCTGGATCAGGTCGTCGAGGCGGTCCAGGTATTTGGCGGCGGCGGTGCTCTTGTTCGGGGGCCAGGCTTCGGCGAGGTTGTCCCGGTACCGTTTCACCCGGGACAGGTGATCGATCAGCAGGTCGGCGGATTTCTTCCAGGTGACCAGCAAGGTTTTGTGGGTGGTTCCGTCGTGTGGGGCGAGCATCGACCACATTTCGGGTACGGACCGCTGGGACCAGTCCGTTCCGCCGCCGTTGTCCGAATTGGCGAACATCAGGTGGCTCCCTTGGTTGACGGTGGCGACGACCACGGTGAGGACTCGGGGAAGGCCGGAGCAGCCGGCGACGGATCAAGCGGCGGCACGGCCGGGGCGGATGAAGAGGTGCCTGAAGAGGTGGCTGCCCCGTCGGCGGGCGCAGGGCTGGAGGCGGCGGCGGGCGCAAGGCTGGTGGCGGCGGCGGGCGCAGGGCTGGTGGCGGCGGCGGGCGCAAGGCTGGAGGCGGCGGCGGGCGCAGGGCTGGAGGCGGCGGATGACGCAGGGCTGCCGACGGCCCCGGCAGGCGGTGAAGGATCCGGCGGCGAGGCCGAGAAGGCGGCCGCGTCCGTCGAGCCCGAAGATGACGCCGCCGGCAGTGGCCCGCCGGAGGTGGGCGGGATCAGGCCCGCAACGGACAGTGCCGCTTCGACATCTTTGAGGCGGGCGCGGGCGAAAGCGTCCGAGCCGCGGTACTGCTCGCTCACCTGCTCGGCGGCTTTGGCGAAGCCGTGGGTGCCGTTCGCGAAGTTGTAGATGTTCTGCTGGCAGGTGTCCTGCGCGGACTCCAGCACGGTCGCGAACGCGGACAGCTCGTGGAAGCGGGCGTCGGCGGGTGGCAGGCGGGTGAGCAGCTGGTTGGACAACTGATCCGCGTGCGGCGCGTAATTGTTGTCGACCTCGGCCAGCAATTTTCTGGCGAAGTCTTCCATCGCGGTGATGTCAGCCGATATCTGAGCGTCAGCGCGCACCAGGTCGTCGTTCGGAACCACGCAGCGAGGCTAGCCGCTCACCGGGCGCTACATCGACCCCTGTGGAAGGAGCCTGTGGATAACTGGGGCGGCCGAGGCCGCTCGCGAGGAGCGGCCTCGGGGTAGCAGAACCCGAAAGAGCGATTGCCGGTACGTCGTTGCCGCCCCGGACGCGGGCCACCGCTGTCGGGAACGCCGGCCACCGCTAGCGGAGGCCGGGTCGCCCGGAGGATCGCCAGGACCGCGCACCCGCTGCTGGGCGGCCTGATCGGATCCAGTCTGACCCGGGACGGGCGGGTGTTCCGTAATTGACCGAAGTAGATCGAACTGCGAGGATGGTGACCAGAGCAGCCAGCTCATGATCGTCTAGGCTTCCACGTACGACTCCGACCAGCGGTTCCTCGTTCATCGGCCGAGCGTACGACGGGTGGCCCAGCTTCCGGTGACACGTGTCCCACACTCGGCTGATCAATTCGCGGCCGCTCGACAGAACCAGGTATTTTCTGCGTGATGTCTTCTTCTCCCCCGCTCGTTGTCGCTGATCGGTACCGGCTGGTTGCGCCGCTCGGTCAGGGCGGGATGGGTCGCGTCTGGCGGGCGACCGATGTCGTCCTGCACCGCGAGGTGGCGATCAAGGAACTGGTGCCGCCGCCCGGTCTGACTCCCGGCGAGCGGCAGGAGATGCGCGAACGCTCGCTGCGTGAGGCGCGGGCCATCGCCCGCCTCAACAACATCAACGTGGTACGCGTTTTCGACGTCCTGCGCACCGACGCCGACCCGTGGATCGTCATGGAGTACGTGCCGTCCCGATCGCTGCAGGACACGCTCGCCGCGGACGGGCCGTACAACCCGGTGCGCACCGCCGAGATCGGCCTCGGGGTGCTGAACGCGTTGAAGGCCGCGCACCGCGCCGGCGTCGTGCACCGGGACATCAAGCCGGGCAACGTGCTGATCGGTGGCGACGGCCGGGTGGTCCTGACCGATTTCGGTCTCGCCACCGTCCCGGGTGACCCGAATGTGACGCGCACCGGCCTGGTGCTGGGTTCCCCGGCCTACATCGCTCCGGAGCGTGCCCGCGACGGCACCGCCGGCCCGGCCGCCGACCTCTGGTCACTCGGCGCCACGCTGTACGCCGCGGTCGAGGGCCAGTCGCCGTTCGCCCGCCCGTCCGCGATCGCCACGCTCGCCGCCCTGGCCACCGAGAACGTGCCGCAGGCCCGGAACGCCGGCCCGCTCAAGCCGGTGCTCAACGGTCTGCTGCGCAAGGATCCGGCGCACCGGATCGACGCCGAGGAGGCGGAGCGCCTGCTGGCCCGCGCCGCCGGCCGCAAGTCCAAGATCAGTTTCCCGATGAGCCCGACGATGCGCCGCCCCGGCGCCGGCCGGGAACGCCCGTCGCTGCCCAGCGGCCCGGGCGGACCACCGGTGCTGCCCGGCAGCGGTTTCGTCACCGCCACCGGCTCGGCCCCCGTCGTGCCCACCCCGCGCCCGCCGGTCACCGGCCGTCCCGACCAGCCGAACCGCCCGCACGGCACCCCGGGCGCCCCCGGCTCCCCGGGCATGGGCGACAGCGGCATGGGCAGCAGCGGCATGGGCAACAGCGGCATGGGCAACAGCGGTCAGGGCCGCTCTCCGATGACTCCGGGCCGCGCCCCCTTCCCGCCCGCCACCCCGGCCGGCCGTTCGCCGATCCCGCCGTCCACTCCGGGCCGCTCCCCGGTCCCGCCGGCCACCCCGCACGGCACCCCGATGACCGGTCCGTCCGCCGGCCGCGGCGGTTTCACGCCGGGCCGCGCCACGGTCGGCCGCGCCACCCCCGGCCAGAAGCCCCTCGACGCGACAAAGGTCGACGGCCCCGCGATCACCGACGACCAGCCCGGCACCCGCGGCCCGTCCAACCTCGCCGGCCCGTCCGGCCCCGCTGCCACCCGCGGCCCGTCCGACCCGGCCGGGTCCGACCCGGCTGGCTCCGGCGGTCGCCGCGGCCTGGCTGGTTCCAGCGGTCGGCCGGACCTGGCCGGCTCCGGCGGTCGGTCCGACCAGGCGGGCACCGGTCGTTCGGCCGACCTCGCCGGCGGTCGTCCGGGCTCTCCGGCCCGACCGGTCCCGTCCGAGCTGCCGGCCACCCAGGTCAACACGGCCAGGGTCGGTTTCACCGCCGCCGACGTGGCCGCCAACCGCCGCAAGAAGGCGGCTCCGGAACATGAGGCTTCGCTCGCCGCCGCCACCGGCTCCTACCCCGTCGTTTCCGGCGCCGAGCAGGACCCCGACAACAGCTCGCGGCAGCAGGACAGCGGTGCGGCGGCGGCAACGCCCGGCGACGCGTCCACCGTGCCACCCGCGAAGGCGTCCGGCTCGAAGGCCGCGACGAGGGATGCGCGGCCTGGCCAGAGTTCCGGCACGCCGACCGCGGGCACGCCGACCGCGGGTACGCCGACCGCGGGCACGTCGGACGCCCGGACCGCCGGAACATCCGGGCCGAACACCGTGAACGCGCCGGGTACCGACACCTCGGACCCTGTGGGGCGGGCTGGGCGCGCGGTTTCCGCCGGTGCGGCGACTGCCGCCGCGGGCCGGTCGCTGTCCGATTCTGCCCAGGCGGAATCGGACAAGATCCGCGCGACGCCGCAGTCTGACGAGATCGGCGCGCGCCCGGCCGCTGTCACCGAGAACCGGATTGCGCCGTACGCGGCGGAGCTGCCGGACTCCGAGCCCGGCCGCACCGCCTCCACGGAATCGGAGCGAGTGTCGGCTCCCGCCGCGAACATCCAGCCGTCCGTCAGCAGCGGCGCCCGTGACGCCGATGGCACCGGCGACGCCGAACCGGCCGACTCGTCGGTGTCCACAGGCGCTGACCGGAAAGCGGCCTCCGACAGCCGGAAGCCGGATTCCGGCGATCAGCAGCCCGTCGTCGACAGCCGGAAGCCGGAGTCCGCCGGCGCTCAGCCCGTTGCCGGCAGCCGCACGCCGCAGTCCAACGGCCAGCAGTCCATTGCCGGCAGTCGAAAGCCGGGTTCAGACAGCCGGACGCCTCTCGACCGGCAGAGCCTCGGCTCCGATTCCGGTGGTCAGCGCTCCGGGTCCGAGGCTCCCGAGTCCGGGTTCACATCCGAAGCCGATGGTCAGCGGTCCGGGTCCGGGTCCGGGTCCGGGTCCGGGTCCGACGATCATGGATCAGGGGCTGGCGGCCAGGGTTCCGGGTCCGGCGGTCGGACGTCCAAGTCCAGCGGCCAGGGCTCCAAGCCGGGCGGCCCGGGCTCCGAGCCGGGCGACCGGGCCTCTGGGTCCGACGACCGGCGGCAGACGGCCAGTGACCGGAAATCCGGGTCAGGCAGTGAGAAGCGTGGGTCCGGCAGCCTGAAGCCCGGCTCTGCCAAGGAAAGCTCCCGCCAGGATGGCGGGCTCGATACGGCCGGTGCTACAGCCGCTGGAGTGGTCGCGGACGCATCGAGGGCCTCCGCCTCAACGGCGTCCGCCCCGACGACTTCCGCCACGAAGGCGACGTCGGGCGGTCCCGGCGCCGACGCCGAGACCGCCGATGGATCGGTTGCCGCGGCGGACTCTGAGGCGGACCGGGCGGCCACGAGCAAGGCCGGAGAAGTGGCGGCCACGAGCAAGGCCGGAGAAGTGGCGGCCTCCAGCGGGGCGACGGCAACGACCGGTGCGAAAGCCGCAGGCGAAGCGGCCACGGATACGGTCCCCGCCGAGGCGAAGGGCCGATCGCAGGACACCGCTGAGTCGAATGCCAAGGCACAGCGCGCCAATGATTCGGAGCGCGCGGCTGGGCCCCGCCTCGGGGTCGAGTCGGGGCCAGGGCCTGCGGGCAAGCGGAACGCTGAATCCGGCGGAGCCGCGGAACGGGCGGCTACGCCGCTCACCCCGGGGCAGCGGCCCGGCGGCACGCCGGAGCAGGATCAGGACCGGACTTCGGTTGTCGACTTCACGGCGATCGTGCCGCAGTCGCCGGCGGTGTCCGCGGCCGAGCATGACGGTGCGACGCGGGTGGTGAACCAGCTTCCCGGGTTCCGGCCGTCCAGCCGTCCCGCGTGGACGCCGATCTCGACCCGTCCGGTGGTCCGGCGGGTCAACGGGATCACGATCTTCGGCACGACGCTGACCCGGCGGCAGGCGACGATCGCGGCGGCCATCGTGCTGACCTTCGTCCTGCTGATCGGGATCATCCTGGTGCAGGCGTTCGGTTCGGACGACGACAAGAAGGCGACCAGCACCAAGCCGGGCGCGGTCGGCACCGGCAAGGTGGCGCCGCCGGGCAAGCCCGCGGCCAGCACCGGTGCGGACAAGCCGGCCAGCATGCCGCCGTCGGCTGCTCCGTCGTCGGCCGCGCCGTCGGGCGGTGTCCCGGCCGGATGGAGCAAAGCGGACTTCTCCGGTTTCTCCTTGGCGCTTCCGCAGGGCTACCAGATCGGGCGGAGCGACGCCGGCCAGACCGAGATCAAACTGGACGGGAATCGGCTGCTGATCGTTCTCCGCGGCACCGACACGCAGGATCCGGCGGCGCAGTTGAACAGTGTCAGCCGGTCCGGGTTCCAACGGGTCGGGTCGATCAGGCCGCTGCAGTATCAGGGCCGGCCTGCCGCTGATCTCGAGTACTACTACTACACCAGCCACGGCAACAAACAGCACGTCGTGCGCCGGGCCTTCTCGGTGGGTGGCGCCTCGTACCAGATCTGCTGGTACACCTCACCCGATGACTGGGACTCGGCCGCCGCCGAGCGCGAGGCCGTGTTCGCCGGTTTCCAGGCGGGCTGAGCGCCCGGCCGGGACCACCGGTCTTCCGTGGGCGGACCGGCCGGTGACGTACATAAATGTGAATTTCATGCGTGATGTCGAGGCAGCGCGGGTAGTTGTCGAGAATCACGAATGGAGGTGCGCCATGAACTGCCGACGACACGGCAGTAAGCCCACGCTGGCGCTGTGGATGCTGGTCGCGTGCGCGGACATCGCGATCGTCGCGGCCGCTGCCGGCCCGATCACCGTCCTGCTCGTCCTGGCCGGTCTGCTGGTCGCTGCCGGCGGCGTCTACGCGGCGCGAAGTCTCGGCAACCGGGCCCCGGCCGACTCCGCGGCCCGCCGCCGCGCCTGACCGCTCGATCGGGCGACGCGCGGAGAAGCTTTTCGGCAGGCTGATCGGCTACAGTGCCCGGCGTGTTGTCGATCGAGGGTTTCAGCGGCCTGCACGACGTGAACGGCCTCAGCGATCTGTGGGACCGGTTGATGAGCGCCCAGCCCGACCCCCCGGGCATCCTGGTCCTGGTCACCGCACTGATCGGGTTCGCCGCGGTCTTCCGGCCGGCCTGGCGGGTCACCCGGAACGCGGTGACGATCGCCCACGAGGGCGGGCACGCCCTGTTCGCCCTGCTCACCGGCCGCCGGCTGCGCGGCATCCGGCTGGAGTTCGACACGTCCGGCCTGACCCTGTCGTCCGGCCGCCCGACCGGTGTCGGCATGATCCTCACCCTGGTCGGCGGCTACATCGCCCCGTCGCTGGTGGGTCTCGGCGGCGCCTGGCTGCTGAACGCGAACCGCATCACGCTGCTGCTCTGGCTGACCGTGCTCCTGCTGCTGGTCATGCTGATCAACGTCCGGAACCTGTTCGGCGTGTTGTCGCTGCTGGTCACCGGCGCGATCGTGTTCGCCGTGTCGTGGTACGCGGCGCCGGACACCCAGGCCGCGTTCGCCTGGACCGGGGTGTGGTTCCTGCTGTTCGCCGGCGTCCGCCCGGTCTTCGAGCTGCAGAGTCTGCGCCGCCGCGGGCGGATGCGGGACTCGGACCCGGACCAGCTGGCCCGCCTCACCCACCTGCCGGCCCTGTTCTGGGTGGGCTTCTTCCTGGTGGTGAACGTGGCGGTGCTGGTCACCGGTGCGTTCATGCTGGCCGGTCAGTACCTCCCGGCCAGCACGTAACGACGTACCGCGGCAATCAGGTCCTACAGCGGGATGTTGCCGTGCTTCTTCGGCGGCAGCGTCTCCCGCTTGGTGCGCAGCATCCGCAACGCCCGGGTCACCTGCGCGCGCGTCTCGGAGGGCCGGATCACCGCGTCGACGTAGCCGCGCTCGGCGGCGATGTACGGGTTTGCCAGCGTGTCCTCGTATTCCTGGACGAGCTCGGCGCGCCGGGCGGCCGGGTCGTCGGCGGCCGCGAGATCGCCGCGGTACAGGATGTTCACCGCGCCCTGCGCGCCCATCACCGCGATCTGCGCGGTCGGCCAGGCGAAGTTCATGTCGGCGCCGATGTGCTTGGAGCCCATCACGTCGTACGCCCCGCCGTAGGCCTTGCGCGTGATCACGGTGACCTTCGGGACGGTGGCCTCGGCGTACGCGTAGATCAGCTTGGCGCCGCGCCGGATGATGCCGTCCCATTCCTGGCCGGTGCCGGGCAGGAAGCCGGGCACGTCGACGAAGGTCAGCACCGGGATGTTGAACGCGTCACAGGTACGCACGAACCGGGCGGCCTTCTCACTGGCCGCGATGTCGAGGGTGCCGGCGAAGTGGGTGGGCTGGTTGGCGACCACACCGACCGGGCGGCCCTCGATCCGGCCGAAGCCGACCACGATGTTCTGCGCGTACAGCGGCTGCACCTCGAGGAAGTCCTCGACGACCGTCTCCACCACGGTCTTGATGTCGTACGGCTGGTTGGGGGAGTCCGGGACCAGCGTGTCCAGGGCCAGGTCGGCGTCGGCGGCGGACAGGTCGGCCGCCTCCTCGTAGACGACCGGCTCGTCCAGGTTGTTGCTGGGCAGGTAGGACAGCAGCGCCCGGACGTAGTCGATCGCGTCCTCCTCGTCGGAGGCCAGGTAGTGGGCGTTGCCGCTGCGGGTGTTGTGGGTACGCGCGCCGCCCAGCTCCTCCATGCCGACCTCCTCGCCGGTGACCGTCTTGATCACGTCGGGGCCGGTGATGAACATGTGCGAGGTCTGGTCGACCATCACGGTGAAGTCGGTGATCGCGGGGGAGTACACCGCGCCGCCCGCGCACGGGCCCATGATCAGGGAGATCTGCGGGATGACGCCGCTGGCCCGGACGTTGCGGAAGAAGATGTCGGCGTACAGGCCGAGGGCGACGACGCCCTCCTGGATCCGGGCGCCACCGGAGTCGTTGATCCCGATGATCGGGCAGCCGATCTTCATGGCGAGGTCGAGGACCTTGACGATCTTCTCGCCGAAGACCTCACCGAGCGAACCGCCGAAGACCGTGAAGTCCTGCGAGAACACACAGACCTGGCGGCCGTCGACGGTGCCGTGGCCGGTCACCACACCGTCCCCGTACGGCCGGTTGCGGTCCAGGCCGAAGGCGGTGGACCGGTGCCGGGCCAGCTCGTCGAGCTCGACGAAGGAATCCTTGTCGAGCAGCAGCTCGATCCGCTCGCGGGCGGTCTTCTTGCCGCGGGCGTGCTGTTTCTCGACGGCGCGCGCGGATCCCGCGTGCACCGCCTCGTCCGAGCGGTTCGCGAGGTCGGCGAGTTTGCCGGCGGTCGTGTGGATGTCGGGCTGCGTTGTCACGGTGGTCTCCACGCTTTGAGGCGGCCTTGCACTCACGATGATCGTAGCTGTGAGCCGGGTTCGCGTTGGAGCCGTCGGAACGGGTCCGTTTCATACCTGTTGTCCCATTCGTTACGCCTCACGTGACGAACTGGATGACCGCGGCCGGGCTCGCTTTCATCGCGGGGGGCCTCGCCACACTGATCAGTTTCCGCGCGGTGCTGTTCGGCGGCGAGACCGAGCCGGAGCGGCCCCGGCAGCGCGGCCGTCGGCAACGCGCGGCGCCGCCGGCACCGGACTCTCCGCCGGCCGGCGCCGATGCCGGCGATCCACCGGCCGGTCGTCCGGCCCGGCGCCGCCGGCTGGCCGCCGCGTTCGCCGGGCGGGACGACGTGCATGCCGACGAGGGTCCGGCCTTCCCGGATCTGGCTCCGCCGGACCTGGCCTTCCCGGACCTGGCTCCGCCGGACCCGGCCTTCCTGCGTCACGCCGACGACCTCGGTGCGGGGCCCTTCGGTGACGAGAGCGGCGCCTACCCCGCGATGCCGTGGGGCGACGAGGAGATGGCCGGCGACGAACCGGCCGGCGAGGCATCCCGCTACATCGACAACACCGCGTGGCGGACCGATCCCGCGGCGGCGGATCCGCCGCAGGCCGGGGACGATGTGCGGTACGACCGGAGCTACGCCCCGCCGCGCCAGGCGATCGACCGTTCCGACCGGGCCTACGGCGACCGGATCGACGGCTGGGTCCGCCCCCGCTACCGCGACCTGGACGATCGCCCGCCGGCCGGGGACTACTGGACGCCGGTGCCGGACGATCGCTACGCCGACCCGGAGCCGTCCGCCCGTGCCTACGGCTGGCCGGTACCGGTCGAGCGGCTCCCGTCGGTTCCCGACTACGAGCCGGCGACCGGTTTCGATCTGACGCCGATGCAGGCGGCCGAGCCGACCACGCTGGTGCCGACCTGGCCGCCGCCGTCACCGGACCACCGGATCCGCCTGCCGCGCTCCTGGTCCGACCGCGACCGGAACCTCCGCGACGCGGCCGACCGCGACCGGGACGCCCGGGATGCGGCCGGCCGGGATCTGAACGCCCGCGACGCGGCCGACCGCGACCGGGACCCCCGGGATGCGGCCGGCCGGGATCTGAACGCCCGCGGTGCGGCCGAGCGCGACTGGGACGCCCGGGATGCTGCCGAGCGCGGCTGGGAGGCTCGGGATGCGGCCGAGCGCGGCTGGGACGCTCGGGATGCGGCCGAGCGCGGCTGGGACGCCCGGGATGCGGCCGAGCGCGACTGGAACGCCCGGGACGCGGCCGAGCGCGACTCCTGGGCACCCTGGGAGCAGCCCAGCGTGTCGCGTGCCCGGATCGTCTCCCGGGACGGGCGGAGTGGTCCGCGGGCCGTCCCGGCGGTGAACCGGGACGAACCCTCCTGGAACGATCCGTCGCGGCGCAGCCGCCGCTCCGCCGGTGACCCCCGGCCGCGGCCCCGCCCGCGTCCCGCCGCGGTCGACCAGGACTATGTGAGCCGGCACTCGGCAGGCCCGCACCGCTGATCGCCGGCGGGCGGCATAGGCTCCCGGGATGGCGTACACCGACCTCGACCGCCCGCCCCTCTCGGAGCGCGCGCTGACCCGCGCCCTGGTGCAGCCCGGAGCGCTCTGGTCGCGGATCGAGGTGCGCCCGGAGACCGGATCGACCAACGCGGACGCCACCGAGGCGGCCCGGGCCGGCGCCGCGGAGGGCCTGGTCGTGGTCGCCGAGCGGCAGGTCGCCGGCCGGGGCCGGCGGGACCGGCAGTGGCTCAGCCCGGCCCGGGCCGGCCTGACCCTCAGTGTCCTGCTGCGCCCGGGTACCGCTGATCAGGAGCGTGGCTGGCCGGCCGCCGGCCCGGGTGCGTTCGGCTGGCTGCCGCTGCTGGCCGGGGTGGCGCTGGCCGATGCGGTGTCCCGGGTGACCACCGTCGACGCCACCCTGAAGTGGCCGAACGACCTGCTGGCCGGGGACCGCAAGTGCGCCGGCATCCTGGCCGAGATGGCCGGTGACGCGATCGTGGTCGGCATCGGACTCAACGTCAGCACCCGGGCCGAGGAGCTGCCCGCGACGACCGGGGTGCCGGCCACCTCGCTGCGGCTGGCCGGCGCGGAGAACCCGGACCGGGACCCCCTGCTGCGGGCGCTGCTGCGCAGTGTCGAGCGGTGGTATGCCGGGTGGCGTGAGGCGGGTGGCGACGCGGAGATGTGCGGCCTGCTCGGGGAGTACCGGCGCCGCTGCGCGACGATCGGCCGGGACGTGCGGGTGCTGCTGCCCGGCGGTGGGGAGCTGCTCGGTGAGGCGACCACCGTGGACCGGGACGGCCAGTTGGTGATCCGATCGGTGGACGGTGCCGAGCATCGCGTCTCGGCGGGGGATGTGCTGCACGTACGCTGACCGGCGTGGCGTTCCCGGCGGAAGTTCTCTCCGAGCAGGAGGAGGTCGTGCTCCACCTGCGTCCCCATGGGAAGTCGGTGGTCGGCCCGGCCCTGGTACTGGTGCTGACCGTGGCCGGCACCGTGATGGCCGGGGTGCTGCTGCCCGGCAACCAGGGTGGCCGGATCGGCTTCGGTCTGGTCGCCGCGATCATGATCTACCACGCGGCGCGGTACGGGATCGCGCCGCTGGCCCGGTGGCGGTGCACGCACTACGTGCTGACCAACGAGCGACTGCTGCTGCAGCAGGGCGTCTTCGCCCGGGAGCGGCGGGATCTGCCGCTGAACCGGGTGAACGACCATGCGCTGCGCCAGTCGCTGCTGGACCGGATCTTCGGCACCGGCACGCTGGTGATCGACTCGATCGGCGAGCAGAGCGCGCGGCTGTCCGGCGTGCCGCAGGCCCAGCGGGTGCAGACCCGGCTCTACGAACTGATCGAGCTGAGCCCGGCGGACGACGAGGACGCCGAGGAGGAGCTCAGCTCTTCAGCGTGGCGTCCAGCTCCGCCGCGCTCCCCGGGACGTCGATCGCGCTGAGCTCGGCCAGGCCGGCGGTCGCGTCCATCCCGGTGATCGCGCCCTCGTGGCCGTCGACCGGCGGCTTGAGGAAGACGAAGGTCCGGTACGCCCAGAAGCGGAAGACCGTGGCGATCCCGATGCCGATCATGGTGACCAGCATGAAGTGGATCTTGTCGTCCTTCTCGTTCAGGTGGAAGCCGTACTTGCCGATCGCCACCAGGCCGGACTGGATCACCATGCCCACCAGGTTGAAGCCGAAGAACAGCAGGTACTCCCGGCGCAGCGCGGTGCGCGTGTGGTGCCGGTAGGTCCAGAACCGGTTCGCCAGGTAGGCCAGCGTGGTGGTGATCAGCGTGGCGATGACGTTCGCCTTGACCGCGCCGATCGGCAGGGCCACCCAGCAGATCGCCATGTACAGCAGCGTGTTTCCGGCTCCGATGACACCGAAGGCGACGGCTTCCGGGGCGAGACGGCGCAGGCGATCCGTCAGCGTTGGGCCTGAGGGCATTGGGCCACCTTACGAGGGCCGGGGCGAGAACGCCGAATCACGGGAGGGTGGGTGACGACGTTGTCACACCGGTGGTCCGTGTCTCGGCCCGGAAGACGAACCGGCGATAGGACCAGAACCGGAAGATCGTACCGATGGCGGTGCCGATCAGCAGTCCCGCGACGTTGTCGGCGGCCTTGCCGCGGAACACCGGCCAGTAGTGCCCCAGACCGTAGTGGCTGATCGCCAGGCAGGCCAGCGAGATGCCCAGGCCGACCGCGTTGAGCACGAAGAACGTCGTGTACTGCCGGGCCAGGTTGGGGTGCGCGCCGTCGCGCCACGTCCAGTACCGGTTGCCGAGGAAGGCCAGGGTGGTCGCCACGATGGTGGACCCGGTCTTCGCGGTCAGCGGCTCGACGCCACTGTTGCGCAGCATGTTGAACAGCAGCAGGTCGACGCCGAACGCGATGCCGCCGACCGTGCCGAACCTGCCCGCCTCCCGCGCCAGCTTCCGCAACCGCACCCGTTCGAGGGTACCGGCGCGGCACCTGCGCCGCCGATCTCGTTGCACGATCTCAACCGGCGGTGCCGGCATGGTCACGTTGCCGGTACGGGGAGTGGCGGAAGCCGTCGATCTCCCGGATCTCGGCGAGCCGGCCCCGGCAGTCCGCGCACCGTCCGAGGTGGGTCCGCATCCGGTGCGCGTCGCGTGGGGCGAGCCGGCCGCGCACCTGCGGGCCGAGCCGCTCGCCGGCCCACCGGCACTCCGGGTGCTCGGCCGCGGTCACGTGCTGCTGGAGATAGAGGCTGCGCAGTCCCTCGCGGGCGCGGTGGGCCAGGACGGCGACCGCGTTCGGCGTCAGACCCATCCGCGGGGCCAGCTCGGCCGGGGTGCTGCCCTCCACCTCGGTCTGCCAGAGCACGTCGCGCCACCGGGGTGGCAGCTGGCGGAACGCGGCCGCGGCGAAACTGCGTTCCAGCCGGTCGAGCGCCGGGTCGGTGAACGGCTGGCCCTCGTCGTACCGGCTCAGGTCGTCGGTGAACTCCAGCCGCCGGTCCGAGCGGGCCCGCTGGTAGCAGACGTGCCGCATGGTGGTGTGCAGGTACGCCCGGAAGGCGACCAGCGGCCCGCGACCGGCCCGCAGTGAGGCGAACACCTTGGCGAACGTCTCGGCGACCAGGTCGTCGGCGTCGGCCGGATCGCGGGCGAGGCCGAACGCGAACAACCGCGCCGCCGCCCGGTGCCGCTCATAGAGCGTCCCGTAGGCGGCGGTGTCGCCGGCCCGGACGGCGGCGAGCAGATCCGTGTCCGAGTCCACGTCGTTGCCCGGGGTCGTCATTCCGCCTCCTGTGGCCGGAACTGCGAGGAAAGCCCGATTAGGTGAAAGTGTACGGCGATAAGTCCCTTTTGCGAAAGTTGTCGTCAACGGCGGTGTCGCCGCCCGGTGTGCGCGCTCGTGCACGCGGCGGCGAAGAATCAATCGTCATCGCGCACGGCAGCCAAAGATTGTGCGGTTGTCCACAGGTTCAGCCGATGAACTGCATGGGTATGGGGCTTAACCTGATGTGACTCCCATGACAACAGCCGGTTTTTCCGGACGGTCCGTCATTGGTCAGTGCCGACCGAAGGAGCTTCACCTTGTCTCACCCCCACACCTCGCACCCCCGCCTGCTGGCGTGGATCGACGAGGTCGCCGCCCTGACAACGCCCGACCGGATCGTCTGGTGCGACGGTTCGGACGCCGAGTGGACCCGGTTGACCGACGAGCTGGTCGAGTCCGGCGCGCTGGTCCGTCTCGACCCGGAGAAGAAGCCGAACTCGTTCTGGGCGCGTACCGACCCGTCCGACGTGGCGCGGGTCGAGGAACGCACCTTCATCTGCTCGGCCGACGAGGCCGACGCCGGGCCCACCAACAACTGGATGGCGCCGGCCGAGATGAAGACCCTGATGACGGAGCTGTACCGGGGCTCGATGAAGGGCCGGACGATGTACGTCGTCCCGTTCTGCATGGGCCCGCTGGACGCCGAGAACCCGATGTTCGGCGTCGAGCTCACCGACAGCCCGTACGTGGTGTCGAGCATGCGCATCATGACCCGGATGGGGGCCGAGGTCCTGAGCGCGATGGGCGACGACGCGGACTTCGTACCGTGCCTGCACTCGATCGGCGCGCCGCTCGAACCGGGCCAGGACGACGTCGCGTGGCCATGCAACGAGACGAAGTACATCTCGCACTTCCCGGAGACCCGGGAGATCTGGTCGTTCGGCTCCGGCTACGGCGGCAACTCGCTGCTCGGCAAGAAGTGCTACGCGCTGCGGATCGCCAGCGTGGCCGCCCGGGACGAGGGCTGGCTCGCCGAGCACATGCTGATCATGAAGCTGACCTCGCCGGAGGGCGTGGTCCGGTACATCGCCGGCGCGTTCCCGTCGGCCTGTGGCAAGACCAACCTGGCCATGCTCGAGCCGACCCTGCCGGGCTGGAAGGTGGAGACGGTCGGCGACGACATCGCCTGGATGCGCTTCGGCGAGGACGGCCGGCTCTGGGCGACCAACCCGGAGTTCGGGCTGTTCGGCGTCGCGCCCGGCACCGACTTCCACACCAACCCGAACGCCATGCGCACCCTGGCCAAGGGCAACTCGGTCTTCACCAACGTGGCGCTGACCGACGACGGCGACATCTGGTGGGAGGGCATGGGCGAGCCGCCCGCGCACCTGACCGACTGGAAGGGCCAGGACTGGACGCCGGAGTCGGAGGCGCCGTCGAGCCACCCGAACAGCCGCTTCTGCACCCCGATCGAGCAGTGCCCGATCCTCGCCGACGAATACCACGACCCGCGCGGCGTGCCGATCGACGCGATCCTGTTCGGCGGCCGCCGCAAGACCACCGTCCCGCTGGTCACCGAGGCACGCGACTGGGTGCACGGGGTCTACCTGGGTGCCACCCTGTCCAGCGAGACCACCGCGGCCGCGGTCGGCCAGGTCGGCGTGGTCCGCCGCGACCCGATGGCGATGCTGCCGTTCATCGGCTACCACGCCGGCGACTACTTCCAGCACTGGATCGACATGGCCAAGGGCGCCTCCGGCGACGCGTCCAAGCTGCCCAAGGTCTTCTACGTGAACTGGTTCCGGCGCGACGCCGACGGCGGCTTCCTCTGGCCCGGATTCGGCGAGAACAGCCGGGTGCTCAAGTGGGTGATGGAGCGCCTGGACGGCAAGGCAGACGCGGTGGAGACGCCGATCGGGCACGTCGCCACCCCGCAGTCACTCGACCTGACCGGGCTGGACATCGACCAGGCCGCCCTGGAGGCGGTGCTGCGCGTCGACCGCGACGAGTGGCTGGCCGAGCTGCCCCAGGTCACCGAGTGGTTCGAGAAGTTCGGCGACAAGCTGCCCGCCGTGCTCTGGGCGGAGCTGGACGCGCTGCGCGCGCGGCTGGCCGACGCCTGACCCACGGACTCGGCCCGCGTCCGCCCTCAACGGCGAGGGTGGGCGCGGCCGGCCGTTTATAACGCTTTCGGCATCGTCGTCACCCGGACGGCCGGCCCGGCGGTGGCACGATCAGGTTTATTCCTGGTGCGGACGGGTCCACCGGGCGCCGCCACCGGTGGAGTGCCGGACGCGGGTGGCTACCCTTGCCCGTGATGAGTGTGCGCTCCCTGGTCTACTCCCTCTATGAGCGCCGGCTCGCCGGAAAGTTGGTCGGCAAGCCGGTGCCCCGCCACGTCGGCGTCATGTGCGACGGCAACCGCCGCTGGGCCCGCGAGATGGGTTTCGTCGACCCGAACGACGGCCACCGGGTCGGCGCCGTCCGGGTCAAGGATCTGCTCACCTGGTGTGACCTGGCCGGCATCGAGCACGTCACGCTCTATCTGCTGGCCACCGACAACCTGCAGCGCCCGGCCGCCGAGCTGGATCCGCTCGTCAAGATCATCGAGGATCTGGCGACCGAGCTGGCCGAGGAGGGCAACCCCTGGCGGCTGCGGATGGTCGGCGCGCTCGACATCCTGCCGGCCGCCACCGCCGCCACCCTCAAGGCCGCCCAGGAGAAGACGCAGGACCGCTCCGGCGGCGTCGAGGTCAACATGGCGGTCGGCTACGGCGGGCGGCGCGAGATCACCGACGCGGTGCGCTCCCTGCTGCAGCAGCACGCGGCCTCCGGCGGCACCCTGGAGGAGCTGGCCGAGATCCTCGACGTCGAGCACATCGCCGAGCACCTCTACACCCGCGGCCAGCCCGACCCCGACCTGGTCATCCGCACCAGCGGGGAGCAGCGGCTGTCCGGCTTCCTGCTCTGGCAGTCGGCGCACTCGGAGTTCTACTTCCACGACGCCAACTGGCCCGACTTCCGGCGCATCGACTTCCTGCGGGCCCTGCGCTCCTACGGCAGCCGGCAGCGTCGTTACGGCGCCTAGACCGCCGCGCCCCGGACCCGGCCGCGCCTCGCGCATGCGGCGGGTCCGGACATCAGGACGATTGCCACGGTACGACGATCACTTCGTACCGTGGCGATCGTGTCTCAGAAGGTCTGCAGCCCCGCGTCGAGGAACCGGGCGACGGCCTCGGGGGAGGCGAGCGTGAGGTCGGCGGCGTTGGACACCTCGGCGCCGGTCTCGTCGTTGGCCACCGCGATCGCCATGCCGAAGAAGCCGGGGTCGACCGCCTCCCGGGCGCGCAGCGCGTCGAACGCCTTGACGTCGGACATGTCATCCCCGAAATACCACGCGCAGCCGGCGTCGCGGACCGCCTCGGTGATCACCATGCCCTTGTCCTGGTCGACCGGGGGCTTCAGCTCGACCACCATGCGGCCCCGCTGGATCAGCAGACCGTGCTGCTCGGCCTGCTCCAGCGCCCATTTCTCGACCTGCGCGGCGCGGGCCGGATCCTTGCGGTAGTGCAGGGCGACGGCGAGCCGCTTGTATTCCACCTCGACCGGCCGCTCCAGCGCCCCACGGGCGGCGGCGGCCAGCTCCTTCATCGGCTCCTCGTAGTCGAGGGCGGCGGGCTTGGTGACCACCTGGCCCTCGTGCCACACCTCGAGGCCGTAGAGGCCGAACAGGTCGACGTGGGCCAGCGACGCGAAATGCGTGCGCAGGAAGGTGACCGGACGGGCGGAGACGATCGCCACCCGGGCGACCCGCGCGGCCAACCGGTCGAGAACCTCGGGGATCCCGGCGACCGGACGGGACTCCTCCGGCTGCTCGGTGATCGGTGAGAGGACCCCGTCGAAGTCGAAGAAGAACGTGGTCCGGGACGCGTGCCGGGCGGTGCGCGCCCAGGCGTCGTCAGCGCTCGCGGGATGGGTCGGACGCTCGGTCTCTGCCACGTCGCCAGACTACCCGGGCAGGGGGGTCTTTTAAGCCCGGCGGAATTCACGTGGGGCGAGCGTCACCCGCGGGTGCCCGATTTTGCGCACTACCGCGGGAGCCTGTTGACCGCTAGCGTTTGTGTCATGGCACGGGGTCATCCCGAGCCAGCCGGCCGGCCCGGACCTGCGACAACTTGCGCCACAGGGCCCGCATCCCTGCCCTGTGCATGTGCCGGCGGCCGGAGGTGGCGGACCGCGGGTGGCGGGTTGCACGCCCGCTGGAGCAGGCCTGTGACATCTCGCCGTACCGATGCCGGTGTCGCCTCTTCATCCGACCCGGCCGACAAGGTGACCAAGACCCGTGCCACCCCCGCCCGCCGTAAGGTGCGGGACCGGCACGCCGACGCCGAGCCCGCCCCCGCTGGCAAGGTCTTCGTCCTGGACACCTCGGTCCTGCTGTCCGACCCGGCGGCGTTCCGCCGGTTCACCGATCACGAGGTGGTCGTCCCCCTCGTGGTCATCTCCGAGTTGGAGGGCAAGCGCCACCATCCCGAGCTCGGCTGGTTCGCCCGGCAGTCCCTGCGGATGCTGGACGAGCTGCGGATCAAGTTCGGTCGGCTGGATCAGCCGGTGCTCTGCAACGACGAGGGCGGCACGCTGCGTGTCGAGCTCAACCACGCCGACCAGAGCGCGCTGCCGCAGGGATTCCGCAACGACTCGAACGACACCCGGATCCTCTCGGTGGCGCTCGGGCTGGCCGCGGAGGGCCGCGACGTCACGCTGGTCAGCAAGGACATGCCGCTGCGGGTGAAGGCCGCCTCGGTCGGCCTCACCGCCGACGAGTACCGGCACGGCCAGGCCAGCGACCCCACCTGGACCGGCATGGCCGACCTGGAGCTCGGCGAGGATCAGGTCAAGGCGCTGTACGCGGGCGACGAGCTGGAGGTCGAGGAGGCGGACAATCTGCCCTGCCACACCGGCCTGGTGATCCACTCGTCGCGCGGATCGGCGCTGGGCCGGGTCACCCCGGACAAGACGGTGAAACTGGTCCGCGGCGACCGGGACGCCTTCGGGCTGCGCGGCCGCTCCGCCGAGCAGCGGATCGCCCTGGACATCCTGCTCGACGAGTCGATCGGGATCGTGTCGCTGGGCGGCAAGGCCGGCACCGGCAAGTCCGCGCTGGCACTCTGCGCCGGCCTGGAGGCGACCATGGAGCGCAACCGCCACAAGAAGGTGGTGGTGTTCCGCCCGCTGTACGCGGTCGGTGGCCAGGAGCTCGGCTACCTGCCCGGCTCCGAGTCGGAGAAGATGTCGCCCTGGGCGCAGGCGGTCTTCGACACGCTCGGCGCCGTGGTGCACGCCAACGTGGTCGAGGAGGTGCTGGCCCGCGGCATGCTGGAGGTCTTGCCGCTGACCCACATCCGCGGCCGCAGCCTGCACGACGCGTTCGTGATCGTCGACGAGGCGCAGTCGCTGGAACGCAACGTGCTGCTGACCGTGCTATCCCGGATCGGCCAGAACTCCCGGGTGATCCTGACCCACGACGTCGCCCAGCGGGACAACCTGCGGGTCGGCCGGCACGACGGCGTGACGGCGGTGATCGAGGCGCTGAAGGGGCATCCGATCTTCGCCCACGTCACCCTCACCCGTTCGGAGCGGTCCCCGATCGCCGAAGTGGTCACCGACCTGTTGGAGGACATCCCGTTGTAAGCCTTCTCGGGGAATGCCGACGCGGATCCTTTGTCCCGATTGTAGGGAAAATTGGAGTGACTAAAGTCACAGATCCGCGTCGGCATTTCACAACGCCCTCACGCTGCGCCATGGTGTCTGGCGAGCACCATCGACTCGTAACGACGTCGAAGATCGACCTCGCGGGTGCGAGGTGGCAGCCCAGCGGGGTTGCGGGTGCTCGCGGCATGACGCTCTGTCACTGACGGGGCCGTGCCGCGTCATTGCCCCCGACGAAGGGAATCTTCGTGAATCGGCTCTGGAGCCGGCTCGGAGTTCGTGCGCTGTCTGTCGGTCTGCTCGCCGCGGGTCTCGGCGGCGGTCTCTACCTCGGACACGGCCAGGACGACCAGCAGCAGAGCAGCCAGGCGACTCTCGTGGCCCAGGCGAACGCGGAGGAGATCGCGCTGCTCAAGCAGCGTGAGGCGGACCACGCCGCGGCCCGCGCCTACCGCCGGACGGCCGAGGACGCCGCCGCCGAGAAGGCGGCCGGCGAGGCCCGGCAGGCCGCGGCGAACGCGCGCAAGCTGGAGGTCAAGGTGATCGCCGACGCGGCGGCCACCAAGAAGGCCGCCGACGCCAAGAAGGCAGCCTCCGGGGGCGCGGTGCCCTACGCCGGCCACATCCCGTCCTCGTGCAACGACTTCTCCGGCAGCCGCCAGATCGGCTGCGCGCTGATGCTGGACGCCGGCTTCAAGATCGACCAGTTCCCGTGTCTCGACAAGCTCTGGAAGCGCGAGAGCGGGTGGAACTACAGCGCCCTCAACAAAAGCTCGCAGGCGTACGGCATTCCGCAGGCGCTGCCCGGCAGGAAGATGGCCAAGTTCGGCGCCGACTGGGAGTCCAACCCGGCCACGCAGATCAAGTGGGGCCTCGACTACATCGAGGGCCGTTACTCCTCGCCCTGCGGCGCGTGGGGCCACTCGCAGGAAGTCGGCTGGTACTGAACCGTCACATGACGGGGCCGCGCGGCTAGCCGTACGGCCCCGTTCTGCTGTGATCAAATGTCCGTATGGTCCGAAATGTCGCTTCGTTCCTGGCGATCGTGGTCACGGTGCTCGCCGCCGGTGACGTGCCCGCCCAGGCCGGCGCCGGCGGACGGCCCATCCTCGAAGTGGTCGGCGGCAACGTGGCCAAGACCGGCGAGTTCCCGTGGGTGGTCCGACTGTCGATGGGCTGCGGCGGGGCACTGACCGCACCCCGGGTGGTACTCACCGCCGGGCACTGCGTCGGCCCGACCGGACCCGACAAGCGGATCGTGGTCACCGCCGGGGTGGCCGACCTCAAGGCCCGCAACGCGGTCGTCGCCCACTCCGTCGAAGTGGTCCGGGCCCCCGCCTTCACCACCGAGACCCGCGGCAACGACTGGGCCGTGGTCAAACTCGACCGGGTGCTCGACCTGCCCGCCCTGCCCCTGGTGCCGGACGCCACCGGGGACACCGGCGACGTCACCGTGATGGGGTGGGGACAGACCAGGGAGGGCTCCCTGCGGCAGGAACGCCGGCTGCACTACGCGACGGTGCCGACCATCCCGGACGCGACCTGCGCCAAGGCGTACGCGGTGGCGAAGGTGACCCTGGTCCAGAGCGACTCGATCTGCGCCGGACGGCACGGGGTGGACACCTGCCAAGGCGACTCCGGGGGACCGATGGTGCGGCGCGGGGCGGACGGGCAGTGGGCGCAGGTGGGCATCGTCAGCTGGGGGCTGGGGTGTGCGCGCGACGCCTACCCCGGGGTGTACACGCAGATCTCCAAGTTCCGGGCGGCGATCCTGGCGGCCACCCGCAAACTTTCCTGAGTGGCCCGGCGTGCGCGGGCCTGCCACCATTTCAGCCATGAGCTACGGCGTGACCCCGACGCGTGTCGACGCGCCCGCGAAATTCGGCACCGAAGCCTTCTACGCGTCCCTCGGACGCGCCTTCCTGACCATGTGCGCGGTCATCCCCGGCCTGTTCCTGATCGAGGCGCTCGACGTGGCGCTCGGCCAGGGCACCCTGGACATGGCCGGCGGCATCATCCCGCACCACCTCGACGGCCTGGACGGGGTGCTGTTCAGCCCGTTCCTGCACAGCGGGTGGGACCACCTCTACGGCAACGCGGTGCCGCTGATCCTGGTCGGCACGTTCGCGATGGCCGGCGGCGGTCGCCGCTTCCTCTGGTCGACCCTGGTGATCATGCTGATCAGCGGGATCGGCGTCTGGTTCGTCGGCGACCCGTCGACGGTCGTGGTCGGGGCCAGCGGGGTGATCTTCGGGTATCTCGGGCTGCTGCTCGGCCGCGGCCTGTTCGAACGCAGCTGGTGGAACCTCGCGGTGGCCGCGTTCGTCGGGCTCCTGTACTGGTACCAGGTCTACAACATCCTGCCGACCGATCGGGCGGTCTCCTGGCAGGGGCACCTGCTCGGGCTGATCGGCGGGCTCGTGGCCGCCGTCCTGTTCCGGCGACGGTGAGGGTCTTTCCCGTGCCGGCCGGGGCGGGCGAGGTGAGTGGCCCTTCCGTGCCGACTGGGGACGGGCGACGGTGAGTGGGTCTTTCCCGTGCCGGCCCGGGGGATGCCCGGGCCGGCGTGCGGGTCAGATGATCGGCTCCTCGCCGATCGGGACGGTCGGCAGGTGGCCGTCGAAGTCGACCGCGGAGTAGAGGGCCAGCTTCTCCAGCCGGTGATACGAGTCGATCACCCGGATCGTGCCGCTCTTGGACCGCATCACGATCGACTGGGTGTGCGCGCCGCCGGAGCGATACCGCACCCCCTTGAGCAGATCGCCCGAGGTGACCCCGGTCGCCACGAAGAAACAGTTGTCGCCGGTCACCAGATCGTCGGTGGTCAGCACCCGGTCCAGGTCGTGGCCGCCGTCGACCGCCTTCTGCCGCTCGGCGTCGTCCCGCGGCCACAACTTCGCCTGGATCATGCCGCCCAGACATTTGATCGCGCAGGCCGCGGTGATCCCCTCCGGGGTGCCACCGATACCCATCAGCACGTCGACGTCGGACTCGGCGCGGGCCGCCGAGATGGCCCCGGCGATGTCGCCGTCCGAGATGAACTTGATCGTCGCCCCGGCCTGCCGCACCTCCTCGACCAGCCGGGCGTGCCGCGGCCGATCGAGGATGCAGACCGTCACATCGGAGACGCTGGACCGTTTGGCCCGGGCGATCCGGCGCAGGTTCTCCGCCGTGCCGGCATTGATGTCGATCACGTCGGCGCAGTCCGGCCCGACCGCGATCTTGTCCATGTAGAACACCGCGCTCGGATCGAACATCGCCCCGCGCTCGGCCACCGCGAGCACCGAGACCGAACCCGGCATACCCTTGCTCATCAGCGTCGTCCCGTCGATCGGATCGACCGCGACGTCCACCTCCGGCCCGGTGCCGTCACCCACCCGCTCGCCGTTGTAGAGCATCGGGGCCTCGTCCTTCTCCCCCTCGCCGATGACGACGACGCCCTGCATCTGAATCGAGTTGATGAGCTTGCGCATGGCGTCGACGGCAGCGCCGTCACCGCCGTTCTTGTCGCCGCGTCCCACCCAGCGACCAGCGGCCATGGCGGCCGCCTCGGTCACACGGACCAGGTCGAGGGCGATGTTACGGTCGAGATCCTGGGGAACCCGGGCAGGCATGTCGGCCTCCTCGCGTCGTTGCGGGGCTGTGGATCCACTGATCCTGGCATCTGAGGACGTGCCAAGTCCCGGTTCAGCGACATGGTTAACAATGAGCACGTGGAACCCGCTGCCCCCGAGACCGCTCCGACGCCGCCCCCGACCCCGGTGACATCGCCGCCGGCGTCCGCTGCGGCGCCCTCGCCCGCCGCGGGCCCGACCTCCGCCGCCGAGCCGGCCGGGGCCCCGTCGCCGTCCGCTCCCGGACCCTCAGCCCCCTGCGCCCCGTCGGGCTCCGCTTCCGCGTCGTCGGGCTCTGCTTCTGTGTCGCCAGGCTCTGCTTCCGCGTCGTCGGGCTCTGCTTCTGCGTCGTCGGGCTCTGCGGAGTTGCCGGCGTCCTCGGCGTCGGGCGTCGCCGCGGAGTCGTCGGCTGCGCCGGTTCCGGCCGGGGCGACGTCCTCAGCGGCTCCGGCCGCGAGCGCGTCGCCGCGGCTCACCCGCCGGGAGGGGCGGGCGCCGCGCGACATGGCGCTGTCCCTGGCGGTGCTGATGATCCCGATCGTGCTGCTGCTGGTCTTCTACCGGGTGGTGCTCAACGGCGACAAGCCGCTCACCGTCGACCCGTCCTCGTCGTTCGACCTCGCGTCCAGGCACTTCACCGTGCTGAAACCGGCCGGCCTGGGCAAGGATTGGCGGGTGACCGCGGCGACGTTCAAGGATGAGAAGGGCGGCGCCATCCTGCGCATCGGCTACGTCGACCCGGACGACAACCCGGTCCAGCTGATCGAGAGCACCACCCCCGCGGACACGCTCGTCCCGGCCGAGGTCGGCAAGGACGGCAAGCGCGCCGGCGCCTACCGCACCGACGCCCGCACCTGGATGGTCTACACCGGCCGCCCGGGCGAAACGGCCCTGATCTTCTCCGATACCGGCCGCACCGTGCTGCTCGTCGGCAAGACCGGACAGCCCAACCTGGAAGCCCTCGCCAACTCCCTGAAGTAGCCGTCGGCGGATCCGGTCAGCCGGCGTCGCGGGCGGATCCGGTCAGCCGGCGTCGCGGGCGGCTCGGGCAGCGTCGATGCGGGTGCGGGCGGAGTCCAGCCAGCGCTGGCAGATGTCGGCCAGTTTCTCGCCGCGCTCCCAGAGGGCGAGGGACTCCTCCAGGCTGCCGCCGCCCTGCTCGAGGCGGGTGACCACGTCGGCCAACTCGGTGCGGGCCTGCTCGTAGCTGAGATTGTCGTCGCTCATGCGTTCTCTCCTGAGGTCACCACTGCGGTCAACTCGCCCTCGGCCAGGCGGACCCGGACCGGGTCGCCCTCGTCCACCTCGCCGGCCGCACGCAGCACGTGGCCGTCGCCGCGCTGCACGATCGCGTAGCCCCGCTGCAGGGTGGCCAGCGGGGACAGCGCGCGCAGCCGGGCCAGCGTGTGGCGCAGCTCGTCGTCGGCGCGGCGCACCCGGTGCTCCAGGCTGCGGCCGGCCCGGTCACGCAGCGCGACCACCTCGGCGGCGCGCTGGTCGATCAGTGTTTCCGGGCGGGCCAGGACCGGGCGGGAACGCAGCGCCTCGACCCGTTGCCGCTCCCGGTCGATGCGGGTGAGCACGGCCCGGTCGAGCCGCTGGCGGGCGTGGTCGATCAGCCGGATCTCGTCGGCCAGGTCGGGCACGATCCGCTTGGCGGCGTCGGTGGGGGTGGAGGCGCGCAGGTCGGCGACGTAGTCCAGCAGCGGGGTGTCGGTCTCGTGGCCGATCGCGCTGACCACCGGGGTGCGGGCGGCGAACACCTGCCGGCACAGCGCCTCGTCGGAGAAGGGCAGCAGGTCCTCCACGCTGCCGCCGCCACGGGCGATCACGATCACGTCGACCGTCTCGTCGTCGTCGAGCACCTTGAGCGCGTTGATGATCTGGGGCACCGCGTTCGGTCCCTGGACGGCGACGTGGGCGACCCGGAAGTCGGCGCCCGGCCAGCGGCGGTGCACGTTGGTCAGCACGTCCCGCTCGGCGGCGGTGTTCTGCCCGGTGATCAGGCCGATCCGGCCGGGCAGGAACGGCAGCCGCCGCTTGCGCTCGCGGGCGAACAGGCCCTCGGCGGCGAGCAGCTTTTTCAGCCGCTCCAGCCGGGCCAGCAGCTCGCCGAGGCCGACCTGGCGGATCTCGTCGGCGCGCAGGCTGAGCGAACCGCGGGCCTGATAGAACTCCGGCTTGGCGTGCAGAGTGACCCGGGCGCCCTCGGACAGGTCGGGCGCGCCCGTCTCCAGCACGTCGCGGTGCACGGTCACCGAGAGGCTCAGGTCGGCGGCCGGGTCGCGCAGGGTCAGGAAGACCACGCCGGAGCCGGCCCGCCGGCTGATCTGCGCCACCTGGCCGTCGACCCAGACCCAGCCGAGCTTGGCGATCCAGGCGCTGATCTTCTGCGTCACGACGCGGACCGGCCAGGGCTCGTCGGCGGTGCTCTTCGCCGGTGCGGTGGCGGCCTGGGCTTCACTCACCCGGCCAGACTAGGGCAGCCCACCGACATTCTCGTCGGCGCGATGCTGCGCCACGTACGCGTGCGCCTCGGCGTGCCGGCCCACGTATCCGGTCAGGTCCACCGGCGTACGCCGCTCCGGGATCTGTTTCTCGATGAACCGGGTCAGGGTCAGCGTGACCAGCCCGGCGCACCCCCAGAAGACCAGGTCGGCGCCGAGATAGCGCAGGTCGGTGTGCACCCCGTCGCCGGTGCCCAGGAACGGGAACGGGAAGCCGCGGCGCCGCGGATGGGCGGCCATGCAGCACCGGGTGGTGACCGGGATCAGCCCGGGCCCGAGGCCGGCCGGGACGGTGAGCGCCGCGACCAGCCAGGCGGCCCGGCTCGGCGCGATCCGGTGCAGGGCGAGCAGGATCATCCCGCCGAGGGTGACGACCGCGTGGAACACCACGTACACCGGGCCGTCGGTGCCGCTGACCAGGTCGAGCAGGCCGACGCCGAACAGGAACCAGCCGGCCATCACGCGCAGCACCGTGGAGACCGCGGGCCACCGGTCGTCCCGCTCGGCACTCATGAATCCGATTATCCCGGCCGATACCATACGGACGGGGCGAAACGGATCAACAGCCGTTCCGGCCGGGGTTGTGGCCCTGATCGCAGGAGGGTGGCGGCCGGACGGTGGCACGTACCATTGCCGCGTGACTGAAGCTCGTAAGCGGGTGTTGCTCGCCAAGCCGCGTGGTTACTGCGCCGGTGTCGACCGCGCCGTGCAGACCGTCGAGGAGGCGCTGAAACTCTACGGCGCCCCGGTCTACGTGCGTAAGCAGATCGTGCACAACAAGCACGTGGTCAGCACGCTGGAGGCCCGCGGCGCGATCTTCGTCGAGGAGAACTACGAGGTGCCCGAGGGCGCCACCGTGGTGTTCTCCGCGCACGGCGTCGCCCCCGAGGTGCACGACCAGGCCCGCGAGCGCCGGCTCAAGGCGATCGACGCGACCTGCCCGCTGGTCACCAAGGTGCACCACGAGGCGAAACGGTTCGCCGCCGAGGACTACGACATCCTGCTGATCGGTCACGAGGGGCACGAGGAGGTCATCGGCACCTCCGGCGAGGCCCCGGCGCACATCCAGCTCGTCGACGGCCCCGACGACGTGGCGAACGTCGTCGTCCGCGACCCGGCCAAGGTCGTCTGGCTGTCGCAGACCACGCTGTCGGTGGACGAGACGATGGAGACGGTGGCCCGGCTCAAGACCCGGCTGCCGCTGCTGCAGTCGCCGCCCAGCGACGACATCTGCTACGCCACCTCGAACCGGCAGCACGTGATCAAGGAGATCGCGCCGGAGTGCGACGTGGTGATCGTGGTCGGCTCGACCAACTCGTCGAACTCGGTCCGCCTGGTCGAGGTCGCCCTCGGTGCCGGCGCCCGGGCCGGTCACCTCGTCGACTACGCCGCCGAGATCCAGGACGAGTGGCTGGCCGGCGCCACCACGGTCGGTGTCTCCTCCGGCGCCAGCGTGCCGGACGAGCTGGTGATGGAGGTGCTGGCGCACCTCGCGGAGCGTGGCTTCGGCGAGGTCACCGAGTTCACCACGGCCGAGGAGCGGCTCACCTTCTCCCTCCCGCAGGAGCTCCGCAAGGACATGAAGGCCGCCGAGGCGGCCCGGGCCGCTGCCGCCGGCTGAATCCCCGACCGGGCGCGGCCGGTCGACCGCGCCCGGGTCGCGACGCTGCGGTCAGCTGAGCTCCGCGGGCCGGAGCACGGCGGTCAGCTGAGCTCCGGGTCACGACGCTGCGGTCAGCTGAGCTCCGCGGGCCGGAGCACGGCGGTCAGCTGAGCTCCGGGGCCTGGGGCTGCCGCGGGGCCACCTCGATCTGGGGCGGCTGCGGCAGATCCTCGTCGGAAACCCCCATCTCGGCCAGCTTGCGTGCGCTGACCAGGACTCTGGACTCCAAAGAGCCGATTGCCTTGTTGTACGCGCTGACCGCCCCGTTGAGGGAGACGCCCAGGCGGCTCACGTGGTCGCCCAGCGTCGACAGCCGGCCGTAGAGCTCGCGGGCCAGCGTGTGCACGGCGACCGCGTTGCCGGTCAGCGTCTCCTGCCGCCAGGAGAACGCGACGGTGCGCAGCATCGCGATCAGCGTGGCCGGCGTGGCCAGCACGACGTCGCGGCGGAACGCATACTCCATCAGGACCGGGTCGCGCTGCAGGGCGGCGTCCAGGAACGGGTCGGCCGGGACGAACAGCACCACGAAGTCCGGGGTGGAGGGGAAGGCCGACCAGTACTCCTTGGCCGACAGGGCGTCCACATGCGCTCGTAGATGCCGGGCGTGCTGGTCGAGGTGGAGATCCCGGTCACGTTCGTCGCGGGCCTCCATGGCGGACAGATAGCCCTCCAGCGGCGCCTTGGCGTCGACCACCACGGTGCGGCCGCCGTGCAGCCGGACCACCAGGTCGGGCCGCACCCCCTGACGGTCGGTCTCGGCGGTGACCTGCTCGGCGAAGTCGCAGTGCTCCAGCAGGCCGGCCGCCTCGACGATCCGGCGCAGCTGGTGCTCGCCCCAGCGGCCGCGAACCTGCGGGGTGCGCAGCGCCGAGACCAGTTGCCGGGTCTCGCCGCGCAGCTCGGTGGAGACCACGCCCATCGCCCGCACCTGCTCGCGGAGCTCGGCATACGCGTCGACCCGCTCGCGTTCCAGGTCGGCGACCCGCTGCTCGTAGCGTCGCAGCGTGTCCTGCAGCGGGGCGACCGCGCGGGCCACCGCCTCCTGCGACTGGGCGGTCGCCTCATAGGACAGCGCCCGCATCGACTGTTCCAGCCGCTGCTCACCATCGCGGGCAGCGGCGACCGTGGCCTCCAGCCGGGCGATGTCGGTGGCGGCCCGCGCCCGGGCGGCGAGCCAGCCCAGGGCGCCGCCCGCCGCGAGGCAGATCAGGATCACAGCGAGCGTCGAGTACGTCACCACCGCAGATTGCCAGAAGGGTACGACAAGACCACCGCGGGTACTTTGGAAAACATGAACGGCGTGTTGCTCATCCTGGCCATCGTCGCGATCGTCGCCCTGGTCGTCGTCGCCACCCAGCGTGGCGGGGCAAGAAATCAGCAGACCCAGCTCGCGGATGCCCGTGCCGACGCGCAGCGGTGGTACGAGCGGCTCGGCGGCCAGATGATGAACCTGCACGCCGACGAGCCGGCCGCGCGGCAGGCCCTGGCCGACGCCGGCGAGCGCTACAACGCGGCCGGCGGCCAGTTGCAGCAGGCCACCTCGGTGCGGCAGTTCGAGCTGGCCCGCGAGTCCGCGCTGGAGGGTCTGGCCTATGTGCGGGCCGCCCGCGTCGCGATGGGCCTCGACCCGGGCCCCGACCTGCCGCCGCTGGCCGCCTCGCGGGGCACCGGGCAGCTCACCCAGGAGCGCGAGGTCAGCGTGCAGGGCCACGCTTACCGGGCGGGGCCGCAGCCGGGCCCGGAAACCCCGTACTACTACCCGGGTGGCCGGGTGCAGGGCCGTCCGGTCCCGGCCGGTTGGTATTCGACACCGGTCTGGAAGACCGCGCTCGGCACCGGCGCCGGGGTGCTCGGCGGCATGCTGATCTTCGACGCGCTGTTCTCGCCGTCCTTCGGCGACGTCGGGTACGCCGACGGATATCAGGACGGCCTGCTGGCGGGCAACGACTTCGGCGACGCGAACGGCCTCGGCGACCTGGGCGGCAACGACATCGGCGGTGACTTCGGCGGCGGCGACTGGGGCGGCGGTGACTTCGGCGGCGGCGATTTCGGCGGCGGCGGCGACTTCTGACCCCACCGACGCGGCGGCCCGCCCGGGCGCGGCGCTGATCGCTGAGTGCGACAGCCGGTCCGGGGATCGACGGGGCGCTGATCGCGGAGTGCGGCGGCCGGTCCGGGGATCGACGGGGCCGCTGATCGGTGCGTGCGGCAGGCTGACGAGGCTCGGCGGCGAGTTCCGCAGGAGCGGCCGGCGTGCTGTCGGCGTACCGGCGCCATCGCGGTCCGGCAGCGGGAGGACCGCGACCGGACCGCCGGCGTTTAGCGGGCTGCTACCAGGGTTGTTCGGGGTGGAGCGGGGCCGGCCGGGGGTAAGGGTGCAGGCGGCGGGTGAGCTCGTGGCGCAGCGCCCGCGGACTCGGCCAGATCTGGGTGAGGTCGGCGGCGAACGCCGGGCCGCGCGCGGTCACCGTCTGCTGCGGCCAGCCCGCCCCCGAGCCCTGCACCGGGTGCACCGCGTCCATGTCGACCGGGGTCACCTCCAGCACGGTTCGCAGGCCGCTGCGGCGCACCGTCACCGCGGCGATGTCCTCCCAGGCGAGCAGCACCGGATCGCTGCCCTGCGCGGCGAGTTCCAGCCCGCCGGCCGAGACCCGCACCCAGGTGGTCAGCGCCGAGCGCGCTGACAATGCATAGAACCCGGCGACCGCCGCGCCGACGACTACCGCCTGCAGCGTGGTGACCCACCAGGGATCACCGCCGCCCCGCGCGATCCGCCCCACGATCGGGGAGACCACCAGGTACGACAGCATGAGCACGGCGAACACCGCGAGGAACGTGCGGGCCGGCGACGACCGGAACAACACGGCGTCCTCGGCCGGGGCCTCGACCTGCTCCGGTGCGATCGGCATGCTTCCTATGGTGGACCGGACCACGGGTTCCGCTCCCGGGATCGCGGCTTTTGCCGCCGGCCGGGCGGGCCCGCCGTTACCGATGGCGAACGGGGAGGGCGAATGACGGAGTCGGTCAGCGTCGCGGTGGTGGGCGCCGGCAGCCGCGGCGGCATGTACGCGCGGGTGGCCGCGGACAGCGGCCGGGCCCGGGTGGTGGCGGTCGCCGAGCCCGACGACGAGCGGCGGGAACGTTTCGCGGCGGAGTTCGGCCTGCCGGCGGACCGGGTCCACCGGGACTGGACGGGCCTGCTGGCCGGGCCGCGGGTGGCCGACGCGGTGATCGTGGCGACCCAGGACCGGTTGCACGAGGCGCCGGCGGTGGCGCTGCTCGGGCACGGTTACGACGTGCTGCTGGAGAAGCCGATGGCGCCCTCCGAGGCGAGCGCCCGGCGGATCGCCGACGCGGCGCTGGCCAGTGGGCGGATCTTCGGGGTGTGCCACGTGCTGCGGTACACCCCGTACACCGCGATGATCCGCGAGCTGATCCGCGACGGCGCGCTCGGCGACGTGATCAACGTGCAGCACCTGGAGCCGGTCGGCTGGTGGCACCAGGCGCACGCCTATGTGCGGGGCAACTGGCGTTCCGAGGCGGGTTCCGGGCCGATGCTGCTGACCAAGGCCTGCCACGACGTGGACTGGATCATGCACGTGGTCGGGGACGGCGTGGCCCGGGTGTCGTCGTTCGGTGGGCTCGCCCATTTCCGGCCGGACCGTCAGCCGGCCGGGGCCGCGGACCGGTGTGTGGACTGCGCGGTGGAGCGGGAATGCCCATACTCGGCGAAGCGCCTCTATCTCGGCTGCCTCGGCGACCCGAAGACCGAGCGGTGGCCGCTGGGGCCGGTGACCTCGGACGCCACCGAGGCCGGGGTGCTGCACGCGCTGCGCACCGGACCGTACGGACGCTGCGTGTACCGCTGCGACAACGACGTGGTGGACCACCAGGTGGTGAACTTCGAGTTCGCCGGCGGAGCGACCGCGACGCTGACCATGACCGCTTTCTCGCCGTCCGACGGTTACCGGCGAACGCGGATCTTCGGCAGTCACGGCAGCCTCGAAGGGGACGGGCGGACGCTGACCCTCACCGATTTCCGGGACGGCAGCGAGCGGGTGATCCCGGTGCCGGCCGGCGCCGGCGGCACCGCGGCCGGTGGCCACGGTGGCGGCGACGCCGGCCTGGTCGCGGCGTTCCTGACCGCGGTGCGGACCCGCGACGAGTCGTATCTCGGCTCCGGTGCGGCCGCCAGCCTGGACAGCCACCGCGTCGTGTGGGCCGCCGAGCGGGCCCGCCACACCGGAACCGTGATCACTCTCTGACTCCCTCCGCTGGTGGACGGCGCTTTCAGAAGGCGCAGGCGATGACCAGCTCCGGGGTCCGGTCCCGGAGCAGGTCGAGCTTGGCGATCCGCCCGGCGGCCCGGACGTCCCCGCCGATCAGCTCCAGCCGATCGAGCAGGGCGGCCGGGCCGAGCGCCTCGGCCAGCGGCACGTCGGCCCGCATCGACAGCCGGCGGTCCGATTTCGCCTTGCGGACCTGCCGCAGCGCGTCGCCGGCCAGGTCGAGCAGGGCCGGCTCGCTGTCCGGCGCGACCCGGGTCAGCTCATACCGGGTGGGCCAGGTCGATCGGTGGACCGATCCGTAACGCCACCACGACCAGACCTCCTCCGTCACATACGGCAGGAACGGGGCGAACAGCCGGAGTTGGACGGACAGCCCGGTGGCCAGCGCGGCGTGCGCCGAGCCGGCGGCCGGGCCGGACCCGTACGCCCGGCTCTTGACCAGCTCGATGTAGTCGTCGCAGAACGTCCAGAAGAACGTCTCGACCGCCTGCAGCGCCTCCGAGTGCTGGAACCGGTCGAACGCCTCGGTGGCCGCGATGACCACCTCGGCCAGCCGGCCCAGCATCGCCCGGTCGAGCGGCTCGGTGACCGGCTGCCGCAGCGCGTCGGACGCGCCCAGGCGGAGCGCGAATTTCGACGCGTTGAGCAGCTTGGTCGCCAGCCGCCGGCCGATCCGCAGCTGGCCCGGCTCGTAGGCGATGTCCGCCCCGGGCCGGCCGCTGGCCGCCCAGTAGCGCATCGCGTCCGCGCCGAACTCCGCCAGCGGCGGCCCGGCCGGCACCGCCCGGCCCCGGGAACTGGACATCTTCTTGTGGTCGGGGTCGAGGACCCAGCCGGACAGGACCGCGGTGTGCCAGGGCAGCACGCCGTCCTGCTGCTCGGCGCGCAGCACCGTGCCGAACAGCCATGTCCGGATGATCTCCTGGCCCTGTGGTCGCAGGTCCATCGGGAAGACCCGGGAGTACAGGTCGTCGTCGACGCTCCAGCCGCCGGCGATCTGCGGGGTGAGCGACGACGTCGCCCAGGTGTCCATCACGTCCGGATCCGCGGTGAAGCCGCCCGGCCGGCCCCGCGCCGACTCGTCGAATCCGGGCGGACAGTCCGAAGTCGGGTCGACCGGCAGTGCCGAATCGTCCGGTATGAGAAGCTGGTCGTAGTCCGGCTCGCCAGCGTCGTCGAGCCGGTACCAGAGCGGGAACGGGACGCCGAAGAACCGCTGCCGGCTGATCAGCCAGTCCCCGGTCAGCCCGGTCACCCAGTGCTCATACCGGTGGCGCATGTGCTCCGGAACCCAGCGCAACTCCCGGCCCCGGGCCAGCATCCGCTCGCGCAGCAGCGGGTCGCGCCCGCCGTTGCGCAGGAACCACTGCCGGCTGGTGACGATCTCCAGCGGCCGGTCGCCTCGCTCGTAGAACTTGACCGGATGCGTGATCGGCCGCGGCTCACCGAGCAGATCACCCGACGCGCGCAGCAACCGGACCGTTTCCCGCCGGGCCGCCTCCACGGTCCGCCCGGCCAGCGCGGCGTACACCCCGGCCGGGACACCGGACGGCGCATCGCGCAGGAACCGCCCGTCCCGGCCGACGACGACCCGGGTGCCCAGGCCCAGATCGCGCCACCAGGTGACGTCGGTCAGGTCGCCGAACGTGCAGATCATCGCGATCCCGGTGCCCCGCTCCGGCTCGGCCAGCGGATGCGCCAGGACCGGGACCTCGACCCCGAACAGCGGCGACCGGGCCGCGGTCAGGTGGGCGAACCGCTGGTCACCGGGGTGATGGACGAGCGCGACGCAGGCCGGCAGCAGCTCCGGCCGGGTCGTGTCGACCTCGATCGGCCCGTCCGGCCCAGCGAAGCGCAGCGTGTGGAAGGCGCCGGGTCGCTCCCGATCCTCCAGCTCGGCCTGGGCGACCGCGGTCTGGAAACCGGCGTCCCACAGCGTCGGAGCCTGCGCCGCATAGGCCTGACCGCGGGCCAGGGCAGCCAGGAAGGCTCGCTGCGAGACGGCGCGCGCCCGGTCGCCGATCGTCGTATACGTCAGTCCCCAGTCGACGGAGAGGCCGAGCCGCCGCCAGATCGCCTCGTAGGCCTGCTCGTCGGCAGCGGTCATCCGCGAGCACAACTCGACGAAGTTGCGCCGGGAGATCGCGACCGGCGGGTCGGCCGGAGCCTCCGGCGGCTGCCAGGCCGGGTCGTAGGGCAGCGCCGGATCGCAGCGGACCCCGTAGCGGTGCTGGACCCGCCGCTCGGTGGGCAGGCCGTTGTCGTCCCAGCCCATCGGATAGAAGACCGTCTTGCCGCGCATCCGCTGGAACCGCGCGACCGTGTCGGTGTGGGTGAACGAGAAGACGTGCCCGACGTGCAACGCACCCGATACGGTCGGCGGAGGGGTGTCGATGGCGAACACGTCCGACCGCTCCCTCGACCGGTCGAACGTGTAAGTACCCTCCTCCTGCCAGCGCGGCGCCCAGCGGTCCTCGAGCCCGTCCAGCGACGGCCGCTCGGGTAGGCCCGGGCGGCCCGTTCCCGTATCAGTCATGCGGCCAGCCTAGGGGCGCCGCGATCGGGCCGGCCAGGCAATTTCCCGCCTGTGGACAACCCTCCCAACAGGACGGGTCAGGCTAGTCTCGGTGCCCGGAGGCGCCGATGACGATCCAGCCGCTGTACGTGCTGTGCGACGTCTCGACCAGCCTGCCCGCAAAGCTCGGGCCACCGCCGACCTGCTCCTGGCGCACCTGTCCACGCAGCTCACCGGCGGCGTCGAGCTGACCGCGGCGGTCCGCTGGAGCGTCGAGCTGCACACCGGCGCCGACGACCTGGTCCCGCTCGTCGTCAGCTGCCGCGCATCGTCGTCGGCCGGATTCAGCCGGGCCAGTTCCTCGCTCGCCGCCAAGGCCTCCGGCGGCTGCCAGTCCGGTGTGTGCGGCTGCCTGCCGAAACCGCGCGACTGCCCATCACCCGGACACTGTCCACATCGACCACCAGTGCCGCGGATCCGTGTCGTAGAGGACGTTGCGCCCGGAGATGTCGCCGACCACGACATTCTGGGCATGCTTCATCGTGTACGCCGCGGCCACCGCCCGGACCAGACCCAGCCGCGCCGTCAGATCCACCGGCGGCAGACCCGTCCGCGCCGCCGTCATTTCGTGTGCGGTGGGGCCATCGAATACGACACATTGACCAACAGATAGAAAACCGACGCGAGAGTACGGTCGTCGATCACGGCAACTTCCTCACGGCAGATCGCCATAACGGCGGACATGCGCCAGCATCCGGCTCACCCCACCGACCCGCAGCGCGGCCTGCCGGGCAGCCCGGAACCCATTGCCGTACACCGGATCCGGGTTGTCCATGATCCGGCGGCGTTCCCACTCCGCCGGCGCACCCGGCTCCCCCTTCAACCAGGCATGCGCCAGCAACTCGCACAGACCCTCCTCGACCGGCGGCGGCAACTCCCCGAAACCGTGCTGCACCAGATAGGCGTGCAT